>JAIEQG010000008.1 GCA_019747905.1 Burkholderiales bacterium
GCCATCGGACCGGACGCTTTTGAAGTGGGTGACGAAGTGCGTGCAGCGTTCGTGGCCGACGATGCCACGGCAGCCTCTGCCTTCCGCCCGCTATACGCGGGCAAGTGGCTGGCAGACCTCTTTGCTCTCGCGCGCCAGCGATTGAAGCGCGCCGGCGTGGAGGCAGTTCACGGCGGCGGCCTGTGCACCGTTTCCGACCCCGCCCGCTTCTTCTCGCACCGGCGCGACCGCATCAGCGGCCGCATGGGCGCGTTCCTCTGGATCGATACATGACTCCCCCCGATAGGCCTGGCGGCCTCTCCCCCCAGGGGGCCAGCCCTCTTGGGGCGGCCCGGCGAGGGCTGAGATGACGCCCCCCGATAGGCCTGGCGGCCTCTCCCTCCAAGGGGCCAGCCCTCTTGCGGGCTGAGTCCGGACACAGACAGTCCCTGCGGACTGTCTGTACCTGACGAAGGCCATCGGCCTCCGGCCGGTGGCAGGCCCGGCGAGGGCTGGAAGGTAACGTCCCCCCCGATAGGCCTGCGGCCTCTCCCCCCGGGGGCCAGCCCTCTTGCGGGCTGAGTCCGGACACAGACAGTCCCTGCGGACTGTCTGTGCCTGACGAAGGCCATCGGCCTCCGGCCGATGGCAGGCCCGGCGAGGGCTGACGGCGGTTCGACTCCGCTGCGCGTACTGCCGCTGAAGCGCAAACGCTATACTGTTGCGTTTTCACCGGGCTCGCGGTCTCGTGCACACTCTGTTGGCGATCGTTGTGGCGTGCTTGGCGGGCGGCCTTTTGTCGGTGCTGCTCGCTGCGTTGCTCTCGCTGGGGGCCACCGCTGCGCGGGTGCCACTGCTGGTGAGTTTCGCCGTCGGTGCGCTGCTGGGCGCGGTGTTCCTCGAGATCCTGCCCTATGCCTTTCAACAGGCATCGAGCATCGAAGCCGTCACCGCCACCGTGCTGGGCGGCATCCTCGCCTTCTTCGTGCTGGAGAAGCTGGTGCTCTGGCGCCATTGCCATGTGGAGGACTGCGAGGCGCACGATCCGCCCGGCCCGGCGCACGAACACAACCGCAGCGGTGCGCTGATCCTGATCGGCGACACCTTCCACAATTTCGTCGACGGCATCCTCATCGCCGCAGCCTTCCTCGCGGATTTCCAGCTCGGCCTGATCGCGGCCGTCGCCATCATCACCCACGAGATTCCGCAGGAGCTGTCGAACTTCGTGATCCTGCTGCATTCGGGTTTCTCGCGCCGCAAGGCGCTCGCCTACAACCTGCTCACCGGGCTCGCGATGGTCGCAGGCGGACTGATCGGCTATTTCGCACTCACCCCGCTGATGGGCCTGGTGCCGTTGTTCGTGGCCGTGGCTGCCGCAAGCATGCTCTACGTCGCCGTGGCCGATCTCATCCCGGGGCTGCATCGCCGCGCAGAACTGAGTTCGACCCTCCAGCAGTCCCTATTTATCGGCCTTGGCGTCGGCACCATCTGGTTCGTGGGCCACGTCGCCGGGCACTGAGGTGCGTCCCCCCGTGCGGGCTTGCGGCGCATCTCCCGAAGGGATCTGCCCTCTCGCAGCTGCCCGGCGACGCCGCGGCCCGCCGAAGAGCCAAAGGAATAGCAGCAGCGGCCCGAGACCGTAGGTGAGGAACGTCATCACGCCCGCCACCAGGCTGCGTTCGGTGGCAGCCATGAGCAGCGTGACGTAGATCCAGGCGATGGCGACGATGTACATGCTTGACCGCTCGCTGGCGGCACCAAGAGAATGGAACACCGTGCGCGAAGTTCGCCGATGCCCGTGTCGCCCGAGTCCGCATTGTCGCTGCAGCAGTTCCTCGACGCCAACGCCGAGGCCCTGAAGGCACTCGTCCAACCGGCCTCGGGAGCCCTCGCCGACGGCCCCGCCCTCGCCCTTGCGTGGGCCCGCACCATGCAGCAAGCGCCGGAGCGCCTGGCGGCCCTGCAGCGGGAGTTCTACACCGAGCAGCTGGCATTGTGGCGTCGCGCGCTGGATGCGCCGCCGGCAACCGCAGAACCCGACGCGAAATTGCCGTTCTTTGCCTTGCTCGAGGACCAGCATCGATTGATGACCCGCTGGACCGAGCAGTTGCCCGCAGCGCTCGACATCGAACCCCAGGCGCGCCGGCGCGTAGCGTTCGCGTTGCGGCAATGGGCCGAGGCCTCGGCACCCGCGAATTTCCTGGCGACCAATCCGAAGGCGATCCGGGCGGCGCTGGAAAGCGGCGGTGCCACCTTGCAACGCGGACTCGAGAATCTGCGCGCCGATCTCGAACGCGGGCGCATTTCCATGAGCGACGGCGGCGCCTTCGAAGTAGGCCGCAACCTCGCCGTGACACCCGGCGCGGTGGTGCACGAAACGCCGATCATGCAGTTGATCCAGTACACGCCGCTCACCGAGAAAGTTGGCGCGCGGCCACTGCTGATCGTGCCGCCGTTCATCAACAAGTACTACATCCTCGACCTGCGCCCCGAGAACTCCTTCGTGCGCTTCGCCCTGGAGCAAGGGCAGCAGGTCTTCATGGTTTCGTGGCGCAACATCCCGTCGGAGCTGGGCGGCGCCACCTGGGAAGACTATCTCGAGCAAGGCTTCTTCGCCGCGCTGGACGCGACACTCGACATCGCCGAGACGCAGGATGCCAACGTCCTCGGCTTCTGCGTCGGCGGCACATTGAGTGCGTGCGCCGCGGCCGTCGAAGCCGCACGCGGCGGCAAGCGCATCGCTCATCTGACGCTGCTCGCCACGCTGCTCGACTTCTCCGATCCTGGCGAGATCGCGGTGTTCGTGGACGAAGCGAGCGTCGCGCAGCGCGAACGCGACTTCGCCGACGGCGGCGTGATGCCGGGGTCGCAGCTTGCCTCCGCATTCGCGAGCCTGCGCGCGCGCGACCTGATCTGGTTCTTCGTCGAACACAACTACCTGTTCGGCGAGACCCCGCGCGCGTTCGACCTGCTGCACTGGAACAGCGACAGCGCGAATCTGCCGGGCCGCCTCTACGCCTGGTACCTGCGCAACATGTACCTGGAGAACCGGCTGAAGGATCCCGGTGCGCTCACGCTGCTCGGCGAGCCGATCCACCTCGATCGCATCGCGATCCCCGCGTACGTGCTGGCGGCGAAGGACGATCACATCGTTCCGTGGAATTCCGCATTCCGCACACTGAGTTTTCTGTCGGGGGAATGCCGCTTCGTGCTGACCGAGAGCGGCCATGTGGCGGGTGTGATCAACTCCGCAAAGTTCGATCGCCGCGGCTGGTGGGACAACACCGCTTCGTCGACCGAACCGGAAGAGTGGTTCGATTCTGCGCTACACCACCGCGGCAGTTGGTGGCACGATTGGGGCGCATGGATCGACGACCGGTGCGGTCGCCGGGTCCGCGCCCCAGTGGGACTTGGCAACGATCGACATCCCGTGATCGAACCGGCACCGGGCCGTTACGTAAAGGAGGTTCCGGCCACTGCGACGCAGCATCAGAACGACAGCTCAAATCGAACCTGAAAGTGGGAGGACAAGATGCAAAAAAGAATCGTGCTGGTCACCGGCGGCATGGGTGGCCTCGGGGAGTCGATCTGCACCAAGATGGCCGACGCCGGCTACCGGGTCGTGGTGACCTACTCCCCATCCAACAAGACGTCGTCTGAGTGGCTGGCCGCCATGAAGGCGCGCGGCTACGCATTCCATGCGGTGCCGTGCGATGTCGGCGATTTCGATTCCTGTGTGGCCGCCAACGCCCAGGTCGAGAAGGAAGTCGGTCCGGTCGACGTGCTGGTGAACAACGCCGGTATCACCAAGGACATGACCTTCAAGAAGATGGACAAGGCCGCTTGGGATGCGGTGATCCGCACGAACCTCGACAGCTGCTTCAACATGACCAAGCAGGTCATGGACGGCATGGTCGAGCGATCCTGGGGTCGCGTGATCAACGTCTCGTCGGTGAACGGCCAGAAGGGCGCGTTCGGACAGACCAACTACTCGGCCGCGAAGGCCGGCATGCATGGCTTCACCAAAGCGCTGGCCCTCGAGGTCGCGAAGAAAGGCGTGACGGTCAACACGATCTCGCCCGGCTACATCGGCACCAAGATGGTGACGGCGATCGCTCCGGAGATCCTCGAAACGAAGATCCTGCCGCAGATTCCCCTGGGCCGCCTCGGCAAGCCCGAGGAAGTCGCCGGCCTCATCATCTACCTGGCATCGGACGAGGCGGCATTCGTGACCGGCGCGAACATCTCGATCAACGGCGGCCAGCACATGCAGTGATCGCGGACGGGCAGCACGAAAAAAAACCCCGGTAGTTGCCTACCGGGGTTGAACCCTTATCTTTCGATAAAGGGGGAGGAGACTTCAGCCTGCGCGTCTCACGCGCGGCACCACCGATGCAACGGCGGCGCTGATGGGCACCGGCTTCAGGCCAGCACCGGCAAATTCGGTCATCTGATTCATCGCTTGCTGCAGGGCGTCGATGACTGCCGTTGCAGTCGTGATCGCCACCTTCATGCCTGCCGTCAATGCCTCACCGCCGGGAATCGGCGCATGCAGAACTGACTTTTCGATCGATTCGAGCACCTGGCGTTGGAGCGGGGCGCCCTCTTCGTCCAGATACTTCAAAACCTGATTCCGCGCATCCTGAGCGATCGCAACGTAATTCCGCGAGTAGCCCGAAAGTTTTTCCACACTGCTCTGCGACCATGCGGTCAGCATGCCGACAGCGTCACCGGCATCCTTCGCCGCCGCCAGTTGACGGGCCTGCTCGAAGGACTCCTGCAGCAGCGCCTTGGCCGACTCGAGCTGCAGATTCGCCAACCGCTCCGACGCCGAGTAGCCGGCCTCCGCCGCCGCCAGGGCGACGCCCAGTCCGGCATTGTTCACTGCGGCAACGAAGCTTTGATCGATTTTCACCAGTAATCCCTTGGTGCAATGTGGACTTTTAGCAGACCCTCATCTCTTTAGGAGACGAGTTGATGCAATGCACAAGGCCGATGGTAGGGACCGGAAAACCCCCTGTCAACAATTTTTTTGCGCGCCGCACCATTCTTCCGTTACAGTGATTTATCAACGGTTTGACCCGTTGCCGACGGAGGATCGGCGGACTGCCAAAAGACCGCCCCGTCCATGAAAGCCAACTGCAAAGAGGCCCACCCCCATGGCTGAGGAACTTCGGCTGATCAAGAAATACCCGAACCGTCGTCTGTACGACACGGCGACGAGCAGCTACATCACGCTGACCGACGTGAAAGCGCTGGTACTCGAGCAGGTGCCGTTCAAGGTGGTCGATGCGAAGACCAACGAGGATCTCACCCGCAGCATCCTGCTGCAGATCATCCTGGAGGAGGAATCGGCCGGTGCGCCGATGTTCTCGTCGGACATGCTGTCGCAGATCATCCGCTTCTATGGCAACGCCATGCAGGGGATGATGGGTAACTATCTGGAGAAGAACATCCAGACCTTCATGGAAATCCAGCGCAAGCTGCAGGAGCAGTCGCTTGCCAAGTTCGGCGAAGGCGGCCTGAGCGGCAACGACGCCTGGAGCCAGTTCATCAAGATGCAGGGCCCGGCCATCCAGGGCCTGATGGGCAGCTACCTCGAACAGAGTGCCAGCACCTTCGTCGAGATGCAGCAGCAGCTCCAGAAACAGGCGCGCAACATGTTCAGCGGCTTTCCGTTCACGCCCTTCGGCGCAACTACGCCAGAGCCCACCGAGCCCTCGGGCACGGGCGGCAAGAAGTCCTAGCCACCCTCGACGCAGTTCTCCCCCGTGAAGGCTCGCGTTCGCGCCCGGCCCGCGCCTGCGCCAAAGGTGGGCTTCGTCTCGCTCGGTTGCCCCAAGGCACTGGTCGACTCGGAGCACATCCTCACGCGCCTGCGCGCGGAGGGCTACGACATCTCCCCCACCTATGCCGACGCGGACCTGGTGGTGGTCAACACCTGCGGCTTCATCGATTCGGCCGTCGACGAATCGCTCGACGCCATCGGCGAAGCACTGCACGAGAACGGCAAGGTGATCGTCACCGGCTGTCTCGGGGCCAAGGGCTCGGTGGTGAAGGACGCACATCCTTCCGTGCTTGCCGTCACCGGACCGCACGCCACCGAAGAAGTGATGGACGTGGTCCATCAACACCTGCCCAAGCCCCACGACCCGTTCATCGACCTCGTGCCGGCTCAGGGCATCAAGCTGACGCCGAAGCACTACGCGTATCTCAAGATTTCCGAAGGCTGCAACCACCGCTGCACCTTCTGCATCATCCCGTCGATGCGCGGTGACCTGGTGAGCCGCCCGGTGGGCGACGTGCTGCAGGAAGCCGAGCACCTCGCGCGTGCCGGCGTCAAGGAACTCCTGGTCATCTCGCAGGACACCAGCGCCTACGGCGTGGACGTGAAGTACCGCACCGGCTTCTGGAAGGGCCGGCCGGTGAAGACGCGCATGACCGAGATGGTCCGTGCCATGAGCGATCTGGGCGTATGGGTGCGATTGCACTACGTCTATCCGTACCCGCACGTGGACGAAGTGATCCCGCTGATGGCCGAGGGCAAGCTGCTGCCCTACCTCGACGTACCCTTCCAGCACGCGAGTCCGCGCATCCTCAAGCTGATGAAGCGGCCCGCGAGCGCGGAAAACAATCTGGCCCGCATTCGCGCCTGGCGCGAGATCTGTCCGGACCTCACCATTCGCTCCACCTTCATCGCGGGCTTTCCCGGGGAGACCGAAGCGGAGTTCGCGCAGTTGCTCGCATTTCTCGAGGAAGCGGAACTCGATCGCGTCGGATGCTTCGCCTACTCGCCCGTCGAAGGCGCTGCCGCCAACGATCTGCCCGACCCCGTTCCTGACGAAGTACGCCAGGAACGCCGAGAGCGGTTCATGCAGACGCAGGAGAAGATCTCCACCCGCCGCCTTGCGCGCAAAGTCGGCAAGGAAATCACCGTGCTGGTGGACGAAGTCGACGGCAATCGCGCCAAGGCCCGCAGCGCGGCCGATGCGCCGGAGATCGACGGCATCGTGTACGTCGAAAACGCCCGGTGGCTGAAGGCGGGCCAGTTCGCGCAAGTGCGCGTGACGCGAGCCGACGAGCACGATCTGTTCGCTGAAGCGCTGCAAACCTAGCGCCGATGACCGCGCTGTGGCAGCGCCTGCAACGCTGGGCGAAGGCGCTGCGCAACGACGTGATGACGCTGTGGTTCGCGGGACGGCATCCGGACACCCCGCTCGCCGCCAAGTTGTTCGCGCTGGCGCTGGCGGCCTACGCCCTCAGCCCCATTGACCTGATTCCGGATTTCATCCCGGTGATCGGGTACCTCGACGAGATCGTGCTGCTGCCGATCGGGATCTGGCTTTGCTTGAAGATGATTCCGGACGCGGTGCTCGCGGACTGTCGGGTTCGGACGGAGAAATGGTTCGAGGCGCGCAGGGGCAAACCCCGGAGCTGGATCGCGGCAGGCGTGATTGCCGCTGTGTGGGTTGCGGTGATCTGGGGAGGCTGGGTGTTGTATCGGGGGTGATCGGCGGGCGGGGGTGGTTGCGCGTTGTGGTGGCCCCCATCCCAACCTTCCCCCACCGGAGGTGGGGGAAGGGGTGTAATGCGCCCGCCCCCGGCTTCGCCGGGGCGGGCTGGGGTGGGGGCAAGCGGCCGGCAACGCCGACAACATAAAACTACCCCTGCGTCACCCCAACCTCCGCCCCCTCCGCCTCGAAGAACGCCTCCACCTCGCGGATATCCCGCGTTCGCCGCATCGCCGGCAGACTCTGCCACACGCGCTTGCCGTAGGACTTGGTGATGATCCGCGGGTCGCAGATCATCAACACGCCGCGATCGGTATCGTCGCGGATCAGCCGGCCGGCGCCCTGCTTCAGTAGGATGACAGCCTGCGGCAACTGGTGATCCATGAACGCGTTGCCGCCCTGCGCATTGATGCGCTCGATGCGCGCGGTCAGCACCGGATCGTCGGGCGGCGTGAAGGGCAAACGGTCGATCATCACCAGCGACAGCGTGGGACCGCGCACGTCCACCCCCTCCCAGAACGATTGACTGCCCACCAGCACCGCGTTGCCGAGCTTGCGGAAGCGCTCGAGCAGTTCCGTGCGGGAACCCTCGCCCTGCAGCAGCACTGGAAAATCCAGTCCGCGCTTGCGCAGCCCTTCCTCGATGCGCTCACGCGCTTCCCGCATCGCCCGCAGGCTGGTGAACAGACAGAAGGCCCGTCCGCCGCTCGCGACGATGGCAGGCAGCACCGCGGTCACCACGGCCTGGGTGTACGTGGCATCGTTCGGATCGGGCATGCCCTCCGGAACGTACAGGACGGCCTGATGCGGATAGTCGAACGGGCTTTCCCAGGTCTTCATCTGCGCGTGCTCCAACCCGAGCTGCCGCGCGTAGTGCGAGAAATCACCCTTCACCGACAGCGTCGCCGACGTGAAGATCCACGCCCGCGGCGCCCCGCTCAACTGCCTTGCGAAGATCTCGCCCACCGACAACGGCGTCGCATGCAGTTGCAGCGAATGGGCGAACACCTCGATCCACCGCACGTAGTCGGGATCGGGCTCCGCGTGCCAGCGCTTGAGGCGCGCCAGTTGGTCGCAGCTGCGCTCCCAGCACCGACCGAGGCCTTCGCTGCGGTCGGCCTGGAACTCGAGCAGCGCGCTCATGGCCTCCAGTTTTTCGGCCACTGCATCCAGCGCCGCCACGAAATCCTTGCGCGCCAGTGCCACCTGCGCCGGCGCACGACCCGATTCTCCGTTCCACGCGAGGCGCAGATCCTTTGCGGCCTTGTCCAGCGCCTGGGCCGATTCCGGCAGCGCAGCGAAGTCCTTGGCGGCCGCAGCGGCTTCCAGCCTGGTATCGCGTGCAAGCTCCAGCAATTGCGAAGTCGAACTCGTCTCGCCGAAGAACAGACTGGCTGTCTCGGCCAACTGGTGCGCTTCGTCCAGGATCACCGTATTGCATGCCGGCAGCAGCTCCGACACACCCTCGTCGCGCAACACCACGTCGGCGAAGAACAGATGGTGGTTGACCACCACAACATCGGCCTCGAGCGCGTTCTTGCGCGCCTTCATCACGAAGCAGTCCTTGAAGTTGGGGCAGTCGCTCCCGAGGCAGTTCTCGCGCGTCGACGTAACCTGCGCCCAGATGGCGGCATCCTCGGGCACCTCGCCGCAACCGCTCTTGTCGCCGGTGGCACTGGTCCGCGCATAGCTCGCGATGAGCCCGAGGTAGCCCACGTCCGCCCGGCTCGCGAAGCGCCCGTCATTCTTCGCGCGCTCCAGGTGGTAGTGACAGACATAGTTCGCGCGCCCCTTCAGCAGCGCCGTGGTCAACGACGCCTGCAGGGCCTTGCGCACCACAGGTAGGTCGCGATCGAAAAGCTGATCCTGCAAGGTCTTGGTGCCCGTCGAGACGATCACCTTGCCGCCCGACTGCAGCGCCGGCACCAGGTAGGCGAAGGTCTTGCCAGTGCCCGTACCAGCCTCGGCAATGAGCACTCCACGATCCTCGATGGTCTGCGCGATCGCCTGGGCCATCGCGACCTGCTGAGGGCGGGTCTTGTACCCGGGAATGTGCCGGGCGAGCGGGCCATCGGCGGCGAAGACTTCTGAAAGATCGTTCATGCGCAGGCGAATTGTAGCGCTCGCGCCCGGCCCAGAATCAGCGACCACCACAGTAAGAGGAGAGCCTCGAAGCGGCGGCCCTTCGCCTCGGCATAAACTGTCTACCCGAGCACTCTGCAAAGCCGAGCATTGGTTAGCATTGCAGCTTCGGTAACCACAACGGTGGGAAGACACGCCATGGCAATGCCGCTGACCGATGTCCGGGACATATCACGCATCGCGTACGGGTTCATGGGTTCGAAAGCCCTGTTCGCGGCATTGAACATCAACCTCTTCGGCCATCTCGGCGCGAGCAGCAAGACGCTGGAACGACTGGTCGAGGAAACCGGCGTCGCCGCCAATCGCCTCGGGACGCTCCTCGCCGCGTTGACCGCGATCGGCCTGCTTGCGCGCGAGGGCAACACCTACCGCAACGCGCCGGCGAGCGAACGCTACCTGGTCCGCGGAGCGCCAGCGTACTTCGGCGACTACTACCGGTTCCAGATCGATCGCCAGATCTATCCGGCGCTGGAGCATCTCGACGCCGGCATCGCAGGCGACACCCAGCACCTTGCCTTCGACTCTCTCGCCGGCTTGACGGGCGACCCGGAGGAGGCCGACGCGTTCACCCGCGCTCAGCACGCCGGGTCCATGGGCCCGGCGGTGATGCTGGCCCGCACCTTCGACCTGGGTGGGGCCAGGCGCATGCTGGATGTCGGCGGCGGCAGCGGCGCATTCTCCATCGCGCTGTGCCAGCGCAACCCGGAGCTTCGGGCAACAGTGCTGGATTTTCCCAACGTGGTCGATGTCGCCGAGCGCTTCGTGACCGAAGCGAAACTGGGGCACCGGATCGACTACATCCGGGCCGACGCCGTCCATGGCCCATGGCCGTCGGGCCAGGACGTCATCCTGATGTCCTATCTCCTCAGCGCGGTGGCGGAATCGTCCTTCCCGCTTCTGCTGACCAAGGCGTGGGAGGCACTGCACCCGGGCGGGCGACTGCTGATCCACGACTTCATGCTCGATGACGACGAAACCGGCCCGGCGCTGGCTGCGCTCTGGTTCCTGCAGTACCTGTGGGGCCGGATCGACGGAATCTCGTTCAGCGCCGCCACGCTCGCCGAGCAACTGAGGGGGCGTGGCTACGAGAACATCTCGGATCAGGTGATCATCCCCGAGATCACGAAGCTGGTCGTCTGCGTGAAGCCGGCAGCACGTGCCGGATAGCGGCGAGACCCGAGTTTTCCTCCTCCGGTTCAGCATGATCACCCTCGACGTCGCATCCTCGACAAGGCATTTCGAGCAGATCCTCGACCTCCAACGGCGCTATCACGCCAGCGCCCTGCCTCCCGACGCGCAAGACCGTGAGGGATTCGTTTTTGCCGAACACACGGTATCGCTGCTCCAGCGGATGTCCGCCGAGCTTCCCCAGGCAATCGCCATCGCGGACGACGTCGTCGTGGGCTACTGCCTAGCCATGTCCCTGTCGCTTCGCGACGAGATTCCGAGCCTGGTACCCATGTTCGACCATTTCGGTCGCTGCGAGTACCAGGGTCGCCCCTTGTCCACCTTGCGGTTCTTCGTGGGTGGTCAGGTCTGCGTCGACCGCGCCTATCGTGGTCGCGGACTTCTCGCCCGCCTCTACGAGCACGTGCGTATTTCAGCGCCGGCGACCTACGATCTTTGCGTCACCGAGATCGCGGCCCGCAATCGGGTGTCCGTTCGAGCGCACGAGCGAATGGGCTTCGAAACGATATCGACGTACTCGGACACAAGCGAAGCCTGGGTGATCGTCGCATGGAACCTCGGTCGTCCCATGGCACTCGCGTAGCAACCCGGTGCAAGAACCACGCAAGTGCGACTGAAATCCCCATGAACCAGGTTCTCAGGTTCCACGGTTCGGTCAAGCGCGATCCGGCCATCGGCCTCTGGATGCGCGAGCATCCGGGCGCATTGGGGGCTATCGCACAGCGCTGGTTCGTGGCGATGCGCGACTGCGGAGACGATGTCCGGGAGTTGTTGCACGATGGTCATCCCACGGCGTGCGTGGGTGATGCGGCATTCGCCTACGTGAATGCCTTCAAGGCCCACGTGAACGTCGGGTTCTTTCGCGGCGCCGAGATTGCGGATCCGGAGCATCTGCTGGAGGGCACCGGCAAGTTCATGCGGCATGTGAAGCTCAGGCCTGAAGTTGACGTCGATGCCGCAACTCTGCTGAAGCTGATCGAAACGGCATACGCGGACATGAAGCGGCGCCTCAGCGCGGCGTAGATCCGGCAGGCTCACGGTGAATGTCGGGCTCCCACATCAGCGACGTGCCGCGTATTCCGACTTGCGGAGAGATGATCGCTCGACGCGACAGCGCCTCCCGATGGGGTTGTTGATAAGCGCGAGAACTGACCCACAATCCGGACCGTTAGCGTGAACGCGGGGATCGCGATCCGGAACGAGACTGGAGCCGACATCGGCGTCATATCCGACGTGACGATCGAGGCGTTCAAGACTTTGGCGATCAGCAATCACACGGAGCAGTTCATCGTCGAAGCGCTGCGCGCGGCCCAGGCCCTCGCGGTGTCGCTCGTTGCCGAGGTGGATGGCCGCGTAGTCGGGCATGTAGCCTTCTCGCCCGTGACCATATCCGACGGCACCCGGGACTGGTACGGTCTCGGCCCGGCTTCGGTATTGCCGGAGTATCAACGGCAGGGGATCGGCACGACCCTGGTACGCGCAGGTCTGGCACGGCTAAGGGACCTGCATGCCCGAGGATGTTGCCTCGTGGGGCACCCCGGTTACTACCGGCGATTCGGATTCGAGAACGTGCCGGGACTCGTGGTCGAGGGAGTGCCGCAGGAGGTCTTCCTTGCGCTGCCTCTCGATGGGCAGCCCCCGCGGGGCATCGTCACTTTCCATGACGGCTTCAACGCGGCTGGCCACTACGACCGTGCAGCTCTCGCGCCGGACGAGACGAGACCGGCAATTGCGCGCGGAGATTCATCTACGACCAGGAGGTAGTCGCATTGCGTGAGCACTTCGTCTGCTCTTCCCCTGGCGCAGCATGGGGTGCATAGTTCATTGGCATGACATCCAGCGATCGGCCGTGGCCGTGGACAACAAACGACAATACGGGGAGAGAAGCGACATGACCGCGACCGAAGAACGAGCGCTGGTACGCAAGATGGCATGGAAGGTCCTGCCGTTCCTGCTGGTCGCGTACCTCATCTGCATCATCGACCGCCTCAACGTGGGCCTCGCGGCGCTGACGATGAATGCCGATCTCGGATTCACGGCCACCATCTACGGCTGGGGGGCGGGGCTCTTCTTCATCGGGTACTTCATTGGCGAGGTTCCCAGCAACCTGATCCTGTCCAGGGTCGGGGCGCGCATCTGGTTCGCGCGCATCATGGTCACGTGGGGCATCTTCGCGATCGCGATGGGCTTCATCAGCGGCAACGTGAGCTTCTTCGTGATCCGCTTCCTGCTCGGCGTGGCGGAAGCAGGCTTCTTCCCCGGGGTCATCTACTACCTGACGCTGTGGTTTCCGGCAGAGTACCGGGGCCGCATCTTCGGCCTGTTCCTGATCATCAGTCCGCTCAACAACACCATCGCCGCCCCACTGGGCGGGTTGATCCTCAAATACTTCGACGGCGTCGCGGGCTATCCCGGCTGGCGCTGGCTCTTCATCGTCGAGGGCCTTCCCACCCTCCTGATGGCGTACCTGTGCCTGCGGCTGGTGACCGACCGGCCCGACAAGGCAAGCTGGCTCACCGACGCCGAGAAGGCGCACCTGCGGGCCAAGCTGCAGCGCGAGGCCGAATCGCGGATCGAGACCAGGCATCTTTCGCTGTGGCAGACGCTCGCCAATCCCAAGGTGCTGCTGTTCGCGGTGGTCTACACGTCACTTGCCATCGGCATCTACGGCCTGAGCCTGTGGATGCCGCAGCTCATCAAGGGTGCGGGGGTCACCGACAGTTTCCACATCGGCCTCATCATGGCGGTTCCGTACCTGATCGCCACCATCTGCATGGTGCTTTGGTCGCGCCACTCGGACAAGACCGGTGAGCGGGTGTTTCACTGCGCGGGCGCGCTGGCCTTGGCCGCGATCGGCATGGTGAGCAGTGCGTTCATCGGCTCGCCCGTGCTGGCCATGGTGGCGCTGACTTTCGCGGCCATCGGCATGTACTGCTCGCAACCCGTGTTCTGGGCCATGCCCACCAGCTACCTGACCGGCGTAGCTGCTGCCGGTGGCATTGCGTTCATCAATTCTGTCGGCAACCTCGGCGGCTTCATCGGCCCCTTCATGGTGGGTTGGTTGAAGGACAACGCCGGCGGCTTCCAGGCGGGGCTGGTCTTCCTCGGGGCGTGTTTGCTGACCGGCTCGATCGTGGCGACGATCGTCGGGCGGCGTGTCGCTCGGCGCGAAGGCGCCGCGCAACCCGCCTGAGGCGTTGCGGCGACGGAACGGCCAACGCACCTTCATGGACCCCTCTGCGCCACCCCGACGGCTGGTACGGGAGATGCATGCTCGGCGCGAACCCGGCAGCGTACTCGCGGAAGGCGCTGCAGCCCGATTCCCCACGCCTGTCGCCCACCCATGAGCTTCGTTCTGCATTTCTTCCATGCGCCCCAGGTCGATTCCGTCGAATCGGCAACCGAATACGTCTACGAGCTCTGCGACGACGATCCGCCCCTGGCGGACCGCTTCCGGAAGTTCGTCGAACTGGTGACGACGGTATACCCCGATCTTTCCGCGGATGATGACGACGGCGACAACGAGCGCAACCTCTGGCCCGAGGGTCTCGACGGCGAATGGGGCGATGAGCCGGTCGTGAACGTCGGCATCAAGACCGATGCCGTCGAGGAAGGTGTGCTATCGAGCGTCGCATCGAAAGCGGTCCAGGCAGGCCTGCAGATGCTGGACCCGCAGAACGCCATGCTGTATCGCTCCGACCACGTCGTGGTGCATCACGACGGCAGCACGGTGCCGTTCCGCATGCTCACACCGTTTGCAGCCAAGCTCATGAAGCCCTCGGACGACGGCCTCGACCCACGCAAGGTGCGCGAGGCAATCGGCGCAGGCCTGTACGACCGACTTGCACCCGAACACGGATTCGCGCTGAGTTCGGTCAAGGCGTACACCATCGTACACCGCCAACGCGGCTCCATCCGGCAGGCCATCGCCATCGAGGCGAAGCCCGACCGGGACCAGGTCAGGATCAAGCTGGAACTCTGGCTGTCGACCCCGCGGATCGAGGCGGTCTGGATGGCGGGACTGCCGCGCAGGTTCACCGACTGGAAAGTGGCAGAAGACGGGCGCTGTGGCGGCTCCACTTACGACTTCGTCTACGGACTCACCGACATCGTGCCGTCTGCCACCGCGCAGGAGATTGCGCAGGTCGGAAAGCTGACGCTGCGTTCGACCGAGCCGATCGACGAATTCGCGGCGATGGTGTCCACGTTCATCGAGCACAAGCTCCTGCCCGTGATCGACCCGATCAACGATCTCGACGCGCTCGCCGCACTCGCGCTGACGGACGAAGCCCTCGACATCGTGCGCACCGGCCATGTCCGCGTCCTCGAGCAACTGGCAACCGCGGTGATCACGCGCCTTGCCAAGCCGGCCTGGTTCGAGGCAGTCGCCCGGGGCCTCATCGGCAATCCGAACAAGTCGGGATACTGGGGCGAGTTCGGCGACCGCGAAGGGCGGCATCTCGACCAGCTCATCGCATACCTCAGAACCCTGCGTATTCCCTGACCGCCCGGGCGCCGGACCACCATCGACCTGCCGTGGCCCATGAACCTGCTGCTTGATCGCCTCCTGGGTCTTCGCCGCGGATTCAAGGTGGGCGTGGTGCTCGGCGGGTACGCCTTGGCGGTTCTAGCCGGCATTGGAGCCGTGGCACTTCACGACCGGCTCGGCAGCCATGTCGACGGTGATGCGTCGGGCGGCATGGCAGCCTTCGGCGACGCCGTGCTCTTCCTTACGGTGGCCGGCGTCGTCGCGATCATTCCCTCCGTGATTGCCGTGCTGTTTCTCGCCGGGCGCCGAGCGTCGAGGCATTCGCGGCGGTCCTAGCGCTCGCGACGTTGGCGGTATCGTACGCACCGGTCCACTGCGCAAATGACTGGGCCTGGTTCTGCGTACACTGCATGAAATCTGCAACCTGCCACGTGAATCCGAGCATCTTCCCCGTTCAGGCCGGCGAACCCTCCGATGCGGCATGACGCCATCCGAGCGATTGCCTTCGTCGAAGGCCTGAAGGGTTTGGTCGCCCTGTGTGCGGCCTCCGGCTTGCTGCTGCTGGTGCACGAGGACCTGCACCGCCTTGCCGTTGCGCTGGTCGAGCACGCCCATCTGAATCCGGCAGCGAAGTACCCGCGGGTATTCATCGAAGCGGCGACCCACCTCCAGGATTCACGCCTGGTACTCGTGGCTGCGGGTGCCGCAGCCTATTCCCTGCTACGGTTCATCGAGTCCTACGGCCTGTTCCGCGAGCGCGCCTGGGCGGAAGCGCTCGCCGCGGTGAGCGGCACCATCTACGTGCCGTTCGAAGTCGTGGAACTCGTCCGTCACCCGGGTTGGCTGAGCGCTGCGTTGCTTGCCGTCAACCTCGCGATCGTGGCCGTGATGGTTCGTGCCCTGTTGCAACGACATCGATCACAGGATGCACCCGATGGCAACGCCGAATAGCTCACCGCCGGGCACCATCGACGAGTACATCGCGAGCTGCCCGCCAGCGGTGCAACCGATGCTGCGCAAGATCCGGAAGACCATCGCGGCAGCAGCACCGGACGCGCAGGAAACCATCAGCTACCGCCTCCCGACCTTCATGCTGGACGGCGTCCTGGTGCATTTCGGTGCGTTCAAGAACCACATCGGCCTGTACCCACCGGTACGAGGTACTCCTGCGCTCGAGAAGCAACTGGCGCCCTACGCCGGCCCGAAGGGCAACCTGCAGTTCTCGCTGGATCAACCCATGCCGTATGCATTGATCGAACGGATCGTGAAACTGAGGGTTCGCCAGAACCGCGAGCGGGCCCGGGGTCGAGCCGGACAGCGCTGATCGATGGCGCGCACGCGCTTGCCAGCAGTCCGTCCCCACCGCTAAATTGCCCGCATGCAGGCCGCCGACGATCTCATCCCCTTGCGAAGCAAAGTGTGCCCCCTCTGCGGCGGGCCGAACGGGTGCGCCCCTGCGGAATCCGGCAAGTTCGATGGTCCGTGCTGGTGCACGACCGTCGCGTTCTCCAAGGAACTGCTGGACCGCGTTCCGCCTGCCGAGCGGCGCAACGCCTGCATCTGCCGGCAATGCGCGGCTGCCGGCGCGGGCAATGGCGGCAAGCCGGGAGCATGATTTCGCGCATCTGGCACGGCTGGACGACGCCGGCAAACGCGGACGCCTACGAAGCGCTCCTGCGGGCGGAGATCTTCGTCGGCATCGAGCAGCATGACATTCCCGGCTTCCGGCGCATCCAACTGTTGCGCCGGCCGGCCGGTCCCGAGGTGGAGTTCGTCACGATCATGGAGTTCGACTCCATCGAGGCGGTACGGCAGTTCGCCGGGGAAGACTACGAGGCAGCCGTGGTGCCGCCGAAAGCCCGGGCGATCCTCGCCCGGTTCGACGCGAGATCGCAGCACTACGAGATCAAGGTAGGCGCGGCCTGATCGTCTTTCCAATTGCCTTGCGCTGTGACACGCTCCGGGCCAGACGGACTTTGCGGATTCGACCATGTCATTGCTCGATCACCTCTTCGAAAAGAACAAGGCCTGGGCTCAGCGCATCGTCGAGCAGGATCCGGATTTCTTCGTCAAGCTGTCGCGACAGCAGTCACCCGAGTACTTGTGGATCGGCTGTTCCGACAGCCGGGTGCCGGCCAACGAGATCGTGGACCTGCTGCCCGGGGAGCTCTTCGTCCATCGCAATGTCGCGAACCTGGTAGTGCACACCGATCTCAACTGCCTGTCGGTGCTGCAGTTCGCCGTGGACGTGCTGAAGGTGCGCCACATCATCGTGTGCGGGCACTACGGTTGCAGCGGCGTTAACGCTGCCCTGCGACGCCATCGCATCGGCTTGAGCGACAACTGGCTGCGTCACGTGCAGGATGTCCGGCAGAAGCATGACGCGACACTGGCCGGCATAGGCGCTGAACCCCTGATGGCGGACCGGCTCTGCGAGTTGAACGTCGTGGAACAAGTGGCGAACGTGTGCCAGACGACGATCGCGCGCGATGCGTGGGAACGCGGGCAGGAACTCGCGATCCATGGCTGGGCCTATGGCATCAAGGACGGCCTGTTGCGGGACCTCAACGTCACCGTGACCAAGTACGCCGACGCGCACCCGGTCTACCAGGCGGCCATCGACGCACTGTCGTAGCGCTCGTCACCGCATCGTCGTTCACCGTGCAGCGGCGCTCCGCGCGGTGCCTTGGGGTGATGGGGTGGCTGATGGGACTCGAACCCACGACGACCGGAATCACAATCCGGGACTCTACCAGCTGAGCTACAGCCACCATCGACGGCGGACGTCCGAGGTGGAATTCACCATCGCCGACCGCCGTGAGAAGGGGGCGGAGTATGGAGAATTCCCGCTTTCAAATCAAGGAATGGCGTGCCCGGCAGGAATCGAACCCGCAACCCCCGGCTTAGAAGGCCGGTGCTCTATCCAATTGAGCTACGGGCACACTCGAGCGCTCGGTTGCGCGCCGGTCGCGCGATCTGGTCGGGGTGAGAGGATTCGAACCTCCGACATCCTGCTCCCAAAGCAGGCGCGCTAACCGGACTGCGCTACACCCCGACAGCCGGCGCGACTATACCCGTGCCGCAGAGGGGGGGCAAACACCTTGCCCGCTGCGTGCGAATGCAATAACGGCGCGGTTATCCGCGCGATTTCACGATGCGGCAAGCAGTTGTGACATCTTGTGACACACCGAATTCCTCCTGATATAGTCCAGCCGCTCGCTGCGATGCGTGGGACAGAACAACGCACCGACGGCGCGGCAGAAGGCTCCGGCAACGAACCGGTGACCACCTTGTTGGGCGCTAACTCGCTTGAATCTACCGCCCGCAACTTCGAGAGGAATGTCGAATGAAACTTGAAAATCGCCTCACGGTGAAGGGCGTGCTATTTGCCGCCGTCACCGGCGTCGTCTGGTCTGCAACGGCCAGCGCCGACGTCACGCACGAGAGCATCCTGAAGGCCGATCCGGCCAACTGGCCCACCTACCACGGTTCGTTCAAGTCGTGGCACTACAGTGCGCTCGACCAGATCAACAGCAAGAACGTGAAGGGCCTGAAGGAAGCGTGGTCGCACATGCCTTCCCGCGCCACCCGCGGCCTGCAGAGCTTCCCGCTCGCCGCCGACGGCGTGCTGTACTACACCAGCGCCTACAACCAGCTCTACGCGCTGGACGGTGCCACCGGCGCCGTGCTGTGGATCTACAAGCAGAAGCTCGACGAGGACCTGGTCGCGAAGCAGACCCACTCGCCCTACAACCGCGGTGTCGCGCTCGGCAACGGCAACGTCTACATGGGCACGCTCGACGGCAAGCTCGTCGCCGTCGACATGAAGACCGGCAAGCTCAACTGGGAGACCAAGCTGGTCGACTCGAAGAAACTCACCGTGGGCTTCACCGGTGCGCCCCTGTTCGTGAAGGACAAGGTCATCATCGGCGCTCAAGGCGGCGAATGGCCCGGCCGCGGCCCGATCTTCGGCGTCGAAGCCAAGAGCGGACAACTGGTCTGGACGTTCAACACCTCCGGCGGCAACGAAGGTACGCCTTCGGATCGTCGGGACACCTGGGGTGGCGACTCGTGGAAGACCGGTGGCGGCGGCGGCTGGATGGCGGGTGCCTACGATCCGGAAACCGACACGGTCTGGTGGGGCACGGCCAATCCGGCGCCGCTGTACGACTGGGCTGGCCCCGAATGGCAGACGAAGGGACCTCGGCCCGGCACCAACCTGTACACGACAGCGGTGATCCTGCTCAACCCGGATACGGGCGAGCTCAAGAACTACCACCAGGAACTGCCGCACGACGCGTGGGACTTCGACTCGTCCATGGGTGAGTTCGTGTTCCTCGAGCGCGACGGCAAGAAGTACGTGGTGCACCCGAACAAGGGCGGCCACGTGTTCGTGTACGACCGCGGCGGCAAGGTGCAGAACGTCTACGCCGGCGTGGACAACATCAACTTCGTGAAGGGTGTGGATCCCAAGACGGGCGAGCTGATCGGGCGCCGCGACATGGTCGAGGGCAAGCACACCAACCTCTGCCCGGCCATCGCCGGTGGCTACAGCTGGAATGCGGGGACCTACAACCCGAAGACCGG
The DNA here is from genome assembly GCA_019747905.1 of Burkholderiales bacterium. GTDB lineage: Bacteria > Pseudomonadota > Gammaproteobacteria > Burkholderiales. Next base: position 19,897 of record JAIEQG010000008.1, read on the forward strand.
TCTGTACTATCGCGTCGGCTACGAGTGGTGCATGGACCTCGAGATCGTGAAGACGACCCCGGTGCTGGAGCCGATGGCTCAGCTCAACATCGGCGCCAACTTCACCATGCACGGACCAGGCAACGAGAAGGCCTGGGGCCACGTGCGCGCACGAGATCCGATCACCGGCAAGGTGAAGTGGTCGATGGACTTCAAGAACGGCATCCCGCACGGGTCGCTGCTCTCGACCGGCGGCAACCTGCTGTTCATTCCGGAAGCCGACGGCCACCTGTCCGCAGTCGATGCGAGCACCGGGAAGGTGCTGTGGCGCCACAACAACGGCAACCTGCACGACGGCGGCATCATCACCTACCTCGCGAAGGGCAAGCAGTACGTCGCCGTTGAAGTGGGCAAGGGCAGCCTGGTGACCGACGGTTACGGCGACCTGTGGGGCGAGCCCTACACGAGCATGCCGACCGACGGCGGTGTCCTGAAGGTGTTCGCGCTGGACTGATGTGACGTTTCCCCCGGTGGGCATTGCGGCCTCTCAACCGAGAGGGTCAGCCCGCTTGGGTCGGCCCGGCGAGGGCTGAGGCCCAATGCCCGCGAGGGCACGACACCGCAGCAAGTCAGTAAGGAAAGCGGGGACCAAGGTCCCCGCTTTTCGTCTCATGGTCGTTGTCGTACCTGTCTTGTCATTCGAATGGATCTGCAAGTGAAACCATCCCCGTATCGCTCGTTCCTCGTCGTGGCTGCCCTGCTGTTCTTCGCGGGCATTCCTGTGTCGCCAGCAGCCGACGAAAAAGCTCCGGCTGCGACCCCGGAAGTACCCGCGTTCAGCGCCAAGAACACATTCCGCAACATCTGCGGCTTCTGCCACGAGGACTACGGCCGGAAAGCCGGCAAGGGCCCGCAACTCATGAACAGCGAGCGCTCGGATCAGTACCTGTTCGACCGGATCAAGAATGGCAAGCCCGGCCGCATGGCGGCCTTCGGCGGTGCCTTCACTGACGACCAGATCCGCGAGATCGTGAAGTTCATCCGCTCGCTGCGTCCGGACCAGGAACCATGAAGAACCGTCTCGGTATCGCGACGCTCGCCATGATCGCAGTCCTCGGCGCAAGCGCAGCGGGCGCCCGACCGCTCGCCGAAGTGAAGGAGCGCAATATCCTGTCGATCTGCGCCAATCCCGACGCCCTGCCCTACGCCAAGCGCTCGGGCGACATGCACGGGTTCCAGATCGATCTCGGGCGCGCGCTCGCGAAACAGCTCGGCGTCGAGTTCGAGGCCAAGTGGATCATCCCGTCCTACAAGGCGCGCCTGGTCGACTGCGACCTCAAGATGGACTTCATCGTCCAGGGCCTGGAGGACGATTCGAAGGTCAAGCTCTCGGTACCTTACGCCAAGGGCGGCGTGGCGCTGGCAACGGCCAAGGGCCAGGACGACATCGTCGATTTCGGCAAGGTGGTGCCCGGCCGCAAGATGGGCGTCATGCTGAACTCGACGGCGAGCATGATCCTCAACAAGCGCGGCTGGAATACGTCGCCCTACGCGTTCGAGGAAGACATGCTGGAGGACCTGGAGAAAGGCGAGCTCGCCGCCGCCGCCATCTCGGTCAACTCCATCCAGTACTACATCCACAACCACCCGGGCAGCAGCCTCCGGTTCGCCCATGCCTACGAGGGCGAGACCGACCTAGAATGGACGCTCGCGGTCGGCGTGCGACGTGGCGACGAACCCATGGTGGCCGCCATCAACAAGGCCCTGGAGCAACTGATCGCCGATGGGACCATGACGGCGATCTATGCCAGATACGGCATCGAGCACCGCAAGCCATGACGCGGGTATGAGATCGGCGGGCCCCACCGCCCCTCATCCGGGCGCGCGACCACTGGCCGGTCGATTGCGCATCACGCGGAACTTGTCGGCAAGCCCGGCAGACAAAGCGTCTGATGGCGACGGCATCCGCGCCGCCCACGCATCGAGGCTCCCGCATGAAGATCTCAGACAAGACACCCAATCCGCGCGATATCCGGCAGAAGCTCGGTCTCAACCAGCAGGAATTCTGGGGCATGATCGGTGTCACCCAGAGCGGCGGCTCGCGCTATGAGAGCGGCCGCAGCATGCCGAAGCCGGTGCAGCAACTGCTGCGCCTGGTGCACATCGACAGGATCGATATTGGCCGTATTTCCCGTGGGGACTTCGAGGTCATTTCGTACCTGAAGAGTTCGCGCCCCACGTTGTACCGAACGCTGAAGTCGCAGGCCTCCGGCACCCGCGGATCGACCCGCCGCAACGGCGCCCGCCGCACCACATCGCTGCCGCGCCAGGCCTGACTTCGTGCTCCTCCGGCACCCCGAGGGTGCCGGAATGCGGGTGGTATACTCGGCCGGTTATTCTCCGCCGACCCTGCAGTCATGCGCATCACACGCCGGCTGGAATTCGACGCCGGGCACCGCATCCCCGCGCACGACAGCCAGTGCCGCCATCTTCACGGCCACCGCTATGCGCTCGAGGTCACGCTCTCCGGCGACCTGATCAAGACCGAAGGGGCCGCCAATCAGGCCATGGTCATGGATTTCTCCGAAGTGAAATCCATCGCCGCGCAGGTCGTGGTGGACGTCTGGGACCACGCATTTCTCGCGTATCGGGAGGATCGGGCCGTCGTCGCATTCCTCGCCTCGCTACCCGGCCATCGCACCGTCCTGTTCGATGCCCCGCCCACGGCGGAACACCTGGCCGCCACCGCATTCCGACTGCTGCAACCGGCCTACCAGGACCGCTATGGCAACCACCTCAGGCTGGAGCGGGTTCGGTTGTACGAGACGCCGAACTGCTGGGCGGATACGGTCAACGGGGATTCTTGACCGAACCTGGAGAGGCCATATTTATGGGCGGAGAGGGCGGGATTGTTGTCGGCTCGCCTAATGGCGATCCGATCATCCCGAAGCGCTGCTTCGGGACCGCCCTGCGGGCGTCCCAGAACGCATGCGTTCTGGTCGAACCAGCGGGTACGTATCTACACCCGTATCCGCCAAAGGATATGGCCCCTGAGGGAACCATATCCTTTGGCGGAGAGGGTGGGATTCGAACCCACGAGGAGCTTGCGCCCCTGCCGGTTTTCAAGACCGGTGCAATCGACCACTCTGCCACCTCTCCCAACCTTGTAACGAATGATAACGGACATTGCCCGCGTCTTACCTCGGATCGGTTGAAACTTTGCCTTTGATTCCGTAGTCTTAGCTTTGCAACAACGTCACTTTCGGGGGTTACCCAATGCAACCTGAACTGCAAGTCATGACCGGCTCGGCCGGTACCCTGTCGGCTGAACGCAACAAAGTCCTGCGCAACACCTACCTGCTGTTGGCGCTCACGATGGTCCCGACCGTGGTCGGCGCCATGGTCGGCATGTCCTTCGCGGGCGTGTTCATGGCGAGCCCCATCATCTCGTCCCTCGTGATGATCGGCGCCGTCATCGGATTGCAGTTCGCGATCGCCGCCAACCGCAACAGCGGCCTCGGCGTGGTGCTGCTGCTCGGCATGACCTTCCTGATGGGTGCCTGGTTGGGGCCGCTGCTCAACTACGCGCTGGCGCTGAAGAACGGTCCGCAACTCGTCGGGCTCGCCGCGCTGGGCACCGGCGGCATCATGATCGCCATGAGCGCCATCGCCACCACGACCAAGCGCGATTTCAGCTTCATGGGCAAGTTCCTGTTCGTGGGTATGATCGTGCTCCTGGTCGCGCTGGTCGCCAACATGTTTCTGCAGTTGCCGGCGCTCGCGCTGACGATCTCGGCCCTGGTCATCGTGGTGTTCTCGCTGTTCCTGCTGCACGACGTGAGCCGCATCGTCAACGGCGGCGAGACCAACTACATCATGGCCGCGACCGGCGTGTACATCAGCCTGTTCAACATTTTCGCGAACCTGCTGCAACTCCTGATGGCCTTCGGCGGCGAACGCGACTGACCTCATCGCGGGCCTCGCTTCAAAGGGCAGCTTCGGCTGCCCTTTTCATTTCTCGAACAGCGCGATCGACTCCACGTGCGAGGTGTGCGGGAACATGTTGACCACACCTGCGGCCGCGAGGCGATACCCGTGGACGTTGACCAGCACCCCGGCGTCGCGGGCAAGAGTGCTCGGGCTGCAGGAGACGTAGACGATCCGCCGCGGAAACGGTTCGGCGAGCGCCTTGACCAGCGCGATCGCACCATCGCGGGGTGGATCGATCAGCAGCTTGTCTATAGGCCCCCAGGCGGCGATGTGGTCGGCAGTCACGGCAAACAGATCCGCTGCAGCAAAGTGCGCGAGGTCACCCAATCCGTTCGCAGCGGCGTTCTCCTGCGCCCGCCGGACGAGAGCCGCGCTGCCCTCCACTCCGAGCACCCGGGCCCCGCGCCGAGCGATCGCCAACGAAAAATTGCCAAGCCCGCAGAACAGATCGGCGATGCGTTCACCGGGCCTTGGGTCGAGCAGCGCGATCGCTCGCCGTACCAGCACGCGATTGACGGCGTGGTTCACCTGAGTGAACTCGGCCGGCGAAAAAGGCAGCCGCAGGTCGAACTCCGGCAGCAGGTAGTCGAGCTCCGGCGCTTCAACCGGATGCAGGCGCACCACGGTGTCCGGCCCCTTCGGCTGCAGATACACGCACACGCGGTAGCGATCCGCGAACGCGCACAGTGCCTGCTCGTCTGCCCGGGTCAACGGTGCGAGGTTGCGGAAGACAAGTACCGTGACGGCGTCACCGATGGCGAGTTCGATCTGCGGCATCTGGTCGCGAATCGTGAGCGATTCCACCAGGGTCCGCAGCGGAACCAGCATCGCCGACACGTCCGGCGGGACGACGTGACATTCGCGCATGTCGGCCACGTAGCTGCTGCGTTTCTCGTGGAAACCGACCAGAACGCCCCCCTTCTTGCGGACATCGCGCACCGACAGGCGGGCGCGGTAGCGGTAGCCCCAGGTCGGCCCGTGCACCGCGGGCAGGATGCATTCGGGCGTGACCGGCCCGATCCGCTGCAGACAGTCCTCCAGTACCCGTTGCTTTGCCGCCACCTGCGCCCGCGGATCGACGTGTTGCATGCTGCAACCGCCGCAGACACCGAAATGCGCACAGCGCGGCACGACACGTTGGCTGCTCGCGTGGACCACGCGCGTGGTGGTCGCGACTTCGTACGCGGGCTTGCGCCGGCGGATCGCGATCTCGACGGTCTCGCCGGGCAAGGCACCTTCGATGAAGACCACCTTGCCGTCCACATGGGCCACGCCCTGGCCTTCGTGGTCGAGGGATTCGACCGCCACCGTCTGGGCCGGGGCGGGCGAGCGACCGCTCAAATCACCCGCCGCACTCACGCGCCCCACAAATCCAGGAACTCCTTCCAGTGCGTTCCGGGTGTATTCGTCAGCGTGTCGCGCACCAGCTGGACTTCCCGCTGATGGGCCTCGCGATCTAGCGTGCCTCGCATCTGCTGGAAGCGCAGGAAGACGAGATGCGTGTTGACCACGTCGGCTTCGCAGTAGTTGCGGATCGCCTCGATCTCGCCGGCCTGGTAGGCCGCCCACACCTTCGAACCTTCCATGCCGATCTTGCCCGGCAGGCCCATCAGTTGCGCCAGTGCATCGAGCGGCGCAGCCGCACGCGGCTGATACATGGCCAGCAGGTCCATCAGGTCGAGGTGCCGCATGTGATAGCGGCTGATGTAGTTGTTCCACTTGAAGTCGCGATCGTCCTCGCCGAGATCCCAGTAGCGCCGCGCGACGATCCCGTGCACAAGCCCGCGGTAGTGCAGCACCGGCAGATCGAAGCCGCCACCGTTCCAGGAGACGAGCTGCGGCGTGTAGCGCTCGATGCCGTCGAAGAAGCGCTGGATCAACTGCGCCTCCGGTTCGCCGGGTTCGCCGAGCGACCAGACTCGAAAACTGTCGCGGTCGCGCAATGCGCACGAGATCGCTACGACCCGATGCAGATGCAGCGGCAGGAAATCGTTGCCGGTCACCGCACGGCGCGCCTCGAAGGCGCGTTCGGCCACCGTCGCATCCGGGACGTCCGGCCCGTCGCCGTTCAAGCGGCGCAGCCCGGCCACGTCGGGGATGGTCTCGATGTCGAATACGAGCGTGGGGGTCATGCGGTGGCCGGGCGGTAAGCCGCTGATTCTATCGCACGGTATGCCGATCAACCCGCCCCGGACGGTTCGAAACCTGACGATTCCGGAGGATGGTGGTAGCATCCCACGACCAAAAAGACGCACCCCAGCCCGAGGGTCGCCACGGAGGGTATTGATGCATATAGAGAATATTCCGGGCCCATCGACCGACGCGGATAGTCCCAGCCACGTCCGCCATGCGCAACTGAAGCGCTGGGTCGCCGAGGTCGCAGCCCTCACCAAGCCGGATCGCATCCACTGGTGCGACGGTTCGAAGGCGGAATACGACGCGCTGTGCGATGCACTGGTGGCCAGTGGAACGTTCCTGCGGCTCAATGCCGAGAAGCGTCCGGCCAGCTTTCTCGCGCGCTCGGACCCGGGCGACGTGGCACGGGTCGAAGACCGCACGTTCATCTGCAGTGCCCGCAAGGAAGACGCGGGGCCCACCAACAACTGGATGGCGCCCGACGCGATGAAGATCACGCTCGCACGCCTGTTCGACGGCTGCATGCGCGGGCGCACGTTGTACGTGGTGCCCTTCTCCATGGGCCCGATCGGCTCGCCGCTGTCGCGCATCGGCGTCCAGCTCACAGACTCGGCCTACGTGGTCGTGAGCATGCGCATCATGACGCGCATGGGGAGCGCGGCGCTCGATGCGCTCGGTACCGACGGCGAGTTCGTGCCGTGCCTGCATTCCGTCGGCATGCCGCTCGCTGCGGGCGAGAAGGACGTACCCTGGCCCTGCAACCCGGATCACAAGTACATCGTGCACTTCCCCGAAGAACGCGCGATCTGGTCGTTCGGCAGCGGCTACGGCGGCAATGCCCTGCTCGGCAAGAAATGCCTCGCGCTGCGCATCGCCTCCACCATGGGACGCGACCAGGACTGGCTCGCCGAGCATATGCTCATCCTCGGCGTCGAATCGCCCGAGGGCGACAAGAGCTATGTCGCTGCGGCCTTCCCGAGCGCCTGCGGCAAGACCAATTTCGCGATGCTCATTCCGCCGCCCGCCTTCGCCGGGTGGAAGGTCACCACGGTCGGCGACGACATCGCGTGGATCCGCCCCGGGCCCGACGGGCAGCTGCGCGCGATCAACCCGGAGTACGGCTTCTTCGGCGTCGCGCCGGGTACTTCGTATCAATCCAATCCGAACGCGATGGACACGCTGCGGGCCAACTGCATCTTCACCAACGTCGCGCTCACGCCCGACGGTGACGTGTGGTGGGAAGGCATGACCGAGACGCCACCGCCGAAGCTCATCGACTGGCAAGGTGCGGAGTGGACACCGGATTGCGGCCGCAAGGCAGCGCACCCCAACGCGCGGTTCACGGTGCCGGCGTCGCAATGTCCCTCGCTCGATCCCGAGTGGGAAAACCCGGCCGGCGTGCCGATCTCCGCCTTCCTGTTCGGCGGTCGGCGCAGCACCACGATGCCGCTAGTCGTGGAAAGCTTCAGCTGGATGGACGGCGTTTACCTCGCCGCGACCATGGGCTCCGAGACCACGGCTGCGGCGGTGGGCAAGGTCGGCGAGGTGCGCCGAGACCCGTTCGCGATGCTGCCGTTCTGCGGCTATCACATCGCCGACTATTTCGATCACTGGCTGTCGATGGGTCGGAAACTCGCGAAACCGCCGCGGGTGTTCTGCGTGAACTGGTTCCGCAAGACTTCCGACGGCCGCTTCCTGTGGCCCGGCTACGGCGAGAACATGCGCGTTCTCAAGTGGGTCATCGAGCGCTGCCGCGGTCAATCGCCCGCCGTCGAGAGCCCGATCGGCTGGATGCCTTCCACGAGCGAGATCGAATGGGACGGACTGCCGGAAACCGTGCAGGAAGCCTTCGGCGACGCCATGGCGCTGCATCGTGACGAGTGGGTGCGCGAGCTGCTACTGCACGAGGAGCTCTTCATCCGCCTCTACGACAAGCTGCCGAAGGAGTTCGCGCTCCGCCGCGAACTGCTGCTCGCGAACCTGTGGCGCGGGCCGGAGCGCTGGTCGTTGCCGGCGTGAGGCTAGGGGCTAGGGGCTAGGGGCTAGGGGCTAGGGTTCGAGCATCGCGCTTTTCGCAGTTCCCTAGCCCCTGCCTCTCCCTAGTCCCTGCCCTTCCCTAGTCCCTGCCCTTCCCTAGTCCCTGCCCTTCCCTAGTCCCTCACCCAAACACTCCCGTCGAGAGATAGCGGTCACCACGATCACAGATGATCGTGACGATGACCGCGTTCTCCACCTCCTTCGACAACTCGAGCGCGGCCCACGCGGCACCGCCGGAGGAGGGTCCGCAGAAGATCCCCTCTTCGCGGGCGAGCCTTCTGGCGGTTTCCTCCGCGTCGTTCTGATCCACTTCGATCACACGGTCCACGCGTGATCGGTCGAAGATCCTGGGCAGGTACGCTTCAGGCCATTTGCGGATGCCGGGAATGCGCGAGCCGTCCGTGGGCTGGCAACCGATCACCTGCAACGCCGCGTTCTGTTCCTTGAAGAAACGCGAACAGCCCATGATGGTGCCGGTGGTGCCCATGCTGCTGACGAAATGCGTGATGCGCCCACCGGTGTCGCGCCAGATCTCCGGCCCGGTGCCGCGGTAGTGCGCGAGCGGATTGTCCGGGTTGGAGAACTGGTCGAGGATGCGGCCTTCGCCGCGGGCCTGCATCTCGAAAGCGATGTCGCGGGCGCGCTCCATGCCGCCTTCCTTGGGCGTCAGCACGAAGGCGGCACCGAAAGCGGCCATGGTCTGGCGTCGCTCGATCGACAGATCCTCGGGCATCACGAGCACCATGCGATAGCCGCGCATCGCCGCGACCATGGCGAGCGCGATGCCGGTGTTGCCGCTGGTCGGTTCGATCAGGACGTCCCCGGGCTTGATCTCACCGCGCGCTTCCGCGCCCAGGAACATCGAGAGGGCGGGCCGATCCTTGACGGACCCGGCCGGGTTGTTGCCCTCGAGTTTCGCCAGCACGACGTTGGTGGTCTTGCCTGGCAGGCGCTTCAGACTGACAAGGGGGGTGTTGCCGACGAAGTCGTCGAGGACAGGATATCCGGACATCAGGCGGCCTCCGGGCCGGGTTGAAGGTAGTTGTTGACGTCGTGGTGACAGCCGTGCGCGGCGATGGCGAGCGCCCGGCCCCCATCCCAGCCTTCCCCCGGCTTCGCCGGGTAAAGGAGTGCCGATGGTTCGCGGCCCGTGGAGGGATGCATCCCCTCCCCCGTCGCAGAAGGCGGAGGGTTTAGGTGGTGGCGGTCGGCGCGTCCGCTCACGCCGACGCCAGCAGCCAATTCACGTAGCGCGTCACGCCTTCCTCCACGGTGAGAAACGGTCCCTCGTAGCCCGCCGCGCGCAACTGCGTGAGGTCGGCCTGGGTGAAGCTCTGGTACTTGTCCTTGAGCCCTTCGTGGAAAGCGATGTACCGGATGATCTCCTTCGCCTGCAGTTCGTTCAGCGTCAAGGCCGACTCGCCGTTCGCCGCTCGCAACGCATTGACCGTGGCACACGCCACGTCGTTGAAAGTCTGCGCGCGCCCGGTACCGAGATTGAAGATCCCGGACACGTCCGGACGGTCGAGGCACCACATGTTGACGGCCACGACGTCCTCCACCGACACGAAATCCCGTCGCTGCTCACCCGGACCGAAGCCGCCGCTTCCCTCGAACAGCTTCACGCGGCCATCGGCCCGGTACTGATTGAAGCAGTGAAAGGCCACCGAGGCCATGCGTGCCTTGTGGGCTTCGCGCGGGCCGTACACGTTGAAGTAGCGCAGCCCCACCACCTGGGCGTTCAGCTCATTCCAGCGCCGCCGCACCACCTGGTCCATGAGCAACTTCGAATAACCGTAGACGTTGAGCGGCCGCTCGAACTCGCGCGATTCGCGAAACTCCGGCCCCTTGCCGTACACAGCCGCGGACGACGCGTAGATGAGTCGCACGTCCTCCGCCTGGCACCAGTCGAGCAGCGCCAGCGAATAGCGGTAGTTGTTCTCCATCATGTAGCGCCCGTCGGCGCCCATGGTGTCCGAACACGCCCCGTCGTGGAGAACGGCGTCGATCTCGCCGTCGAAGTCGCCCGCCACCAGCGCTTCCAGGAAGTCGTCCTTGTGCCAGTAGTCCGCGATCTCGCAGTCGGCCAGGTTGCGGAACTTGTCCGCCCGCGTGAGGTTGTCCACGGCGATGATGTCGGTTTCACCGCGGGCGTTGAGGCCCTTCACCAGGTTCGCGCCGATGAAACCGGCCGCGCCAGTCACAACAATCATGGTTTTTCTCCGCGGCCGGTTGCAGTGCGGGCTAATGCCCGCGCAGCGGGCGTTATGCCGGAGCCAGACCCCGCGGCGCCGGTCACGACGATCATGGATTCGCTCCCACGAACAGTTCTTCAGGATGGACCACGGCGGTGCCGAGCTTGCCGACCACGATGCCGGCAGCCTTGTTGGCCCAACTCACGCTCTCTTCGAACGTCGCCCCCGATGCCAGCATCACGCCGAGAGTGGCGATGACGGTATCGCCGGCACCGCTCACGTCGAACACTTCCTGCGCCACCGTGGGCACGTGCACGATGCCGTCTTCGCGGTACAGCGTCATGCCTTCCTCGCTGCGTGTCACCAGCAACGCATCCAGGGCGAGTTCGCGCCGCAGCTTGTGCGCCTTCTGCGTGAGTTCCTCTTCGCTCTTCCAGCCGCCGGCCACTTCGCGAAACTCCGAGCGGTTGGGTGTGAGCACCGTGGCGCCCCGATAGCGTTCATAGTCGTCGCCCTTCGGATCCACCAGGACCGGTTTTGCCGCACGGCGGGCGAGCGCGATCATCTCCGCGATGTGGCGCAGGCCTCCCTTGCCGTAGTCGGAGAGAATCACCACGTCCGCGTCGGGCAACCGCCGCTCGAAATCTGCGAGCTTCGATTCCAGCGCTTCGCTTCCCGGCTCCTTCTCGAAGTCGATGCGCAGCAGTTGCTGCTGCCGGCCGATCACCCGCAGCTTGATGGTGGTACTGATGTCCGCGTCGCGCTGCAAACCGGCACCGATATGCTCGGCCTCGAGCAGACGTTCGATGGTGGTGCCGGCTTCGTCGTCGCCCACCACCGAAAGCAGATCCACCTTCGCCCCGAGAGCAGCGGCATTGCGCGCCACGTTGGCGGCACCGCCCAGGCGCTCTTCCGAGCGCCCGATCTTGACCACCGGCACGGGCGCCTCGGGCGAGATGCGGCTCACCTCGCCGAACCAGTAACGATCGAGCATCACGTCGCCCGCCACCAGGATGCGGGCTCCACGCGGATCCGGATGGACCTTGTTCCGACTCACGTCGATCTCCCTTTCTCGCCTACGGACGCCCGATCGCGAAGTACTCGAGTCCGAACGAGCGCACCATGGCCGGATCGTACATGTTGCGCCCGTCGATGATCACGGGGTGACGCAAGCGCGCGCGGATGCCTTCGAAATCCGGGCTGCGGAACTCCTTCCACTCGGTCACGATGAGCAGCGCATCGGCACCGTCCAGGGCTGCCATCGGCGTATCGGCGAAAGCGATCTGCGGCGCGTTGCCGAACAGATGCTTCGCTTCCCGCGCTGCGACCGGATCGTACGCGGTCACCGTGGCGCCCCGGTCGAGCAGCCCCTGCACGATGACCAGGCTCGGCGCCTCGCGCATGTCGTCGGTGTTGGGCTTGAACGCCAGTCCCCAGACGGCGAAGCGCATGCCCTTCACCTTGCCTTCGAAGCGACGGTCGATCTTTTCGAGCAGGCGGGATTTCTGGTCTTCGTTGACGTCTTCCACCGCCTGGAGGATGCGCAGGTCCATGCCGTGTTCGCGGCCGGTGCGCTGCAACGCCTTCACGTCCTTGGGAAAGCACGAACCGCCGTAGCCGGTCCCGGCGTACAGGAAGTGGTATCCGATGCGCGGATCGGCACCGATGCCCTGTCGAACCATCTCGATGTCGGCGCCGAGGCGCTCCGCGAGGTTGGCCAGTTCGTTCATGAACGAGATGCGGGTGGCCAGCATGGCGTTCGCCGCGTACTTGGTGAGTTCGGCCGAACGCACGTCCATCACCAGCATGCGCTCGTGATTGCGCTGGAACGGGAGGTACACGCTGCGCATGATCTGGGTCGCGCGCTCATCGTCCGAGCCCAGCACGATGCGGTCGGGTTTCATGAAGTCCTGGACCGCCGCCCCTTCCTTGAGAAACTCGGGGTTCGACACCACGGCGAATTCCTGCTTCGCTCCGCGCTTCTCGAGCTCCTCGGCGATCGCGGCCTTCACCTTGTCCGCCGTTCCCACCGGCACGGTCGACTTGTCGACGATGACGGCGTAGTGGTCCAGGTGGCGCCCGATGTTGCGCGCCGCCGCCGTCACGTGCTTGAGGTCGGCCGAACCGTCCTCGCCCGGTGGGGTTCCCACTGCGACGAACTGAACCAGGCCGTGGCGGACGCTTTCCGCCACGTCGGTGGTGAAACGCAAGCGCCCCGCTTCCACGTTGCGCTTGACGATGCCTTCGAGACCCGGCTCGAAGATCGGGATCTCGCCGCGCTTCAACATGGCGATCTTGCGTTCGTCCACGTCGAGGCACAGCACGTCGTTGCCGGTGTCGGCGAGGCATGCGCCGGAGACGAGGCCCACGTAGCCGGAGCCGATGACGGTGATTCTCACGCTGCCAGTCCTTTCGTTGCGGAATCGATTTCCGCGTTGATCGCTGCGAGTGCTGCCGCCGGATCCGCTGCGCGGGTGATCGGGCGTCCGATGACGAGATAGCTCGCGCCGTCGCGGACGGCGTTGCCGGGCGTCGCGATGCGCGCCTGGTCGTCCGCGCCGGCGTCGGCAGGTCGAATGCCCGGGGTCACGAGCTGGAACGCGGCGCCGAAGCTGCGTCGCATCGTGCGCGCTTCACGGGCCGAACACACGACGCCATCCAGGCCCGACCGCTGCGCCAGTCCCGCAAGGCGGACCGCTGCCGACTCCGGGTCACCGGCCAGCCCGATCTCAGCGAGATCCGGTGCGGCCATGCTGGTGAGCACGGTCACACCGATCAACTTCGGCCGTTGCGGCAGACCTTCGATCGCCTCGCGCGCTGCGCTCATCATGCGCGTGCCGCCGAGAGCGTGCACGTTGATCATCCACACACCGAGGCGAGCGGCGGCCGCGCACGCCTGCGCCACCGTGTTCGGGATATCGTGGAACTTGAGGTCGAGAAAGACGCCGTGGCCGCGCTGCACCAGCGTGGTCACCAGCGACGGGCCCGCCGAGGTGAAGAGTTCCTTGCCGACCTTGAGGCGGCAGGTCGTCGCAGGCAGGCGCGCGGCAAGGGCCAAAGCTTCCTCGGGGGATGGGACGTCCAGGGCTACGATGACTTTCGGGTCGTTCACGGATTCGGGGTCCGGCACAGGTCAGGCGGCCATTTCACGCTCTTCGGTACGGCGCGGCACGTAAGTCTCCCAGCCATGGCAGGCCGGGCAATGCCAATAGAACTGCCGCGCGCGAAAACCGCAACTGTCGCACTTGTAGAGCGCCAGATTGCGCGTGTGCTGTTGAAGGAGGTTGCGAACCAGTTCCAGATCGGGTTGCCGTTCCGCCGGCGCCTGTGCGATCTGGACATCGACCAGCTTCGCCATGCCGATCAGGGTCGGCATGCGCCTTAGCTGTTCGCGCAGCAACTGCTGAGCTGCCTCAGGCCCTTCGGATTCCAGCGTCGCCTGCACCACCGTCGTCAGCAGATCGAGCGACGGATTGGACTCGAGATAGCCGCGCAGCAGCTGCAACCCTTCTGCGTGTCGGCCGAGCTTGTCGTAGGCGGCGATCAGTTTGTCGGCGAGCAGGGAGAGATAGGCCGGATTCTGCGTTTCGATCCGCTGCCACGTCTCGATGGCTCCGGCGATGTCGCCTTCGGTCATCGCAATGTCGCCCAGGAGCATGTTGGCGCGCGTGCACTTGCGATTGACGCCGAGCGCTTCTTCGAGGAAGCGGCGGGCGTTGTCGAAGCGGCCGTGCGGAATCTCGGCGGCTGCCAGTTCGCAATAGAAGTGGGCGATATCCTTGGCACTGGAATCGCCGGTGATGGCGTCCATCTGGCGCGAGGTCTCGATCGCCTTCATCCAGTCCTTTTCCTGCTCGTAGATCTCGAGGAGGAACTTGAGACCCTGCTGCTCGTACGCGCTGCCGGCGAGGCGCGAGAATAGTTCCTCGGCACGGTCGAGCAGACCAGCCTTGAGATAGTCCTGCGCCAGTTCGAACAGGGCCGCCATGCGCTGCTCGGGAGCGAGGTCCTCCCGATCGAGCAGATTCTGGTGCATGCGGATTCCGCGCTCGACTTCGCCGCGCCGGCGAAACAGGCTGCCCAGCGCGAAATGCAGCTCGACGGTCTCGGGCGCCACCTTCGCCACTTCGATGAACGCCTCGATGGCCTTGTCGGGCTGTTCGTTCAGCAGGAAGTTGAGGCCCTTGAAGTAGGAACTGGGCAGCCGCCGCGATTCGGTGACGAGCTGCTTGATGTCGATGCGGGCGGCCAGCCACCCCAGAGCGAAGAACAGTGGGAGAGCCAGCAGCCACCAGGTTTCGAATTCCATCGCGATTCGGGCGCGGGAGGTGTGGCGCGGACGCCTACGCGCCCTCCTCGAAGCCTTGCGGCGGCGCGCTTTCAGCGCGGCGCGCCACTTCGCCATCGCGCCGTTCGCGGAACACGCGGCTCGCAGTGGCCACCACGCCGAGCAACACACCGGCAGCGAAGGTCACGAGCAGCACGAAGACCAGTGGCGCATGCCATTCGATACCGAGGTAGTAGCGTACCACCGTCATCTCGGTATTCTTGACGGCGAACCCGAGCAGCAGCAGGAACAGCACCGCCTTCACCACCCAGCCGACGTAACGCACCTCAGTCCGGCCTCAGCCCCAAGCGGGCTGGCCCCTTCCGGGGGAGGGGCCGCAGGCCCATCGGGGGGAGCGTCACCTCAGCTCCCAGCCCAGGCGAGCGGCGCGCGCACGGCGGTCGTCAGGAAGCCGAGGAGGACGTCGCCGAGCTGGGCACCGGCGCGGGGGCGGAGCCGGTGGCAGCCGACTCGCCCTCCCGGTTGAAGTCCACGCGTTCGCGCAACTCCTTGCCGGCCTTGAAGTGCGGCACGTACTTGGCCGGCACCTGGACCTTCTCGCCCGATTTCGGATTGCGACCGGTGCGCGGCGGGCGGTAATTCAGCCCGAAGCTGCCGAAGCCGCGAATCTCGATGCGTTGACCCTGGGACAGGCTCTTCGCCATCGCATCGAGGATCATCTTCACCGCGAGCTCGGCATCGCTCGCCACCAGCTGCGGAAAATGCATCGCGAGCTTGGCAATCAGTTCGGACTTCGTCATCGCGCACCTTGAGTCTTAGGCGGAATTCTTGTTGTCCAGCTTGGCCTTGAGCAGAGCGCCGAGACTCGTGGTACCGGCGTTGCCCGAGTTCTCGACCGCCATGCGCTGCATGGCCTCGCTCTCGTCGGCCATGTCCCTGGCCTTGATCGAGAGGTTGATCGTGCGGTTCTTGCGGTCGACGTTGATGATCATCGCGGACACCTTGTCGCCCTCCTTGAGATGGGAGCGGATGTCCTCCACGCGATCGCGCGAGACTTCCGACGCGCGCAGGTAACCCTCGACCTCGCCGTCCAGCGAGACCACGGCGCCCTTGGCGTCGATCGACTTCACGACGCCCTCGACGATGGAATTCTTGTCGTGCGTGGCGATGTAGTTGTTGAAGGGGTCGCCCTCGAGCTGCTTGATGCCGAGCGAGATGCGCTCGCGCTCGACGTCGATGCCCAGTACGACCGCTTCCACTTCATCGCCCTTCTTGTAGTTGCGCACCGCCTCTTCGCCCGGCGCATGCCAGGACAGGTCGGAGAGGTGCACCAGGCCATCGATGCCGCCGGGCAGGCCGATGAAGACGCCGAAGTCGGTGATCGACTTGATCTGGCCCTTCACCTTGTCGCCCTTCTTGTAGTTGGCGGCGAACTCGTCCCACGGGTTGGGCATGCACTGCTTCATGCCGAGCGAGATGCGGCGGCGGTCCTCGTCGATCTCGAGGATCATCACCTCGACCTCGTCGCCCAGTTGCACCACCTTGGACGGATGCACGTTCTTGTTGGTCCAGTCCATCTCGGAAACGTGCACCAGGCCCTCGATGCCCGCCTCGATCTCGACGAACGCACCGTAGTCGGTGAGGTTGGTGACCTTGCCGAACAGGCGGGTGCCCTGCGGGTAACGCCGACCCAGGCCGACCCACGGGTCCTCGCCGAGCTGCTTCAGGCCCAGCGAAACGCGGTTCTTCTCCTGGTCGAACTTGAGCACCTTGGCTTCCACTTCGTCACCCACCGACAGGATCTCGGACGGATGCTTCACGCGGCGCCAGGCGAGGTCGGTGATGTGCAGCAGGCCGTCGATGCCGCCCAGGTCGACGAACGCACCGTAGTCGGTGATGTTCTTGACGATGCCCTTGACCACCGCGCCTTCGTGCAGCGTCTCGAGCAGCTTCTGGCGCTCTTCGCCCTGCGAGGCCTCGACCACCGCGCGGCGCGACACCACCACGTTGTTGCGCTTGCGGTCGAGCTTGATCACCTTGAATTCGAGGTTCTTGCCTTCGTACGGGGTCGTGTCCTTGACCGGACGCACGTCCACCAGCGATCCGGGCAGGAAGGCGCGGATGCCGTTGATCATGACGGTGAGACCGCCCTTCACCTTGCCGGTGATGAGACCCTGCACCAGCGTGCCCTGCTCCAGGGCCTGCTCCAGCGCGTGCCACGCGGCGAGGCGCTTTGCCTTTTCACGCGAGAGGCGGGTTTCGCCGTAGCCGTCTTCCAGCGCTTCGATGGCGACGGAGACGAAATCACCCGGCTTCACTTCCACTTCACCCTTGTCGCCGCGGAACTCGTCGATCGAGATGAAGCTTTCGGACTTCAAGCCTGCATTCACCACCACATGGTTGGAATCGACGCGGACGACTTCGGCGGTGATCACTTCACCGGCGCGCAATTCCTGACGTGACAGGCTTTCTTCGAAGAGTTCGGCAAAGTTCTCCATGGCGCCGGGAATCGACGTGGAGGTTGAGGCGACGGTCTGGGTAGCGGTTGTCATGAGATTTGGGGGGATCCATCTGCCAGCCGCGAACGGCTGGGTTTGAACATCGAAAAAATGCCTTCCAGTCAGGCCGTTGTCCGAATCAGGCACAGCCTGCTCGAAACCGTCCGACCCGAAGCGGGAAGACGACCGGTGCGTTGTTACGAGTTACGGAAGCGCTGCCGGACCCAGGCTACCACCTGATTTGCGGCTTCTTCAGCCGAAAGTTCAGTAGTATCAAGGGGCAACGCATCGCTCGCCGGCTTGAGGGGAGCCACGCTGCGTTGGCTGTCCCGTTCATCGCGACTTGCGATTTCATGCAAAAGGGCGGGAAGGTTAACATCCATTCCTTTTGCTATCAACTGCTTATATCGACGCTCCGCGCGCACCTCCGCGGTCGCGGTCAGGAACACTTTCGCGACTGCATCCGGGAACACGACGCTGCCCATGTCGCGGCCCTCGGCGACGAGGCCGGGCACCGCCCGAAACGCTTTCTGGCGCCAGAGCAGCGCGGTGCGAACTGCGGGAAGCGCGGCGACTTTCGACGCAGCGTCAGACACTTGCTCCGAGCGAATGCGGTCGCTGACGTCGCGACCGGAAAGCCACACGCGACCGTCGTCGAAGCCCACGTCAAGACCGGCAGCGATCGGCGCCAGCACGCGCTCGTCTCCTAGATCGACGCCTCGTTCGAGCGCGGCCAATCCCACGACGCGGTAGAGGGCACCGCTCTCCAGCAGATGCCAGCCGAGCTGCTGCGCCACCAACTGCGCCACCGTGCCTTTGCCCGATGCGGCCGGTCCGTCGAGGGTGACGACGGGCACGTCGATCGCTCGGGTCACCGCGGCAAACCGGTCGAAGTAATCCGGGAACGTCTTCGCGACACAGCCAGGATCGTTGATGCGCATCGGCACACCACCCAGCGCCACCAGCGAGAAGCACATGGCGATGCGATGATCGTCGTACGTGTCGATGGCAGCGCCGCGCAACGCGGGCGGCGGCGTCACGCGCAGGAAGTCGGACCCTTCCTCCACGATCGCGCCCACCTTGCGCAACTCGGTCGCCATGGCGGTCAGCCGGTCGGTCTCCTTCACGCGCCAGCTCGCCACGTTGCGCAGGCGGCACGGACCGTCGGCGAACAGCGCGGCGACGGCGAGCGTCATCGCGGCATCGGGGATGTGATTGAGGTCGAGGTCGAAAGCCCGCAAGCGTCCGTTCGCCGGCCCGCTCGCCTCGATCCATGTGTCACCCCACTGGATGCGCGCGCCCAGTTGCTCCAGCGCGTCCGCGAAGCGCACGTCGCCCTGGATACTGGTCCGGCCCACGCCCTCGATGCGCACCGGCCCGCCACCGATGGCACCGGCGGCGAGGAAGTACGACGCACCGGAAGCGTCGCCTTCGACCGGTACGGTCCCGGGCGACCGGTAATGCGCGCCGGCCGGAATGGCGAATCGCTCCCACCCCGTGCGCTTCACCTCGACACCGAAGCGCGCCATGAGATTGAGCGTGATGTCGATGTAGGGCTTGGAGATCAGCTCTCCATCGACCTCGATGGCGGTCGCCGCACCGGTCAGCGGCAGCGCCATCAACAGTGCGGTCAGGAACTGGCTCGATACGTCACCGCGTACTCGCACCGTGGGCAACGGCTTGATCGCGCCGGGCCCGATGTGAAGCGGCGGGAAGCCGTCGTTGGCCGCATACCGGATATCCGCGCCGATCGCGCGCAATCCATCCACCAGATCGCCGATGGGCCGCTCGTGCATGCGCGCGACACCGGACAACCGGTAATGCCCACCCGCGAGAGCCAGCGCGGCAGTCAACGGCCGGAACGCCGTGCCCGCATTGCCCAGGAACAGGTCGGCCTGCTTGACCGGAAAACGCCCGCGGCACCCGGTGACGTGTACTACACCCGACGCGGCATCGCCCGCGATGACGACGCCCAGCTTTCCGAGCGCATCCAGCATGTGCCGCGTGTCGTCGGAGTCCAGGAGATCGCGGATCTCGGTGGTGCCCTCGGCGAGTGCCGCCAGCAGCAACGTGCGATTCGAGATGCTCTTGGACCCGGGCAATCGCACGGTGCCGGCCGCACCCCCTAGCGGGGGCAGGTCGAGGTGTTCGGGGTAGCCTGCGGCCATCAGCGGCCCTCTTCGATCCGCCGCAACCAGGCGTTGCGGGCATCGCGGGAATGCGCGAACAATCGCTCGAGCGCTTCGCCGTCCGCGGCCGCCACCAGTTCACGCACGGAGGCCAACGCGGCACCGTACCGGTCGATCTCGCCCAGCAGCGCGTCGCGGTTCGCCAGGGCGATGTCGCGCCACATTTCCGGCGAACTCGATGCGATCCGGGTGAAATCGCGAAAGCCCCCGGCCGCGAACGCGAACAGGCGCTCCGCGTCGGCGCGTTCCGCGATCATCGCCACCAGCGCGTAGGCGAGCACGTGCGGCAGATGGCTCACGGCCGCAAACACGCCATCGTGCTCCGCCGCGCTCATGCGTGCGACCCGGGCGCCGCATTGCTTCCAGAGCGATTCGGCCCGATCCACCGCATCCGGCGCAGTTTCCGGCACCGGCGTCAGCACCACGTTGCGGCCGTCGTACAGATCCGCCCGCGCTGCATCGACGCCGGAATGCTCCGCACCGGCGATCGGATGGGCCGGCACGAAACGCGGCCAGTGGCCCCCGAGCGCTGGCCGGGCGACGGCGATGACATCCTGCTTGGTGCTGCCACCGTCGGTCACCAGCACGTCCGCATCCAGTCTCGGGGCGATGGCCCGCAGCACGCCGTCGAATTGACCCACCGGCACCGCCACCACGACCGCATCGGCCCCTTCGACACCGGAGGCGGCATCGGCCGCGATCTCGTCGACCACGCCGAGCTCGAGCGCGCGCTCGAGGTTGGCCCGTCCCCGGCCGATGCCCACGACACGCTCCACGCTGCCGGCCCGTTTCAACGCGAGCGCGGTGGAGCCCCCGATCAGGCCGACGCCGATGACGGCGAGGCGTCGCACCTTCAACGCGGCATCCCCCCAGCCCTCGCCGGGCCGCCCCAAGAGGGCTGGCCCCCTGGGGGGAAGGGCCGCAGGCCCATCGGGGGGGACGTCACTTCAGCCCTCGCCGGGCCGCCCCAAGAGGGCTGGCCCCCTGGGGGGAAGGGCCGCAGGCCCATCGGGGGGGCTTCACTTAGCGATGCGCAACCGCCGGCGCAAGCACTGCACCCAGCGCTTCCAGGAACCGCTCGTTCTCCGCCGGCAGGCCCACGCTGATGCGCAGCCACTCGGGCATGGCATAACCGCCAATCGGACGGACGATCACGCCACGCTCGAGCAACCGGCGGAAGATCCCGCCGGCATCGCCGACGCGCACGCACAGGAAATTGCCGAAGGACGGGATGTACGGCAGGCCCATGCGGGCAAAACCGGCCGCGAGCTGCTGCAGGCCCTCGTCGTTCATGCGCCGGCTGCGCGCGACGTACTCGTCGTCGTGCATCGCAGCGATGGCACCGGCCTGCGCCACGGTGTTGACGTTGAATGGCTGCCGGATGCGGTTCATGAGATCCGCCACGTCCGGGTGCGCGAGCGCGAAACCCACGCGCATGCCGGCGAGACCGTACGCCTTCGAGAACGTGCGCGTGATCACCAGGTTCGGGTACGACTTCAGCCAGGCGATACTGTCGTAGCGCTGCGCGTCGGGCAGATACTCGGTGTAGGCCTCGTCCAGCACGACCACCACGCGGCGCGGCACCTTCGCGAGCAGCGCGGCGACGGCCGGACCCGGCAGGAACGTGCCGGTGGGGTTGTTCGGGTTGGCGATGAACAGCATGCGCGTGTCGTCGCGGATCGCGGCAACCATGGCGTCGGCATCGTGGCCGAACTCGCGCGCCGGCGTCTCGATGGGCGTGGCACCGATCGACTGGATCGACAGGGGATACACGGCGAACGCGTGCTTCGAGTACACGGCACTCGTCCCGGGCGACAGGAACGTGCGGGCCAACAGCTCGAGCACGTCGTTCGAACCGTTGCCGATGGCGATCTGGTTCATGTCCACACCGAAGCGCCCGGACAGGGCGCGCTTCAGCTCGAAGCCGTTCGCATCCGGATAGCGCGCGATCTCGGGCAACGCCGCCTGCATGGCCGCGAGCGCCTTGGCACTCGGCCCGAGCGGATTCTCGTTCGATGCGAGCTTGACGATGCCGGACTCGGGCAACCCGAGCTCGCGCGCGACCTCGGAGGCCGGCTTGCCCGGCACATAGGGCGCGAAGGTACGGATCCAGGACGGGGCGGATTCACAGACGTCGATCATGGCGAACCTTGGGAATTCTGACTTCAGGCGACGGCGACGGGATAGGACCCGAGCACCTTGAGGAATGCGGCCTTCGCACGCACCGCGGCGAGCGCCTGGTTGACCGCCGCGTCGAGCTGGTGCCCCTCGATGTCGACGAAGAACACGTATTCCCAGAGCCCGGTGCGCGACGGTCGCGATTCGAACTTCGACATGCTGACCCCGTGCTGCGCCAGGGGCCCGAGCAGTTCATGCATGGCACCGGGACGATTCTGGGCCGACATCACGAAAGACGTCTTGTCACGGCCCGAGGGTGCCACGTCCTGATCCGCCACCACCAGGAAACGCGTGGTGTTGTTCGGCTCGTCCTCGATGTTTTCCGCGAGCAGCGGCAGCCGATACAACTCGCCGGCCGCACGCGATGCGATCGCCGCGGTGCCGCCCTCGGCCGCGGCGCGCCGCGCAGCCTCGGCGTTGCTCGCGAGCGCCACACGCTCGGCGGCCGGGAGGTGCCGGGCAAGCCATTCGTTGCATTGACCGAGGCTCTGGGAATGCGCGAACACCACCTTCACGTCCTCGATCGCAGGCGCCTGCGACAGCAGGCAATGGTGGATCGGCAACAGCACTTCGCCGCAGATGCGCAGGCGCGTGCCGACGAGCAGGTCGAGAGTCGTGCCGACGCTGCCTTCAGTGGAATTCTCCACCGGCACCACGCCGTAGCCGGCCGCACCGGTTTCGACCTGCCGGAACACTTCGGCGATGGAGGCACAGGCAAGCGGCGTCGCCGCCGCGCCGAACTGCTTGCGTGCCGCCTCTTCACTGTACGTGCCGCGCGGCCCCAGGTAGGCGATGGCGAGCGCCCGCTCGAGCGCCCGGCAAGCCGAGATGATCTCGACGAACAGGTGCTGGATCGCCGCATCCGACAGGGGTCCGGCATTCAGCTCGGCGAGCCGGCGCAGCACCTGCGCTTCGCGTTCCTGACGGTACACCACACCGCCCTCGCCCTTCAGATGACCGATGTCGTTCGCGCACTGTGCGCGTTCGTTGATGAGCTCGAGGATCCTGGCGTCGAGCTCGTCGATGCGGTCGCGCAGGCGGCGGATGCCCTCGTCCATGGGCGGCTCAGCCCTCGGGGGGAGAGGCCGCAAGGCCTATCGGGGGGCGCATCATGTCGGGAGGTACCGCACCGCCAGGACGCCGCCGATCGAGGCGATCCCGCGGATCACCGTCTCCGGCACCGGGCTGTCGACATCCACCAGCGTGTAGGCCATCTCGCCCCGCGACTTGTTTAGCATGTTGTGGATGTTGAGTCCGGCACTGGCCATGGCGGTGGAGATCTGCCCCAGCATGTTCGGCACGTTCGAGTTGGCGATGCCCACACGGTACGGCGATTCGCGCGCCATCACCACGTCGGGAAAGTTGACCGCGTTGCGAACGTTGCCGTGCTCCAGGAATTCGCGCAACTGGTCGACCACCATCAGGGCACAGTTCTCCTCCGCCTCCCGCGTCGAGGCGCCCATGTGGGGCAGCGCCACCACCCCGGGCTGGCCGATCAGCGCCGTCGTCGGGAAATCGCACACGTAGCCCTTCAACTTCTTCGCCTTCAGGGCATCGAGCACGGCCGCCGCATCGACGATCGCCTCGCGGGCGAAATTGAGCACCACGGCCCCGTGCTTCATCAAGGCGATGCGCTTGGCATCGATCAGGCCGACCGTCGCCGGAACCTGGGGCACGTGCACGGTGATGAAATCGGAAGCACGGACCAGCTCCTCGACGCTGTGGGCGCGCTTCACCTGGGAGGGCAGGCTCCAGGCTGCGTCCACGGTGATCTCCGGGTCGTAGCCGATCACGTGCATGCCGAGCCGGATCGCCGCGTCCGCCACGAGGCTGCCGATCTTGCCGAGCCCGATCACGCCGAGCGTGTGGCCGGGCAGTTCGATGCCGGCGAACTGCTTCTTGCCGTCCTCGACCTGCTTCTCGAGATCGGCTCCGACGCCCTTCAGGCCGTCGACGAACCGCGCGGCCGGCACGATGTTGCGCGCCCCGAGCAGCAGGCCCGCGATCACCAGTTCCTTCACCGCGTTGGCGTTGGCGCCGGGAGCGTTGAACACCGGCACACCGCGCCCGCTCATCCTGGGTACCGGGATGTTGTTGGTACCCGCCCCGGCGCGACCGATGGCGAGCACCGAATCCGGGATGGTCATCGTGTGCATGTCCTGGGACCGCACCAGGATCGCGTCCGGCTCCGCTTCGCTGCTGCCGTGGGTGTACAGATCGGCCGGCAGGCGTGACAGGCCCTTCGCCGAAATGCTGTTCAGCGTCAGGACCCGAAACTTACCCATCGTTACCCATAGCGCCGCGCGAAGTCGGTCATGAACGCGGCCAATGCCTGCACGCCTTCGATCGGCATGGCGTTGTAGATGGAAGCGCGCATGCCGCCCACGGAGCGGTGCCCCTTCAACTGGATCAGCCCGTGCGCCTTGGCCTCGGACAGGAATTTTTCGTCGAGGGCTTCGTCACGCAGGCGGAACGGCACGTTCATCAGCGACCGGTCTTCCTTCGCGACAGGGTTCGTGTAGAAGCCGCTGCCGTCGATCAGGTCGTACAGCAGCACGGCCTTGGCTCGGTTCACCCGCTCCATGCCGGCGAGGCCGCCGATGCGCTTCAACCACTGGAACACGAGCCCGGCGATGTAGACGCCATAGGTGGGCGGTGTGTTCACCATCGAATCGCCGTCGGCCATCACTTTATAGTCGAGGAGCGTCGGCGTATTGGCGGGCGCGCGACCGATGAGATCCTTGCGCACGATCACGATGGTGAGTCCGGCCGGGCCGATGTTCTTCTGCGCGCCCGCATAGATGAGGCCGTAGCGTGACACGTCCATGACCCGCGACAGGATGTGCGAGGACATGTCCGCGACGATGGGCACGCCACCGGTATCCGGCACCTCGTGGACCTCGACGCCGCCGATGGTCTCGTTGGTCGTGAGGTGCACGTAGGCGGCACCGGGGTCGAGCTTCCACATCGCGCGCTTCGGCACGTAGGAGAAGTTGCGGTCCTCCGCGGTGGCGGCGACGTTGACGCTGCCGAACTTCTTCGCCTCGCCGATGGCCTTCTTCGCCCATTCGCCGGTGTGGATGTAGTCGGCCCGGCCGCTGGATCCCATCAGGTTCATGGGCACCATCGCGAACTGCAGCGTGGCCCCACCCTGCAGGAACAGCACTTCGTAGGCGTCCGGAATTGCCATCAGCGACCGCAGGTCGGCTTCGGCCGCCGCGATGATGGACTCGAACTCCTTGCCGCGATGGCTCATCTCCATCACCGACATGCCCGAGCCGTGCCAATCGAGCATCTCGTCGCGCGCCTGCGCGAGCACCTCTGCGGGCAGCACCGCGGGTCCGGCGCTGAAGTTGTGCACGCGTGCCATCACTCGTCCTGCTCTGCGCCATCCGGAGCGCCGTCGCCGGCACCGTCCGGGGCGTCCCCCGGTCCTCCTTCCGTTGCGCCTTCCGGTCCGACTTCGGGTCCACCCTCGTCGGTCTCGACCACCCGCTCCAGGCCGGCGAGCTTCTCACCGGCATCCAGGCCGATAAGCGTGACGCCCTGAGTGACCCGGCCCATTTCGCGGATTTCCGATACACGCGTGCGGATCAGCACGCCGCCGGTGGTGATCAACATGACTTCGTCGGTAGTGGATACGAGACGTGCCGCGACCACCTTGCCGTTGCGCTCGCTCGCCTGGATGGAGATGGTTCCCTGAGTGCCGCGGCCATGACGCGGATAGTCGGCGACCGGCGTGCGCTTGCCATACCCGTTCTCGGTGGCGGTGAGCACCGTCAAACTGGGATCCTTGGCGACCACCAGCGAGATGAGCGACTGCCCTTCGAGCAGGCGCATGCCGCGCACGCCACGGGCATTGCGCCCCATGGGGCGGACATCCTGCTCGTCGAAGCGCACCGCCTTGCCGCCGTCCGAGAACAGCATGACGTCGTGGCCGCCGTCGGTGATGGCCGCGCCGATCAGGTAATCGCCCTGATCCAGATCCACCGCGATGATGCCGCTCGGCCGCGGGCGGGAAAAATCGGACAGCGGGGTCTTCTTGACCGTGCCGAGCGCCGTGGCCATGAACACGAAGTGCTCGTCGTCGAAGGTCTTCACCGGCAAGGCGATGGTGATCTTTTCGCCCTCTTCGAGGGGGAACAGGTTGACCACCGGCTTGCCGCGGCTGCTGCGCCCGCCCTGCGGCACCTCGTAGACCTTGATCCAGTACACCCGCCCGCGATCCGAGAAGCACAGGATGTAGTCGTGGGTGTTGGCGACGAACAGGTTGTCGATGAAATCGTCCTGCTTGGTCGCCGTGGCCTGCTTGCCGCGCCCGCCGCGCTTTTGCGCGCGATAGTCGGCGAGGGGCTGGGACTTGATGTAACCCGTGTGCGACAGGGTCACCACCACGTCCTCGGGCGCGATGAGATCCTCGATGCCGATATCCTGGACGTTGTGCGTGATCTCGCTCTTGCGCTTGTCGCCATACTGCGCCTTGATCGCCGCCAGTTCGTCGGCAATGATCGCGGTGATGCGCTCCGGCTTTGCGAGGATGTCGAGCAGGTCGGCGATGTTGTCCATCACCTCCTTGTATTCGTCGGTGATCTTGTCCTGCTCGAGCGCGGTCAGGCGCTGCAGCTGCATCTCGAGGATGCGCTGGGCCTGGACCTCCGACAGCCGGTAGCCGTCGGGCTGCAGGCCGTACTCGGGGGCAAGACCGTCAGGCCGGAAGCTCTGGGCGTTCTCCGCGCCTGCGCGCGCCAGCATCTCCTCGACGACGGACGAGCGCCACAGACGCCCGGTCAACTGGGCTTTCGCTTCGGCCGGCGACGGTGCCGCCTTGATGAGCTCGATGATCTCGTCGACGTTGGACAGCGCCACCGCCAGACCTTCGAGGATGTGGCCGCGCTCGCGCGCCTTGCGCAGGTCGAAGATGGTGCGGCGCGTCACGACCTCGCGCCGATGCCGCAGGAACGCCTCGATGAACTCCTTCAGGTTGAGCAGCCGCGGCTGGCCGTCCACCAGCGCGACCATGTTCATCCCGAAGCTGTCCTGGAGCTGCGTCTCCTTGTACAGGTTGTTCAGCACCACTTCCGGCATCTCGCCGCGCTTTAACTCGATCACCACGCGCATGCCGGACTTGTCCGACTCGTCGCGCAGGTCCGAGATGCCTTCCAGGCGCTTCTCGCGCACCAGTTCGCCGATGCGGATCAGGAGCTGCGCCTTGTTCACCTGATAGGGCAGCTCGTCGACGATGATGGCCTGGCGCTGGCCCTTCTCGATGTCCTCGAAGTGCGCCTTGGCGCGGATCACCACCCGGCCGCGGCCGGTGCGGTAGCCCTCGCGCACCCCGGAGACGCCGTAGATGATCCCGGCCGTCGGGAAATCCGGTGCCGGGATGATCTCGATCAGTTCGTCGACGGTGGTGTCGGGTTTATGCAACACCGCCAGGCAACCGTCGACGATCTCGCCGAGGTTGTGGGGCGGGATGTTGGTCGCCATGCCCACCGCGATGCCGGACGAACCGTTGACCAGCAGGTTGGGCACCTTGGTCGGCAGCGCCGAGGGCTCGAGCTCCTTGCCGTCGTAGTTCGGCACGAAGTCGACGGTTTCCTTCTCGATGTCGGCCAGCATCTCGCCGGCGATGCGCTCGAGCCGGCACTCGGTGTAGCGGTAGGCCGCCGCCGAATCGCCGTCGACCGACCCGAAGTTGCCCTGGCCGTCGATCAGCGTGTAGCGCATGGAGAAGTCCTGCGCCATGCGCACCAGGGCTTCGTAAGTCGCGGAATCGCCGTGGGGATGGTACTTGCCCAGCACGTCACCCACGACCCGCGCGCACTTCACGTAGGGCCGGTTCCACTGGATGTTCGCCTCGTGCATCGCGTACAGGATGCGGCGGTGCACCGGCTTCAGGCCGTCTCTCACGTCGGGCAGCGCGCGCCCGACGATCACGCTCATCGCATAATCGAGGTAGGAGCGGCGCATCTCCTCTTCGAGGCTGACCGGCAGGGTTTCTTTGGCGAATTGATCCATCGACTAGGTCTGTGAACGGGACGAACATCCCGTGGAAAAATTTGTCCGATCCGGCATCGTCGGTGCAACGCAAACCGGGTCGGAAAAAACGCGGAGTTTAGCACGCGACCATCCGGATTTCGGCTCCGACGGTACGGCTCCGCACCGTCCTTGGCCCTCGATAAACATGTGTCTGTGTTATCGTTCCCGGACGCTGACCGGGAGGAGCGTCCTAGCACGCGTTGGAGCCTGAGCAGCTGACAAAATCGAGACCGCCCGCAACCTCTCTCCAACGGTGATGCCATGAAATTCAAGCTCAAGAAATCCCTCATCGGGGTCGCTGCGCTTTCCCTGATCGCGCCGGCAGCAAGCCACGCCGTCAACGATGGTTTCAATCGGTCAACGAAGGATGGCCGGGGAAGCACCTGTGTCACGAGCGGCAGCCCGGGCAGTACTGCCAACGCCGCCACTTGCGCCGAGGCTTCGAAGGAAGCAGTGGCCGCCACCCAGGCGGAGGCGGCCGCTCGCAAGGCTGCTCAGGCGGAGGCCGCGGCCGCAGCCCAGGCGGCGCGGGAAGAAGCCATGATGGCGGTGGAGCCGGGCTCGGCCCTGAAGCCCGGCGAGAAGGGCGCCTACGTGTCGCACGGCAGCGCCGCCCCGATCCGGGATGGCTTCGGTCGCTCCTGCATCAAGGACGGCTTGTGGTCCCCCGGCATGGCGTCCGAGGAATGCGACCCTGACCTACACAACCTGTACCGCTCGAGGAAAACGGCGAAACCCAATCAGGAGCTCGCCCCCCGCCTTGCCGCGGAGCCGCCCGAGGCAGTTCGCGACACCTCCACCCAGCTCCAGCAGAGCGATCTCGCACCGCGCATTTCCGCGCCGCCGCCCGAGCGCGTGGTGACGCCGGCAGCGGCCGCAGCGGTGGGCGCAGCCGCCACCGGCGCTGCCGTCGCCGCGACCAAGGCCGCCGACAGCAGCGACGAGATCGCCGCATTCGTGCCGCCTCCCGGTGCCGACGACGAAGACGAGGCCGACGACGTCATTGCGCAGGAGTTCGCGGACGACGAAGAGGTCACCCCCGACATGATGCTGTCGGAAGCCGACCGGACCCTCGACGCCGGCGAGGAGGCCGCGATGCTGGCGGCCATCCCCCTCCTGGACGACGACGACGCCGACGAAGCCGATGACGTCATCGAAGAACTCGCCGAGGACGACGAAGTCACGCCCGACATGATGCTGTCGGAAGCCGATCGCACGCTCGCGGAGGACGAGGAAGGAACCGTGGTTGCCGCCCTCGCCGACGACGATGACGACGAATACGACGACGGCCCGCGCAACGACGACGAGGACGAGGACACCACCCCCGACATGATGTTGTCGGAGAACGACCGTCGCCTCGACGACGACGACATCGGCATGCTCGCCGCGGTGCCGGTGGACGACGAGGACGACGCAACCAAGAACCTCGACGACGACGATGACGACGAAGTCACGCCGGACATGATCCTGTCCGATGCCGACCGCACGCTCGAGGGCGAAGAGATCTCCCCGGGTGTGGCGACTCTGACGGACACCTCGCCCGGAATCGCTCCGCCGCCCGAGAAGGTCGTGGAGGACAAACCGATCATCGACAACAACCTGCCCGTGTTCCCCGAGAACAAGCAGGTGGTCGCCGACGCCCAGCCGGCGAGCAAGCCCACATCGCTCCCGGTTACCATCGACATCAAGGAAGACGGCCTGTTCGACTTCGATCGCGCCGTGCTCAAGTCGGAGACGATCGCGAAGCTCGACGCCGTGGCCAACATGCTGCGCGACTCCAAGTACGACGCCATCAACATCGTGGGGCACGCCGATCCGATCGGCAGCGAAGGCTACAACCAGGGCCTGTCGCAGCGCCGCGCGGAAGCGGCCAAGAGATACCTGGTGCGCAAGGGCATCGACCCGAGCCGCATCCAGACCTCGGCGCGCGGCGAAGCTGATCTCGTCGTGGCGCGCGACAACTGCGCCGGCCTGCGCAGGCAAGCCCTGATCGACTGCCTGCAGCCGAACCGCCGCGTCGTGGTTGAAGCCGCAGGTACCCGATAACCGACGACCCCGGCAACCGAAGAGCCCTGCCGCGGCAGGGCTCTTTTCTTTTGCAACCGCGACGATGACGCCCGCGCCTCAAACCATCCACCTGATCGAACCGCGCTGGGTCATCCCGGTCGTGCCCGATGGTGCCGTGCTGGAACACCACGCGGTCGCGGTCGGCGACGGCTGCATTCTCGCCGTGCTCCCGGCAGAAGAGGCTCGCCGGCGCTACCCGGATGCCGCCGTGACCGCCCTGCCCCACCATGCGCTGATCCCGGGGCTGGTCAACGCGCACGTCCATGCCGCCATGGCCCTGATGCGCGGGCTCGCGGACGACCTGCCCCTGATGCGGTGGCTGCAGGAACACATCTGGCCGGCCGAGGCCCGGCATGTCTCGAAGGAGTTCGTGTACGACGGCACGCTGCTCGCGATCGCGGAACTGCTGCGCGGCGGCGTCACCTGCATGAACGACATGTACTTCTTCCCCGAGATGGCGGCGGCCGCCGCACTCGAATCGGGCATGCGCGCGTCACTCGGCATCATCGTCATCGACTTTCCGACGGTGTATGCGGCCGACCCCCAGGACTACCTCACCAAGGGCCTGGCGCTGCGCGACGCCCACAAGCACGAATCGCGGTTGACTTTCTGCATGGCGCCCCATGCGCCCTACACGGTTTCCGACGCCACCTTCGGCCGCATCGTGACTCTCGCCGAACAGCTCGACCTGCCCGTGCACGTGCACGTCCACGAGACCGCGGGGGAGTTGCAGGACCACCTCGCCAAGCACGGCGTGCGGCCGATCGAGCGGCTGCAAGCGCTGGGGCTGGTCGGGCCACGGCTCATCTCGGTCCACAGCGTCCATCTCACCGACACGGAAATCGGGCTCTACGCATCGCACGGCTGTCACGTCGCGCATTGCCCGAGTTCGAACCTGAAACTCGCGTCCGGCTTCGCCCCGGTGGCAGCGATGCTCGACGCCGGCATCAACGTCGCCCTGGGTACCGACGGCGCGGCCAGCAACAACAGCCTCGACCTTTTCGAAGAGATGCGTCTCGCCGCACTGCTTGCCAAGGGTGCGAGCGGCCGGGCCGACGCACTGCCCGCACGCGCGGCCCTCGCCATGGCCACCCTCGGCGGTGCGCGCGCGCTCGGATTGGAAGAGCGCATCGGTTCCATCGAAGCCGGCAAACGTGCCGACCTGGTGGCGGTGAACCTGGGCAGCGTGGAACTGGCGCCGTGCTACGACCCCGTGTCGCATCTCGTGTACGCCGCGGGACGGTCGGACGTGACCCACGTGTGGGTGGACGGCGAAGCGCTGATCGAGGAACGCCGCTTCACGCGCCTCGACGAAGCGAACCTGATCTCCCGGGCCCGCCGCTGGCAGGGTATCCTCGCCCGTTGAGGACTGCCGCACGCCCATGATCAACGTCGATCCCGTCGAACTCGAGAAATTCAGCGCCCTCGCGCACCGCTGGTGGGACCCGACCAGCGAGTTCAAGCCGCTGCACGACATCAACCCGTTGCGGCTCGATCACATCGACCGCCTCGCCGCTCTCGCGGGCAAACGCGTGCTGGATGTCGGCTGCGGCGGCGGCATCCTGTCTGAGTCCATGGCAGCGCGCGGTGCCGAGGTCACCGGCATCGACCTCGCCGAGAAACCGCTCAAGGTGGCGCAACTGCACCTGCTGGAGTCCGGGCACAAGGTCGATTACCGCCTCGCATCGGTCGAAGCGGTGGCGCAGGCCGAGCCGGCCCGCTTCGATGTCGTGACCTGCATGGAGTTGCTCGAACACGTGCCGGACCCGGCGCGCACGGTCGCCTCGTGCGCGACCGCCGCGAAACCCGGCGCGCGCTTGTTCTTCTCGACCATCAACCGCAACCCGAAGGCTTACCTCTTCGCGATCATCGGCGCCGAGTACGTCCTGAAGCTCCTGCCGAAAGGCACCCACGACTACGCGAAGTTCATTCGCCCGTCCGAACTCTCGGCGTACTGCCGCAGCGCCGGCCTGATGGTGACGGGCTACACGGGCATGACCTATAACCCGGTCACGAAGACCTACGCTCTGGGCCGCGACATCTCCGTCAACTACATCGTCGAGGCACGCAAGCCCGAATGACCCAGGCGGTCCTGTTCGATCTCGACGGCACGCTGGTGGACACCGCACCGGACCTGGCCGGCGCCCTCAATCGCATGCTCGCGCGGCGCGGCCTCGCGGCGGTGCCGTTGCCGTCGCTGCGCCCCGTTGCTTCGAGCGGAGCCCGCGGCATGCTCGGCATCGGCTTCGGCATCGGACCAGGGCACGCCGACTACGAAGCGCTGCGGCAGGAATTCTTCGACGAGTATGAATCCGAGCTCCTGGGCGAGAGCGCGCTGTTCGACGGCGTGGAAGCCCTGCTCGCCGCCCTCGACGCGCGCGGGCTGCCCTGGGGCATCGTGACCAACAAGATCGCGCGCTTCACGCAGCCGCTCGTGGGCCTGCTGGGTCTTGATGCGCGCGCCGGCTGCGTCGTCAGCGGCGATACGACGCCGCATCCCAAGCCCCATCCGGCACCGCTGATCGAAGCCGCACGCCAGCTCTCGGCGCCGCCGGCGCGCTGCATCTACGTGGGCGATGACGAGCGCGACATCCAGGCCGCGCGCAGTGCCGGCATGGGCGCCATCGCCGCCGGCTACGGGTATCTCGGCTCCGGTGCCCCGCCGTCGGCCTGGGGGGCGGACCACATCATCGATTCCCCGGGCGCA
The DNA here is from genome assembly GCA_019747905.1 of Burkholderiales bacterium. Lineage (GTDB taxonomy): Bacteria > Pseudomonadota > Gammaproteobacteria > Burkholderiales. The sequence goes on from JAIEQG010000008.1 coordinate 52,200, forward strand.
CTGCTGGCGCTCATCGCTTCAGGAAGCTGACCCACTGCCGCGTGTGCGCGCCGATCCAGGCGTGCATCTCCGGCCAGGCCTTGGGCGGACTCAGCACGTAGCCCTGCGCCACGTCGCACTCGAGTTCGGCGAGCATGCGCAGCACTTCCGGCGTTTCCACGCCTTCGGCGACCACCTGCAGCCCCAGGTTGCGGGCAAGTCCGATGGTGGAACGCACGATCGCCAGGTCCTGCTTGTTCGTCGCCATCTCGGTGACGAACATCCGGTCGATCTTGAGCGCGTGGATCGGCAGCCGGCGCAGGTGCGCGAGCGACGAGTAGCCGGTCCCGAAGTCGTCGATGGAAATGCGCACCCCCAGGGCGGCGATGCGCCCGAGACGTTCCGCCGCGCCGGCAGGATCCTGCATCAACGCCGTTTCGGTCAGCTCCAGTTCCACCAGCCGCGGATCGACGCGATAGCGCCGCAGCGCCTGCTCGAAACTCGCGACGAAATCGCGCTCGAGCAGATTGCGCGGCGACAGGTTGATCGCCATGGTGTAGGTGAGACCCGCGCCGCTCCAGGCGTGCAATTGCGCCAGGGCGAGGTCGATGACGCTGCGCGTGACGCCCTGCATCAGGTCGCCCACCTCGGCGAGCGGGATGAACTGTCCGGGTCCGAGCAGGCCGAGGCGTGGATGCTGCCAGCGCACCAGCGCCTCGAAGCCCAGCACGGTACCCGCCTTCAGATCGAGCTTGGGCTGGAAGTGCAGCACGAGCTGCCGCTCGCGGATGGCCTCGCTCAGGTCCTGGACGATGGCGAGGCGCTCGGGCGTGTGCTCGTCGAAGGACGGGTCGTAGACCACCACGCCCGCGCCCGAGCGCTTGGCCTCGTACATGGCGACATCGGCCGAGCGCAGCAATTGATGACTGTCGGTGCCATGGTCCGGAAACACCGCGAGCCCGATGCTCGCCCCTATCTCGAGGCGCATGCCGCCCACGTCGAACGATTGGCGCAACGCGCTCACCACGCGATCGGCGCTGTCCAGCGCTCGCAGTGCGCCGCCGGCAGCGAACAGCAGCACCGCGAACTCGTCGCCGCCCAGGCGGCATACCAGGGAAGGCTCCGCGGCCAGCGCTTCGGCGATTCGCGGCCCGATCTGCGAGAGCAGCAGGTCGCCCACGTGATGGCCGAGCGTGTCGTTGATCTCCTTGAACCGGTTGAGATCGAGGAGCATGAGGGCCGGCCCGGCGGCGCTCTTGGCCCCCGCTGGCGCCAGCCGCTGGAATTCCCGGTGCAGCCGCGAACGATTCGGCAGGCCGGTCAGGGCATCGTGATAGGCCTGATGCTCGAGGCTCGACACATGGCGCACCGTGGCGAGCGCGAGCGAGATGGTGGTGGCGATCGACTCCAGAGCGCCGGTCGGAGGCACCGCCGCTTCACCCTCGCCGCCATAGGCAAGCACGATGGCGCCAAGCGCCAGGTCACCGTGCGCCAGCGGCAGCGCCACCATCGCCTGCACGCCCTGCTCGACGTAGAGCTGGCGGAATGCGGGGTGAATGCGGCGCTCGTTGGCGATCTCGCGCGTGATCACCACGCGACGCTCCTGCAACGAGTATCCGCTCAACGTGCCCTCGCAAGGCACGCTGCGCACCACGCGCAGCATGGCATCGTCCACACCGGCGTGGGCCGCGAGGCGCAGCCGCGTGCCGTCGGGTTCGAGCAGAAAGAACACGACGATCGGCGGTTGCCGGAAGCCCACCAGCACATCCACCGTCTCGCGGGCGATCGACTCGGGCGAATCGCTGACCTGCAGGCGCGCCGACAAGGTGTTGACCACGCTCAGTACTTCGTTCTGGTTGAGCAGCTCGGTGCGGGAAGCGCGCAGCACCATTTCGCGGCGATTGCCGTCCAGTTCCGCCGCGGCCCGAGCGGCAAAGATGCGCAGCAGTGTCTGCGCGAACGGGATGTCCTGGATGGCCCCGCTGTGCATGACCACGAGGATGCCGATGGGCTCCTGATCCGCCGACATGAGATGGGCGCCGAGGTAACTTTCCACGGCGAAATCCTTCAAGAGCGCGTCCGACGGAAACTGCGCCTGCACACCCGAGGGGTAGACGCACACGGACTCCGCCATCACGCGCTCGCACGGCGTGGCGGCGAGCGCGTACTCGAAGTTCTGTACGCGGCGCCCACCCGCATAGACCGAGATCGTCCGCATCGACGTGGCCGCCGGGGTCGGGAGCTCGCCCACGAAGACGTAGTCGACACCGAGAACGTGCGCGAGCTCGCGCGTCAGCGTGTCGAAGAACTGGTCGCCGGTCGCCGCGGCGGTGCCTTCGGCGACGTGCAGCAGCAGCTCGCGCCGGCGCTCGGAGGCTTCGTCCGCGCGCTTGCGGTCGGTCACGTCCGTGATCACGCCATCGAGGAGGATCTGGGCCTTGTCGGGGTCGCGCGTGGCCTGGCTCTGCTCGTGCACCCAGCGCACATCACCGTCGGGGCGGACGATCCGGTACTCGAGGTCCACCTGCAGCCCTTCGTCGTGGGCCTGCCGCAGCGCCACTTCGAGGCGCTCTGCATCGAGCGGGTGCACGTGGGAATCGAGACTGCCGCGGCGGGGTCCGCGCAATGCCTTGTCGGGCAGGCCGTAGATCACTGCCGATCCGCCGCTGATGAACTGGACCGTCCAGCCCGATTCCCATACGCAGCGGATCGCGGCTGACGGCATGTTGTCGAGCAGGGCGCGGTAGCGGGCCTCGGCGCGCCGGGTGCGGTCCTGGATGAGGAGCTGGGAGACGAGGTCGGCCATCGAGACCACGTAGCGCCGTTCGGGATCGGTCCACAGTCGCGGCCCGCCCACATGCTCGAGGCTCAGGATCCCCACCGTTTCGCCGGCCAGGCGCAAAGTGCTGTCCATGAGGGCACCGACGCCGGCCTCGCGCAGGTAGTCCCGGGCCAGTTCGCTGGTCCTCGGGTCGGTCCAGGCGTCGTGAGCGTCGACCAGCCGGCCGCTGCGCAGCGCCTGGAAATAGGACGGATAGTCCACGTAGGACATCTCGATGCCGGGCACGAACTGCTGATCGACGGAATCGAACAGGATCGTGCAGCGCATCGCCGCCCGATCGTCCTGCATCAACCAGATGCTGGCGCGCCGCACCTGGAGCGCACCGGCCAGCGTCTGGGCGACACGCCTCAGGGCGTCGTCGAGCTCCGCGTACCAGATCGACCAATCCGTCGCGAGGGCGAGATAGGCGTGCTGGAGCGATCGGTCATCGAGGGGCTTGCGAAGCGGCCGGGGGGTACTCATGTCTACATAGCGGGCGGGCACAAGCCGGGGCCCGGGCGGCCGATCGGGAGCCGCCCGGGAATTTGCGGCGCAGGCGGTATCGGGAACCGCCCATGCCTCAGGAGCTTGAACGGCCGGTTTGTGCCCCGACTTGAGGGTTACCTGACAATTCGATGCCGAGGAGCGGCCACGTCGGGCATAATCGCTGCTCGGATCGGACTGCCGACTTCTCGTCGGTCAGGATGATTCGGGATGTTCAGGATTCGTCTTCCGGGGGCGCATTTGGCTTCGACGGGGGTCACGAAGCAGTGCAGTGCATGCCGAGGTCCAGTCACCTCGTAAATCCGCTGGAAATCGACAGTCGCCAACGACGACCGTTACGCTCTCGCGGCCTAACACCCGCGGGACTCTGCTCCGGTTCTGCCTCGGACCGGCTAGCGCAAGCTAGAGCAGAGTCATTTTCGAGGCATCGCTCGGTTTCGGGTTACTTGACTCCGGGTTAAATCCAAGGTGACTCGCCCTGAGATTGCCTGCCCGTCGGCGGCCGAAGGGTTAAACCCAATGACGTGGCTAAGCATGTAGTACTGTCTGTGTAGGGCTTTCGGACGGGGGTTCGATTCCCCCCGCCTCCACCAACAAAGACAAGGGGCCCGCCAAATGGCGGGCCCCTTGTCTTTGTTGGTGGGGGTGGTGCGGATGAGAGCCCGCACCGGGTTCGACAACCGGCAGTCCGGTGGACTGCCGGTTGGACGCCGATCCGCCTGAGCGGATTGGCGGTCCTGAGCGGCATGCCGCGAAGGATGGCGGAATCGCCCCAAGGCGAGACCGACACATTCCCGCCGCCGGCACCAACGCGAATTCGTTGACCAATCGGCGACCCATTCCTCCCGCCTGGAGCTCACAGCAACATTCGGAGCCCAGACCAGCCGCAAGCGGCGAACGGCGGACCTGAGTCGAACAAGGCAGGCACCGTATGGCCGCGGAAACATCGAGCACAAAGAGCCTGTGCCAGGGAAGATTGCTGGCACCTATGGTTGAATTGCCGTATGTCGCCGAACCACGCCACCCTCTCCACCCTGCGCGACCGCCATCCGGCCTGGAGGCTGCTGGCCTCGCCGCACGCGCCGCTCGTGGCGAGTTTCCTGCACCGGGTGTTCGTGACGCCGAACGTCCGAGTGATGAACGAGGCGGATCTTGCTGAGGCGTTGGAGGACGAGCTGTTCGCCCTGCGTGAGCGGCTGGGACCGGAGGAGTACCCCAAGGGCGCGCAGGACTACCTGAACGACTGGGCCTCGCCGGACAAGGGCTGGCTACGCAAGTTCTACAAGCCGGGCACGGACGAGGCGCAGTTCGACCTTACACCGGCCACCGAGAAGGCCATCGCCTGGCTGCTGTCGCTGACCGAGCGCCCGTTCGTCGGCACCGCATCGCGCCTGCTCACCCTGTTCGCGCTGCTGGACCAGATCAGCGCGGGCACAGAGTCCGACCCGATCAAGCGCGTGGCCGACCTGCGCAAGAAGCGCGACGAACTGGACGCCGAGATCGCCCGCGCGCTGACAGGCGACGTACCGCTGCTGGACGACACGGCGGTCAAGGACCGCTTCCAACAGTTCCAGCAACTGGCTCGCGAGCTGCTGGCCGACTTCCGCGAGGTGGAGCACAACTTCCGCCTGCTCGACCGCAAGGTGCGGGAGAAGATCGCACTTTGGGAAGGCTCCAAGGGTGCGCTGCTCGACGAGATCTTGGGCGAGCGCGACGCTATCGGCAATTCCGACCAAGGCCGCAGCTTCCGCGCCTTCTGGGACTTCCTCATGTCCAGTCAGCGACAAGAGGAACTCTCCGAGCGGCTGGATCAGGTGCTGGCGCTGCCCGCTGTCGCGGCGCTGAAGCCCGAACCTCGCACCCGCCGCGTGCATCACGACTGGCTGGAAGCGGGAGAACACACGCAGCGTACGGTGGCCCAGCTGTCGCAGCAACTGCGCCGCTTCCTCGACGACCGGGCCTTCCTGGAGAACCGCCGCATCCTGGACCTCTTGCACAGTATCGAGAGCAATGCGCTTGGCATCCGCGCGGCCACGCCCTCCAGCACGGTGATACACATCGACGCCATGGGCGCGGACATCGAACTGCCGCTGGAGCGACCCTTGTTCACGCCAAGCGTAAAGCCGCGTCTCACCGATCTGGCGCTCGAGGCTGCCGACGACGACGTCGATACCGCGCGCTTGTTCGACCAGATCGTCGTAGACAAGGCACGCCTGCGCTCGGCAGTTCAACGCGCACTGCGCCGGCAGCCGCAAATTACGCTGCGCGAGCTGCTGGATGCCGATCCTCTGCGCCAGGGTCTGGCCGAACTCGTGGCCTATCTGGAGCTGGCCCACGGCGGGGACGGGCGCGACGCCCTCGAGGACCCGCGCGCACTGGTCGACGAAGCCGTGATCGAGCCCATCAGTTGGCAGGCCAACAACTCAGCGGGCGAAGCCGTGACGCGCGAGGCGCGCCTGCCGCGCGTGATCTTCACGCGCTGATGGCGTCGAGCGGTCAGGGAGACATGAACATGGACGATGCACTCCACGAGGACGATGCGGCGCAGACGCCGCCCATTGCGCTGCCGGCGGTGCCCGAGTTGTCGCAGCTGATGGTGCACCTGCTCAAGGCCGTGCTCTATCGCGACGACGATGAGCGGCTGTGGGCCAGCCTGCTGCGCCTGCAGGCGCGGGTGCGGGAACACGCCGCCGTGCTGCTGCTCGATCTGGTGCTGGACGAGGCCGAGGGCTACGCCTTCTTGAAGAGCCGTCCGGACCAGGACGAGGCAGAGGGAGCGCCCCGCCTATCGCGGCTCGTCGCGCGCCGGCCGCTGTCCTACCCGGTGAGCCTGATGCTGGCGCTGCTGCGCAAGCGCATGGCCGAGTTCGACGCCGGCGGAGGTGACACGCGGCTGGTGCTCTCGCGCGACGATATCGCCGAGCTGATGCGGGTGTTCCTGCCCGATGGCACGAACGAAGCCCGGCTGATCGACCAGGTGGACGCGACCATCACCAAGGTGGTCGATCTGGGCTTTATGCGCCGGCTGAAGCCCGCCGCTGGCACGGGACAGGACCGAGGTCACTACGAGGTGCGGCGCATCCTGAAGGCCTTTGTCGACGCGCAGTGGTTGGCCGAATTTGATGCGCGCCTGGAGGTCTACCGCACGGCGCTGTCGGCCGGCACCGGTCAGGGTGCCAACCAGGATCCGGCCGATGCTTGAAGCGCCGACGCTTGGCCTGGATTTCTTGGCCGACGACAGCCGGGTGGGCTTTCGGCTGCAGCGATTGGAGGTGCTGAACTGGGGCACCTTCGACAAGCGCGTGTGGCGCTACGAACTCGACGGCCGCAACAGCCTGCTCACAGGCGACATCGGTTCGGGCAAGTCCACGCTGGTCGATGCCATCACTACCTTGTTGGTGCCAGCGCATCGCGTGGCATACAACAAGGCCGCCGGGGCCGATGTCCGCGAGCGGTCCTTGCGCTCCTACGTGTTGGGCCACTACAAGAGCGAACGCAACGAGGTCACTGGCAGCGCACGGCCTGTGGCGCTGCGCGATGCGTCGAGCTACTCGGTCATCCTCGGCGTCTTTCGCAACGAGGGCTACGACCAGGCAGTGACCCTGGCCCAGGTCTTCTGGCTGAAGGACCCGCAGGGTCAACCCGCGCGTCTGTTTGTGGCAGCCCAGCGGGCACTCGCCATCGCCGACGACTTCAGCGGCTTCGGCAGTGACATCACGGCCCTGCGCAAGAAGCTGCGGGGCGCGGGTTGCGAACTGGCCGACAGCTTCCCACCTTACGGCGCCTGGTTCCGCCGGCGCTTCGGCATTGAGCACGAGCAGGCCTTGGAGCTCTTCCACCAGACCGTCTCGATGAAGTCGGTGGGCAACCTCACCGACTTCGTGCGCAGCCACATGCTGGAGCCCTTCGACTCCGGGCAACGTATCGAGGCACTGATCCGCCACTTCGATGACCTGGATCGGGCGCATCAGGCGGTGCTCGAGGCCAAGCGGAAGGTGGACTTGCTGACCCCGCTCGTCGCGGACGGCGCGCGCCACCGGCTGCTTGCGGCCGAGATCCAGGGCTGGCGGGATGCTCGCGATCAACTTCGGGCGTACTTCGCGCAGCTCAAGGGTGAGCTGCTGGACCGTCGCTTGGACCTGCTGGCGGAGGAAGCTGCGCGGCTCGATGCGCAGATCGAGCGCCTGGAGACGCAGCGTGAAACCGAGCGTGTTGAAGTCAGCCGCATCGAGCGGGCCCTGCGAGACAACGGCGGCGACCGCTTGGAAGAGCTCGCAGCGGAGATTCGCCGTTTGGAGCAGGACAAGGAAGAACGCCAGAAGAAGTCCGGCCGCTTCCATGAGCTGCTGGCCCGCATCGACGAGGCGGCGCCGGCCGTTGAAGCGGACTTCCTCGCCCAGCAGCAGGGCATCACCCAGCGGGCCGAGGGGTTGCGCGAACGCATCGCCGATTTGGGCAACCGCGAACGCGAAGAGGATTTCGCTTTCCGCAAGGGCCGTGAGGAGCACACCGCCAGGTCCGACGAGATCGATAGCCTCCAGCGGCGCAAGAGCAACATCGACGCCGCCCAGATTCGCATCCGCGACACGCTGTGCTCTGCCCTCTCGATCGGTGAGGACGAACTGCCCTTCGCAGGCGAGCTCATCCAGGTGCATGAGGACGAGCGCGATTGGGAGGGCGCCGCCGAGCGGCTGTTGCGCGGCTTCGGTCTCGCGCTGCTGGTTCCGGATGCTCACTACAAGACCGTTGCGGACTGGGTGGACCGCCAGCACCTGGGCGCCCGCCTGGTGTACTTCCATGTGCGTCCGCGAAAGACTCGGCAGAGCGCGGCTCTGCATCCGCAGTCACTGGTGCGCAAGCTAGTCATCAAGCCGGATTCGCCACACTACGAGTGGTTGGAGCAGGAGCTTCGCCAACGCTTCGATGTGGTCTGCTGTGACACCGGCGAGCAGTTCCGTCGCGAGACCCGCGGCGTCACGCGTGCCGGTCAGATCAAGGACCCGAGCGGGCGCCACGAGAAGGATGACCGCAGTCGTATCGAAGACCGCAGCCGCTACGTGCTCGGCTGGAGCAACGCCGACAAGCTACGTGCGTTGCGTGATCAGCGCCAGCGCCTGGAGGAAAAGTTGGCCACCTTGGGGCAGCGGATCGGCGAGATTCAGCAGGCACGCAAGGATCTCGAAGGACGGCTGGAGACGCTCGCACGGCTGGAGGAATTCACCCGATTCGCGGAGATCGACTGGATGAGCCTGGCCCGCCAGATTGCCGCACTCACCGACGAACGTGCGCAGCTGGAGGCCGCATCGGACACCCTGCAAGAGCTGGGGCGCCAGCTCAAGGCGGCGCAGGATCGGTTTGGCGAGATCGAGCTCAAGCGGTCCGACGCGCTGGGCAAGCGGGGCGAGTTCAAGAGCAAACGAGAGACGGCGCAGGCGATGCGGGATCAGGCCGGCAGCGTGTGGGACGACGCCCCCCTGACCGATGCCCAGATCGCGCGCCTTGATGGCTGGCGCTCGACTGCGTTGGGCGAGCATCAGCTGTCGGTCGAGTCCTGCGACAACCGCGAGCAGGAGGTGCGCAAGTGGCTGCAGGAGCGTATCGACGCGGAAGACAAGCGCATGGCCCGCCTGACCGAGCGCATCGTCAACGCCATGCGCGGCTTCAAGGAGGAATTCAAGGCCGAGACGGTCGAGATGGACGTGAGCCTGGCGGCGCTGCCGGAGTACGAGCGGATGCTCACCGGCTTGAAGAGCGACGACCTGCCGCGATTCGAAGCGCGGTTCAAGGAGCTGCTCACCGTCAACACCATCAACGAGATCGCCAACTTCAATGCCCAGCTCGGCCGCGAGCGGGGGACGATCAGGGAGCGCGTCGACGTCATCAACCGGTCGCTCCAGGCCATCGACTACAACCCCGGTCGGTACATCAAGCTGGTGGCGCTGCCCAGCCCGGATGCGGACATCCGGGACTTTCAGCAGGATCTGCGCGCATGCACCGAGGGGGCGCTGACGGACTCGGCGGACGAGCAGTATTCGGAAACCAAGTTCCTACAGGTCAAGGCCATCATCGACCGCTTCCGAGGTCGCGAAGGACAGTCGGACGCCGACCTGCGTTGGACTGCCAAAGTCACCGACGTGCGCAACTGGTTCCTGTTCTCGGCCAGCGAGCGCTGGCACGCCGACGGTGCCGAGCACGAGCACTACTCGGACTCGGGTGGCAAGTCGGGCGGTCAGAAGGAGAAGCTGGCCTACACCGTGCTGGCGGCGAGCCTGGCCTACCAGTTCGGGCTGGAATGGGGCACCGTGCGTTCGCGGTCGTTCCGCTTCGTCGTGATCGACGAAGCTTTCGGGCGGGGGTCGGACGAGTCGGCGCAGTACGGGCTGCGCCTGTTCCAGCAGCTCCACCTGCAGCTCTTGATTGTCACGCCGCTGCAGAAGATTCACATCATCGAGCCCTTCGTAGCCAGCGTCGGCTTCGTGCACAACGAGGACGGGCGCGACTCGCGGCTGCGCTGCCTGTCGATCGAGGAGTACCGGGCGCACAAAGCTGCAGGGACGGCGGACAGAATGGCCGAAGCACGAGCTACCGGAGACGGCGCGGCATGATGAGCTGGACCTCGCCGGCAGACCTGCGCGTTCAGGTCCAACGCTTGTGGGATAGGGGCGATTTGCTGCGAGCGACAGTGACGGACGCCATTTCGTGGCCGCTGCGCCTTGACCTGAAGGCCCCCTCGGCTTCCGACCTGTCCGACCGCTTCGAAGCCGTGCGTGACTGGGTGCGCGACGTCGCCGATACCCCCCAGGTTCGGATCGAATGGCGTGAGCGGAACCACCGCGTCCAAGGACTGCAGCGGCTCCCGGCGTTCGTCTGGCTGGACGGCCTGCAGGACGCGTTGGCGTTTATCGGCAAGGGACGTCAAGCGCAACAATTCGAGGCCTTGTGGCAACAGACGGCTGCCACTCAGCCAGCGCTGCTGTCGTGGTTGGCTCAGCGGCCGATCCAGGCCCTCCACCTGGTCGACCGTTGGGAGCGTCTCTTGGCCGTCGTCGCATGGCTGCAAGCGCATCCTCGGCCGGGCATCTACCTGCGCCAGCTCGACGTTCCCGGGGTGGACAGCAAGTTCATCGAGGCCCAACGAGGCGTGTTGACCGAGTTGCTGGGCCTGGGACTACCAGCAGAAGTCATCGAGACCGGGGCAACCGGCGTCGCGCAGTTCGCTCGCCGGTTCGGCTTCCTGGAAAAACCGGCGCGGATTCGATTCCGTCTGCTCGACGCGTCCTTGCCCAGCCTGCCAGGTTGTGCAGGCCTGCCCGACATCACGCTGGACGCTGCGAGCTTCGCGGCACTGGCGCTGCCCGTCGAGCAAGTCTTCATCACCGAGAACGAGACCAATTTCCTTGCCTTCCCGGAGGTGGCGGGCGCCATCGTCGTCTTCGGCGCGGGCTACGGTTGGGAGGCGCTGGCGCGCGCCGTGTGGCTGTCTCGGTGCCAGCTGCACTACTGGGGCGACATCGACACCCACGGGTTCGCAATCCTCGATCAGCTACGCGGATGCTTTCCCGGCGCAGAGTCCCTCCTCATGGACCGGGAGACGCTCCTTGCCCACCGCCTGCATTGGGGCGAGGAGCCCGAGCCTGCGCGCCACGACTTGTTGCGCCTTACGGCCGAAGAAGCGGCCGTCTATGACGACCTCCGGTTCGATCGGCTCCGGCCGAGACTGCGGCTTGAGCAGGAGCGCGTGGGATTCGACTGGTTGACCGCCCAGCTGCGCAACAGGTTGCGAAGAGACCGATAAAAGACTATATTCAGTCTTATCCTACCAGCTGGAGCAGAGCCGTGCGCTACTCATCCCAAGTCAGACCCATCAGCTACCTCAAGGCCAATGCCGCCGAGGTGCTGACCCACCTTGCCGAAAACCGGGAGCCCTTGGTCATCACGCAGAACGGGGAAGCCAAAGCCGTACTGCAAGACGTTGCGTCCTTCGAGGAAACGCAGGAGACCTTGGCCTTGCTGAAGATCCTGGCGCTCGGGCAGCAGGACGTCGAGATGGGCCGGGTCAAGCCAGTTGCCGATGTGGTGGCGCGCCTGCGCGCGAAGCGGGCCGCGGCCTGATGGCCGGCAAGCCGACCGGGTACGAGGTTCTTCTGACCGAGGGTGCAGAGCAGGACCTGGCGGCGCTGCACGACTACATCACCGAGTTCGACAGCGTGGCCAATGCCGACAACGTACTCGAGCGGTTGATGATGGTCGTGGAGGGGCTCACCGCGTTCCCAGAGCGCGGGAGCTACCCCAAGGAACTCGTGGCACTGGGCATCAAGGAGTACCGTCAGACTGCATTCAAGCCCTACCGCGTGATCTATCGCGTCCTGGGTAGCCGGGTCGTCATCTACCTGATCGTCGATGGCCGCCGGGACATGCAGTCCGTGCTGGCGCGCCGGCTGCTGGGCGCTTGACCGACGGCGTCCCGCATGGTCCCGATCTATTGCTTTGCATTGCAGCAATGCCGGCTTCGCATGGTCATTCAAGCGCTACCAACGACAAAGAGCTCGCCATCCGGCGGGCTTTTCTTTTTGGACAACGCGGTACCGATGAGCATCCGCTTTCGGGCTGGACGACCGGTGGTTGGTTCGGTGAACTGATCGTCGCAACGTACCCATCGCGACCCGGGCTCCCCTGAACGCGCGGCGGCGCCGGGCCGTGATCTCCAGCGGACTCCCGCTCGTGACCGCGCGCAGAACCCCAAGCCTGCCGGCACCGAGGCATCGTCCATGCCGAAGCGATGACCGCAACCGGCGCGAGACGCTCTCAGCCTCTCAAGTCATCCAACGGATTCTTCCCCTGCCATGCCTCCCAAGGCACCGCAAAATGCTCCGCCACCCACGCCTGCGTCATCCGATCTAACGTCGGCGGCGTCCACTGAGCCTTGTTGTCCTTGTCCACCAACCGCGCCCGTACGCCCTCGACAAAATCGGGATGCTCGCAGCACTGCAGGGCAACGATGAGTTCCACGCGGAACACTTCCGCGAGGCTCATCCGTTTCGCGCGATGCCACAGCTCCCAGATCAGCGCGAACGTCGTCGGGGAACCTCCGGCCAACGCCGTAGTCGCACCGCGTAGCCAAGCGTCTTCGCCTTCGTAGGCGGCGATCGCGGCCAGCACTTCGGCGAGCGTGTCGCCATCGGTCATGCGCGCGATGGCTTCCTCGTGCTTGCGCACGTTCGACTCGGGCTTTGCATCGGCAGCCCGTGCGGCCAACCGACGCAGCATTTTCGAGAGCACGATGCGATTGTCTGCGCCGGAATCGGTCCAGGCAGCGGTGGCCAAACTTTCCATCACCGCCTCGCGGTCTTCACTGGGCAGGAAGAAGTCACCCAGCCCAACCGCCAAGGCATCGTGCCCGTTCAGCGGCGCCGCCGTCAGCCCCAGGAACAGGCCCACGCGCCCCGGCATGCGCGGCAGGAACCAGCTCCCGCCCACATCGGGAAAGAGCCCGATGTTGATCTCGGGCATTGCGATACGCGAAGTCTCGGTTACGATGCGGTGGCTCGCGCCCACCAGCAGCCCGAGCCCGCCTCCCATCACGATGCCGGTACCCCAGACGAGCACGGGCTTCGGGTAGGTGTGGATGCGATAGTCGAGCCGATACTCCTCGCCGAAGAACGCGGCGGCCTGGGGCACCGGTCCCGGCCCCTGATGCGCGAGGATCGCCGCGCGCAGCGAACGCACGTCGGCGCCCGCGCAGAACGCCCTGGACCCGGTGCCGTCCAGCACGACGCAGGCGACTTTCGGATCGTCGGCCCACTTCACCATCGCCGCGTCGAGCGCGCGGATCATTTCCAGCGTCAGCGAGTTGAGTGCCTTCTCGACGTTGAGAGTCGCAATCCCGACGCGGTGGCCGCTTGCCGTGGCGGCTTCACGAACCAGGACGGCGGGTGGATTCTCGCCTGCTTCAGCCATGGTCTTGCCCCCGCTTCGGGAACGTTCGGATGTTCATTCGGTCTCCTCGGTCGATCCGCAACTCGTGATTGTCGTGGACCCATGCGACTCACGGCAATGCCGAGCCGCAATGCCTCCCGGACAGGTGGGGACTTTCGCCGACGGTGGCGCCGGATCGCTTGCGCTAAACTCCACCCGTCGTTCATTCAACCGCACGAGAACACGATGTTTCCGAAATCCTCCCTAGCCCTGACGGCGCTCGCCGCCACGCTTTGCTCCACCCTTCCCGCCCTGGCCGACGGCACCGCCGCCGCCCAGTACAAGTCCGGGACGCTGACGGTCGACGTGTCCGGGCCCGACGTCAGCATGCAGTTGCGCCTGCCCATGACCCGCGCCGACGCCTCGAGCGGCGGTGCCAAGCAGACGCTGGAACCGGCCGAGGTGGTGGCCCGCCTGAAGCAGGCCGACAAGCTGTTCGTCTTTCCGGAAAAGGCCAAGTGCCAGGTGGAGAACGCCAATGCGTTCGTCGTCGACACCCAGGGCCGCCCCACCACCGGCGACGGGAACATCCAGGCCATGTACCGCTTCCGCTGTGACGGCGCGACCGCGGCCCGCATCGACAAGATCGGCTTCCGCCTGGCCGATCAGATTCCGGGGCTCGACAAGCTCAAGCTGCAGGTGGCCACCGACAAGGGCGACGTCGCGAAGGAACTGTCGCCCGCGTCGGGCGACGTGACGCTCTAGCGTTCCTGCCGAGGGCCGCGTCCTGCCGGGGCGGCCCTCCGCTGCAACGCGTAGGGCCCGCTCCGCGAAGCCGGCGGATCAGGTGGCCGCCGGCTCCGATCCTGCATGGCCCGCCATCGCACGCCCGATCACCCCTACGTCGGCTGCTCCGATGGCGGTCTCGTGGACGATCCGACCGTCGAACATCACCACGACGCGATCGGACAGTTCCAGCAGTTCGTCCAGATCCTCGCTCACCAGCAGTACCGCCGCGCCGGCTGCCCGCGCGGCGAGTATGCGCGCATGGATTTCCGCAACCGCGGCGAAATCGAGACCGAACACCGGATTGGCGACGATCAGCACGGACACGTCGCCGGAAAGTTCGCGCGCCAGCACGGCACGCTGGACGTTGCCCCCGGAAAGGTTGTGGATCGGCGCTTCGGCGCCCGGCGTCTTCACCTTGAATTCCGCGATGAGCTTGCGCGCTTGAGCGCGCAGGCGTCCGCGCTTCAGCCACGGCCAGCTCGCGAGCGGCGGGCGATCGAAGTTGCGCAGGCCCATGTTGTCGGCAACGGACAGCATGCCGACACAGGCATTGCGCAAGGGCTCCTCGGGCAGGCTGAACACGCGGTGACGGCGAATCTCCGCGCGCGTTGCGCGGAACGGTTCGCCCGCGATCTTGACGCTGCCCGACACCAGCTCGCGCTGCCCGATCAGTGCTTCGACCAGTTCGCGCTGGCCGTTGCCCGAGACGCCCGCGATGCCGACGATCTCGCCCTCGCGCACCGACAGGGAGAGGTCTTCGACGGCGGGCAGGCCCGTATCGTCGTGCACGTGACAAGCGTCGAGCGCGAGCCGCACGGCCCCCGGCGTCCCGCCGGTCTTGCGATGAGATTCCCCGGGCGCCGACTCGCGCGCCCCGATCATCATCTCCGCCATGGCTGCGGGCGTGAGATCGGCCACGCGCCCTTCGCCCGTCAGCTTGCCCCGCCGCAGTACCGAAACTCGGTCGGCGAAGGCCATGACCTCGCGAAACTTGTGCGTGATGATGAGGACCGACACCTCCTGGCGCTGCGCCAGCCCGCGCAGCATGCCCAGCACCTCGTCGGCCTCCTGCGGCGTGAGAACGGAAGTGGGTTCGTCCAGGATCATGAAGCGGCGCTCGAGATAGAGCTGCTTCAGGATTTCGACCTTCTGCTTTTCTCCCGCCGCGAGACTCGCTACGGGTGCGTCGAGCGGGATGCGAAACGGCACGGTCTCCATGAACCCCGCGAGCCGCTCCCGTTCCCTGCGCCAATCGATGCGCATCGGCACGTCGTTGCGCGCCATCACCAGGTTCTCGGCGACGCTCATGCTGGGTACCAGCGTGAAATGCTGGTAGACCATGCCGATGCCGATCGCGTGGGCGTCCTGCGGCGAACGGATCTCCCGTTCGCGGCCGTCGACCGTGATCTGCCCCGCATCCGGTCGGTAGTAGCCGACCAGACATTTCACCAGCGTGCTCTTGCCGGCGCCGTTCTCGCCGAGCAGCGCGTGGAATGCGCCCGCCTCCACACGGATCGATACGTCGTCGAGCGCGGTGAAGCTGCCGAACCGCTTGGTCATGCCGAGGCACTCGATCGCGAGCGCGCTCTCCGACGGCGGGGCTGGCGGCGGAATCAGCACGTCTAACCTCCGGCCAGCGCATCGATCACGGCCGTCGATGTGCCGACGGCGCCGAACACCCCGCCCTGCATCTTCACCATGTGCAGCGCGGCCAGGTGATTGCCGCGATCGGTGGCGCCGGTACAGTCCTCCAGCAGCAGGCACTCGAAACCGCGGTCGTTGCCCTCGCGCATGGTGGTGTGCACGCATACGTCGGTGGTGATGCCCGTCAGGATCAGGTTGGTGATGCCGCGGGTGCGGAGGATCAGTTCCAGATCGGTGGCACAGAACGACCCCTTGCCCGGCTTGTCGATCACCACCTCGCCAGCAAGTGGCGCCAGTTCGGGGATGATTTCCCAACCCGGTTCGCCGCGTACCAGGATCTTCCCGCACGGTCCCGGGTCGCCGATGCCCGCCCCGATGCGGCGGGAGCGCCAGCGCTTGTTCGCCGGCAGGTCCGAAAGATCCGGGCGATGGCCTTCGCGGGTGTGGATGATCGTGTAGCCCTTGGCACGCATGGCCGCGAGCAGTCGTTTGATGGGTTCGATGGGCGCCCGGGTGAGCGACAGGTCGTAGCCCATCTTGTCCACGTAGCCGCCGACGCCGCAGAAGTCGGTCTGCATGTCGATGATGACGAGCGCCGTGTTGTCCGGGCGCAGCGCTCCGTCGTAGGGCCAGGGGTAGGGATCGGCCGCGACGAAGCGGCCAGCGGTACTCGCGGTCTCAGGCATAGCGGCGTCGCGGCTCGGCCGCGGTCTCCGGTTGATAGTCCCGTGTCGGCGCAGCGAAACCGCACGACGTGCCGTCCGTCACGGCCACATCCTTTTCCCACGGCAACACGTAGCGCCCTGCGACCAGGTCGTGCATGTAGGTGTAGGGGCAATCGCCGGCCCCGCCCTTCACGGCCACGTAGCCGCGGTGACCGAACTGGTAGATGTTGTTCTCCACACCCCACACACGGCGGGCCTCACGCACGAGATCGGGTCGGAGCTCGCACGTGATGATCTCGTCGGGCCGGTGGCTGCCGCGCGCGAGGACGGTGCCGTCGAAGTTGACGAACATGCCCTCGCCCATGGAATCGAAGGTGCCGTCGCTCCCGCACATGCAGACACTCGCGGTGGCGATCATGTTGCAGAATGCATTCGCCTGGTTCGTGATGTCCCACGCGTGGCGGATGGGTGCGGTGTAGCCGGCGGTGCGGATCATGATCTCCGCCCCCTTGTAGGCGCACTCGCGCGCCATCTCGGGGAACATGCCGTCGTGGCAGATGATGAGTGCCAGCTTCGAGCCGTTCGGTCCGTCGCACACGGGAATGCCGAGATCGCCGGGCTCCCAGGGTTCCACCGGCACCCACGGATGCAGCTTGCGGTAGTAGAGCTTCAGCTCGCCGCGATCGTCGATGATGATGCCGCTGTTGAACGGATTGCCGCGCGGGTTCAACTCCATGATGGAGAAGCAGCCCCAGATGCGGTTCTCGACGCACGCGCGCTGGAAAGCCGCGACTTCCGGACCGTCGAGGCGGCACATGATCTCGGGATTGGTGTCCATCGACAGCCCGTGCAGCGAGTACTCCGGGAACACCACGAGATCCATGCCCGGCATGTTCCGGCGGGCCTTCGCGACCATGCCGCAGATCCGCTGCGTCTGAGTCTGCAGGTCTTCCGGGGTCGCCACCACCGGGAGCTGGAGCTGCACCAGCCCCATCACCACGCCGTTCGGCGACTTGTTCAGTCCACCCAATCCGCTCATGCGACTCCTCCTCGATCAGGGTTCATCGGGTCACGCTCAACTCGCCCGGCGCACCCGCGAGCGTGCGTTTCGTCGAGCACGTGGCGATCATCACGCCCAGGGTCAGCACGTAGGGCGCGGCGTTGAAAAGGTAGTAGCCGCTGGTGATCCCCACGGACTGCAGCGCCGGCCCGAGCGCGCTCGCGCCGCCGAACAGCAACGCAGCCCAGAAGCAGTGGATCGGGCGCCAGCGCGCGAAGATCACGAGCGCCACGGCCATCAAGCCCTGGCCGCTCGACAGCCCCTCGTTCCAGCTGCCCGGGTAGTACAGCGACAGGAACGAGCCGCCTACGCCGGCGGAGAAACCGCCGAGTGCAGTCGCGAGCATGCGCACCGCGTTGACGTTGTAGCCCATGGCGCGCGCGGCATCGGCACTGTCGCCCACCATGCGCACGACGAGTCCCCAGCGCGTGTTGCGGAACACCCAGTGCAGCGCCACCGCGAGCAACGCACCCACGATGAAGAGCACGTTGATCTGCAGCGCCGCCTGCACCTGCGGGGACGAAGCCCACGCACCCAACGGAATCGCCGGCAGCGTCGGCGCCTTGGGTTGCACGAACGGTTTGCCGAGGAAGAACGCGAGGCCGGTCCCGAACAGCATCAGGCCGATGCCCACGGCGATGTCGTTGACGCGCGGCAGGCTGCACACCATGCCGTGCAGCAGCCCCAGCAACAGGCCGGCGAACCCGGCGGCCAGCACGCCGAGCCAGGGACTGCCGGTGAGGTAGGACACGCAGTAGCCGGTCATCGCGCCCATCACCAGGATGCCCTCCAGGCCGAGGTTGATGCGCCCGCTCTTCTCGGTCAGGCATTCGCCCAGGCTCACGAACAGGAACGGCGTGCTGATGCGGATCGCCCCGCCCAGCACCGCGATCGGCACGCCCCACCAACCCAGTGATGCGTCCACGATCAGCTTGCCTTCGGCTGAAAGATTCGCGCGCGCCCGTACAGCGTCTCGCTCGCGAGGATCACCATGAACGCGATGCCCTGCAGCAGCAGCACGGTGGCATCCGGCAGATCGAGCCGCCGCTGCAGCAGACCGCCGCTGGCGGCGATGCCGCCTAGCAGCACGGCCACCGGCAGGATGGCGAGCGGGTTGTGGCGCGCAATGAACGAGACGAGGATCCCGGCGTAGCCGTAACCGGCGATGAGCGATGCGTTCGCGCTGCCGTGCACGGCAGCCACTTCGGCCATGCCGGCAAGGCCTGCTGCCGCGCCGCCCAGTCCGCAACTCGACAGGATCAGCAGCCCTACGGGCAGGCCGGCGAGTTTCGCTGCGCGCACGTTGCCGCCGACGATGCGCATCGCGAATCCCTGCACGGTATAGCGCACCAGCACGAAAGCGATCAGGCAGAAGGCCACACCGAAAACCAGCCCCCAGTGCACGTCGGTGCCGGGGATGACGCCGATCATGGTCGCTTCACCGATCGGCATGGTCGAAGGCTTGTTGAGGCTCGCGGGATCGCGCAGCGGGCCCTCGACGAAGTGATTGAACAGCGCGATAGCGATGTAGCTCAAGAGCAGGCTGCTGATGGTTTCGTTGACGCCTCGGTAGTGGCGCAACGCGCCTGCCAGTGCGATCCAGGCACCGCCCACAAGCATCGCGCCGATCGCCATGCCGATCTGGATCGTGAGCGGTCCCGCACCTGACATCGCATGCCCGGCGACCGCCGCCGCAAGACCGCCGAGTACCAGCGCACCTTCGCCGCCGATCACGATGAGCCCGACCTGCGCCGGCAGCGCCACGCACAGTGCGGTGAGCACGAGCGGTGCGGCGCGCTGCAGCGTGTTCTGCCACGCGAAGGCGCTGCTGAAGGCTCCCTTGTAGATCAGCTTGTAGACCTCGATCGGATCCTTGCCCAGCACGGCCACGAATGCGCCGAACAGGATCATTGCAACCAGCAGGGCACCCAGAGGCACGAGCACCGCCTCCGCCGACCGCCGCAGGCGGTCGAAGGAGAACGTCGCGGCGCTCGGGGCCGCGGCTGACAGACTGGCGGAATCGCTCATGGCCGGACCGGACGGCGGGCCATGCCGCAGCCTACCGTCTGCCATCCCACGTTCGGATTCAGACCTTGCCGATCACGCCGGCCACCAGATAGTTCATCCCTTCGAGCGTCACATCCTGCTGCTTGAGCGCCGTGCCCGCGGGAATCACCACCTTGCCGCCGTTGTCCTTGAGCGGGCCTTTGAATATGACGAACTCGTCCTTCATCATCTTCGCCTTGACCCCGTCGGCCATCTTGCGGCCGGCCTCGGGCACCGCCTTGCCGTAGGGCGAGGTCTTCACGAAGCCTTCCTTCAGGCCGCCGCGCAGGAAGTTGTTCATCGGCTTGCCGGCCAGCGCGTCCTTCACGTGCTCGGTGTAGGGCGTGAGCCAGTTCCACTCGGCACCGGTCAGGTAGCCCTTGGGCGCCAGCGCCGATTGATCCGCGTGGTAGCCGCAGACGTAGACGCCGCGACGTTCGCAGGTCTCCACGATCACCTTGGGGCTGTCCACGTGCATGGTGATCACGTCGATGCCCTGGTCGATCATGCTGTTGGCGGCCTCGGCCTCTTTCACGGGCAACGCCCAGTCACCGGTGAAGATCACCTGGCAGGTGATCGCCGGATTGACGCTCTGGGCGCCGAGGGTGAACGCGTTGATGTTGCGCAGCACCTGCGGAATCGGCTTGGCGGCGATGAAGCCGAGCTTCTTGCCCTTGGTCGCATGCCCCGCCGCGACGCCGTTCAGGTACTGGCATTCGTCGATGTAGCCGAAGTAGCTGCCGGAGTTCTTCGGGTGCTTGCCTTCGGTCCAAAGGCCGCCGCAATGGGCGAAGCGCACCTTGGGATACTTCTCCGCCATCTTGATGACATGCGGATCGAAGTAGCCGAAGGACGTCGGAAAGATCAGCGAAGCACCGTCCTGCTCGATCATCGAGGCCATGGTCTTCTGCACGTCCATGGTCTCGGGGACCTTCTCCTCTTCGATCACGGTGACTCCGGCCATCTTCTTGAGCGCGGCCGCGGCCTGGGCCTGGGCCTGGTTGTAGCCGTAATCGTCCTTCGGTCCGACGTAGATCACACCCACGGTGATCTTGTCGGCGGCGAGCGCCTTGCCGAACGGCAGCGTGATGGCACCGGCGGCAGCGAGTGCGCGCAGCAGTTCGCGACGCGCAGGTTGAAAGGACTGGCTGGACATGGCTTGAGAGCCTCCCTGAGTTCGATGTCTTGTGTTGGAAGTCGGCCCGACGGGCATTCGTCGCTGCCGGCCCGTCGTGTCGTTCGGGCGCCCCCCGTTTCGCAAGGCACGTGCCCAGGGGTTCGCGATGCGCTCAAGGGGCTTGCGCCCCGAGGATCGCGAGGGAAAGTGCGCGCCGCGCAGTCCGAGGCACGCTCCAAAGCCGTGCAAGCGTCGGTTCGCACGCGCCGCCATGGTGCGTCGCGCGAACCGCCGGACTACGCAGGACCGCTCGGCTACTCAGTCGTGCGAACCTACGACCGGCCCGCTGATGGCCACCCGTTCGGCGTCATGGACTCCAACGCGAAACGCGCCCGGCGAGACACCGTAGCAACGCGTGAACGTACGGCTGAACGCCGACACCGAACTGTAGCCACAGCGCTCCGCGACGACTTCGACCGGCAGCGGCGACTCCTTCAACCAGTTGGCGGCCGTCTGCATACGCCATTTGACGAGATACTCTCCCGGCGGACAACCCATCATCCGGGAAAACTTCTCGGTCAAAACCGTCTTCGACATGCCCACGCGCGCACCCAGGGACGCCACCGTCCACGGCGCCCAGGGCTCACGGTGAATCAGGCTGAGCACCGTTTCCAGGCGGCCGTCGTGCAATGCCGCCAGCGACCCTTCGCCGATGACCCCGGTCTCGACGCAATGACGGACCATCAGCACGAAGATGCTGTCGCACAGCCGCTCGATCACCGAGTAGCTGCCGAATCTTTGCTGCCGAGCCTCGGCGATCGTATGGCGCGTCAGGTCGGCCAGTGCCTCGTCCGCAGCGTTCTTCCGGACCAGAATCTCGGTCGGGAGCAACTGCCAGAGGTAGGCTTTCGGCAATGCCAGGTCGATCAGCGCGCAGACGAACGCGGTCGTGCCTTCTTCCCAGGTGGTCTTGCGCGCGTCCGGAGCGTCGAAACGCAGTTCGTCCGGGCTGTACGAGAGATAGTGCGGTTCAGAGTGAGGCAGGAACACGAGCAGGTCGCCTTCGCCCAGCAAGACCACCTTGGACGAATCGGGATAGTGGACCCAGCTGTCGCCCTTGGTCACCAGGTGCAGCCATATCGTCGTGTCCGAGTTGTGGTCGATGCCCCAGTGGCCGCAAACGCCGCCCGCATAGACCAGCTTCGACTTGAGGGTCAGGAGACTGTTGAAGAAATCGGCTGACATGGAGGCTTCGGCGGGGTCCGGCCCACGGCCATGGTAACGGCATATCCGGAGGTCGTCATGACCACCGCCCTCCCCCGAACGATCGGGCATGAATTGCGTTCGATAGGGCATGTCGCCGGCGACATGACGTTGATAGCTTTGCCGGGAGCGTGGGACTGCACCGGTCAAGTCGCCGGAAGTCCCGGATACCGAGGAGCAAGGCCATGAAAGCCAAGAAGATCACATCGTTCCTGAGTGTCCTCGCCGGCGTGTTGGCGAGTCTGTCCGCCGCCGAATCCGCCGCTGCCAGCCTCGGGGCCCCCACTCTGGAGATCAGCATCTGGGGCATCAAGCAGGACGATCCCTTCGGCGTCGGCGAGTTGCTCAACTTCGCTACCCACGTCAACGGCGTAAACGGCGTGGTCGAGGTTCGCGAACAGATCGGCGTCAACACCAGCGGCAATCCGGCCTGGGTGATCGCCAATTCCACCGAAGACGGCGCGACGTTCTGGGTCCACGTCGACACGCCCAACAACTACCAGCGCGCGGTGAACTACATCGGCGGGCGCGCCCACGTCGACATCTATCAGTCCTACACCAAGGACTCACTCGACGCCGCGCTCAACTACACCTACACGTATGCGAACCTCCTGGGCTACGTGAACCCGGAATTCGGGCCCGGCTGCCGCACGGGCGTAACCGACTGCCTGCAGGCTTCGATGGCATCGTGGGTCGAGGTGTACGACTCCTCGAATGCGCTGGTGTGGTTCGATACGGACGCCGCGCTCATCGTCAGCAAGTTCGCCAATCCCTCGTTCGAGACGACGCTGATCGGCGACTGGCCCTGGGTCGTCGACAACAACCCCTACCCCGTGTATGTCGACGTCGAGGCGAAGCTGCCGGGCCCCGTCACGCAGCAGATCGACTTGAGCGCCATCGAGCTCAATGAGGAGTTCACCGTCGCCTATCACCTGCGCGGATGGGCCTTCGACGAGAGCAGCAATGTGGGGCCTGACCGCGGGACCAACGTTCGAGCCAGAGATCCCCTGAGCGGCGACACCGGGGTCGGCAGCACCTGGGATCTCACCGGGCTGACCCCTACCAACCGACCGACGGTCACTGCCCCGATCCCGGAGCCGTCCATATGGATGACGCTGGCGGCAGGGCTCGGAATCCTCGCTGCCGCGGGGCGGTGCCAGCGCGGCCGGGCGGCCGGGCAGTAGTCGCCCCCGGACCCCGACTAGGCACCGGCGGTTGGCCGTAGCGGCCTGAAGCCCGAGGGGGTCCGCTCGGACCACGCCCGGACGGCTCCCGGTGCCGGGCACGCGAGCCGGCGCAGATTTTTTTGGGGCGACCCTTGAAACCGCTCCGCGCGGGCCCTATTTCCGCGCGCAGGCAGGGTTCAAAACCCTGGCCGACCATTCCTTCATCTGTCACCCATTCGAGACACAAGGAGAGCTGACTCATGAAGATTCGTCCGCTGCACGACCGAATCATCGTCAAACGCCTGGAGGAGGAGCGCAAGACTGCCTCCGGGATCGTCATCCCTGATACCGCCGCCGAGAAACCCGACCAGGGCGAAGTGGTCGCCGTGGGCTCGGGCAAGATCCTCGACGACGGCAAGACCCGTGCTGTCGGGGTCAAGCCCGGCGACAAGGTGCTGTTCGGCAAGTACTCCGGACAGACCGTCAAGGTCCAGGGCGAAGAGCTCCTCGTCATGCGCGAGGAGGACGTGATGGGCGTGATCGAGTAATCAGGCTTACTGGAGGAAAGAACCATGGCAGCAAAGGAAGTCCGTTTCCACGATTCCGCCCGCAACCGCATCGTCGCGGGCGTCAACGTCCTGGCCGACGCGGTCAAGGTGACGCTGGGCCCGAAGGGCCGCAACGTCGTGCTGGAGAAGTCCTGGGGTGCGCCCACCGTCACGAAGGACGGCGTGAGTGTCGCCAAGGAGATCGAACTCAAGGACAAGTTCGAGAACATGGGCGCGCAGATGGTGAAGGAGGTCGCCTCGAAGACTTCCGACGTGGCCGGTGACGGCACGACCACCGCGACCGTGCTGGCGCAAGCCATCGTGCAGGAAGGCATGAAGTACGTGGCCGCCGGCATGAACCCGATGGATCTCAAGCGCGGCATCGACAAGGCCGTCGGCGTGGTCGTGGAGGAACTGAAGAAGCAGAGCAAGCCCTGCTCGACCGCCAAGGAGATCGCTCAGGTGGGCTCCATCTCCGCCAACTCCGACGCCGCGGTGGGCAAGATCATCGCCGACGCGATGGAGAAGGTCGGCAAGGAAGGCGTCATCACGGTCGAGGACGGCAAGAGCCTCGACAACGAGCTGGACGTGGTCGAAGGCATGCAGTTCGACCGCGGTTACCTCTCGCCCTACTTCATCAACAACCCCGAGCGCCAGGTCGCGGTGCTGGACGAGCCGTACATCCTGTTCCACGACAAGAAGATCTCCTCGATCCGCGATCTCCTGCCGGTGCTGGAGCAAGTCGCCAAGGCCGGCAAGCCGCTGCTGATCGTGGCCGAGGAAGTGGAAGGCGAGGCCCTCGCGACCCTGGTCGTGAACAACATCCGCGGCATCCTGAAGACCACTGCGGTGAAAGCGCCCGGGTTCGGGGATCGTCGCAAGGCGATGCTGGAGGACATGGCCATCCTGACCGGCGGCACCGTGATCGCCGAGGAAGTGGGTCTCAAGCTGGAGAACGCGACGCTGAAGGACCTGGGCCGGGCGAAGCGTGTCGAGGTGGGCAAGGAAGAAACCACCATCATCGACGGTACCGGCGACAAGACCACGATCGAGGGCCGCATCAAGGCCATCCGCCAGCAGATCGAGGAAACCACCTCCGACTACGACCGCGAGAAGCTGCAGGAGCGCGTGGCGAAGCTGGCTGGCGGTGTGGCGGTGATCCGCGTCGGTGCCGCTACCGAGGTCGAGATGAAGGAGAAGAAGGCCCGCGTGGAAGACGCGCTGCACGCGACCCGTGCCGCCGTCGAGGAAGGCATCGTGGCGGGTGGCGGTGTTGCGCTGATCCGTGCCCGCGCCGCGATCGAGAAGCTGACCGGCGACAACGAAGATCAGAACGCCGGCATCAAGATCGTGCGCCGCGCGCTCGAGGAACCGATGCGCGCCATCGCCTCCAACGCCGGTGCCGAGCCCTCCGTCGTCCTGAACAAGGTCGTGGAAGGCAAGGGCAGCTTCGGCTACAACGCCGCCACCGAGCAGTACGGCGACATGGTCGAAATGGGCGTCATCGATCCCACCAAGGTCACGCGCTCCGCGCTGCAGAACGCGGCGTCGGTCGCGGCGCTGATCCTCACGACCGATGCGATGGTCGCGGAGGCGCCGAAGGACGAGAAGCCCGCGGCCGGCGGCGGCATGCCCCCGGGCGGCATGGGAGACATGGACTACTGATCGTCCGCTGTACTTCGCAGTACCGAGCCCCGCCCCATGCGGGGCTCATTTCTTTTGGTTGGCGCCGAAGTCCCGCACAGCCGGTTCAGTCCAGCCGAGTGCGCCGCGGCACTGTGACCGGCTGGAGCGCCTTCGTGCGAATGTCCCCAGTGGAACCACCGAGGCACCCCCGGTCAATCGGTCCAGCGTCCGGTTGCAGCAACTCGCTGCAAGTGGGCGCGGATGCGAGCATCCCCAGTGAGCCCGATCGCACGCTCCAGCGCGGCGCGTGCGCCTTCGACCTGACGCTCTCGACCATGGAGATACGCGAGCGCCACCCAATACGGTTGGTAGGCAACGACCTCGGCGGACGCCAGCGTTTCGAGAATGCGCAGTCCTTCAGCCCCTTCGCCCGCTTCCGCCAATGCAACGGCATGCCCGATACGCGCTGCGACGCTCGGAAAGTGCGCCACCAACGCGGCATAGAGCGCGGCGATGCCAGCCCAGGGCGTACATCCGGTGAAGGCGCGCTGGCAATGCGCCGACTGGATCGCCGCTTCGATCTGGAAGTGACCCGGCTCGCGTCGTTGCGACGCTCGTGCGAGCAGGTCTTCGGCTTCGAGTAGACGAGCGCGGTCCCAGAGGGCGGTGTCCTGCGTGGTCAGCGGCACGAAACGACCGCCGGCATCGAACATCGCGGGCCGGCGCGCCTCGCAATAGTTCAATAGCGCGAGCAGGCCAAGTGCTTCCGCATGCTGGGGCTCCAACTGCACGACCAGCCGGGAGAGATAAAGCGCTTCCTCCACCAGATCGGAAAAGCCGCCCGCACTGTCTGCTTCCAGCCCGTTCACCGCCACGTGCGACCCGATGCCGTAAGCCCCGTAGATTGCGTCGAGCACGGCAGCCATGCGCTCGGGCCACTCGCGACGCTCGGGCACTTCGAATCGGATGCCGGCGTCGCGAATCTTCGTCTTCGCACGGACGAGGCGTTGCGCCATTGCGGCGGGCGACACCAGAAATGCTCGCGCGACGTCCTTCGCGTCGAGGCCGAGTACCGTCTGCAGCATCAACGGCGCATGGATCGATGGCGGCAGCGCCGGATGCGCACACACGAACATCAGCGCCAGGCGGTGGTCGGGGATGTCGGGCATCGGTTCGGCCTCCGCTTCACCATCCAGCAGCGCCTGCACGGCCGGCGATTGCACCATGCGTGTATGCCGTGCGCGCTGGCGCAGGTTGTTGCGCGCGGCGGTAAGCAGCCAGGCATCCGGGTTCGCCGGTACACCTGCGCTCGGCCAGTGGGTCAGAGCCGAGATGAAGGCCTCCGACAGCGCGTCCTCCGCGCCCGCGATGTCGCGCCAGCGGAACGCGAGCCACGCGACGAGTCGTCCGTAGGACTCGCGCGCAGCCCGCTCCGCGGCATCCCAGCCCGGCGGGGCTGGCTCCATCACATCGGGGCGCTCTGCGGCGGCGGCAGAACCGGACGCACCTCGGTGCTGCCGGTGGTGACGTTGGGGGAGCGCGCCGCCCAGGCGAGCGCTTCGTCGAGCGAAGGTACCTCGACGATGACGTAGCCACCGAGGTGTTCCCGCGTGTCGGCGAACGGCCCGTCCTGCACCTGGCGCTTGTTGTCACGCACGCGCACGGTGGTGGAGGTATGCGGCGGCTGCAGGCCGTTGCCGCTGACCATCACGCCGGCACTGGACATGGCACCGATATAGGCGGTCCAGGCGCCCCAGTACGCGGGGGCTCCCTTGGGGTCGTTGCGGACGGCGAGATCCTGTTCGGTTTCGCGGTAGATGAGCATGTATTGCATGGCAGTTTCCTATGGGAGAGGGAGGGTCAGCGAAAGTTGGCGATCAGCGGGCAGCATCCATGGCGGACATCGGGTACACGGGCCGCACGTCCACAGCGCCGCCGTGGGCCGCTGCCGGCACCCGCGACGCCCACTCCAGCGCACTCTGGAGATTGTCCACGTCGATGATGAAAAAGCCACCGAGGCGCCCCGCCGAATCCGAGTAGCTCTGCTGCGAAACAGGTGGGACGCCATCGAGGGCAGTCACCGTTCGACTGTCGCCCGGCGTCTGCAGGGCAGCACCCCCACGCAGAACGCCCGCGGCCTGCAACGCACCGCCGAAATCCTGGTAGGCCGCCCAGTACGCCCGGCCAGTCGCACCGGTATCCGTCCGCTTGGCAAGTTCCTGCGGATGTTCATAGACCAGCAAGGTGTACTGGGCGGCGCCGGCCGAGACACCGACGCCGAGACCCAGGGCTGCCACGAGAATGAGAGGTTTCATGAAGTCTTCCTTGGTAAAGATCGGGGCCGCACCGATTGCGGCTCCTGACCGTTCGATGCGCAGCGACGCGAGGAATCGACAAGCCCATGCAGAAAAAGATTCGAGCCGATGGCTGGAACAGCCCCCGGGGCGGCTCGCATAATGAGCGGCTCATGCCTACCGCCATCCGTTTCCTTGCCGACCCGAACCACCTCCTCTCCCGCTTCGTGTGCGCCGTGGCTGTTGCCGTCGCGATGCCGTTGGCGGCCGTTCCGGGATGCGCGACCGTGACATCGAGCGCTGCGCAGCCGCTGCCCGATGCCGTGTCCGGCGAGCGCCGCGCCTTCTCCGGCCGGCTCGGCGTGCTGAGTTACTACGTGGCCGGCCCGCTCGAGGCGCAGGGCCCGCCGCTGCTGCTGATCCACAGCATCAACGCCGCCGGCTCGGCCTACGAAGTGCGACCGCTGCACGAGCACTACCGGACGCAGCGCACCGTGTACTCGATGGAACTGCCCGGGTTCGGCCATTCGGACCGCAGTGACCGCGAATACTCGCCGCGCCTGATGACCGACGCGGTTCTCGAGATGGTGGAAGAGATCCGGCGACGTCATGGACCCGTTGCCGTCGATGCGCTTGCCTTGTCGCTCTCGTCGGAGTTCCTGGCTCGCGCTGCCTCCGAGGCGCCGGACCGATTCCGCTCGATCGCTCTGGTGAGCCCCACCGGCTTCGACAAGCGCGCTCCGTGGAACGGCCCGCCCGGCAGCACGCGCGGCAAAAGATGGCTGTACAACACGTTCACGGTCGGGCTCTGGAGTCGGGGCTTCTTCGACTTCCTGACCTCACGCCGCAGCGTGCGCTTCTTCCTCGAGAAGACCTGGGGCGGGAAGAACATCGACGAGGGCCTGCTCGAATACGATCTGCTCACCACCCGCGACCCCGGCGCGCACCACGCGGTGTACTACTTCGTGTCCGGATACCTCTTCAGCGCCGACATCACGCGGGTCTACGAGTCGCTATCCATGCCCGTATGGATGACCCACGGCGTTCGTGGCGACTTCACGGATTACCGTCACAAGGCGGCCTTCGACGGCAGGACGAACTGGTCGTTCGACGTGTTCGAGACCGGTGCGCTGCCGCACTTCGAAGTGCCGAACGAGTTCTTCGCCCGCTACGATCGATTCGTGACCGGAACCGACCGCTGACGAGCACCGGTCGCGGATGAGTCGGCCCCGCTGGCAAAATGGTGGGCGATCCGGGCGCTGTACGACCCGGCTCAGAACGAGGCTCCCCTTGCTGCCCACGGGTTCAAGCGGGTCATCACTGCTTGCCGACGTTGCTCATCACCGCTTCCATCACACGGTCGAGGTTGAAGCTTCCCGGTTTCTGCCGTGGCGGGAACTCCTTGAAGCTTTGCAGCCACTGCCCCACGAAAGCCCCCGCGGGTGCCATGACGAACATCCGGTCCATGTACCAGCGCTGATAGCCCATTGCATTCTCTTCCTCCGCACGCTCGAAGGGATCCATGCGCAGGTTCGCGAGCGACGGCGCACGCAGGGGCACGAACGGCTCCTGCCAGACCTTGAGACCCAACCCATCCTGCCGGAGGAAGGTGATCTTCCAGGCGTCGTATCGCAACGCCGCCACGCTGCCGTCGTCGGTCCAGTAGATGAATTCGTGACGAGGCCAGGCCGCTTCGCCGCGCAAGGCGGGGCCGAGGTCATAGCCGTCGAGATGCACCTTGTAGGTCCTGTCGCCGATCGTGCGGCCCTTCAGGAGATCTTCCTTGGCGCTCTTGTCGCCGGCAGCAGCGACCAGGGTGGTCAGCATGTCCTCGTGCGCGCCGATCTCGTTGATCACCGTGCCGGGTTTGACGACACCGGGCCACCGGATCATCGTGGGCACGCGGTAGCCGCCTTCCCATTGGGTGTTCTTCTCGCCGCGGAACATCGTCGTGCCGCCATCGGGCCACGTGAAGGTTTCCGCGCCGTTGTCGGTCGAATACATGACGATGGTGTTCTCGTCGAGGCCCAGCTCCTTGAGCTTCGCCAGTACCTGACCGACGTGGCCGTCGTGCTCGACCATGCCGTCGGCGTAGATGCCCAGGCCGGTCTTGCCGTCGGATTCCTTCTTGAGATGCGTGAAGATGTGCATGCGCGTGGAGTTCCACCACAGGAAGAACGGTTTGTCCGCTTTCTTGGCGCGTTCCATGAAGTCGAGCGCCCTGGTCGTGACCTCCTCGTCGATGGTCTCCATGCGCTTGCGCGTGAGCGGGCCGGTATCCGTGATGCGGCCGTCGGCAAAGCTGTGAATCACGCCGCGCGGACCGAACTTCTTCCGGAACTCGGCCCCCTTCGGATAGTCGGCGTTCTCCGGCTCTTCCTCCGCGTTGAGGTGGTAGAGATTGCCGAAGAACTCGTCGAAGCCGTGATTGGTCGGCAGCATCTCATCCCGGTCGCCGAGGTGATTCTTGCCGAACTGGCCGGTGAGGTAGCCCTGTGCCCTGAGCAAGGTGGCGATCGTCGGGTCTTGCTTCGTCATGCCTTCCGGCGCGCCCGGCAGACCGACCTTCGTGAGGCCGGTACGAATGGGCGACTGCCCGGTGATGAAGGCCGCTCGACCGGCGGTGCAGCTTTGCTGCCCATACCAGTCGGTGAAGATCGCACCTTCCTTCGCGATGCGGTCGATGTTCGGCGTCCGGTAACCCATCATGCCCATGTTGTAGGCGCTGATGTTGAACTGGCCGATATCGTCGCCCCAGATGACGAGGATGTTGGGCTTCTTGGCGTCGGCGAATGCCGGCGGCCCGAACAGCACGCAGAGCACTGCCAGCAATCCGACCATCAGGTTCCGCGCTGCGGACACTGTCATGTACAGACGATCCATGGCCACCCCTCCAGGAAAACCTGCATTGAGGCAACGTCGCACCCGAGCCGACCCCGGGCGACTCGTCGTCTTCTAGGTGGGCATCATACGCGGCCGATACCGCCCCGCGACTTGCGGCATGTCAAAGGAATCGTTCGATAGCTCGGGCTATCGCGATCCGGACACCCGTGGGTGTTCGTGAACCTGCCGACGCCTCAATGCTCGTCGATCGACATCTGCAAGCGTTCGGTCCAGCGCGCAGCACTCGCCGTATGCCCAAGGCGTTGCTCGAATTCCACCAGTGCCTGAAGCACGGCGCGATCAGGTATCCGCGCTGCAATCCGTTCGAGCACCTGCACGGCTTTCGCGGTGTCGCCGCGATCATGCAGCGCCAACGCCAGGATGTAGCTGAACCGTACGTTCCCCGGCTCGATGTCGGCGGCGCGACGCAGTTCGATCAGCGCATCGGCCTTGCGTTGCTGGCGCACCAGCGTGAGGCCCAGGGCGTGATGCAGCGATGCGGCGCCCGGCGAGCGCTGCAAACCTGCCCGCAGCACGACTTCGGCACCCGCATCGTCACCCGAGGCGCGTAGCACATCGGCAAGGTTGACCGTCGCCGGCACGTAGTCCGGATCGAGTGCCAGGGCGCGGCGCAGCTCGACGAGCGCTTGCTCCCCTTGCCCGCGTGCGGCGAACAGGGAACCGAGGTTCGTCCGGCCTTCCGGCCGGTCGGCGTCGAAACGCAAGGCCGCCACCAATTCGTCCAGGGCCGACGCGAATGCTGATCGCTTGTCCGCAGGCAGCTCGCGCTCACGGACCCCAGCCAGTGCCCGCGCTGCCCCCATCCGCACCTCGCGCACCGGATCGCGGAGGCGATAGGCCAGCGCCGCAACCGCGTTCGGGGCATCGGTCTCCTGCAGCGCTCGCGTCGCCGCTGCCCGGACGAGCGGATCGTCATCGTTCAACGCGGCCACCAGGGTTTCGCCGACGGTCGGCGTGGGCCAGCGTCCCAGCCGCTCGACCGCACTCGCGCGCGCGATGGCCGACTGCGTTCGATCGGCCACGACCGCCCGCAGGCGTGCCGGAGCATCCGCATCACGCCGATCGTCGGCGTGGAACGCTTCGGCAAAGCGCTGGAATCCTTCCGGCTTGCGCCCTCCCCAGCTTCCGATGGCGGCAGCGGCCCACGCGGCATTGCGATCGCGGTGACATTCCGTGCAAGGCTCGGGCACACCCATCGCCGCGGCGCGATCGGGCCGCGGAATTCGCATCGAATGGTCGTGGCGCGGATCGATCACCATGAAGCGGCGCACCGGCATGTGACAGGTGGCGCATTCGGCGGCCTTCGAGCCGGTGGGATGATGATGATGGGTCGCGGCGTCGTACCTCGTCGCGAGATGGCATTGCGTGCAGACGCCATTGCCGGGGACCACCAGTTTCTGCGAATGCGGTTCGTGGCAATCGCTGCAGGTCACGCCGTGTGCGTTCATGCGGCTCTCGAGGAACGAGCCGTGGTTGTACACCTCGTCACGCATCTGGCCATCGGGGAAGTACAGATCCGGCTGGAGTGTCGCCACCTGGTGGGTATCGCCCAGGGGACGTCCGTGGATGCCCTCATCGGCGAACTGTCCGCGGCGCGCATGGCAGACGCCGCAGGTTTCGATCTCGCGTCGACTCGTGCGAGGCACGCTGCGTACCGCATTGCCGCTGGCAGGGTCGATGGTCCAGGTCGCACCGCGACGCTCGTCCAGTGCGACGGGCAATCCTTTGCCGGCTCCGGAGAAGCGTTGCCATCCGTCGGTTTGCCTTGCCCATGCCACATGATTCGACCCGGGACCGTGACAGGACTCACAATTCACGTCCATATCGGTCCACGAGGTCTTGAACCGGTCGGTATTCGCATCGTAGTTCTTGCGCAGGTTGGTCGAATGACATCCGGCACACTGGTAGTTCCAGTTCTGGTCGATGCCGGTCCAGTGCAGGCGGTCACCGGCGCGCAGCTTTTCGTTCGGGTAGAGGTGGAACCACCGCTGGCCGCCCTCGCCCTTCGGTCGCGCATCCCACGCCACGCCGAGCGCCTGCAGGCGGCCGTCCGGAAACTCGATCAGGTATTGCTGGATCGGCTGGAAACCGAAGGTGTAGCGGATCTCGAAATCGGCGAGCTTGCCGTCGGGTCCGTCGGTGTTCACGAGATGGTGTCCGTCGCGGCGGAAGAACGTGGTCGTGATTCCGCCCTGGGTGAACTTCGCGTTGTCGAAATCGCCCAGCACCGCAGCATCCGAGGCTTCCTGCATCGCGAGGTCGTGGTGCGATCCGCGCCAGGCCTGCGCTTGCCCGGCGTGACACGAAACGCAGTTCGCGCCGCCGACGAAGGCCGGTTTCGGCGTGCTAGTCGCGGGCACCTCGCGCTGCAGAGTCCACCATGCGGCACCGACCAGCAGGACGACGGTTGCGACGAGCCCGATTCGCAAGAGCCTGCTCGTCTTGCGCGTCGGCAATTCCGGCGGCATGGGTGAAGCTACCGCCTGCGGTTTGCGCGACTTGCGGCTCACGAACCCGCCGATCGCGCCGGCGGCATCCCCCTCACGCCGCGAGCTGCGCCGCGAAGCGCGGATACGTCTCGGCGATCTCGTTCCGGATGCGTCCGCGCAGCAACGCGAGAGTCGGTGCGTCCGGCGCCGGCGTCACCGGAATCCGCTCCGGCACTTCCAGCGTGAACCCGGTGTTGTCGAGGATCTCTTCCACCGTGTGGCCCGGGTGGACACTCTCGATCGCAAAGCGCTTGCGCGCGCGATCGAAGCCGAACACCCCCAGCCCCGTCACCAGTTTCCACGGGCCGCCGGGGCGATATACGTTCGGCGGGCTCGATCCAGGAGCGCTGATGAAATCCACCTTCGGCACGAAGACCCGGCGCGTGTGCTCTTCGCGAAACAGGATCACGCGCGGCACCAGGTAATAGAGGTAGGCCGAACCGAACGAGCCGGGCCAGCGCACGTCGCTCGCCGGATACCCGCCGGTACCCACGAGATTGATGTTGGCTTCGCCGTCGATCTGGCCACCACCCAGAAAGAACGCGTCCACCCGGCCCTGCGCCGCGAGGTCGAAGGTCTCCACCCCGCCGTTGGTGAAGCTGTTGTGACGCTGCGATCCGAGCACGTTCACGCGCAGCGCACCATCCGTGCGCACCCGCACCATCAACGCGGCGGCACCCGGGATCGGCGACGCGGCACCGACGATCACATGGCGGCAACCTTCGAGCAGGCGCGCGATGGCCGTGATCAGCAGTTCCGAGCGGTTGAACGGTTCCGTCACGCCACCACCGCGTCCGCCTGCAGCCACTGGTCGAGCCATTCGTGGAAGCCCGCCTCGGTCCGCGCCATGGCGGCGTAGCGCCCGACCGCCGCTTCGTCGCGGGCGTAGTGACCGACGAACTTGAGCGGCTTCGCTCCGCCCGGTGCCAGCGCTATCTGCGTCACGTAGATTGCCGGTATCACGCCGGCCGACCGAGATTCGTCACGCAACAGGTCCTCGTCGGTCATGGCTTCCACCGTGACCAGCGACCGCTGCGAGGCCTGAGCGATCGTGAGCAGGTCACGCTGGCGTCCGATCCAGACGTTCCCGTGGCGATCCGCCAGGGGTGCATGGAACAGGCCGAAATCCGGACGGATCGCCGGGAGCAGCACGATCGGATCGTCGGTGCCGAACGGATTGTCGATCACTTTCCAGTCGGGCCGATGACGCACGAGATCGGTCCCGATCAATCCGCGCAGCGGCATGAAGGGCAGTCCCTTCTGACCGGCCTGCAACGCGGCATGGATGGCCGGGCAAGTGGAATCCCGCACGCGGATCGTGCCCGCCTTGAGCGCCGCCGCGAACCGCGGCGCGGTCCCGAACTCGCCGAGAGTCACGGCCGACGTCTCTATGGAGCGCACGCAGCCCGCCCCGATGAGCACGTCGGCCTGCATGCCGCTGATCGGCACGCCCACCAGATCGAGGTCGCGCACGCCGCGGCGCACGAGTTCGCGTGTCGCGGCCATCGCGACACCGACCGAATCCTGCGCCAGCGCGACCGTCGCGCCGTCGGGAATGGCGGCGGCGAGCCCGGCGATCATCCCTTGCGTTCCGGCGGCGTGAAGAACGGCGTCGGGCGCAGGATCTTGTTCTCCATGCTGTCGAGCATCGGCATGGCCTTCGCAAGGAAGGCACCCCAGGCCGGATCGGCGGCGAGCTTGTTGCGGCGCTCCTCGCGGTCCGCGAGGCTCGCATAGGCCCACATGTGAACCACCTGCGACAACGGGCCGATGTCGTTCGAGGTGTACCAGCCGACGTTGTGGCCGAGGTACTTCAACTGCAGCGGGTAGGCCTCGGTCTCGTAGAGCTTGAGGTACTCCGCGAGCTTGCCCGGCTTGACGGCATAGGTACGGTGATCGACGATCATTGCTCCCCCCTGGATGGATTGTCGTTGTGGCGAACGCGCGAAGGTTACACCGTCACGCGGACGACAAAAAACCCCGGGGCCTTGTGGACACCGGGGTTTCGATGGGGGCTGACCGCGCAGTCAGCTACATCTCATTGCACCTTGAGGTTGTATTCCTTCAAGGTAGCGACCACCTCGACGCGGCGATCGCGCTGCAGGCAATCGATCAGCGCGTCGCGCTTCAACCCTTTGCAATCGTCCGGCGTCGACAGCGGTGCTGCCTTGCCGCGCCCGACGACCGTGAGCTTGTACGGCGGCACGCCCTTGTCCATCAGGTACCCGGCCACCGCCCATGCACGCTTCTCGGAAAGCTGCTGGTTGTATTCCTCGGTGCCGATACGGTCGGTGTAACCGTGCACGATGAGGCGGTCGTACGGCGCGTCCTTCAACTTGTCGCCGATCTCGTCGAGCTTCGCCTTGATCTCGTCGGTGAGCTCGTACTTGTCGAACTCGAACTGGCCCTTCTCGTCCATGTTGAACGTCGCCGGCAAGGTCCCGCCCAGGGTCTGGAGCTTTTCGTCCTGGTCGATGACCACGCGATTGGCCGCGGTCTCGACGCGCCCACGTCGCTCGGCCTCAAGTGCGGCCTGCGCTTCGTCGCGTTCGCGCTGCGCGCGCGCCAGTGCCTCGCTCGCGGCGTCCTGGTCGTTGCCGCCGGCACCCTTTGCTCCAGCGGCACCCGCTGCACCAGCAGCGCCCGCGCCACCGGCGGCAGCTCCGCCGGCACCAGCCGCACCGGCACCGCCGGCGCCTCTGCCGGCCGCTGCCACGTCCGTGTCGCCGCCGGCTCCTGCGCCCTTGCGCCCGCCTGCTGCACCAGTGGCTCCGGCGCCTGCTGCGCCCGCGCCGGCCGCGTTCGAACCGGTACCGGACTTGTCACCACCACCGGCTGCGGTGCTGCTCGAACCGGTGGAGCCTGCCGCGCCTTTCGCGCCACCCGCACCGGCGGCATTTGCTCCGGCCGCGCCAGCTCCAGCAGCTCCAGCCGCGCCGGCGGCGCTACGCCCTCCCGCACCGCCCGCAGTGCCTCCTGCATCCGTCCCCGTTCCATCCGCCCCGGAAGCATTCGCACCGGCGGAGTTCGCATCGGCGGGCCACAACGGGGTCACATCGCCATCGGATGCGTTGGCTTTCTTCACCGTGGGTCCGGAGGAACCACTGGTGCCACCGGCTGCGCCGGTACTGCTGCTGGACGAACCGCTCTGTCCGGCGGTCTTGGAACCTGCGGCCGTCGCCGTACTCTGACCGGTATTGCCAGCTGCCTTCGTCGGTGCGACACCGACCAGCGAGCGCGTGCAGGCCCCGAGGCTCAACGCCAGCACCGCGATCGAGAAACCTGCCACGATCGGGGTCGCCGATCGGGGCCGGCGGGTCGTTGCGTGCGTCATGGTTCTATCCTCCTTCGTCAACTGCGCCATTAGTCCTGAACCCTCGTCATCGGTTCCCTTTGCGGAAATCTTGAGAGCAATTCGTCGCCGGAACCCGACGTTGCCCTCGATGGCGGATTCGATACGACTATTTTGCATTCGCAGCCGCGAACAGGCGAAACAAATTTCGTCGAGCGCGGCACCACCAAGCGCCGAATTGCGTACTTGTGGTGGCCGCGAGGCCAGTCACGGCCGGTTGCAATCCAGCTGCGCCGGCCGTTGGCTAACGGAGTCGACGACCTTGGGTTAACCTCTCGCGCCACATGTTCCGCCTCCTTTTCGCCGGATTGCTGCTGTTGCCGGCGCTCGCTTCCGTCGGCGCCACGCTCGACGTTCCGCATGCGCGCGTCGAACTCGTGGCTGCGCAATCATCCGTTCGCCCCGGCCAGCCCTTGCTGGTCGCGCTGCGCAT
>JAIEQG010000045.1 GCA_019747905.1 Burkholderiales bacterium
CTGAAGGGCATCTTCTGGAGCGCCGAGGGCGAGAGCTACAACTGGAAAGAGATGAACGAGTACAAGGCCGGCACCGTGATCCAGAAGCCCACCGGCAAGGCCTACTACGGCTGGGCGCGCACGGCGGTGATCCTTGAAGAAAAGGGCATGGGCCCGACCAAGATCGAGTACGTGCACGAGGAAGACGATCCGCGCACCCACCGGCGCGAGTGATGGTGCTGCGCCACTGATGAAAACGCCCGCCGTGCGCGGGCGTTTTGTTTTGGTTCGGGCCGGAAGGCCCCCATCCCAACATTCCCCCGGCAATGCCGGGGGAAGGCGTGTACAACTCCCTCCCCCGACTGTGTCGGGGTAGGGTTGGGGAGGGGGCGTCGTTGGCGACTGTCTAGTTCGCGGCAACCATGCGGATCTTCGCCACCGCCCGCTGGAATCGATCGGCGTTCTGCGGCCGATCGTTGAAGCGGTCGAACGTGGTCCCCATCGCCGTACCGAGCTTGTCGAGGCGGTCCGATGGATTCGGATGGGTCTTGAAGAGCAACGCCATGTACTTGTCGTCGGCCTTGATCTTCGCGAGCGTCTGCAGCGCCGCCGCCAGACCCCACGGGTCGTACCCGGCGCGCGTCGCGAGGACGACCCCGATGCGGTCGGCATCGAATTCGTCGTCCTTGTCGAGACCGCGCGAATAGAGCTCCTTGGTCGGCCCCACCAATGCGTTGACGAGTTCCCCGCCACGCGAGCCAGCGGTCGCTCCCGCTGCGCCGGCACCCAGCAGGTTCATATACGCGCCTTTGCGGATCGCGTTCAGATGGTGCTTGCGCACCACGTGACCGATCTCGTGGCCGAGCACACCTGCCAGTTCGGCTTCGTTCTGCAGCAGATTCATCATGCCCTTGGTCACGATGATGTAGCCGCCGGGCGCGGCGAAG
The DNA here is from genome assembly GCA_019747905.1 of Burkholderiales bacterium. Taxonomy (GTDB): domain Bacteria; phylum Pseudomonadota; class Gammaproteobacteria; order Burkholderiales. The sequence continues at coordinate 927 of JAIEQG010000045.1, forward strand.
GCGTTGACGTGATCGCTGTCGTTGACGGCGAAATGCCACGGCAGGTTCGGCCGGTCCGACTGCGCCGCGACCCACGCACCCACGAAGTTCACGTAGCGCTGGACTTCGGGATCATTGACCATGGGCCGCGCGCCGAGCAGGGTCTCGGTGATGCCCTCGCCCATTTCGATCTCTTCGGGCTCCTGGATGGTGCCGGTCGCCTGCTTGATGTTCTTCATCAGGCCTTCGACGCCGCCGATGTTGTCCATGAAGGCCTGGCCCTGCGGCCCGGCACACCCGGCGACGATGCCCACAGCACCGACGAGAACAACGGCGCACAGCAGCAGACGCGCGTTCATTTCTTCACCTTCACGGGTTTGCCGTCGGCATCGACGTAGGAGACGGTCTGCGCGGTCAATCCGCCGGCCGCCGCGAACTGCGCCGCACCGGCCGGCGGGATGGTGAAGGTTTCCATCTTCTTCACCTCTTCCGGATTCGGCTTCGCTTCCTTCAGGTCCTCCTCGGAGAAGCCGCGCACGCCCGTGGTCACCGTGGGCCCTGCGCCGGTACCGCGTCGGCCGAACCCGATGGTGGTCGCCACCGCCGTCGGCTTCTTCGCCGGATCGGCACTACCGAGCCGCATGCTGAGCAGGCGTATCCAGCCTTCGACCTTGTCGGCGCGGATCTGCGACCAGCCGCCCTGGCGGCCGAGAATGGTGACCTGTGCCTTTTCCGGCAGTTTGCCAACACTTTGCGCATCGAGGAAAGGCTTCGCCTTCACCTCGGTTTCGCGCAGCGTATAGCCGGTCTCCTGCGCCCACGCCGCCGAGCACCCCAGCAGCATGCAGGCGGCAACCCACGTCCTAGTTCGGGTCATGACGTCTTCCTAGAGGGTTCGAAGAGCCGCACGCCCTGCGCGCGACCCTTTACCGGAAACGATCCGCGATCGGCGAAGCCAAAAGCATTCCCGCAGCGGCGCATGGTTTCCTCGGACACGAGGATGCGCGCCACGCCCTTCGTCAGCCCTTCGATGCGGCTCGCCAGATTCACCGTATCGCCGATCGCAGTGTACTCGCGCCGCGCATCCGATCCGATCAGGCCCACCACCGCCGGGCCCGAGTGGATGCCGATACCCACGTCGAAGTCGGCATCGGCCTCGCCCAGTTCGCGCTTGAACGCCTGCAGCGTGTCGGCCATCTCGAGCGCGGCCGCCACCGCATGCTGCGCGTGGTCCGGGTCGTCGATCGGCGCACCCCAGCAGGCCATGATGGCGTCCCCGATGAATTTGTCGAGCGTGCCGCCGTGCCGGAAGATGACGTCCACCTGCTTCGAGAAGTAGCGGTTGAGCAGCGACACCACCTCCTGGGGCGTGCGCGATTCCGACAGGGTGGTGAAGCCTCGGATGTCGGAGAACAGGATCGTCACTTCACGGCTTTCACCGGCCCGCGAGAGGCCACCCTGGGCGATGATCTCCTTCACTACATGCGGATTCACGAAGCGGCTGAACTCCCGGACCGCCGACTCGCGCGAACGGCGTTCATCGCGATAGTCACGCAGCGCGTTCATCAGGAAGAACGCCCAGGCGAACAGCAGCGGTGTCATCACCGGCATCCAGGTGAGCGCACCGATGAAGAAATAGCTCGCACCCAGCAGGACCAGCGAAGCCGACACCAGGGCGAGCCCGATGCGCACGGTATTGAGCCGACCCCAGAACGCCGCGCCGAGCAACACGATGAGCGCCAGTCCGAGTACCGGCGTGATCCACGGCGGGGCGGTCCGCAGCCACGTGCGATTCTTCAGGTTGTCGAGCGCCGTGGCGAGAATCTCCACGCCGGGATGGGTGTTGCTGACCGGTGTGACCCGGATGTCGCCCAGGCCCGTGGCCGTGGTGCCGATGACGACGATCTTGTCGCGGAACTCGTCGGGTGCCCGGCGCTTCTTCTCGCTGTTGAGGTCCACGTACAGATCGACGAACGGGACCTGCGGATGGGCCTGGATGCCGCCGCGCCAGCCTAGCTGGATGTCGGCAAGATCCGGCAGCGGCCAACCCAGATCCGCACCGACGCGCGCCGGCAGCGAAGGGATGCGCCAGCCGTAGGCGGTGTCGAAGACGATGTAGCGCCGTCCGACGCCGTCGCGGTCCTGCCGGAAATTGATGAGGCCCAGACGCCAGTGCTCCGTCGCCAGCGCGAAGGGTTGCAGTACGTCGATGGTGGCGTTCTTCTCCGAGCGCGGACCGCGGATCGCACCCAGCGCCGGTGCGAGATCGGCGATCGGCACCCCGTAAGGATCGCCAACGGCATCGTGCCGCGCCGTCGGGAAGTACACGTTGTCTAGGCCCTGCAGCGCGCGGTTGAAGTCCTGATCCGACTCCGGGCGATAGACATCGGGTTCCCCGAACAGGATATCGAAGACGATAGCCTTCGGCTTCTGCCTGGCGAGGTAGGCGACCATCTCGCCGTGCACCGATCGCGGCCACGGCCAGCGGCCGGCAAGCTCCGCCATGCCGGTGAGGCTTTGCTCGTCGATCGCGATCACGACGATGTCGGGGTCGCCCTTCAGCTTCTGCGCCTGGCTGCGCAGAAAGAAATCCGTGACGCGGTTGGAAAGGGCCTCGGTGAAATGGAGCCAGTGCGCCTCGATCAGAACGAGGCCGACGAACACCGCGAGCAACGCGGCCAGGAAGCGGGTGCGAGTCGAGGGCACGCGCCGGAGTCTACTTGCGTTTGCGCGAAACGGGTGCGGTCACAACCCCAGCCGCTGCCAGATAGTGGTGACCGCCCCGGCCTGATTCAGCGTATAGAAATGCAGGCCCGGTGCGCCGTTGCGCAGCAGGTCGTCGCACAGGCGCGTCACCACATCGAGGCCGAAGGCGCGGATCGACGCGGCGTCGTCGCCGAAGCCTTCCAGCTTGCGGCGGATCCAGCGCGGAATCTCCGCACCGCAAGCGTCCGAGAACCGCGCGAGCTGCGTGAAGCGGCTGATCGGCATGATGCCGGGCACGATCGGGATGTCGATCCCGAGGGCTTCGCACTGATCGCGGAAGTAGTAGTAAGCGTCGGCGTTGAAGAAATACTGCGTGATGGCCGAATCAGCACCCGCCTTCACCTTGCGCTCGAAGTTGCGCAGGTCATCTTCGGCGGAGCGCGACTGCGGGTGGTATTCCGGGTAGGCAGCCACTTCGACGTGGAATGTGGCGCCGTACTTCTCCCGGATGAACGAGACGAGATCCGAGGCGTAGCGGAACTCGCCGATCTCCACCATGCCCGAAGGCAGGTCGCCGCGGAGCGCCACGATGCGTTCGATGCCGGACGCTCGGTACCGATCGAGCAGCTCCGCCGTGGAGGCCTTGGTGGCCGCCACGCAGGACAGGTGCGGGGCCACTTTCTGGCCCTCCGTCTGCAGCTCGGAGACTACGCCAAAGGTGCGGTCGCGCGTCGAACCTCCAGCTCCATAGGTCACGGAGAAGTACGCCGGATGCAGCTGCGCCAGTTGGCTGCGCGTGACACGCAGTTTCTCCAGCCCCTCCGGCGTCTGAGGCGGAAACAACTCGAACGAGAACGAACGCGCGACCACTGGTCCTCCTACCAACTCACTCCGCGACGCCTACCCACCCGCGCTGATTGAGCGTCAACCCACAGGGTTGTCGCTCGAATCAGCGCAACTGACCCGTCATCCGCAGGATGGCGGGTCTAGTAACGGTAGTGGTCGGACTTGTACGGTCCTTCCTTCTTCACCCCGATGTACCGCGCCTGCGCATCCGTGAGCTCGGTCAACTGCGCGTTGAGCTTCTTCAGCTGCAGTCGCGCGACCTTCTCGTCCAGGTGCTTGGGCAGCGTGTACACGCCCACCGGGTACCTGTCGGGATTGTTGAAGAGCTCGATCTGCGCGATGGTCTGGTTCGCGAACGACGAGCTCATCACGTAGGACGGGTGGCCCGTACCGCAACCCAGGTTCACGAGACGCCCCTTGGCCAGCATGATGATGCGCTTGCCGTCGGGGAAGATGACGTGATCCACCTGCGGCTTGATCTCTTCCCACTGGTACTTGTTGAGGGATGCGACGTCGATCTCGTTGTCGAAGTGGCCGATGTTGCAGACGATGGCCTGGTCCTTCATCTTCTTCATGTGATCGTGCGTGATCACGTGGAAGTTGCCGGTGGCGGTCACGAAGATGTCGGCCTTGTCCGCAGCGTAGTCCATCGTCACCACGCGGTAGCCTTCCATCGCGGCCTGCAGGGCATTGATCGGATCGATCTCGGTCACCCACACCTGCGCGGACAGCGCGCGCAGCGCCTGGGCCGATCCCTTGCCCACGTCGCCGTAGCCGCACACCAGGGCGACCTTGCCCGCCACCATCACGTCGGTCGCGCGCTTGATGGCATCGACGAGCGACTCGCGACAGCCGTAGAGATTGTCGAACTTCGACTTGGTGACCGAATCGTTGACGTTGATCGCCGGGAACTTGAGCGTGCCTTCCTTGTGCATGTGATACAGGCGGTGCACGCCGGTGGTGGTCTCTTCGGTCACGCCCTTCACCTGCGCGAGACGGGTCGAGTACCACTTGGGATCCTTGGCGAGCTTCGCCTTGATCGACGCGAAGAGATACGTCTCTTCCTCGCTGCCCGCATGATTCAGCAACGTCGGATCGGTCTCGGCCCGCGTGCCCAGGTGCAGCAGCAGCGTCGCATCGCCACCGTCATCGAGGATCATGTTGGCGTGCTGCCCGTTGGGCCATTCGAAGATGCGGTGGGTGTAGTCCCAGTACTCCTCCAGCGATTCGCCCTTGTAGGCGAAGACCGGCGTGCCTTTCACCGCAATGGCGGCGGCGGCGTGATCCTGGGTCGAATAGATGTTGCACGAGGCCCAGCGCACGTCGGCACCGAGCGCTTGCAGCGTCTCGATCAGCACCGCGGTCTGGATGGTCATGTGCAGCGAACCGCTGATGCGGGCGCCGCGCAACGGCTGCTGGCTCGCGTATTCCTCGCGGATCGCCATCAGACCGGGCATTTCGGTCTCGGCGATGCGGATTTCCTTGCGGCCCCAGTCGGCGAGCTTCAGGTCAGCGACCACGTAGTCACTGGCGGGCTTCAGTTGGGTAACGGCAGACACGGCGTCTCTCCTGGTTGATGGACCAGGCCACTGGACGGCGCGAACGGAGGAAGCGGTGCTGCCCGTCTCGCCACCCGTGAGCGTGGTCACGAGTCAACGAGCGCGGTTCCGAAACCTGAGCCTGGCGGGGGACCCCGTTGCAGCGCTCCTCAGGACGGCGCGGATTGTACCCCAGACCGGCCTCAAGGCAAGTTTGGTTTGCGGCGCCGCACAAAACCACGTATCCTGCAGCCCCTGCGTATGGGATCGACCACCTGCCGATCTCTTTCCGACACCGGAAAGCGCATTTTTCATCGGCTCTGACTCAAGTCTCCGGCAATTGTGGAGGTCCCTGGTTGGCGGCGATGCCGTCGCACCAGGGTGCGGCTCCCAGGCGTTCCACACCGTGGCAATGCCCCCGAAATGCTGGAGAACTGATTGAGTCACGACCTTCCGGTCGCGCCTGATGCGCTGACCTTTGCTTCCCTCGGACTGCCCGAAGTACTGCTGAAGGCAGTCGAAGGTGCCGGTTACACCCAACCCACCTCGGTCCAGGCCGCGGCGATTCCCGCCGCCATGGCCGGCGGCGACCTGATGGTCTCCGCGGCGACCGGCAGCGGCAAGACCGCTGCGTTCCTGTTGCCGGCCCTGCAGCGCCTGGTCTCCTCGGAGAAGCGCGCCGTTCCCGGCGGCGGCCCGCGCATCCTCGTGCTCACCCCGACGCGCGAACTGTCGCTGCAGGTCACCAAGGCCTGCGAACTCTACGGCCGCACCTTGAAGTGGCTGCGTACCGCCTCCGTGGTCGGCGGCGTCCCCTATGGCGCCCAGCTGCGCGCGATTCGCGGCGCCCTCGACGTGCTGATTGCCACGCCCGGCCGCCTGCTCGATCTCACGAAGAGCGGCCGCCTGGATCTGGCCCGCGTCGAGGTGCTCGTGCTCGACGAAGCCGACCGCATGCTGGACATGGGCTTCATCGATGACATCCGCTCGATCGTCGCCGCCACGCCCGCCTCGCGCCAGACGTTGTTGTTCTCCGCCACGCTCGACGGCGACGTGGCGAAGCTCGCCGGGCAATTGATGAACGCGCCGCAGCGCATCGAGCTCGCCTCCCACCGCGATCGTCACGAAGGCATCACGCAGCGTCTGCATTGGGCCGACAATCGCGCCCACAAGGAGCGCCTGCTCGACCACCTGTTGCGCGACACCACCATCGACCAGGCGATCGTGTTCACTTCGACGCAACGCGATGCCGAGCGCATCGCCGCGCTGATCGAAGCGAGCGGCCATGCGGTGGCCGCTTTGCACGGGGGCATGCCGCAATCCCAGCGCAATCGCACGCTCACCGGGTTGCGCCACCGGCGCCTGCGGGTGCTCGTCGCCACCGACGTGGCTTCGCGCGGTATCGACGTCCCGACCATCAGCCATGTCATCAACTACGGCATGCCGATGAACTCCGAGGACTACGTGCACCGCATCGGCCGCACTGGCCGCGCCGGACGCACGGGTCTCGCCGTCACACTGGCCGAGCATGCCGACCTGCACAAGATCCGCGGCATCGAACGCTTCACCACCCAGCGCATCCCGGTGGCGACGATCGAAGGCCTGGAACCGCGCATGCCGGAACCCGCGACCCACAACCGGTCCGGCACCGGAGCCGGTCGCCGTGGCAGCGGTGGCGGGCGCTCGTTCAGCGGGCGACCCCATTCCGGCCGCGACCGCGATTCCCGCTCGGAAAGAACCACGGGCGCACCGCAGCGCGCCCGTCGTCCGTAAGCAGTCTTCCAAGAACCCCCGCCCTGCGCGGGGGTTCTTCTTTCTCAGCCTCCGAACGGTCGTACCGGATTTCGCGATAGTAGCGTCGGCTTCCAGCGGGGATTCGCTTGACCGTCGATCCCCACCTTGCAGGTGGGGCGGCGAACGCGGCGGAGCAGGGGCCCCACGGAGTGGGGATGCGACCCGCGTCCCGACGCACCGGGGATCGCCACCCCGACGATCGCTTGCGCGGTCGGATCCCCATCTTGCGATGGGGCCCCTCCTCCGCGCTCCAGCGATCCCCTCGCCGGGTAGCTCACCCCGCTATCGGTGCGCCTTCAACAGCGGCACCTTGTCGAGCCCTTCCCACGAGAACTCGGGCTCGTCGCGGCCGAAGTGCCCGTAGGCCGCGGTCTTCTGATAGATCGGCCGCAGCAGGTTCAGCATCTGCACGATGCCCTTCGGGCGCAGATCGAAGTGCTGCTGCACCAGTTCGGCGAGCTTCTCGTCGCTAATCTTGCCCGTACCCGAAGTGGTGACCATGATGCTGGTCGGTTTCGCGATGCCGATCGCATAGGAGATCTGAACGAGACACTTGGACGCGAGGCCGGCGGCGACGATGTTCTTCGCCACGTAGCGCGCGGCATAGGCTGCCGAACGGTCCACCTTCGACGGGTCCTTGCCGGAGAACGCGCCGCCGCCATGGGGCGCAGCGCCGCCGTAGGTATCGACGATGATCTTGCGACCCGTCAGCCCGCAATCCCCCTGGGGACCGCCGACCACGAAGCGGCCGGTGGGGTTGATCAGGTACTTGATCTGGCCCTTGATCAGTTCCTTCGGCAGCACCGGCTTCACGATCTGCTCGATCACCGCCTCCTCGATCTGCTTGTGCTGCATCTCCGGCGCGTGCTGCGTCGACAGCACCACGGTGTCGATCGCGTGCGGCTTGCCGTCGACGTACTTGATCGTGACCTGGGATTTCGCATCCGGGCGCAGCCACGGCAGGCGCCCGTCGCGCCGCAATTCCGACTGGCGCTCGACCAGGCGATGCGCCAGGTAGATGGGCATCGGCATGAGCTGCGGCGTCTCGTCGCACGCGTAGCCGAACATCAGGCCCTGGTCGCCGGCACCCTGGTCGAGATCGAGGCCCTTGCCCTCGTCCACCCCCTGGGCGATGTCCGGGCTCTGCTTGTCGTAGGCCACCAGCACGGCGCAGCCCTTGTAGTCGATGCCGTACTCGGTGTTGTCGTAGCCGATGCGCTTGATGGTGTCGCGCGCCACCTGCTGGAAGTCGACCACCGCGTTGGTGGTGATTTCGCCCGCCATCACCACCAGGCCCGTGTTCACGAGGGTCTCGGCCGCTACCCGCGACTTCGGGTCCTGGGCTAAGATCGCGTCCAGCACCGCATCCGAGATCTGGTCCGCGACCTTGTCCGGATGCCCTTCGGAGACCGACTCCGACGTGAAGAAAAACTCGCTCATGCTTGTGCGGCCTACATGGATGTGTTGATAAAAAAGGCCCGGCAGGATAGCAGATTCCCCCTTTGCGCCGAAACCGAACCAGGCGATGCTCGAAGCCGTCTTGAGGCTGCTCGCCCGCCTGCCGCTTAGCTGGTTGCACCGCCTGGGCGCCGCTGCCGGTTGGCTCACGTACCGGCTCGCGCCTCGCTACGCGGCACGCCTGACCGACAACATCGCGACGAGCGGTCTCGCCGACGATCCGCGCGTGTTCGAGCGCATCTGCCGTGCAGCCGTGCGTGAAACCGGGAAGGGCTTGCTCGAGCTGCCCGCCATCTGGTTCAGGCCCGCGGACGACGCGGCCGGGCTTGTCGTCGAGACCCATGGCTGGGAATCGGTCGAGGCCGCGCGTGCCGTCGGACGGGGCATCCTGTTCCTCACGCCGCACCTTGGCTGTTTCGAGGTCTCGGCCCTGTATGCGGCCATGCGCCTGCCGATCACCGTTCTGTACCGCCCGCCGAAGCTGCGCTGGCTCGAGCCGCTCATGCGCATCGGCCGCACGCGCGGGTATGGTCGGCTCGCACCGACTTCCATGGGCGGCGTGCGGCAACTGCTGAAGGCGTTGCGCAACGGCGAAGCGGTCGGCCTGCTGCCGGATCACGTGCCCGGATTCGGCGAAGGCGTGTGGGCGGAGTTCTTCGGCCGGCCGGCCTACACCATGACTCTGGTCGGCAAGCTGCAGAAGGCCACCGGATGCATCGCGATCCTCGCCTTCGCCCGGCGGTTGCCCGAGGGGCGCGGCTACGCCCTCGACCTCGACGTGCTCGAGGAAGATCTCACCGGTCCGGTCGGCGCGCGCCGTTTGAATGCCGCCATCGAAGACCTGGTGCGGCGCTGCCCCGAGCAATATCTCTGGAGCTACAACCGCTACAAGGTCCCGGCCGGCGTCCAACCGCCATCGGCGGCGACCACCTGATATGGCTTGCCCCCGATGCGCCTGGTGATCGCATGCCTGTGGCTGCTGCATTTCCTGCCGTTGGGGGTGCTGGCCCGCGTCGGGTCGTTCGCGGGCGATGCGCTCCGGCTGCTCGGCACCGAACGCCGGCGCGTGGCGCGCACCAACCTGCGGCTCTGCTTTCCGGAATGGGACGAAGCACGCTGCCAGGCGGTGCTGAAGGCACACTTTCGCGCCGTCGCCCGCAGCATGCTCGAGGCCACCATCGCCTGGTGGGGATCGGAAGCGCGGCTGCGGCGCACGGTGCGTATCGAAGGCGAAGAGCACGTGCGGGCCCTCGGCGACCGGCGCGTGATCTTCCTGGTACCGCACTTCGTCGGGATCGAGCTGGAGGGCCTGCGCATGTCCATGGACTACCGTGGGATGGCGGTCTACAGCCATCAGAAGAACCGGGTGTTCGACGAGTTCCTGGTGCGGGTCCGCAGCCGGTTCCCCGGTACGCGCATGGTGGCGCGGCAGGAAGGCGTGAAAGCGATCCTGCGCGGCTTCAAGGACGGACTCGGCCTGCAGCTCTCGCCCGACCTCGATCTGGGCGCCCGTGATGCAGTGTTCGTCCCCTTCTTCGGCGTGCCGGCCGCCACGGTGACGGCGCTGTCGCGCCTCGCGCGCCTCACCGGCGCTGCGGTGATCCCGGTGGTCGTGCGACAACGGCCCGGCGGCGAAGGCTACGTACTCACCATGTACCCGGCCTGGGACAACTATCCAGGCGCCAGCCCCGAGGAAGACACGCGGCGCATGAATGCCTTCATCGAAGAGCGCGTGCTCGAGATGCCGGAGCAGTACTATTGGCTGCACAAGCGGTTCAAGACGCGGCCGGAAGGCGAGGAAGGTTTTTATTGATGGACTACGTGTGAAGCGCGAAACCGGTTTCGCGAATCCGCAGGCCGCCGAGATCTGCGACGTGCTGGCCGAGGTGCAGTCGATTGCCGTCGTCGGTCTGTCGCCGCACCCGCATCGGCCGAGCCATCGCGTCACGGCAGCCATGCAGCGTGCCGGGTTTCGCATCGTCCCGGTGCATCCCAACGCGACCGAGGTGCTGGGCGAGAAGGCCTACGCATCGCTCGGCGACGTGCCGCCGCCCGTCGGCCTGGTCAACGTGTTCCGCGCTGCCGACCGTATCGACGCCATCGTCGACGATTGCATCCGGTTGGGGGTGAAGCGCTTGTGGATCCAGCAAGGCATCGTCAATGAAGCAGCCGCCGCGCGCGCGGCCGCACACGGAATCTGGACGGTCATGGACCGCTGCATCTGGTCCGACTTCAACGGCGCCTGTGGCCGCCGGCGGGATCACGCATGAGCTCCAGCGACATCGTCATCGAGCCGCTGCGTGAAGCGGACATTCCGGCGCTGATCGCACTCGCGCGCGACACCTGGTTCAAGCACTATCCCGACATCATCACCACCGCGCAGATAGAATACATGCTGGCTCAGCGCTACAGCGACGCGGTGATCCGTGCCCAACTGGCCGATCCCGACATCTGGTGGGACAGGCTGCTCCTCGACGGTGAACTGGCCGCCTTCGCGCAGTACGAACGCAGCGATCCGCCGGGCACCCTCAAGGTCGACAAGCTGTATGCCCGGCACGAATTGCGCGGACGGGGACTCGGCAGCACCCTGTTGCGGCACATCGAGGACGAGGCGCGGGCGATGGGTTTCTCGCGTCTCAAGTTGCAGGTCAACAAGAACAATGTCTCCGCCATTGGCGCCTACCGCAAGAACGGCTTCGTGGTGGCCGAGTCCGCAGTGTTCGACATCGGCCACGGGTTCGTGATGGACGACTACGTGATGGTCAAGGAACTGCCGGCCCTGCCGGTCGGCAACGCATGAAACTGCGGTTTACGAAGATGCAAGGTGCCGGCAACGACTTCGTCGTGATCGACGCCACGCGCGCGCCCGTCGAACTGACCCGCGGGCAGGTGCAGCGCCTGTGCGATCGCCGCTTCGGCGTGGGTTGCGACCAGGTACTGATCGTGGAGCGCGCCCGTCGCGCCGGCACCGATTTCTACTACCGCATCTACAACGCCGACGGCGGCGAAGTGCAGCAATGCGGCAACGGCGCGCGTTGTTTCGCACGCTTCGTGCACGACAGCGGACTCACCACCAAGCTTGCGATCCGCGTCGAAACGGTTTCAGGCATCATTCAGCCGGAGCTCGAAGCCGATGGCACCGTCACGGTGAACATGGGAGCGCCCGAGTTCGAACCCGCTCGCGTCCCGTTCGTCGCGCCGGCCCGGGCGCTCACCTACCCGCTGGATGTCGGCGGTGCGACCCGCGAGATCGGCGCTCTTTCCATGGGCAATCCGCATGCGGTGCAAGTGGTGCCCGACGTGGACACGGCTCCCGTGACGACCGAGGGTCCGTTGATCGAGCGCCATGCCCGGTTTCCGGAGCGCGTGAACGCCGGCTACATGCAGGTGGTGGATCGACACACCATCCGCTTGCGCGTCTTCGAACGCGGCTCGGGCGAAACGCTGGCGTGCGGCACGGGCGCCTGCGCCGCCGTGGTATCCGGCATCGAGCGCGGCCTGCTCGCAAGCCCGGTCAAGGTGCACACGCGTGGCGGCGAGCTCGGCATCCGTTGGGACGGCGCGGGCCACGCCGTCTTCATGACGGGCACGGCGGTGGCCGTGTTCGAAGGCGAGATCGAATTGCAGCAAGACCCCGCGCCGGCTGCTCCGGCAAGCCGCGCGCTGGCCTGAAACCAACCTAGACGACGAGAGCGAAGCGATGCGACCCGAAGCAGCAGACGTGGCCCAGTACCTGAAGGCGAACCCGGAGTTCTTCGAGCAATACGCCGAGATGCTGGCCGAGATCTTCGTGCCGCACCCCCATGGCGGCCGGGCGATCCCCATCTCCGAGCGCCAGATCGTGACCTTGCGCGAGAAGAACCGTGCCCTGGAAGACAAGCTGCGCGAACTGGTGCAGTTCGGCCAGGAGAACGACTCCATCATCGACCGGCTGCACCGGATCACTCTCGCGATGATGATGGCGCGCGATCTCGACACGCTGCTCGCCTCGCTCTATTACAACCTGCGGGAGGATTTCGCCGTGCCGCACGTCGCCATGCGGCTGTGGGCCGAGGGCGGTTGGGAGCGTCCGGAGTTCGGGTCCATCAGCCAGGAAGTGCGCGTGTTCACCGAGAGCCTCACCAATCCCTACTGCTCGCCGCACCCGATGTTCGAGACCACCGCGTGGTTCGGCGACGAAGGGGCCGCCTTGCGGTCGTTCGCCTATGTGCCGCTGCGCACGGAGCAGGCATTCGGACTGCTCGCACTCGGATCCGAAGACGTGCAACGCTTCTATCCCGAGATGGGCACGCTGTATCTCAAGCGCCTGGGCGAGCTGGTAAGCGTCGCCCTCGCGAAATTCCTGAAGGCATGACTCGTCGCGCGACGCATCCGGAGACACTGCCAGCACCGGCCCCCGACGCACGCTTCGGCGGCTACCTGTCCCACCTCGCGCACGAGAAGCGACTGGCCGCCCATACCGTGGAGAACTACGCCCGGGACGTCCGCGACCTGCTGCGCCTCGTCGGGACGACCCCGCTCGAAACGCTCGGCGTGCACGACATCCGCCGCTGTGTTGCGCGTCTGCATGCAGGCGGGTTGGGGGGCCGCAGCATTGCACGCAAGCTATCCGCCTGGCGCAGTTTCTTCGGCTATCTCGCCCGCGACCACGGCTTCACCGCCAACCCGGTCACGGGCCTCAAGGCACCGAAAGCGCCGAAGCGGCTGCCAGCCAGTCTCACGCCTGACGAAGCTGCGCAGCTGCTCGACGGCAAGGACGAGGGCGATCTCGCGCTGCGCGACAAGGCGCTGTTCGAACTCATCTACTCGTCCGGACTGCGGCTTGCGGAAGCGGTGGGCCTCGATCCTCCGGACGTGGACCTGCGGGAACGCACCGTCCGTGTGACCGGCAAGGGCTCGAAGACGCGCGTGGTGCCGGTAGGCGCGCAGGCAGCGCAGGCCATCGAAGCCTGGCTGCCGGTCCGTGCCATCCTCGCCCGACCCGGCGAAACCGCATTGTTCGTGAACCAGGCGGGCCGGCGCATCGGGCCGCGCTCGGTGCAGACTGCGCTCAAGGCACTGGCCGTGGCGCGCGGTCTCACCCGCAACGTGCATCCGCACGTACTGCGCCATTCCTTCGCCTCGCACGTACTGCAATCCAGCGGTGACCTGCGCGCCGTCCAGGAGTTGCTGGGTCACGCCAGCATTTCCACGACGCAGGTCTACACGCATCTCGATTATCAGCACCTCGCCAAGGTGTACGACAACGCGCATCCGCGTGCGAAGCGCAAGGGCTGAACCATGAGCAAGATCGTCCTGAAGGCCGGCCGCGAGAAGTCGCTGCAGCGGCACCATCCCTGGGTATTCTCCGGAGCCATCGAACGCGTGGAGGGTCATCCTGCCTCGGGCGCGACCGTCGAGATCCGCTCGGCGCAAGGTGGCTTTCTCGGCTGGGGTGCCTACAGCCCGGAGTCGCAGATCTCGGCGCGCGTCTGGGAATGGCGCGAAGGGGCGCGCATCGATCGCGAGTTCTTCGCGAACCGCGTGCGCCGGGCCGTGGCGCAGCGCTCGGAGCTGCTGGCCACTGGAGCGACGCCAGCCGCGCGGCTGGTGCATGGCGAAGCCGACGGTCTGCCCGGCGTGGTCATCGACCGGTTTGCCGACTGGATCGTGGTGCAACTCACCAGCGCCGGGGCGTGGCACTGGCGCGACGATATCGCGAGCGTGGTGTCCGAAGTGACCGGATTGCCGCACGTGTTCGAGCGCTCCGACGCCGACGTGCTCGCGCTGGAGGGCCTGGCACCCCGGGTCGCGGCGCTCGCGGGTTCCGAACCGCCCAAGGCCATCGCCATCGAGGAGCACGGGCTCAAGTTCGAAGTCGATCCGCGTCATGGCCACAAGACCGGCTTCTATCTCGATCAACGGGACAACCGCGCCCGGGTGCGCGCACTGTCCCACGGACGCGAAGTCCTCGACTGCTTCTGCTACACCGGCGGATTCACCGTCAGTGCCCTGGCCGGCGGCGCTGCGAAGGTGACGGCGATCGACAGCTCGGGCGAGGCGATCGCGGCGGCTCGCCGGCACGTACGGCAGAACGGCTTGCCGGAAGAGCGCGCCGAGCTGCTCGAGGGCGACGTCTTCGCCCTGTTGCGGAAGTTTCGCGACCAGGCGCGCAAGTTCGACCTGATCGTGCTCGACCCGCCGAAGTTCGCACCGACCGCGGCCCACGCGGAAAAAGCGGCTCGTGCTTACAAGGACATCAACCTGTGGGCGTTGAAACTGCTGCGGCCCCAGGGGATGCTGTTCACGTTCTCGTGCTCGGGCGGCGTGCCGCGCGAACTCTTCCAGAAGATCGTCGCGGGCGCGGCGACCGATGCCGGCGTCGATGTGCGCGTCCTCCAACACCTGGGAGCGAGCATCGATCATCCCGTGGTACTCAACTTTCCCGAAGGCGAGTATCTGAAGGGATTGATATGCCAGGCCTAGCGACATGACCACGCTGCTCGCAGTCCGCCACGGCGAGACCCGCTGGAACGCCGAAGGGCGCATGCAGGGCCATCTCGACAGCGACCTCGACCCGAGCGGTATCGCGCAGGCCGATGCGCTCGGTCGCCGCCTGGCCGATGAACGCATCGACGCCGTGATCGCGAGCGATCTCGGCCGCACTCTCGCCACCGCTCGCGGCATCACCGCGCACACGGGCCACGCGATCCGCACGGATGCCCGTTTGCGCGAACGCCATCTGGGCATCTTCCAGAGCCTGACCGGCACCGAGGCCGCATTGCGACATCCGGCCGACTGGCGCCGGTTCAAGGAACGCGATCCCGAACACGATCTTCACGGCGGCGAGACCCTGCGCCAGTTCTCGGCGCGTTGCGTGGCGTGCGTCAACGAACTCGCGGCGCTGCACCCCCATGCCACGTTGCTCGTGGTCACCCACGGCGGCGTGCTCGACGTGCTGTTTCGCCACACCACGGGCCTGCCGTTGGCGGCGCCGCGCACCTTCACCCTGCTCAACGCGAGCCTTAACACCTTCGAGATCACCGAAGGGATGTGGACGCTCCTGCACTGGGGCGACATCGCCCACCTGGGCGTGCGCGACGCGATCGACGACGTCTGACCCTGCGGGCGTTGCCTTGCAACAAGGTTGCGGTTTATCCTGCTCGGAGCCTACCGAATTGACCGCGCGGCCACGTTGCAGCGCATCGAAGGATCAGGAACCCCTTGCACTCTTCTTCCTTGCGCCTGTTGCTGTCGCGCATCGTCCTCGCCGCCGCGCTGCTGTTCGCGCAGCAGGTCGGGGTCGCGCACGCGGTGGCGCACGGGGCCGGCAATGCGCCGACGCACCAGCACGGCAAGGGTGTGCCGATGCAAGGCTGCGACGAGTGCGTCGCCTTCGCCCAGGTCCAGGGTGGACCCGGTTCCTTCCTCGTTCACACCCCGCCCTCGGCGGACTACGTCGTCCCGCGGTTCGAGTCGCGGGACGACTGGCACCCGGCCCCGACCCGGGCCTTCTCGTCGCGCGCCCCACCGTTGCACACCTGAAGAATCGAACCGCTGCGCGCTGAGCTCGGGCTCGGTGCGCGCCATTTCGTTTTTGCAGGAGATGCAACGATGCGCCACCATTTCATGGCCGCCGCCCTGGCTGCGGCCTGGGCCGCCACCGGCCCCGCCGCCGCGCAGACGGCGGACCTGGATCAGATCCGCAAGGACATCTAGGAGCTGCGCAACAGCTACGAGAGCCGCATCAAGGCGCTCGAAGACAAGTTGAAGGACGCGGAGGCCGCCGCCAGGACCGCTCAGGATGCCGCGGCCCGCGCGGGGACTTCCGCCACCGAAGCGCAGAGCGCTGCTGCTCGCAGCGAAGCACCCACCGCCTCCGGCGGGATGACGCAACAATCGTCGAAGAACGCCTTCAATCCCGCGATCTCGCTCATCCTCAACGGCACGTGGGGGCGTTTCGGCGACGACCCCTCGACCCGGATCACCGGATTCGCGCCCTCGGGCGGCGAAGTCATCCCGGGTCGCGGCGGTTCGCTCGGCGAATCGGAGCTGTTCCTGTCGGGCAACATCGACCCGTACTTCCGCGGCGCACTGCTGGCTGCCCTGACGCCCGAGAACACGGTCGAAGTGGAGGAAGCCTTCTTCGAGACGCTGGCGCTCGGCAAGGGCTTCACGGCCAAGGGCGGGCGTTTCTTCTCGGGCGTCGGGTACTTCAACCAGGTGCATCCGCACGCCTGGGATTTCGCGGACCCATCGCTCGTGCAGAACGCCTTTCTGGGACGCAACTACGGCGACGACGGCGCGCAGCTGCGCTGGGTCGCCCCCTTGCCGGTCCTCGTGCAGTTCGGCGTGGAGCTGGGCAGGGGACGCGAGTTTCCCGGTGCGGGCGAAGTCGAACGCAACCGGAACGGTGCGGAGTCGCAGGTCTACTTCGCGAACGTCGGGGGTGACATCGGGGTGTCGAACGCCTACCAGGTCGGCGCCTCGCACCTGCGGCAACGCACCGCCACCGACGGGTCGGCCTTTCTCGACTACGACGACATCACCGGCACCAGCAACCTGTTCCAGGGGCGCCAGCGCATCGACGGGCTCAACTTCGTCTACAAGTGGTCGCCGGACGGCAATCCCAAGTACCGCAACTTCAAGTTCGTGACCGAATGGTTCCAGCGTCGGTACGACGGCGATTTCACGTTCGACACGACCGGGGTCGCCGCGACCGACGCGATGAACGCGAAGCAGTCGGGTTGGTACGCCCAGGCGATCTACCAGTTCATGCCCTATTGGCGTGTGGGCGGACGTTATGACCGCTTGAGCCACGGCAACGTCGGCCTCAACGCCAACGCGGCCAACCTCACGCCGCCGGACTTCGATCCCACGCGCTACAGCGTGATGCTCGACTGGAGTCCGAGCGAGTACAGCCGCATCCGCCTGCAGTTCAACCGCGACCGGTCGCGCCAGGATCTCGCGAGCGGCGAAGCCATCACGGACAACCAGCTCTTCCTGCAGTACATCTTCAGCCTGGGCGCGCACGGCGCGCACCGGTTCTGAACGGCGTACCGGCAGTCCACGAGGAATCGATGCCATGAAATCGCGTATCAAGCTGCTGTTGGCGGCGCTGTCGTTGCTCATCGCGGGCACGGCACACGCCGCCATCGACGTGTTCGCCTGCAGCCCGGAATGGGGTGCACTCACCGGCGAGATCGCCGGCAACCGGGCGACGGTGTTCGTTGCCACCACGGCGCTCCAGGACATCCACCGCATCCAGGCGCGTCCGAGCCTGATCGCGCGGGCCCGCACGGCCGCGCTGGTGATCTGCACCGGCGCCGATCTGGAAGTCGGCTGGATGTCGATGGTGCAGAGCCAGTCCGGCAACGATCGCATCCAGGTCGGCAAGCCGGGTTTCCTGGAAGTTGCGAACTTCGTGCCGCGGATCGACATTCCCGGGTCGGTGGACCGCGCGCTCGGCGACGTGCATCCGCTCGGCAATCCGCACATCCAGTTCGGGCCGAAACAGATCCAGCTCGCTGCGGAGGAATTGACCCGCCGGCTGGTTCGGATCGATCCTGCCGGCGAAGGCGAGTACCGGGCAAGGCTCACCGACTTCACGAGCCGCTGGAGCGCCGCGACGCAGCGGTGGCTGCAGCTCGGGGCACCGCTCAAGGGCATCACGGTGATTCAGCATCACAAGAACTTCTCCTACCTGTTCGACTTCCTCGGCATGCGTCAGGTCGGTTCGCTCGAACCCAAGCCCGGCGTCGAGCCGACGTCCGCGCATCTGAGCGACCTCGTGGAACAACAGAAGGTCGAGCCCGCGAAGCTGATCGTGCGTGCGTCGTATCAGTCGCCGGCGGCTTCGGAGTGGCTGGCCCAGCGCATCAAGGTGCCGGCGGTCATGCTGCCGGCGACCGTCGGGGGTTCGGAGGGCGCGAAGGATCTTTTCTCGCTCTATGACGACTGCATCCGCCGGTTACTCACGGCGTTGCCGGGCTGAAGTGACATCCCCGCCGACAGGCCTTGCGGCCTCTCCCCCCGAGGGGGCCAGCCCTCTTGGGTCGGCCCGGCGAGGGCTGAAATGACGCTCCCCCCGACAGGCCTTGCGGCCTCTCCCCCCGAGGGGGCCAGCCCTCTTGGGGCGGCCCGGCGAGGGCTGAGATGACGCTCCCCCCGACAGGCCTTGCGGCCTCTCCCCCCAAGGGGGCCAGCCCTCTTGGGGCGGCCCGGCGAGGGCTGAACCCATGAGTGCTGCCCCCTGCATCGAGCTGCAGCGCGTCGAGGCGGGCTATGACGAGCCCGTCGTCGGTCCGCTGTCGTTCGTGCTCGGTGCGGGGGAGGTGGTGGCGTTGTGGGGTCCGAACGGCTCCGGCAAGACCACCGCAATGAATGCGATCGGCGGCAGCGCCCGCGTATTCGCAGGGACCATCGCCCGCCGTCCCGGGTTGCGGGTCTCGCACCAGCAGCAGAATCCGCTGTCGCTGCGTGACATCCCCTTGTCGGGAGGGGAGCTGCTTGCCTTGACCGGCGGCAATGCCCAAGCGCTGCCGGATTCGCTGCAGCCCCTGCTCGAACGCCGGCTGTCCGAGCTCTCCGGCGGGCAACTGCAACTGCTGCAGGTCTGGGCCTGCCTCACGGCGCCGGTCGACGTGGCGCTGCTCGACGAGCCCACCAACAACGTCGACGCCGCCGGCGTTGCCTTGCTCGAGCGGGTCATAGCGCAGGAACGCCACCGACGGGCGATCCTGCTCGTGAGCCACGATCGCCGGTTCGTGGAAGCGCTCGGAGCTCGCATCGTGGAGGTCGGGGAATCATGAACTGGACCGCCATGTTCGAGCCGATGTTTTTCACCCCGTTCATGACGGGACTGCTGGTGGCCGCCGTGCTGCCGGTGCTGGGAATGTATCTGCGCCTGCGCGAGGAATGGCTCGCCGCGCTCGCGTTCGCGCAGTTGGCCGCGGCGGGTTCGCTGGCGGCGGCCATCGCCGGTGCTCCGGTGCTGGTGGGCGGCCTCGCGCTGTCGGGCATCGCCGCCGCCGCCAAGGCCTGGCTCGCCCGCAGCGGCAACAACGGCTACGCGATCCTGATGGTGGCGGGTTGGGGTGCCAGCGTGCTCATGCTCGCGAACGCACCGCTGGCCGACCATCTGGGGCATGCGCTGTTCGACGGGCAGCTCTACTTCACCGACGCCTCGAACCTGTGGAGCATGGCGGTCTTCGCGCTCGTGGGCGCACTGCTGATGCGCTGGCTGTCGCGCAAGCTGCTGCTGGAGCGCATGTTCCCCGACTTCTTCCGCGCGAGCGGCCTGTCGGCGGCGCGCTACCACCTGGCGTTCGATCTGCTGGCCGCCGCGGGGCTCGCATTCGCCACCGCGTCGGTCGGCGTGATGGCCGCGTTCACCCTGGTTTTCGTGCCGACGATGATCGCTTACCAGTGGGGTCGGAGCTGGCGGCAATCGCTGGTGATCGCCGTGGTGGTGGGCGTGATCGCCTACGTGGTCGCCTTCCAGGTTGCGCTCACTAAGGATCAGCCCTTCGGCCCCGTGCTGGTCGTGACCATGGTCTGCGTCGCGAGCGCGACCTGGATTCTGCGCAAACTGACCTCAGGCAAGCTGCGTCGCGAGCCGGCAAGATCCTGACGTCCCGGACGTGAGGTCTTACAAAACAATCGCTTGATCGCTCATAGGCAGCGGATTACCCTCTGGCCGATGGACCATAGGGCGCACTTTCTGCTTTAGCCTCGGCTCCCATGAGCGTCTCCAGCATCGAGGTTTCCGAAATCCAGGGGCGGCTGCATCCGGCGGCGGAAAGCGCAGCCATGCGCTACGCGGGCGGGTACGTCGCCGAGGCCCGGCGTGCGCTCGAGCAGGGGTTGAAGCAGTTCCCGGAAGAAGTGCGGCTGTGGCTGATGCTGCTCGACCTGCTGCGCCTGGAAGGCCGCTGGAAGGACTACGAGTCGGTCGTCGCCAACTTTCGCCAGCGGTTCGGCCAGGACCCCGTGTCGGAACAGGAGCGCCAACAGCACGAAGCCCGACTGCCCGAACCCCTGCGCACCGGGGGCAAGGCCTGCTGGGCGCTGGGCGGCACCCTGGACGCGAGTGCGGTGGGTACGCTGGCGCGCCTGCGCGAGGCGGCCAGCCATCACACGGTCGTGCATCTGGATCTGTCTCGGCTGTCCGGCGTGGAAGCAGCCGGTTGCCGGTTGCTGGCCGAGACTCTCGACCAGCTGATCGCGGCAGGCAACGGCATCGTCCTGAGCGGCGACCGGCTGCTCGGTCGATTGCTGCGCGCAGCCGTGGAGATCGAACCGACCCGGCGTGCGTACTGGGAATTGCTGCTCACGCTGCTGCGCTTCGCCCAGGATCGCCCGGGCTTCGAGCGCACCGCACTCGAGTACGCCCTGGCGGCCGATGTGGCGGCGCCCGCCTGGGAACCCCTGATCATGCCGCAGCCCCAGCTGATCCTGCCGGGTGAACGCCGTACCGAGCCGCGCTATGCGACGCGGGAGCAGTTCTCCCTGACGGGCATCATGACCGGCGCGGACGATACCCAGATGCTCGCGTTCATGGACTTCGCCGCGGAGAACCAGTACGTCAACCTCGAGCTGTCCCAGCTCGACCGCATCGACTTCGTCTGCGCCGCGCAACTCGCCAACACCATCGCCTCGCTCACCCGCGAGGGCAAGGTCATCCGCCTCATCCGGCCCAACCAGCTCGTCGCCGCACTGCTCGAGCTCTTGAATCTCGGCGGTCACGCCTCCATCGTCCCCCCTTCGGCGTAATTTTCCGCAGGGTTCCATGGCCGAGTTTCACGGCACCACCATCCTTTCCGCCCGGCGCGGCAACAAGGTCGCCCTGGGCGGCGACGGCCAGGTCACGTTGGGCAACATCGTCGTCAAGGCCACCGCACGCAAGGTGCGCCGCCTGTACCAGGACCGGATCCTGGCCGGCTTCGCCGGCGGCACCGCCGACGCCTTCACGCTGTTCGAGCGGTTCGAAGCGAAGCTCGAGAAGCACCAGGGCCACCTGGTCCGGTCGGCCGTGGAACTGGCGAAGGACTGGCGCACCGATCGCATCCTGCGCCGGCTGGAAGCGATGCTCGCGGTCGCCGATCGCGAGAGTTCGCTCATCATCACCGGCAACGGCGACGTGCTCGAACCCGAACTGGGGCTGGTGGCCATCGGCAGCGGTGGAGCCTATGCACAATCCGCCGCGCGCGCGTTGCTGGAGAATACCGAACTCGCCCCGGCCGACATCGTCAAGAAGTCACTGACCATCGCCGGTGACCTGTGCATCTACACCAACCAGTCGCACGTGATCGAGACGCTCGACTAACGTTCGATTCGCCCGGCAGGCGTTGCCTCGCGCTGCGCCGCCCTTTGCCATGTCCGCCATGACCCCCCAGGAAATCGTCCACGAACTGGACAAGTACATCGTCGGTCAGCAGGCCGCGAAGAAAGCCGTGGCCATCGCGCTGCGCAACCGGTGGCGCCGCCAGCAGGTGGCCGATCCGCTGCGACAGGAGATCACGCCGAAGAACATCCTGATGATCGGCCCCACCGGTGTGGGCAAGACCGAAATCGCACGGCGCCTCGCAAGATTGGCCGATGCCCCGTTCATCAAGGTGGAGGCGACCAAGTTCACCGAAGTGGGCTACGTCGGGCGCGACGTCGACACTATCGTGCGCGACCTGGTCGAGATGGCGATCAAGCAGACGCGCGAGCAGGAAATGAAGAAGGTGCGTCACCGGGCCGAAGATGCCGCCGAGGACCGCGTGCTTGATGCGCTGCTGCCCGGCACTCGCGATGCCGGGTTCGGCAGCACGGCCACCGAGGGCGAGAACGCGACGCGGCAGAAATTCCGCAAGAAGCTGCGCGAGGGCGAACTGGACGCCAAGGAGATCGAAGTCGAAGTGAATCAGGCCGCCCCCAACATGGAGATCCTGGCGCCGCCCGGCATGGAGGACCTCACGCAGCAGATCCAGGGCATGTTCCAGAATCTGGGCGCCGGCAGGCGCAAGCTGCGCAAGCTGCCGGTACGCGAAGCGATGCAGCTCATCACCGATGAGGAAGCGGCCAAGCTCGTCAACGACGAGGAGCTCAAGACCCGCGCCCTGGCATCCGTCGAGGCCAATGGCATCGTGTTTCTCGATGAGATCGACAAGATCGCGAGCCGTTCCGAAGCCCACGGCGCCGACGTCTCGCGCCAGGGCGTGCAACGCGACCTGCTGCCGCTGGTGGAAGGCACGACCGTCAGCACCAAGTTCGGCATGGTGAAGACCGATCACATCCTGTTCATCGGCAGCGGCGCCTTCCACCTGGCGAAACCGTCGGACCTCATCCCTGAGCTGCAGGGACGCTTTCCCATCCGTGTGGAGCTGGAGTCGCTGTCGGTGCAAGACTTCCAGCGCATCCTCACGTCCACCGATGCCTGCCTGACCCGTCAGTACGAAGCGCTGCTCGCGACCGAAGGCGTCAAGCTCGAATTCACCGAGGACGGCATCCGCCGCCTGGCCGAAATCGCCTGGCAGGTGAACGAACGTACCGAGAACATCGGCGCGCGCCGGCTCTACACGGTGATGGAGAAGCTCCTGGAAGACATCTCGTTCGATGCCGCGAAGCTCGAAGGCCGGTCGGTGACCATCGACGCCGCCACGGTGGACGCCCGCCTGGGCAGCCTCGCGGCGACCGAAGACCTCGCCCGGTACGTGCTGTAGGGCGCAGGCCACTTGCCCGCACCACGGTGGTGCGGCCGGTGAGTCCCTGGAGGGTGCGCGCTACAATCGGGTCACACCTCCTCCCTCGGATCGCACCGCCATGCCATCCGGCAACACCTTCCTCCTCGAAGTCCACCCGAAGATCCCGCGCCGCCTCGCCCGACTCGAGGAACTGGCCGACAATCTCTGGTATAGCTGGGACCGACCGACCCGCTCGCTCTTCTCGCGGCTGCACACCAGCCTGTGGGATGCGGTGGGCCACAGCCCCAAGGCCTTCCTGAAGCGCGTCGACGAGCAGCGCCTCATCGAGGCAGCCGACGACCCGGTCTTCATCAACTCCTACAACCGGGTGCTGTCGGCCTACGACAGCTACAAGGACGAACCGCTGCGGCGCAACGGCTCCGAGTGGTTGCGCCAGAACGACCTCATCGCCTATTTCTGCGCCGAGTTCGGTTTCCACGAATCGCTGCCCATCTACTCGGGCGGCCTGGGCATCCTCGCGGGTGACCACTGCAAGGCGGCCAGCGACATGCGCCTGCCGTTCGTCGGCGTCGGGCTGCTCTACCGCCAGGGCTACTTCTCCCAGACCATCGACGCCGACGGCAATCAGCACGCGTCCTACGGCGATTCCGATTTCGAGGATCTTCCGATCTCGCCGGTTGCCGGCACCGACGGCACCGACGTCTTCGTGTCGGTGGACTTTCCCGGCCGCAGGATCTGGCTCAAGGTCTGGCAGGCGCGCGTCGGCCACGTCACGCTCTACCTCCTCGACGCGGACATCGAGAAGAACGCCCCGCACGATCGCGACATCACGCACCGCCTCTACGGCGGCGACCGGACCGATCGCATCGAACAGGAACTGGTGCTGGGCATCGGCGGGGTGCGGGCGCTCGCGGCGCTGGGCCTGAAGCCCACGGTCTGGCACATCAACGAAGGGCACGCCGCGTTCCTGGTGCTGGAGCGCATGCGCGAGCTGGTGGTGCAGGGTCACCCCTTCGCCACGGCCATGGAGGCGGTCGCTGCCAACACGGTCTTCACCACGCACACGCCGGTGCCGGCAGGCCACGACCATTTTCCGGTCGACATGATGACGAGCTACTTCGACAAGTTCATCGGCGATCTCAACATCACGCGCGAGCAGTTCCTGGCACTCGGTCGCATGGGCGACGGCGGCGAGTTCAACATGACCGCACTCGCGATCCACGGCTCGCGCTTCCACAACGGCGTCTCGCGCATCCACGGCGGCGTATCGTCTCGCATCCTGTCGGCCATGTGGCCGCAGGTGGACCCGCGCGAGAATCCGTTGTCGTACGTCACCAACGGCGTGCACGTGCCCACCTTCCTCGCGCAGGAATGGGCCGACCAGTTCGACAAGTTCCTCGGCTACGAATGGACCCAGCACATCACCGACGCCGGGTTCTGGCAGCGCATCGACGAAATTCCCCAGCACCTGTTCTGGAGCGTTCGGCAGTCGCTCAAGGCGCAGATGCTCTACCTGGTACGCCATCGCATCTCGCGCCAGCACTTCCGCAACAACGGCTCGGAAGCGCACCTCGACCGCCTGCTCAAGTTCACCGACCCGGCGAATCCGAACGTGCTGACGATCGGTTTCGCACGCCGGTTCGCCACCTACAAGCGCGCGGCACTGCTGTTCGAGAACCTCGACCTGCTGCGCCAGATCGTCTGCAACGACGAGCGCCCGGTGCTGTTCATCTTCGCCGGCAAGGCCCACCCGGCGGACGTGCCCGGCCAGGACCTGATCCGTCGCATCAACCAGATCTCGCGCATGCAGGAGTTCGAAGGGCGTGTTCTGCTGGTGGAGAACTACGACCTGCGCCTCGCGCGCCGACTCGTCTCCGGCGTCGACGTGTGGCTCAACAACCCGGTCTTTCCGCTCGAAGCGAGCGGCACCTCCGGCATGAAGGCCGGCATCAACGGCGTGCTGAACCTTTCGGTGAGCGACGGCTGGTGGGACGAGGGCTACGACGGCAAGAACGGCTGGGCCATCAAGCCGGTTTCCGAATCCCTCGACGAGCACCGGCGCAACTTCGAGGAATCGAAGACGCTCTACGAACTGCTGCAGGACCACGTCATTCCCAGCTACTACTCGCGCAACGAGATGGGCTTCTCACCCGAGTGGGTGAAGATGGCGAAGCATTCGATCGCGACCCTGCTGCCGCGTTTCAACTCCACCCGCATGGTGAACGAGTACGTCGCCAAGTTCTACCTGCCGGCGACGCGCCAGTGGCGCCGGCACAGCGAGAGCGACTACGCCAATGCGCGCCGGCTGGCCGAATGGAAAACCCACATCCGCCAGTGCTGGGGCAACCTGCGTCTACGGCGGCTGGACGCCGCACCGCGCCGCATCGCCTTCGGCGAAGGCATCCGCCTCGAAGTGGCCGTGTTCCTGGACGGGATGAAACCCGAGGACGTGGTGGTCGAACTGGAACTGGCGCGGCGTACCCATCTCGATTCGCAGAAGCGCGTGAGCCACTTCCGGTTCGAACCGGACGGCACGGTCACCGACGAGAAGGAACACCGGTTCGCGCTCGCGCTCACCCCCGAGATGTGCGGGCGGCTCGAGTATCGGATCCGCGTCTACCCGCACCACGAACTGCTGACCCATCGCCTCGAGCTGGGGATGATGCAGTACCTGTAGCGCCTGCGGACGCGCATCGGCATCCGCCACGACGGCGGACGTGCCCTCCGAGATCGCGAGCATTCAGTATCCGGCAGCGCGGTCGACGGCGCCGAGCGGCGGTTCACCGCGTTCGAGGCGCCGCAGATTCGCGATCACCTGGGCAGCGGCTTCCGAGGCGAGAGTCACGGCAGCGACGTGGGGTGTGACGATCACCCGCGGGTGCCGCCAGTACGGATGATCCCCGGACAGGGGTTCGTCGTGGAACACGTCCAGCAGCGCTCCGCCGATCTGTCCGCTGTCGAGTGCGGCGACGAGGTCGGCATCGACCACGTGGGCGCCGCGCGCGAGGTTCACGAGGCAGGCGCCCTTCGGCAGTTTCGCGAACAGGCGCGCATCGAGCATTCCCGTGGTGGCCCGCGTGAGCGGCAGAAAGTTCACCAGCACCGCCGTATGCGCAAGGAAACGGTCCAGTTCTTCGGCGTCGTAGCATTTCACGCCGGGAATGCGCTTCGGCGTGCGACTCCAGCCGAGCACCGGATAGCCCAACGCGGCGATGTGCCGTGCGGCCTCGCTGCCCAGGACGCCGAGCCCCATGACGCCGACGGCGAAATCCTCGGTCGCCGTGGGCGCCAGGGGTTCCCATCGGCGGTCGCGCTGCAGCAGCGCGTACTCGTGCATGCGGCGATGAAAATGCAACACGCCGTAGGCGGCGTACTCGGCCATCTGCCGGCTCAGCCCGGCATCGAGCAGTCGCAGCACCGGCACGTCGGGTGGCAGCTGCGGATCGGCCAGGATCGCGTCGACGCCGGCACCGAGCGACAGGATCGCCCGCAAATGGGGAAACCGGGCATGCCAACCGGCCGGCGGTTTCCATACAAGCGTGTAGCGGACTGCCGCCGGATCACCGGTCTGTGGCCATACATGGAACGGCAGCGACGGCAGTGCGGCGCGAATGGCTTCGCGCCAGGGTTCCGGGGCATCGGTGTTGCTGTAGAAGACGAGGCTCATGCGTGCCGGCAGGGCGTAGGTCGACGCGCGATCATAGGCGAGCCGCACCGATTGCGGATCGCGCTGGGCACAGCTACCCTCGCGGACTCGATGCGCGAACCCGACCATCACCGCGAGTGGGACGCCGGCGACCTCGGTTGCGGCGATCTCGTCATCCGGCTGCGTTTCCTGCTGAAGGAGATGCAACCGGGCGAGGTGATCCGGGTGCATGCAACCGATACCGGCGCCCCGCTGGATCTGCCGGCCTGGTGCCGCATGACGGGTGAGCGGCTGATCGAGCACGACTCGCTGCGCTGCCTGTACTGGATCGAGCGGGCATCCCCGACCACCACTCGCTGACCATCAAACAAGAGGAGACTCCACCATGCCGGGTACCGGAAAATTCTGTGTAGCGCTCGCCTGCTCCACCGACAACACCGACAAGGCCACGGTCGCGTTCGTCGTGGCCAACGCCGCTGTCGCCTCGGCCCAGGACACGCTCGTGTTCCTTTCGATCGAAGGCGTGCGCCTGTCGCAGAAGGGTGTAGCCGATGCGATTCACGAAGAGGGCTTCGCGCCGCTCAAGGAACTCATCGAGAATTTCGTGAAGGCGGGCGGCAAGATCTGGGTCTGCTCGCCGTGCTTCAAGAAACGCAAGCTGGACGAGGGCGGTCTGATCGCGGGTGCGACGATCGTTGGCGGAGCCAAGCTCGTGGAGTTCCTGTCCGACGGGACTCCGTGCCTGTCGTATTGAGCAGCGGAAGAACCTCTTTCAACACGAAGGACGCGAAGGACACGAAGGAACTCGAACGAAAGTCTCCTGGGTTTCCTTCGTGCACTTCGTGTCCTTCGTGTTTCAGGCTTTGGCCTTTCCTTGACTACCTCTTCACTCACGCCGGATGCGAGTTTCGACGGCGGCGATCTCGATTGCGGCAACGGCTTGCTGCTCCTGATCCGCCGCCACATCGACCCGCTGCCGCGCGGGGCGCTGCTGGAAATCCTTTCCACCGAGACTTCGGTGCAGGAGGATCTGCCCGCATGGTGCCGGCTCACGGGCAACGAGTTCGTGTCGATGGCGCAACGCGAGGGTCGCGAACGGGCCTACCTCGTCTGCAAAGGTGCGTTGGCAGAGCGCGCTCCGACGACGGTGCGGGCACCTCGGGTTGCGCCGGTTGCACGGCAACCGATACCCGTGAGCAAACCCGATCGCCTGCCGGTGCCGGCCCCCGCACCGGCGATCGCCCCCCTGTCGGTCATGGGCATCGGCAGTTGGCCGCGGCCGCGCTGGTTGATCCGGGCCCTGCACGAGCGGCTCGAAGGCCGGCTGCCGGAAGCGGAGTTCGAATCGACTGCGGACGATGCCGTGCGCCTTGCCGTGGACGCCCAGATCCGCGCAGGCGTCGACGTCGTCACGGATGGCGAACAGCGCCGCGACAGCTACGCGAGCTTCGTCGGCGCGCGCCTGGACAACTGCCAACTCATTCCGCTCACGGACCTGCTGCCGTTGGTGGACGACCCCGAGGAGTTCGCCGAGGAGCTGCGTGCGCTCGACGTCCCGGCAGGGGAGGTTCGTCATCCCGCCGTGTTCGGGCCGCTCGGGCGCAGTCGTCCGATCGCCTTGCACGAAGCTCGATTCCTCATGACGCTGAGCGACCGCCCGGCGAAAGTGGCGCTGCCCGGCCCCTACCTCCTCGCGCGCACGCTGTGGCTCGAATGTCTCACCGAGAATGCCTACGCTTCGCGCGATGACATCGCCCGTGACATCGTGCGCGTGCTGCGCGAGGAACTCGCCGATCTGCTGGGAGCGGGCGTGGCGTTGGTACAGTTCGATGAACCGGTCCTGTCCGAGGTGGTATTCACCGGGCCCAAGCAGCGCCGCAGCTTCATGTGCGGAGCGCTATCCGAGAGGGGCGACGCATCCACGGAACTCGCTTTCGCACGCGATCTGGTGAATGCCGTGACGGCCGGCTTTCCGCGCGAGAGGATCGCTCTGCACATGTGCCGCGGCAACTGGACTCCGGACGAGAGCACCTGTCTCGCCGGAGACTACGCACCGCTGGTACCGACCTTCGCCGCGATGAACGTCGGGACCTTCTCGCTCGAGCTGTGCACGCCACGCGCCGGCGAGATCGACGTCCTGCGGTCGCTGCCGGACGACCGCCGCGTGGGCGTCGGCGTGGTGAACCAGAAACACGCGCGCATCGAATCAGTGGACGAGATCGTCGCGAGAGCCGAGACGGCGATCCGGATCTTCGGCCTGGAGCGCGTGCTGCTGCATCCGGATTGCGGGTTCGCGACATTCGCCGACAATCCCGTGGCGTCCGCGGTCATTGCGGAACAGAAGCTTGCTGCGATCGCGGCGGCGACGCGCGCGTTGCGCGACAAGTACCGTTTGCCCCCACCCTGACCTTCCCCCGGCAGAGCCGGGGGCGGGGAATGTACTACTCTCCTTCCCCCAGCTTCGCCGGGGGAAGGTCGGGATGGAGGCAAATGCGCGCAGATACCGCGCTACCACCGGTACCCGAGGCTGAAGATCAGCTGCCGATCGACGCTCTTGCGCTCGGGCGCCGGATTGCCATCCCAGTCCAGATTGAACAGCAAGGAGGCGAGGATGCCGCTGCGCAGCGGAAACCGCAGACCTGACTGGGTGCGCAGGAAGCTGGTGCGGATGTCTTCCAGGCTCGCGTAGAGCTGGTTGTTGTTGAACACCTGGATCGCGTCGTCCCACAACCAGCGATCGAAACGCGACCCCAGCCGCAGCGCGAAGAATCGCTCGTCCGGCGCATCGAAGAAGAGGGCGTTCACGCGGTCCACACCCGCTTCGAGCGCCAGGTTGGTGGGCCGGCCCTCGAAGACCTGGAAGCCCATCCCGGCGCCGTAGGTGGACCGCAGGCGCAGGTCCTTGAAGCGATCGTGCTCGAACGTCGTGGCACCGTAGCCGTACAGCCGCTCGTCGACGAACCGGTCGTACTTGAGGCCGACGATGGCGTTCATCTCGGTCTCGACCTTGCTGTCGGTCGCTTCGTTCGCACGTGCCGTGGCGGTCCAACGATTGCGATCGCGCCGCGCGATCGCTTCGCTGTCGAAGTTGTAGCGGCGCAGGTCGGTATTGCCGTCGGTGTTGGAGATGCCGAGATTGATGCGGCCGGTGAACTGCCAGTCCTTGTCGCCGAGGCGCCCGGGCTCGAGCGAGGCGACGCGCTTTGCGTCCACCGGGATGGGTGCCGCATCCGGCGCGGTGATCACGCTCGCGCGGCCGGCACTCACCGCGAGCCGGCCGATGAGCCGCGTGTAGTCCTTCATGAGCACCGTCACGTCACCGTCGGTGACGAGCGACTCCACCTCGTCGGTGTCGATGGTCACGGTCCCGGCGTAGCTCGTGTCGAGATCCAGCTTGCCGGCGCGAAAACGGCTCACGGTTCCGGTGAGGCGGTCGCCATTCTTCATCACGACGACGTCGGCGAGGGCGTACGGCACAAGCATCGCACCGACCAACGCCACGCAAAGCCCCGCCATCCCTCGCCGCAACGCTGCTGACAATCCGACGCCTTCTAGCGCAACTCGGCGGCGCCGACTGCCCGGCTCCACAACAGGATACCGTCGCCGTCGTATGCCTCGAACGTCAGTGTACGGTTGCCCTTCGGACCCGCGAGCCGGACCATGCCGAAACTGCGCTGGGTAACGAGGGTGTCGGGCACGAGGTCGGGATTGCTGCGCTCCAGCCCGTCGGGATTCGCGAAGGCGCCGGCGGTGAGCGGCGACGAAGTGAACTCGTAGAGCGGGTAGGTACCCTCGCGCGGCAGGCGCAGCAGCTCCGAGAAGTGCCGGTCGCCGGACAGGAAGACGACTCCGGAGATGCGTTGTTCGCGCAGCCAGTCGCGCAACTTCTGCTGCTCGTCGGGGTAGTTCTGCCAGGTTTCGAATCGGCTGACCCGATTCCAGAACTGCGTGCCCATCGCGACCACCTTGAAGGTCGCGTTGGAAGACAGCAGCGCCTGCTTCAGCCACTCGAGCTGCTGCGGGCCGAGCAGCGCTTTGTCCGGTACGTTGGGATAGCGGTTCGGGTAGCGGTACCAGCGATCGTCGAGCAGGAACAGATCGGCATCGGCCACGCGCACCTGCGTGAACACGCCTGGGACACCCGGCAAGCCGTGGGTCGGATTGGGCCAGTAGCGTTTGAAGGTGTCGAGCGCTGCACCCTTCAGGACGAACGAGGCATCACCATCGTTGGGGCCGTAGTCGTGGTCGTCCCAGATGGCGAGATGCGACGTAGCGCGCCACAGGCGATGCAGTTCCGGCAGCTCGCGATAGGCGCGGTACCGGTCGTTCATCGCTTCGGCGGAGGTCCACTCCGGCTCGCGGAAATACACGTTGTCGCCGAGCCACAGCATGACGTCGGGGGCTTGCGCGGCGATCGCGTCGAAGATGCCGTAGCCGCCGCCATAGGGCGTGCCTGGCCGGTCGAAACGGCCGTCGTTGAGGTACGCGCACGAGCCGACGGCGATGCTCACGGCCGGTGGATCGGTGCGCCACTCCCACAGTGCCTGGGTGCGAAAGGTGCCGACGTCGCCCGTGGGCTGGCCGTCGGCCAGCAGCCGGTAGCGATAGCGCGTGCCCGGTTCGAGCCCGGCCAGGCGCAACACCACCGCGAAATCGCGGTCGCGCGAAGCTTCGGTGTCGATACTGTGCACGGCGGCATTGCCGTCGAGCACCGAGAACTCGACACCGATCCGGCCCGGTCCGCGCTTCTGGGCCCAGAGCGTGAAGCTGGACTGGTCCGCGAAACCGTGCATCACGGAAAGTTGCTCCGCTGCCGACGGGACGGGCAAGGCGAGCAGTGCCAGTACCAGCATCGGCACCACGCGGCGGCCCACGGCGACGATCAATCTAGCCGGCATCCGCGACCGTGCGGCCCGAGGGACAGACGAGCGCGTCCAGGTCGGCGGCGAGCGCGGCCGCTCGGGCACGCACGCGCTTGCTTTGAGCTTCGTCCATCGCATTGGCGACCCCGACCAGAAGGTCGATCGTCAGGTTGCGATTCGCCTCCACCTGCTCGAGCAGTCCCGGGGTCCAGTACCGGTCGGGCTCTGCCAGCAGGGACCGCAGCTGCGCCACGCGCTGCGTATCCCTGCTGCGATACTGCAGCGTCCGGACGAGTTCGGACTGCCAGCGCGTGCGACTCGCCAGGGTATCCGGGCCGGTCATCCGCAGCTCGCGGCTCCAGGCCTCCACCAGCGGGCGCTGACGCTTGCCGAGCGGGCCGATCCACCACTCGATACGCGCTTGCAGGCGCTTCGCGCGCTCGGCCCGGACCGTCGGCTCGGGCACGTCGATCCATCGGTCCCGGTACTTCCGGTTGCCCTTGTCGAAGCTGCGCTGCAACTCGGCCAGCTGGGCCTCGCTCAAGGAGTGGCTGATCGCCTCCAGGCGCGGCGCAGCGTGGTCCCCCATCACTCGCGCGAACTGCTGAAGGTCGGCGAAGCGCATGGCGATACGCTCAGCATTCACGCCGGGCTGGAACTCCTCGCCCACCTCGCGCAGCCATGCCGCATAGCCGGCCAGCTGGGTGCTGCAGTGCCACTGCTTGAAGTCCACGAGTTGCTGGCCGAGCAGGCGGCTTTGCTGGCGGTCGAGCGACACATAGCTCTCCGCGTACCATACCCCCATGCGTTCGGCCTGGCCGTAGCTCAACCGGATCGTGCTGCACCCCGCACACAGCAGCGCGATGCCGATCAGTGGAACGAGGATGTGCAAG
Organism: Burkholderiales bacterium; assembly: GCA_019747905.1. Classification (GTDB taxonomy): domain Bacteria; phylum Pseudomonadota; class Gammaproteobacteria; order Burkholderiales. The sequence continues at coordinate 33,318 of JAIEQG010000045.1, forward strand.
CGGCGCATGGAACCAGTCCGACCCGTGCTGTTCCGTCCAGGTTCCCGTCAGGACAACTGCCCGAACTGGACGCGGGTGTCGTATTCGAACTCGACCTGCCCGCCGACCTGCTGGGCGTCGAACAACGCCCGCAGCTCGAGCATGCCGGCCTCGTGCCCGGTCTTCGGCACGAAGGACGACGAGCGATGCCGGGCCACCAGGCCGTCCCAGTCGAAGCGCTGCCGGTTGTCCAGCACGACTTCGGCGTAGCCTTGCGGACCGTAGAACCGCTGCAGCGCCGGCGCATCGACGTTGCGGTGGACGACCTGCAGATAGTCCGGGCAGTGGCGCACCAGCAGATCCTCGTACCCGCGCAGGAACCGTGTGGCATCGAGGCGACGATCGTTCCAGATCAGCACGACCCACCCGCCAGGTTTGAGGATGCGGGCGAATTCCTGTCGCGCGCGTTCCCGGTCGAACCAGTGGAACGCCTGGCCCGCGGTCACGAAGTCGACGACGGCGCCCGGCAGTGTCGTCGCCTCCGCACCGCCGTCGATGCTGCGGAACTGCGGATAGGCGCGCAGGAACTCCTCGCCGGCCGCGCGCATCTCGGCGTTCGGTTCGATGCCGAACACGCGGTTGCCATGCTCCAGGAACAAGCGGGCGAGCAGACCGGTACCGCTACCGACGTCGGCAACCGCGGCGCGCGGGGTGAAGTCGCAACGTCGCGCCAGCACGTCGACGAGCTCGGCCGGATAGCCCGGTCGTGCACGCACGTAGTCGGCGACACGATCGGAGAAACGTCCGGTGGGGTTGTGATTGGGCAACGTCGGCATGGCGCGCTGCGGCGCGGGAATTCGTTGACAGCGTTCTCGAGCGGAACATAGCATACGGCCCCGCTCGCCAATCCTAGGGTTGCGTCGGGCCAGCGCCGGCAGAAAGAGACTCGGGATGAGGGTCCGTGGCGCGCAACAGCACGAAGGGAGGGGAGATGCGCCGTCTTGCCGGAATCGCCGCGGCTGCGTTGGCCGCAGCGTGGACCGTCTGCGCTCACGCAGAGGACACGGTGAAGATCGGGCTGGTCAACGAGGCGACCGGTCCCAACGCCGAAGCCGGCGTCTACACCCACAACGGCGCGAAGCTTGCCCTCGCGGAAATCAACGCCGCCGGCGGCGTGCTCGGCAAGAAGCTCGAACTCAAGCTCGAGGACAACCAGAGCACGAATCCCGGCACCGTGCTCGCCTTCTCCAAGCTCTTCGGCGAAGGCGGCATCGTGGCCATCATCGGTCCGATCCGCAGCACGCAGATCCAGGCCGCTTCGCCCACCGTCGCCAAGGCCGGCATCCCGACCATGATCGGCGGTACCGACCCCAGCCTCACGAAGGTGAACAATCGCTGGGTGTTCCGGGCCCGACCGAACGACTCCTACTCCTCGCGCGTGATCGCGGACTTCGGCGTCAACACGCTCAAGAAGCAGAAGTGGGCCATCATTCACTCGACCGACGCATTCGGGTCGGGGGGCATGAACGCGCTCACCGCGGCGCTGAAGAGTTTCGGCGTGACACCGGTGCTGGTGCAGGGCTACACCAACAACTCGCAGGACTTCACGCCGGTCGTACTCGCGATCAAGAAGTCCGGTGCGGACGTCATCGGGTCCTACATGACCAACTCGCCCGACGTCGGCATCTTCGCGAAGCAGCTCCGGCAACTCGGCGTCGCCGCGGAGTGGGTGGGGTCGCCCTCGGTCGTCACCGACACCGCGATGAAACTGGCCGGCCCGGCATTGCACGGCGTCTACGGCATCGCCGATTTCACGCCGGACGCCACCCCCGAATCCAAGGCCTACACGAAGCTGTACCGCGACACCTACAAGCTCGACCCCGACGTGTACTCGAGCTGGGCCTACGACGCGCTGCGCGTCCTGGCGCTCGCGATCAACACGGCCAGGAGCACCGATCCGGAAGCCATCCGCAAGGCGATCGTCTCGATCAAGGGCTGGAAGGGCGTCGAAGGCACCTACAACTTCGACGAGAACGGCGACGGCCTGCGCGGCTACAACGTCGTGAAGAACGAAGCCGGCAAGGTCGCCTTCATCAAACACATCGATTTCAAGGACTAAGGCCTTACGGGCACGAGCCTCCGCAACCGCGACGCATTTTCCAAGTTGTTGTTCCACGCCGGGCGCCGGGCCGCCCCAAGCCCGGCGTCTGATCAACTCGAATGAAGAAAGTGCGTTGCGCAAGCAACGTACTTTCTTCATTCGACACACACTGGGGGAGGGGAACCCGCCGCCGGACCGCAGCAGTCAGAAAAGACGGTCCGGCGGCAAGGGTTCCGAGCGAGGCAGACCGTGCAGTTCGTCACCGAAAACCTGCAGATCCTGTTCACCGGCCTCGGGTTGGGCAGCATCTACGCGCTCGTGGCGCTCGGCTTCGTGCTTATCATCCGCGCCACGAACGTCGTCAATTTCGCCCAGGGCGATTTCGCCATGCTGGGCGGCTACGCGATGGTGTTGTTCTTCACCGGGCTCGGCTGGCCCTACTGGATCGCGTTCATCGGCGCTTTGCTGGCCATGGCGGTCTTCGGCGTGCTGTTCAACTACGGCGTCTACTATCCGCTGCGACACCGATCGTTCCTGCCGGTGCTGATCAGCACCCTGGGCGCGTCCATCTTCCTGCAGAACACCGTCCTCTACGTCGCCGGTCCGCAACCCAAGCCGCTCGACAAGCTGCTCAACTTCGACGGCATCACCCTGGGCGGCGTGTTCCTCGACAGCCAGTACATCGTGATCCTGGTGGCGACGGTGGCGCTGGTGTTCTTCACCTTCCTCTTCTTCGAGAAGACGCTGCTCGGCAAGAAGCTGCAGGCCACGTCGCAGGACAAGGACATGGCCCGGCTGCTCGGCATCCCGGTGGCGCTGATGATCGCCATCACGTTCATCTACAGCGCGGTGCTGGGCGGAATCGCCGGGGTGCTGGTGGGGCCGATCCTGTTCGTGTCCATCGGCATGGGCTCCATCATTGCGCTGAAGGCTTTCGCCGCCACGATCATCGGCGGCTTCGGTGACGTGAAGGGCGCCATCGTCGGTGGGCTGTTGCTCGGCGTGATCGAGAGCCTCGCGGCACAGCACATCTCCGTGCCCTACAAGGACGCCTACGCGTTCCTCGCGCTGTTCCTGTTCCTGCTCTTCCGGCCCCAGGGGATCTTCGGGGAGAAGGTGTCCGAGAAGGCTTGAGCATGCAGAACCGGATCTCCTTGCCGGCGTTGATCGTGCTCGCGATCATCGCGATCGCGCTGCCGCTGATTCCCTATCAGCTGCAGGTCAGCACCTACGTGGTGCAGATGTTCATGCAGGCGGTGACCTACGCCATCGCCGTCCTCGGCATGGTGGTGGTCCTCGGGTACACCGGGCAGATCAATCTCGCCCAGGCCGCGTTCTTCGGGCTCGGTGCCTACGGCGTCGCGCTCGGCACGGTGAGCGGCGGCATCAACTTCTGGATCTCGCTCGCACTGGGTGTCGGCGCCGCGACCGTCGCGGGACTGGCGCTGGGCCTCACCACGCTGCGCCTCGGCGGCCACTATCTGGCGATGATCACCATCAGCTTCCAGCAGATCTTCGACCTGATCCTGGTCAACTGGGTGGAAGTGACCCACGGACCCGACGGCATCGCCGGCATCGGCCGCCCTTCCATCCTCGGGCTCGAACTCGCCGACGACAAGGCCTACCTGCTGCTGTGCACGATCGTGCTCTACGCACTGGTGTTCGCCGTCTGGTACCTGCCGTCGACCCGCCTCGGACGAGCAATGCGGTCGGTGCGCGAGAACGAGCTGGCCGCGGAGGTGGTCGGCGTCCATACCCTGCGCACCAAGGTGATCGCGTTTGCGCTCTCGGCGCTGCTCGGTGCCATTGGCGGCGCCCTTTATGCCGGCGGTTTCGCTTACATCAGCCCGGACAATTTCAACTTCGCGCGCTCGATCGAGTTCCTGACGGCGACGCTGCTGGGAGGTGCCCAGTCGCCCTTCGGCGGCGTGATCGGCACGGTGCTGATCGTGCAGTTGCCCGAGTGGCTGAAGCACCTGCCGGAATCCCTGCGTTTCATCAAGGACGTCTACCTCGCCGTCTACGGCCTCGGCGTGATCCTGATCATGGTGTTCCTGTACGAGGGCATCTGGGGTCTCATCAAGAACCTGCGCGCGAAGCTCGTGAAGACGCAGGTCACCACCGATGTGTCCGGGGTGCGACCGCTGGTGCTGGACGTGCAGGGTGCAGGCAACGGTCCCCTGCTGCGGCTGGAGAACCTCCAGAAGCATTTCGGCGGCTTGAAGGCCGTGGACGGCATCGACATCGACGTGCAGCGCGGCACCGTGCATGCGCTGATCGGCCCGAACGGATCGGGCAAGACGACGTCGCTCAACGTGGTGAGCGGCATCTACCGGCCCACGGGTGGCAAGGTGGTTCTGGATGGTGAAGACGTCTCGATGCTGAAGCCGCACCAGCGTGCCGGCCGCGGCGTCGGTCGCACATTCCAGAACATCCGCCTGTTCGCCTCGTTGTCGGCGCTCGAGAACGTGATGGTGGGCGCACAGCGCGACAACAATCCGATTCCGAAGGGCGACAAGGCCTTGCGCGATCGCGCCATGTCCGCACTGCAGTTCGTCGGCATGGCGGACCGGGCCCACGTGATCGTCCGGAACCTGCCCTATGGCCACCAGCGCCTGGTGGAGATCGCGCGCGTGCTCGCCGGGCATCCGAAGCTGCTGCTGCTGGACGAACCCGCCGCGGGCCTCAACCAGACCGAGAAGATGGAGTTCGTCGAACTGCTGAAGCGCCTGCGCGGTCACGGCCTCACCATCTTCCTGATCGACCACGACATGGGTCTGGTGGAGAAGGTGTCGGATCGCATCACCGTGCTCAATTTCGGCCGCAAGATCGCCGAGGGCGCCCCGGCCGAAGTGCTGCGCAACCCGGACGTGATCGCCGCGTATCTGGGCACCGCGGGAGAGACGAATGCCGCTGCTTGAATTGCGCAACGTCGCAAGCTACTACGGCAACGTCCAGGCGTTGAAGGGCGTCAGCCTGCGCGTCGAGCAAGGCGAACTGGTCACCCTGCTCGGGGCCAACGGCGCAGGCAAGAGCACGACTCTCAAGACCATCTCCGGGCTGGTGGTGCCTGCACAGGGCGAAGTGCTGTTCGAAGGCAAACCGGTCCAGAAGCTCGGCCCGGAAGCGATCGCACGCCTCGGCATCAGCCACGTCCCGGAAGGCCGCCGCATCTTTCCCGGCCTCACGGTACGCGAGAACATCCTGCTCGGCGCTTCGAACCGCAAGGGCGTGCCGCGCCGGCAGCTCGAGGAAGAGGCCGACGAGAAGTTCACCATCTTTCCGGAGATCAAACCCTTCGAGAACGCGCTCGGGTGGACCCTGTCCGGTGGCCAGCAGCAGATGCTCGCCGTGGCGCGCGGACTGATGGCAAGACCGAAGTTGCTGCTGCTGGACGAACCGTCGCTCGGTCTCGCGCCGCTGATCGTACAGAACCTGTTCGGCACCATCCGCAAGATCCGCGCGGCGGGGACCACCATCCTGCTGGTGGAGCAGAACGCCAATATGGCACTGTCGGTGGCCGATCGCGGCTACGTGCTGGAGACTGGTTCACTCACCGTGGAAGGCACGCCGCAGGAGTTGCTGGGGAACGAGGAAGTGCGTGCGGCGTATCTGGGCGGCCATCACGGCTGACCCAGCGCTGCTATTCTCCGCGACGTCGGATCGTGGAGGTATGGCATGAAGCTGTCCCAGGAACAACTGAAGACTTTCGAGCGCAACGGCTACATCACCGTGCCGGCGCTGTTCACGCGCGACGAAGTCGACGTGCTGCGCGCCGCACTCGATCGCATCAAGACCATGACCGATCGGCCCGAAGTGGTGCGCGAGCGCAGCAACGACGCGGTACGAGTGGTCTACGGAGCGCACCGGTTCGACGACATCTACCGGCGGCTATCCCGGCATCCGCGCTGGATCGAACCGGCGCGGCAGCTGCTGGGCGGTGACATCTACATCCACCAGACCCGCCTCAACCCCAAGGCCGCCTTCGACGGGCAGGGCTGGTGGTGGCACCAGGACTACGCCACCTGGCGCTTCGAGGACGGCATGCAATCGCCGAAGGCGTTGATGATCGGCCTGTTCCTGAACGACATGACGGCGGCCAACGGGCCGCTCATGGTAATTCCGGGCTCGCAGCGCCACGGCCACATCGACGACACCTCGCGCGACCTCGATCGCAGCGGCTACTCGGTGATGGAACTGCCGAAGGCCTTGATCGCAGAACTCACCGAAGAGGGCGGCGTCGACGCCGTCACCGGACCGGCGGGAACGGCGCTCTTCATGCACTGCAATCTGGTACACGGCTCGGTAGGCAACATCACGCCTTACGAGCGCACCATCGCCTATCTCAACGTGGCCGCCTGCGACAACCCGACGACTTCGGGCAAGCGCGCCGAATGGTTCGCGAATCGCGACTTCTCGCCACTCACGACCCTTGCCGACGATTGCCTTCTCGAGGAAATCGCGGCAGCGACCTCCTAGATCTTCAGGTTCTTCAGCAGGTCCAGGCCCTGCGCGACCAGGTCGTCCTGCATGCTGCCGTTGGGCGTGAGGCGGTCGACCACACCCGGCAGCACCTGGGCGCGTCCGCCCATGGCTTCGTTCTGCTGCATGCCGAGCTTCGACAGCATGTCTTGCAGCTGACCGCCGCCGCCGCCGAACACCTTCATGAGGTCCTCGGCGGAGATCGGCAGGTTCTGGCCGGTGCCGACCCAGGAAGCGGCCTGCTGTCCGAGCCCGGCACGGGTGAATTGTTCGATCAGGCCCTGCAGCCCGCCCGGGTGGTTCTGCAGCAGCTGCATGACGAGCTGGATCATCTGGTTCTGTCCCGCGCCGCCGCCCATCTGCCCGCCGAGTGCACCTGCGATCTGGTCCAAGAGTCCCATTGCATTCTCCTCATATCGAGTTGCGGGCCAAAAGCTGAAACCTCTTTCAACACGAAGGACACGAGGGGCACGAAGGAAAGGCAAGGACGGCCACCCTGGTTTCTTCGTGCTCCCTCGTGCTCCTCGTGTCCTTCGTGTTTCAGGAAGTACCGGTGCTCTTCACCGAGGCGCCTGCAACACCCGCAACGCCGCGCAGGCCGCACCGAAGCCGTTGTCGATGTTCGTTACCAGCAAACCCGATGAGCAGCTCGACAGCATCGTGTTGAGCGCCGCCGTTCCACCCGTCGCCACGCCGTAGCCGTTGGACGTGGGGCAGCCGATCACGACGCCCGGCACCAGACCGCCCACTACCGTGGGCAGTGCGCCGTCCATGCCCGCCACCACGATCACCACGGGCATGTGGCGGATCTCCTCGATGCGCTCGAGCAGGCGCCAGACGCCGGCCAGCCCTACGTCCGTGACCTCCAGCGCGGGCTCGCCGTACCAGTTGAGGGTGCGAGAGATCTCGCGCACCACGTTGATGTCGGAGGTGCCGGCTGCAACCACGGCGATGCGCGTCTGCGTCACCAGCGGCAGCGGATCGCCGAAATACCCGGTACGGGACAGATCGTCGTAGTCGATGCGGGAACGATGGTGCTCCGGCAGCGCGTCCCTCTGCTCGCGCGTGAGGCGCGTGAACAGGAAGCGCGCGTTGTGCTGCGTCGCCTCATCGAGAATGGCGGTGAGATGGGCTACCGTCTTGCCGCTCGCGAGGATCGCCTCGTCGAGACCGATGCGGGCGCGGCGCTCGAAGTCGAGCTTGATGTCGCGGTGGATGTTCACGGGGTGGCCGGCGATTTCAGTTCACGGATGAGAAAGGCGCTGCCGGTACGGTAGGGCGCGAACGCGACAGCGAGATCGAAACCGCGGTCGCGAAAGATCTTCGCAACCGCGTCGGATAGTTCGATGCGACGGGACTCATCGAGGTCCGCCAGCGTCGCCCGATCGAGTTCGATCACCGCACCACCCGCACGCACACGGCAACGCACGGTGCGCGGTTGCAGGGCGGTCGTCATCCGCTGCTCGACGGCATGCACCGCAGCGAGCATGGCCGGGTCGATGGCGATCCCGGTCTCGATCCGGCTCGACAGGCACGGCGCGGAAGGCAGCTCGGCGACGTCGTCGAGCCCGAGATGGCGTGCAATCTCGCGCACGCCGGCCTTGTCGATACCGGCCTCGACGAAGGGGTGGCGAACGTCGTGGTCGCGCGCCGCTTCGAGCCCGGGACGGTACTCGCCCAGATCGTCGAGATTGGTGCCGGACACGATCTGCGCGACGGTGGCCGGCCGGATTGCACCGTAGAGACTGGTCTTGCAATAGAAGCAACGATTCACCGGATTGGCACGGTATTCCTCGCGCGCGAACTCACCGGCGTCGATCACCGCGAAGGACCACCCTTCGGTTTGCGCCAGGCGTTGCGTACGCGACGTCGCTTCGGGCGGTACCGCAGGCGAGGTGGCGTGGAACATCTCGACGCGCTCGCCCAGGCGGCGATGCGCGAAGGTGGCGAGAGTCAGGCTGTCGACGCCGCCGCTCACGGCCACGGCGATGTCGCCCATCTGGGCGAGGACGGCTTCGAGCCGATCGAGTTGTGATTGAGTAGCGCCCATCCTAGTCTTGGTCTTTCAAGCTCTCGGCTTCAGCGGTACGACGCAGCGCAGAGCGCGTATCGAAACCGGGCACCTGGGCGGTATCGTCGCTCTCTGCCTTGGCGGTGGTCGACTGCGGCCGCTGCGCGATCTTGACGCGCACGGACCGGTTCTCGACCTGCACCACCTTGAGATCGCGGGGCAGCGTCTGGCGCTTCACCACCTGGTGACGCAGTCCGATGGTTGCCGTTTCCAGGAAGCACAGCTGCGCCACAGCTTCGAGCGCCTGCGGGTCGGCCAGCACCTGGATGTGCGCCGCAATGCGGCCTTTCTTCGCGAACACGGGGCTCTGAAACACGTCGAGCACCGACGGATGGGATCGCAGGCGATCGAGCGCGATCGCGAGATCCTCCGGCGTCTGGTCGTCCACTTCGAACTGGATCAGTGCCACATCGGAACCGGGCTCGTCCGAATCGACGTTCGCCGTCTCGAAAGCCAGCACGCGCAGCACGTTGCTCAAGCCGATGAAGACCTTCGTGCCGAAACCGTAGCCGCTGTGCTCGAGGCGGCGCGCGGTGCGATCGCGCTCCTGGCTGCACTTCAGATGGCGCACGATCGCCGCACCGGTCGGTGTCACGCGTTCGCCCGGAAAGCCGTCGTCCGCACACGCAAAACCTTCCAGCAGCAGCGCCGTAGCGGGCGTCGGTACGGGCAGCCGTCCGTGCGCGGTCTGCGCGAAGCCCGACCCGAGCGGCAACGTGCCGATGGACCACGACTCGGCACCGAGCGCCGTGATCAGCCAGGCGGCACCCACGATGTCCGCGATGGAATCCCACTCGCCGATCTCGTGAAACGAGACGTCTTCGGGTGCCACGCCGTGGATCTTTCCCTCTGCCGCAGCGAGCAGGGTGAAGATGCCCACCGCGTGATGCTTCACCTCCGGACTGAGATCCGATTCGAGCAGATGCTCGCGGATGTCCGCGAAATCCCGATGCTGGTGGTGCCCGGGAGCAGCGCGATGCTGCCGCTCGTCCACGATGAACCGGCTGCCGGTCAGCGCGTGATCGCGATGGGCTTCGAACCGGCACTCGATGTCCTGTGGCAGTCCGGCCTGCGCGATGGCCTTCAACATGCCTTCGCGCAGGTGCGGAAATGCGTCGGTGACGGCCGCGATGAACATGTCACCCGCGACGCCACCGACCGCATCGAGATGGACGTGCACTGCCGCTACTCCGGGAGACTGTGCGCGCTAGGCAGTCGCGTGCTCGCGGTGCTTGCCGAGCATCGGGTAGAGCGTGCCCTTGGCATCGAACTTGAACGCTTCCAGCTCACCCACGATCTCGAACATGGACGGGTTCGCTTTCACAAACGGCAGCAACGGCTCGGAGACGTGGATGTCCATGATCTCGAGCGTGTTGGCGACGCGCACGATCTTGGTGTCCTGCGGCTTCACCCGCACCACGGTCTTCACCGCGAGCTGGATCGCTTCCTGGTCGGTGTTCATGATGATCGGGATGCCGGCGCCGTCCAGATAGGTGGACGTGATCACGTTCGCGTAGGTCTTCGCGATGTCGATGTCGCGGTAGAGGCGCATGGTGATGACGTCGGCGAGGCCGAGCCCGGTGGCGTTGCCGTGGGTCTCGGGCGTCAGGCCCAGGATGGCGATCTTCTTCACCAGCGGCTTCATGTCCCATTCGGTGAAGCGGCAGTTGCGGCCGGTGATGTTGGGGTCCATGCCGGAGCCGGAAATGTTCTTGCCGATCTTCTCGACCACCAGGACGTCGATCTCGTCGAACTGCAGGCGCGCCATCAGCGACTTCGCCTTGGCCTGCAGCACCGGCTCGCGATCGAACACCTGTTCGCCGGGGACGGCTTCGATGATCGCCGTCTCGTCCGCCGCGTTCTCGACCATGGCCACGCCGATCAGGAAGTTCTTCTTCGCCATGATGAGGCGCGCCGCAATGGGCAGCAGCTCACCGAAAGCGTCCATGCCATCCGTGTGCAGCGTCGTGGCACCGATGATCTTGCCCATGCCGATGGTCATCATCTTGACGATGCCCGACTCGATCGGCGCGCGGAAATTCGTATGCGGCTTGACGCGGCAGATGAGCACCACGCCGTCGGCGGCGGCCGCGAGCTTGTCCATGTACACCGGCATGCCGCTGTCGAGCTTGCCGAGTTCCACCACGTCCATCTGCGAGTGCACCGGGCAACCCATGGTCGCTTCGGTGATGCCGTAGCCTTCGAGCACTTCGCGCTGGCCTTCGGCGGTCGCGCCGCCGTGGCTGCCCATGGCGGGGAAGATGAAGGGCTTCGCACCCAGCGCCTTCAGTTCCGCGATGACCTGCTTGGTGCACTCGGCGATGTTGTTGATGCCGCGGCTGCCGCAGCCGACCGCGATGGTCATGCCGGGCTTCACCTTGGCGCGCACTTCGGGACGCTTGAACTGCTCGACCACGGTCGCGGTCACGCTGGCGAGGCGCGGGCGGTCGAACTTCTGGCGCACGTGCACCATGCGCGGCAACGGCACGTCGAGGCCGCCCGCGATGTTGGTTTCGATCCTGTCTCCGATCATTTCACCCCTCCACCTGTCGTAGAGCCCGCGCGGGCCCGTTCGTTATGTTCCGGAACCGTAATTTTGCCACCCTTTAGAGGGGTGCCGCCACCGAGTCATAGAGGGCCGAATACCCCTTGGCCGAGGCGTCCCAGCTGTAGTCGCGGTCCATCCCCCGGCGCTGCAGCTGCCGCCAGAGGCGCCGATCGTGATACGCGGCGACCGCCCGCTCCACGGCCGCATACAGCGCCTCGGGGCTCGCCTCTTCGAACAGGAAACCGGTCGCGGTCCCGGCGGCCCGGGTCTGCGGCGTACAGTCGACCACCGTGTCCACCAGGCCGCCAGTGGCCCTGGCGACGACAGGGGTACCGTAGCGCTGGCTGTACATCTGGTTGAGGCCACAGGGTTCGTAGCGCGACGGCATCAGGAATACGTCGGCCCCTGCCTCGATCAGATGCGACAGCGCTTCGTCGAAGCCGACCTGCACTGCGATCGCGCCGGCGTGCTGGCGCGCCAGCTCGCGGAAGCCGTTCTCGAGGATGGTGTCACCCGAACCCAGCACCGCGAGCTGCACCGGCAGCTTCAGCATGCGCTCGGTCGCGGCGACCACCAGGTCGAGACCTTTCTGGTAGGTGAACCGGCTGATCACGCCGAGAACCGGCGTCGAAGCCGACGGCTCCAGCCCCATGCGTTCCTGCAGCGCGCGCTTGTCGTCGGTCTTGCGCGCCAGCGTGGCCGACTTGTAGCGCCGCGGGATCGATTCGTCGGTTGCCGGATTCCAGGCATCGATGTCGATGCCGTTCACGATGCCGGTCAGGTCCTTCGCCCGCCACGCGAGCAGCCCCTGCAACCCGAAACCGAGCGGCTCGCTCTGGATCTCGCGGGCGTAGGTGGGACTCACCGTGCTGAGCCGGTCAGCGTAGTGCAGCCCGGCCTTGAGAAACGAGAGGTTGCCGTAGAACTCCACGCCGTCCACCTTGAATGAGTCCCAGGGCAGGCCCACCCTCGGCACCGACGTCGGCGGAAAAATGCCCTGGTAGGCGAGGTTGTGGATGGTCATGAGCGTGCGCGCACGCGCACCCGGCATGAAAGCGAGATACGCCGGCGCGAGACCGGTCTGCCAGTCGTTGCAATGGAGCACGTCGGGACGCCACGAAATCGGGCTCGCTTCGTGTGCCAGCGCCGCAGCGACCCGTGACAGCAGGCCGAACCGGATGTCGTTGTCGGGCCAGTCGTCACCGCCGACCTGTTGGTACGGACCGCCGCCGCGCGCGTACAGCTCCGGACAATCGAGCACGAGCAACGGCACCTTGGAAGGGAACGCCGCAGCGAGCAGGCGCACCGGCGGAAACGGCGCGATGTGCAGTTCGGCCAACACCTGCGAACTGCCGTCGATCCAGCCCAGCACCGGACCATAGCCGGGCAGCAGCACCTGCACGTCGACGCCCTGCTTGCGCAACGCATCCGGCAGGGCCCCACTCACGTCGGCGAGTCCGCCGGTCTTGATGAGCGGCACCGCCTCCGAGGTCGCGAAAAGCACCTTCATGTCGGTGCGCTACTCGCTACCGCGACGGGCCAGCGGCCGGCGTAGCCGGGTCGCACAGGCCCTCTCGCAAGAAACCGTGAGGCGAGTAGCGCCGGACCGCCCCAAGCCACTGACGCGCCATCCTGGGGGGCAGCGACCGAAGGGAGGGTGGGGGTCGTCTCATTCCGGCAGCAGGATGACGGCGCCGAGCGGCGGCATGGTAGCGACCACGGAGAACGGGAGCCCCATCCACGGCATGCGTTCGGCATCGAGGCCGGCGCCGTTGCCGACGTCGGCGCCGCGATAGTGGCGCGAATCGCTATTGAAGGCTTCGCGATAGTGGCCGCCCTGGGGCACGCCGATGCGATAGCCCTCGCGCGGCACCGGCGTGAAATTGAGCAGCACGATGGCGAAGCGGCCGTCGCGCGCGCGGCGGATGAAGGCCACCACCGACTGATCGGCATCGTGGCAGTCGATCCATTGGAACCCGGACGACTCGAAGTCGAGTTCATGCAGCGCCGGCGTGTCGCGATACAGGCGATTGAGGTCGCGACTGCATGCGTGCGCGCCGCGGTGCCAGTCGTGCTCGAGCAGCCACCAGTCGAGTTCGCCCCCGACGCGCCATTCGCGCCCCTGGCCGAACTCGCAGCCCATGAACAGCAGCTTCTTGCCAGGGGAGGTGGCCTGGTAGGCGAGCAGCAGGCGCAGGTTGGCGAACTTCTGCCAGACATCGCCTGGCATCTTGTCGAGCAGCGAGCGCTTGCCGTGCACCACTTCGTCGTGCGACAGCGGCAGCAGGAAATTCTCGGAGTAGGCGTAGAGCTGACCGAAGGTGAGCTTGTCGTGGTGGAAGCGGCGATGGATGGGATCGTGCTCGATGTAAGCCAGCGTGTCGTTCATCCAGCCCATGTTCCATTTCATCGAGAAACCGAGCCCGCCCACGTACGTCGGACGCGACACCATCGGCCACGCGGTCGATTCCTCCGCGAAGGTGAGTGCGCCCGGGTACTCGCGATGCACCAGCGCGTTCAACTCGCGCAGGAAGTCGATGGCTTCGATGTTCTCGCGACCGCCGAAGCGGTTCGGCAACCACTCGCCGGCCTTGCGCGAGTAGTCGAGGTAGAGCATCGAGGCCACGGCGTCCACCCGCAGCCCGTCGATGTGGAACTCGGCCAGCCAGTAGGCCGCCGACGACAGCAGGAAGCTCTTCACCTCGTTGCGACCGAAGTTGAAGATGTGCGTGCCCCAGTCCTTGTGCTCGCCGAGGCGCGGATCCTCGTGCTCGTAGAGCGCCGTGCCGTCGTAGCGCGCGAGCGCCCAGGCGTCACGCGGAAAATGCGCCGGCACCCAGTCGAGGATGATGCCGATGCCGGCCCGGTGGCAGGCGTCGACGAACGCACGCAACTCGTCCGGGGCTCCGTGGCGCGTGGTGGGTGCGAAGTAGCCGGTCGCCTGGTAGCCCCAGGATTCGTCGAGCGGATGCTCGGACAGCGGCATCAGCTCGATGTGCGTGTAGCCCATGTCCACGACGTAGGGCACCAGGTGCTCGGCCAGTTCGCCGTAGCTGTAGAAGCGGCCGTCGGGATGCCGTTTCCAGGAACCGGCGTGAACCTCGTACGCGTTGAGGGGTGCATGCAGCCAGTCTCGACCTTCGCGCGCCGCCATCCAGGCGTCATCGCCCCACGCGTAGTCCGAGCTGGCGCACACCCGGGCCGCGGTGCCGGGCCGCAACTCGAAGCACCGCCCGTACGGGTCGGCCTTCACGGCCACGGCTCCGGTGGCGCGGTTGCGGATCTCGAACTTGTACAGGGCATCCACCGCGACGCCCGGCACGAACAACTCCCAGACGCCGCTCGCTCCGCGGCTGGTCATGGGATGACAGCGACCGTCCCAGCGGTTGAAATCGCCGACCACGCTCACCCGCTCCGCATTCGGTGCCCAGCAGGCGAAGCGCACGCCGGGCACACCGCTGCGCACCACGCGATGGGCACCGAGCATGCGCCAGCCCTGGGTGAGGCGACCCTCGTTGAACAGGTACAGGTCGTGATCGGAGAGCGCCGGCGCGAATGCGTACGGACTCACCACGTCGGCCGTGGCACCGCCGCCGTACTCGATGCGTACCTGGAGCGGTGACCAGGGCGCCTGGCTGCCGCGCCATTCGAACAGGCCGGCTCCGAGCCGCGTCATCGGCTCGAAACCCGTGGCGGTGCGCACCGCGGCCGCCTTGCCATAGGGATCGAAATGACGGGCGACGTTGCCGCCGTTCTCGGCATGCACGCCCAGGAACCCATGGGGCTCGTGCAGGCGGCCTTCGAGTAGTGCAGCGATGCGGGAATCGGTCACGGGATGGGAGGAAAGCTCGCGCCGATACGGTCCGGAACTCGGCAAGGGCGCTATTATAGGAACCGAGAGCGGGGCGCCGAGGGATGACGAATCCCGTCGCAGGTGTCGAATCGGTGCGCAGGGTCTACGATACCCGCTCGAGCCCGTCCGCGCGTCTTTTCCGTCGTCCGCCGCAATGTCCACCGAGCCAGCGACCCGCTTCGTCAGCCGCCTCACCAAGAGCACGTACGCGCTGGTGCTCGCCGGCGGCAGAGGCAGCAGGCTGCGCAACCTCACCGACTGGCGCGCGAAGCCCGCCGTTCCTTTCGGCGGCAAGTTCCGCATCATCGATTTCGTGCTTTCGAACTGCGTCAACTCGGGCGTACGCCGCATCGGCGTGGCGACGCAGTACAAGGCGCACAGCCTGATCCGCCACCTGCAGCGCGGCTGGAGTTTTCTCGACGGCCGCTTCGACGAGTTCGTCGACGTGCTGCCCGCCTCTCAGCGCCTCGACGAAGGCTGGTATGCCGGCACCGCCGACGCCGTCTACCAGAACCTCGACATCATCCGCGCCGCCGAACCGGACTACGTGCTGATACTGGGCGGCGACCACATCTACAAGATGGACTACGGCCGGCTGCTGGCCGATCACGCCAGCAAGCAGGCCGATCTCACGGTGGCGTGCATCGAAGTGCCGGTGGCGGAAGCGAAGGCCTTCGGCGTCATGGGTGTCGACAACGAGCTGCGCGTGCGCGAGTTCGTGGAGAAGCCCCCGCAGCCCAACGAGTTGCCCGGCAAACCCGGCATGGCGCTCGCCAGCATGGGCATCTACGTGTTCAACGCCAAGTTCCTCTACGAACAGCTGGAGCGCGACACGTTGACGCCCGAGTCGAGCCACGACTTCGGCAAGGACCTGATCCCCTATCTCGTGCCGCGCTATCGCGTGTATGCCCACAGCTTCACCGACAGCTGCGTGGGCAACAAGGAGGACTCGCCACCCTACTGGCGCGACGTCGGCACGGTGGACGCGTACTGGGAGGCGAACCTCGATCTCTCCACGGTCGATCCCGAGCTCAACATGTACGACGAGGAGTGGCCGATCTGGACCCACCAGGAACAGCTGCCGCCCGCCAAGTTCGTGTTCGACGACGTCGGCCGCCGCGGCTTCGCCGTGGATTCCCTGGTTTCCGGCGGCTGCATCGTCAGCGGGTCGATGGTGGCGCGCTCGGTGCTTTTCTCGCGCGTGCGCGTACACAGTTTCGGCTCGATCGAAGACTCGGTCCTGCTGCCCGAAGTCACCGTCCAGCGCCACGTGACCTTGAAGCGCTGCGTGGTGGACAAACGTTGCGTGCTGCCCGAAGGTCTGATGGCCGGCGTCGATGCGGAGGAGGACCGCAAGCGCTTCCACGTGACCGAGAGCGGGCTCACGCTCATCACCCCCGAAATGCTGGGCCAGGAGGTCTTCCGCCAGCGCTGACCGCGCATCGCCCGACGATTCGCGGGTTCTTCGTCTTCTTCCTCTATGGCCGATACCAAATCTCTCGACCTGGTGCTGCTGTGGCACATGCACCAGCCGGACTTCCGCGATTGCGCCACCGGCGAATATCGCCTGCCGTGGGTATACCTGCACGCGATCAAGGACTACTCGGACATGGCCGCGCATCTCGAGCGCCATCCCAAGGTCCGGGCGGTGGTCAATTTCGTGCCGGTCCTGCTCGATCAACTGGAGGACTACGCCCGCCAGTTCGAGACCGGCGTCATCCGCGATCCGCTGCTGGCAATGCTGGCACGCGACGATCTGAACGACCTCGACGCCGCGGCGCGCGAACTGATCCTCGACCGCTGCTTCCGCGCCAACCATACCAAGATGATCGAGCCTTATCCCGCCTACCGGCGGCTGCTCGATCTGTTCCGTTACACCGAGGAGCGCGGGGCCGCCGCGCTGGACTACCTGTCGGGGCAGTATCTCGCCGACCTGCTCACCTGGTATCACCTCGCGTGGACCGGCGAGACGGTGCGGCGCGAACACGTCACCGTCGTCCAGTTGATGTCCAAGGGCGAGCAGTTCACCGCGGCGGATCGACGGCGCCTGTTCGACCTGATCGGCACGATCCTGCGCGACGTCGTGCCACGCTGGCGCCGTCTCGCCGCATCGGGCCAGGTGGAGATTTCATCCACGCCGCACTACCACCCGATCGGTCCGCTGCTGCTCGACTTCGCGACCGCGCGCGAAACCCAGCCGGCGCTGCCGTTGCCGCAGTCGTCCCACTACGCCGGCGGGCGGCAGCGCCTCACCGATCACCTGACCCTGGCCGTGGCCTCGCACACGCAGCGCTTCGGCGCTCCGCCCACCGGGATCTGGCCCGCGGAAGGGGCCATTTCGGACGGCGTGCTCGACATGTTCGCTGCGCAGGGAGTGCGCTGGTGCGCGAGCGGCGAAGCGTTGCTGGCAACGAGCCTCGCGGTCAAGGGCCCGTTGCCGCCACAGGCCGACTACCTGTACCGCGGCTATCGGTTCCGCGGCAGCGAGCTCACGTGCTTCTTCCGCGACGACCGGCTGTCCGACCTGATCGGCTTCGAGTATTCCAAGTGGCATGGACGCGATGCCGCCGCCCATTTCGTGCAGGAACTCGCGAACGTGGCCGCTGCCGCCGCGACGCCACCGCTCGTGAGCGTGATCCTCGATGGCGAGAACGCCTGGGAGTACTACCCTTACAACGGCTTCTTCTTTCTGGATGATCTTTACGCAGCCCTCGAGGATCACGTCGCCATCCGCACCCGCACGTATCGCGACGTGCTGGCCGACGATTCCGGCGAACGGTTCGGGTCGCTCGATCACGTGGTAGCCGGAAGCTGGGTGTACGGCAACCTCTCCACGTGGATCGGTTCGCGCGACAAGAACACCGCATGGGACCTGCTGTGCGACGCGAAGCGCAATTTCGACCTGGTCATGGTCTGCGGCAAGCTGTCGGGCGATGCAAAGGCGCTGGCGGAACGGCAGCTCGCGATCTGCGAAGGCTCCGACTGGTACTGGTGGTTTGGCGACTACAACCCGCCGGAATCCGTGATCGCCATGGATCGCGTGTTCCGGCTCAATCTCGCACACCTCTATCGCCTGCTCGATCTCCCCGTCCCCGCCGTGCTCGAGCACCCGATCAGCCAGGGTGGCGGGCACGCGGAGATGGGTGGGGCGATGCGCCGAGCGTCCTGATGCCATGAGTTCGGTCGCACTTCTGCTCGGAGTCCATGCGCATCAACCGGCGGGTAACTTTCCCGAGGTGGTGGATGAGGCTCACCTCAAGTCCTACGGACCGTTTCTGCGCACGGTGCACCGGTATCCGGAGTTCCGCTTCGCGATCCATTTCAGTGGCTGGCTGCTCGCCTTCCTGCTCGAACGCTATCCACAGGACATGGCGCTGCTCGCCGAGATGGTGGCGCGCCGTCAGGCCGAGTTGTTCGGCGGCGGCGACATGGAACCGGTACTCGCGGCGATTCCGGCGCGCGATCGCGTCGGACAGTTGAATGCCCTCGCGGATCGCCTCGAACGCGCGTTCGGCCAGCGGCCTCACGGGGCCTGGCTCACCGAGCGCGTTTGGGAAGCGACCGTGGTGCCGTCGCTGGAGGATGCCGGTGTCGAGTTCGTCACCGTGGACGACTATCACTTCCTGTGCGCGGGACGCGAGCTTGACGAACTGCGCGGCTATTTCACCACCGAGGAGGAGGGCCGCTGCCTCGACCTGTTCCCGATCTCGGAGCAGCTGCGCTACCGCATTCCGTTCGCCCCGGCCGACGAGACCGTGCGCTACATCGAATCGTTCGCGACCACGGACGAAACGCCCGCCGCGGCGATCTACTTCGACGACATCGAGAAGTTCGGCATCTGGCCGGAGACCTACGAATGGGTCTACGAGAAAGGCTGGCTCGAGCACTTCATCGAAGGCGTGCTGGCCTCGCCGGTCATCCGCACCCGGCACTTCCGCGAGTTCCGGCGCGAAGCGCGCACGCGCGGCATCGTCTATCTGCCGACCACGTCCTACATGGAAATGGGCGAGTGGTCGCTGCCCGCGGCGCGCGCCGACGAGTTCGCTGCGCTCATCCATCAGGAGAAGTCGCACGGTCGCTACGAGCGCTTCAAGCCCTTCCTGCGTGGCGGCATCTGGCGCAACTTCTTCAGCCGGTTCAGCGAAGCCAACTGGATGCACAAGCGCATGCTCGGTCTGTCGGCACGGGTCGAGGCGCTGCCGCCTGCCGCGCGCACGGGTGCGATGATCGATCTCCTCTACCGAGGCCAGGCGAACGATGCGTACTGGCACGGGCTGTTCGGCGGGCTCTACCTCCCGCATCTGCGCCGCGCCGTCTGGAATGCACTCATCGCCCTGGAAGCGTTGCTCGATGCACGACACCCGATCGAGAATCCCGATCCGGTCGACGTGGATCTCGACGGGCACGAGGAACTGTTCCTGCGTACCCCTGCACTGCTGGCCGTGGTGCGTGACGACAGCGAGGCTGCCACGATCGAACTGTCGAGCTACCCGCTGCGTCACAACTTCGGCGACACGTTGATGCGCCGCCGGGAGCACTATCACGCCAAGCTCACGCTAGGGGCCGCGGCGAACGCGCACGCCGAGGGCATCGCTTCCGCGCACGATCGCGTGGCGTTTCGACATCAGGTGACGCTCGCCGATGCCGTGCCGGACGACCGGCCGCGCGCGTTGTTCGTAGACCGCTTCGTGCCGGGCGACGGGACGGCACCGCAGGCGCCGCACTATCGCAAGGTGGCGGGCGAGGCTGCGGAGTTTGCCGGGACCGTCGGCGGCGGCAGCATGCGCAAGCACTACTCCGTCCAGGACGATCGGCTCGTCGTACGCTATCGCTTCGACGTGCCGCAGGCGGGCGGGTTTCGCACTGAGATCAACCTCGCGATGCCGAGTTGCGACGGCTTTCTCGGACGCTACCGGATTGCCGGGGACGTGCCCGGCGGCTTCGGCGAACCTCTCGCCATGGCAGCGCTCGACGCGATCGTGCTCGAGGACGGCGTGCTGGGCGGCAGCCTCCGCGTGCAGTGCCAGCCGCCCGGCGCGCTCGACGCGCGTCCGCTGCACACGGTGTCGCAGTCCGAAGCGGGGTTCGAGAAGATCATGCAGGCCGCTACGCTGACTCTGGCCTGGCAGTTACCCGCAGGATCGAGCGAGGTCATCGTCACCCTGTCGGCCAGCGTCTGACGCGGTCACGAATTGTCACAGACCACCCGTTATCGGACGGTTGACATCGGTGCGTCGGAGCGCGCATCGTGTAGGCGAGATGCAGGACAGAGATGTAACGGCCGTCCCCCGCACGATGCTTGAACCAGGCTTCCGGGCCCGCTTTTTTCCGCATCGTGGCGCTCTTGGACAGGCCACTCTTGGACAGCCCGCTTTTAGGCTGCCATCCGTCTCGAGACACCGGATCGCCGCGATCACGGTGAACGTCCCGCCGTCCGATCACTCTCACGCAGGAGACCCATCACCCGCCCGACAGGCGGGCCGCAGGTGTGCGGCCGTGCGCCGCACAGCAAGTCGCACCATCGATGTCGTACGCGAAGGAGACAAGAGCATGCAGACACCGCTGCAAATCACGTTTCGAGACATGCCCCATTCCGCAGCCATGGAAGTGCACATACGCGAAAAGGCGCTCAAGCTGGAGTCCCATTTCTCCCACATCATGGGCTGCCACGTGACGATCGAACAGCCGCACAAGCACAAACACCAGGGAAAACATTTCTGCGTGCACGTGGATGTGCGCGTACCCGGTGCCGAGCTGGTGGCGAACCACCACGAGAACGAGGACGCCTACGTCGCCCTGCGCGACGCCTTCGACGCGGCGCGGCGCCAGGTCGAAGACTATGCCCGCAAACTGCGCGGCGAGGTGAAGACGCACAATGGTGCTCGCTCACCTTCCGTCACGCCGGCCGAGGAACTGTCCGGCGACTGACTCCGTCCGCCGAGGACGCGATGAACGGGCGGCCCACGAGGCCGCCCGTTTCATTTCACCGCTCACCACGCTTGATATAGTCGCGGTCTCGAGGAGGAGAACCCATGACCCGACGGAAACTTGCGGAGAACCTGCGCAGCCAGCGCTGGTTCGCCACCCGCGACCTGCGCGGCTTCGGCCATCGCTCGCGCGCCCTGCAGCTCGGCCTCACGCACGAGGACACCAAGGGCAAACCGGTGGTCGCGATCATCAACACGTGGAGCGACGTGAACCATTGCCATTCGCACCTGCGCGAACGGGCCGAGGACGTGAAGCGCGGCATCTGGCAGGCCGGCGGCGTGCCGATCGAGATGCCCGCCATCTCGCTCGCGGAAGTGTTCCAGAAGCCGACCACGATGATGTATCGCAACTTCCTCGCCATGGAGACCGAGGAGCTGCTGCGCTCCTATCCCGTCGACGGCTGCGTCCTGATGGGCGGCTGCGACAAGACCACGCCGGGCTTGCTGATGGGAGCCATCAGCATGAACCTGCCCGCGATGTTCGTCCCCGCCGGCGCGATGTTGCGCGGCAACTGGCAGGGCCGCACTCTCGGTTCCGGGTCCGACGTCTGGAAGTACTGGGACGAGTTGCGCGTAGGCAACATCACCGAGCGCGACTGGAGCGAGATCGAGGAGGGCATCTCGCGCTCGCCCGGCACCTGCATGACCATGGGCACGGCGTCGACCATGACGAGCCTCGCCGAAGTGCTCGGCTTCAGCCTGCCGAACGCCTCGTCGATTCCCGCGCCCGATTCGAACCACCGCCGCATGGCGGCCTACACCGGCCAGCGCATCGTCGAGATGGTGTGGGAAGATCTCAAGCCGCGCGACCTGCTGACCGCGCAGTCCTTCGACAACGCCATCCAGGTGCTGATGGCACTGGGCGGTTCCACCAACGGCCTGATCCACGTGATCGCCATGGCCGGACGCGCGGGTTTGCGCATTCCGCTCGAACGCTTCGAGGAACTGGGACGCAGGACGCCCTATCTCGTCAACATGCGCCCGGCGGGCAAGTACCTCATGGAGGACTTCTACTATGCCGGCGGCCTGGTGGGGCTGCTGGAAGGCATGCGCGGGCTGCTGCACATGGACGCGATGACATGCACCGGCAAGACCCTCGGCGAGAATGTCGCGGGTTCGAAGATTCACCAGCCCGACGTCATCCGCACCCCGGCGAATCCGATCCAACCCGAAGGCGGGCTGGTGGTGCTGCGCGGCAACCTCGCGCCGGACGGTGCCGTGATCAAGGCCAACGCCGCCGAACCGCGGCTGTTGCAGCACGCCGGTCGCGCCATCGTGTTCGACGACTACAACGACATGGCAGCGCGCATCGACGATCCGAACCTCGATGTGGACGCCGATTCGGTGTTGATCCTGCGCAACGCCGGCCCGCTCGGCGGCCCCGGCATGCCGGAGTGGGGCATGCTGCCGATCCCGAAGAAGCTGCTGAAGCAGGGTGTGCGCGATCTGGTGCGCATCTCCGATGCACGCATGAGCGGCACGAGCTATGGCACCTGCGTGCTGCACGTGGCGCCCGAATCCTTCGTCGGCGGTCCGCTGGCGCTGGTGCGTTCCGGCGACATCGTCAAGCTCGATGTACCGGCGCGCCGTCTCGACCTCGACGTGAGCGACGCCGAGCTCGCGCGCCGCAAGGCCGCATGGGTCGCGCCGGCACCGCGCTTCGCGCGCGGCTACGGGGCGTTGTTCTCGCAGAGCGTCACGCAGGCGAACGAAGGGTGCGACTTCCGATTCCTCGAGGGCACAGCGCCGATCGCCGAACCGGAGATCCACTGAGAACCCCATCCCAGTGGGCCTGCAGCCCTCCTTCATGGGCAAGCCCACCGAGGGCGGCGCTGCGCGGGCCGTGATGTCCGCGGCCGTGACTGGGCAGTGCCCTGTGCCGCCGGGGTACAAGGGCCCTCGGGGCCTCTTGGGCGGTGCGTGAGCCGACCGTGACGCGGCTCCTCAAGTTCGCACACATCGTCGCCACGATCGGACTGGTCGGCTCCCTGGGCCTCTTCGCAGCGCTTGCGATGTGGCTGCAGCGGGTCCCGGCCGTGGACGCACCCTCGGTGCTTCAGGCGATGTCGTGGTGCTTCACTCGGGTCACACTGCCCTCGGTTGCGTTGCTGTGGATCACCGGGCTGCTGGCGCTGGCCGTGCGGCCGGCGCTGCTCGACAGCGGCTGGGTCTGGGCGAAGATGATCCTCGGCATGGCGCTCGCCGGGCTCGTTTTCATCGGCATCTGGGGCGCCCTGGAACGATTTCCGGAGGGATCCCTGGTCACCTGGCTAGGTGTCGGTGGCGCCGTCGGCCTGGCCGGCGCTGCGTTCGGCGTATGGCGGCCCCGTCTGTGGGGACGCAACAACTCTGGGTCCTGAAGCTGGTCAGGCCTTGGGTTCCCGGTGGATGTCATCCACCCAATGCACCGTCTCCGGCCGCTCCACGACCGGAATGTCGAGGTTGACCACCACCGGTTCCTGCCCGCTGCGGCACAGGACGCAGGACAGCGGCTCGGTGTCGGAAGCATTGATCTCCTGGTGCGGCACGAACGGCGGCACGTAGATGAAATCGCCGGGGCCGGCCTCGGCCGTGAACTCGAGCGCGTCGCCCCAGCGCATGCGAGCCTTGCCGCTCACGACGTAGATCACGCTTTCCACGGGGCCGTGGTGGTGGGCGCCGGTCTTCGCCTTGGCGTGGATGACGACCGTGCCCGCCCACAATTTCTCGGCGCCGCAACGGGCGTGGGTGATCGCGGCTGCGCGATTCATGCCCTGTGTCTGCGCGGTATTCGTGTCGAGTTCGGTGCTCTTCACCACCCGCACGCCATGGAACTTCCAGTCGGCATCGCTCACGTCTTCCTCACTCCCGAACCGTCAACTGAACAGGAACAACACCAGCAGCAGAATGGTCGGCACCCACATGTTGATCAGGGACAGATAGAGCAGGCGGCGCGGTCCGGTCTCGCCGAACACCAGTTTCGAGACTGCCGTCGCACCCGAGATCACCATCACCAGGCCGCCGACCGCATAGAACCCGGCAAACGCGTGCAGCCCGAGATCGCGCTCGTTCTCCGGCACCCATGCGAGCTGCCACACGGTGAATGCGACGAGGAGCAGGTTGAGCGCCACCGGCACCGCGTAGAGCACAAGGAATCGCCACTTCATCGTGGTACACCACCTTCCGTCATCAATGCCCGCTCCAGGACTCTCGCGACGTGGACCGCGGTTCTCCCCGCACCGTCCGCGATCTGATGCCGGCAGCTCGTGCCGTCGGCCACGATCACCGCATCGGCCGACGCATTGCGCACCGCCGGGAGCAGCGCGGTTTCACCCATCTTCATCGACAGGTCGAAATGCTCCGCCTCGTAGCCGAAGGCCCCGGCCATGCCGCAGCAGCTCGACGTCACCGTCTCGACCACGAGGTCCGGCACCAGGCGCAGCGCCTGTTCGACCGCGCCGACGGCGTCGAACGCCTTCTGATGACAATGCCCATGCAACAGTGCACGGCCGTTCGCGAGCGGTTGCAGCGGCGGGGCAAAGCGTCCGGCAGCGTGTTCCCTCACGATGAATTCCTCGAGCGAGACTGCCGCCAGTACGAGCCGCGCGGTCTCGCCCGCAGGCAGCATGGCCACATACTCGTCTTCGAAGGTGGACAGGCATGAAGGCTCGAGTCCGACGATGGCGAGACCGCGATCCAGCGCCGGAGTCAGGGCCTCCAGCACACGGCGAGCCTCGATGCGTGCTGCGTCGACCATGCCCGCCGCCAGGAACGTGCGGCCGCAGCACAACGGGCGGCCACCGTCTGCCGGCTTGGCCACTTCCACCGCATAGCCTGCCGCATTCAAGACCCGCAATGCGGCGCGCAGATTGTCCGGCTCGAACCAGCGGTTGAAGGTGTCGGCGAACAGGACGACCGTCTTCGCGGAGCCCTTGGTCGCTCCGCCCTCGCGATCGCGAAAGGCGTCACGGCGCCAGCGCGGCAGCGAGCGGCGCGCCGACAAGCCGAGCCATCTCTCCGTGAGGCGCGCCACCCCCGGGACACCGCTGCCAAGGTTGGCGAGCGGTGCGACCTTCGCCACCCAGGGTGCGTAGCGCGGCAGATACGCCACGAGCTTGTCGCGCAACGATCGCGGCTGGGTACGGTGCCGTTGATGCCGCATCTCGATCTTGAGGCGCGCCATGTCCACGCCGGTGGGACATTCGCGCTTGCAGCCCTTGCAGCCGACGCAAAGGTCCATCGCTTCGTCCACGGCGGCAGCATCGGCAATACCGCCGAGCTGGCCCGACAACGCGAGCCGCAGCGTATTGGCACGGCCGCGCGTCGAATGGATCTCGTCACGGGTGACGCGGTACGACGGGCACATGGTGCCGGCGTCGAACTTGCGACAATGCCCGTTGTTGTTGCACATCTCGACCGCCGAGGCGAGCCCGCCCCAGGCCGACCAGTCCAACGCCGTGTCGATCTTCGCGGTTGCGTACCCCGGCTTGAAGCGAAACAGGGTCCGATCGTCCATGCGGGTGGCACGCACGATCTTGCCGGGGTTGAACAGGTTGTGCGGATCGAGCAGATCCTTGATCTCGCCGAGGGCGAGGGTGAGGCGTTCGCCCAGGATCGGTTCGATCCACTCCGAGCGGACCAGGCCGTCGCCGTGTTCGCCGGAGAATGCGCCCTTGAACTGCCGGACCAAAGCGCAGGCCTCTTCTGCCATGGCGCGCATCTTCTCGGCACCGTCGCGCCGCATGTCGAGCACCGGCCGGACGTGCAAGGTTCCGACGGAGGCGTGCGCGTACCAGGTGCCGCGCGTGCCGTGGCGGGCGAACACTTCGTCGAGCCGCTGCGTGTATTCCGCGAGATGCTCCAGCGGCACCGCGCAGTCTTCGATGAAGGAGACCGGCTTGCCGTCACCTTTCATCGACATCATGATGTTGAGGCCGGCCTTGCGGACCTCCCAGATGTCGCGCTGCGCACGTGCGTCCGTCACTTCGACCACGCTGCCGGGCAAGCCCAGGTCGGCCAGCAACGCCACCAGACGTCGTAGCTTCGCGAGCTGGGCGGCACGATCCTCGCCCGCGAACTCGACCAGCAGGATCGCATCCGGTGCGCCGAGGAAATAGCGCTCCACCACGGGCCGGAAGGCCGCCTGGTCGCGAGCCAGCCCGATCATGGTGCGATCCACCAGCTCGACCGCATCGGGATCGAGCTTCACGATCTCCTGCGTCAGCTCCATCGCGCGATGGAACGTCGGGAAGTGGGCCACGCCCAGCACCTTGTGCGCAGGCAGCGGGGCGAGCTTCAGTTCGAGCCGCCGCGACCAGGCTAGGGTGCCTTCGGAACCCACCAGCAGATGCGCGAGATTGTGCGGCACATGGGGCTGCACCATGTCGAGGTTGTAGCCCTGCACGCGCCGCAGCACCTTGGGCCAGCGTGCCTCGATCTCGGCTGCCTCGCGGCGCGCGATCGCGTGGATGCGCTCCACCAGATCGCGATAGTGCGCGGGGCCGCCGTCCACTTCGTCGGCAGGCCCGAACACGCATTCGCTGCCGTCGGCCAGCAAGGCGTCGATGGCCAGCACGTTGTGCACCATGTTGCCGTAACGGATCGAACGTGCACCGCAGGAATTGTTGCCAGCCATGCCGCCAAGGGTCGCCTGCGCCGCCGTGGAAACGTCCACCGGAAACCACAGGCCGTCGGCCTTCAACCGCGCGTTGAGGCGATCCAGCACCAGGCCGGGTTCGACCCAGGCGGTACGTGCGTTTGCATCCACTTCGAGCACGCGATCGAGGTGCTTGGAGGTGTCGATCACCAGCGCCGCGCCGACGGTCTGCCCGCATTGCGAAGTCCCGGCGCCGCGCGGCAGGATCGGCACGCCCTGTTCGCGCGCGATGCCCAGTGCCACGGCGACATCCTGCTGCGTTCTGGGCACCACGACACCCACCGGCTCGATCTGGTAGATCGACGCATCGGTGGAATAGCGGCCGCGACTTGCGGCATCGAACAGCACTTCGCCTTCGATCTCGCGCCGCAACCGCCCCGCCAGCGCGCTGTCGCCGGGACGCAGAGGTCGGTGCAGTGTGACCGGGGCGTTCATGCGCGAGATGATACTCGTTGGTCTACTCGAACAGCCCTCGGCGGGCCTGCCATCGACCGGTGGCCGCGAGGTCTGTCGGGGGGCGCGTCATCTCACTCGGCGACGACGATCGCGGCGTTCTCGACCTCGACCGGCAATGCCTCGAGACTGCGCCCCTGGCATGGACCGTCTTCGCAGAAGCCGTCTTCATACCGGAACACCGCGCCGTGGGTGGAGCAGACGATCCATTCGTGGTCGAAGCTCACGAAACGATCGGGCATGTCGTTCAGCGGAATGTAGTTGTGCGGGCAGCGATTGACATATCCCCAGGCGCGGTCACCGCGCCGGACGACGAGTACGCGCACGCCGCTCACCGAATTGCCGAACACGAACTCGCGACCTTCGCCGTCCGGAATCGCTTCGAGCCTGCACAGCACCGTCCCGGCGCCGGGCGCCGCCGGATGATCGTGCCACGCCATCAGGAGGGTTTCCCGCCGCAGCTGCGCGGTTGTGCGTAGACCACTCCGTAGGGCGGCGCGCGATCGGCGAAGAAACGCCCGACGAGGATGCTCTCGCACACCGCGTTCACGCCCGGCGGATTGTCGGTCGCATCGAAGCGCACGCTCGGATACTCGAAGCGCAGCTTGCGCTGCCACTCGGCCAGCGTATCGAAGGTGGCCATCAGAACTTCTCCGGGCGCAGCACGCCGATGTCGGCGAAGAACAGGGTGGTCGCGTAGTGGCTGGAGTAAGTGTCGCGCACGTGCGCGGCGATCGCGTCCGCGACCGCGGCGTCGCAGATCACTTCCAGGCGGATATTGCGGTCCGCCTGCCAATCGGCGTCGCGCGGGCCGTGCCGACCACCGCCGCGTACGTCGGCGATGGTATATCCCTGTGCGCCCAGCTTCAGGACATCCTTCACCAGCGTGGACTCGAGCGCCGCTTCGGTGATGATGACGAGGAGTTTGCGGACATGGGTCTGCATGGCGATCATCCCAGGGGGCCGAACAGCATCTGCGCCATTCGATGGTAGAGCGGAATACCGAACAGCACGTTGAAGGGGAAGGTGACTCCGAGAGCCGCCGCGATGGACAGCGAAGGATTCGCCTCCGGCACGGCGATCCGCATCGCAGCCGGCGCGGCGATGTAGGACGCGCTCGCGGCCAGGGTGGCGAGCAGCATCGCACCGCCCGGCGACAGCCCGATCAGACGCCCCGCGCCCAGGCCGATCACCGCGAACACGCAGGGCACGACGATGCCGAACGCGGCGAGAAACGGTCCGCTGGCGCGCAGATCGCGCAGGCGGCTCGCCGCCACCAGGCCCATCTCCAGCATGAACAGCGCCAGCACGCCCTTGAACAGGTCGAAGAACAGTTTCGATTGCGGCGCCAGCGCCTCGGGGCCGGCGATCCAGCCGATCAGCAAGCCGCCCGTCAGCAGCACGACACTCCGGCCGAGGAACACCTCATGGGCCAGCGCTCCCCAGCGCAGTGCGGCGCCCTGTCCGACGCGGGCCAGCAGGATGCCGACCACGATGCCGGGGACTTCGAGCAGCACCACGAAGAGCGGCAGGTATTGTTCGTGCGCAATGGCACGATCCGCGAGGAAATTGAGTGCCACGGCGAAGGTCACCATGCTGACCGATCCGTAGTGCGCCGCGATCGATGCGGCATCGGCGCGCTTCAGCCGGCCGAGATAGCGCAACACCGGAAATGCAAGCAGCGGCAACACGCATCCCAGTGCGATCACGCCCGCCATCTGTGGCAGCAGCGGAACCAGCGGCCGCGTGGCGAGTTCCACTCCCCCCTTCAACCCGATGGCGAGCAGCAGGTAGATGGACAGTCCTTCGTACAGCGCTTCGGGCAGCCGCAGGTCGCTCTTCAGGAGGCGCGCCAGCACGCCGAGGAGAAAGAACAGGACGATGGGGTCCATGATTCCGTCAGGGTGCGCCGCCGCCGGCACCTGCGGCGGCGCGGGTCAGACGATCGCGCACGGCGGCCCACGCAGGATCGTCCGGCGGCATTTCGACGACGATCCGCTCGAAGCCACCGGCATCGAGGACTCGCAGGCGCGCGTACAGATCATGCGCGTAACCGGTCGCATCGATCGGCGCCTCGATCCATGTCGCGCACGCGTTCTCGGGTGCCGGTCGGCGCGCCAGGATCACGATCCGCCGCGACGAGATGGCAAGGGCGTCGACATCACGAGCGGCGAGCAGCGTGAGCGGCGTCGACGGTGCATAGTGCGCGGCGAGCGCGCCCGAGACCCGCGGTGATTCGTCGGTCGGTCGCGCCAACGGCTGGCCCAGCACGGCTTCGAGTTCTGCTGCGCCGATCATGCCCGGGCGCAGCAGCGCCGGCCGCTCTCCCGAGACGTCGACGATGGTGGATTCGATGCCCACTTCGGCCTGCCCGCCGTCAAGCACCAGGTCGACGCGTTCGCCGAGTTCCGCGCGCACGTGGTCGGACGTGGTGGGCGAGATGCGACCGAAGCGGTTCGCCGACGGTGCCGCGATGCCGCGGCCGAACGCGCGCAGCAGCGCCTGGGCCACGGGATGGGACGGCACGCGCACGCCCACGGTGTCCTGCCCGCCGGTCAGGGTGTCGCTGACGCCGGCCGCCCGCGCGACGATCAGGGTGAGCGGTCCCGGCCAGAATGCGTGGGCCAGCTGGCGCGCCGTTTCCGGCACGGTGCGCGCCCACGCGCCAAGATCGACCGCATCGGCCACGTGCACGATCACCGGATGATCGGCAGGACGGCCTTTCGCTTCGAAGATGCGTCGCACTGCCTCGGGATTGGCGGCGTCGGCACCGAGGCCGTAGACGGTTTCGGTGGGAAAAGCGACCAGTCCGCCGCTATCCAGGATCGCCGCGGCGCGGGCGATCGCGTCGGTCGCCACCGTTCTCACCCCAACAGCAGACGCGCCGCTTCCTCGTACTTGGCAGCGGTCTTCGACAGGACGTCGGCAGGCAGCGCCGGCGCCGGCGGCTGCTTGTTCCAGTGCTGCGCCTCGAGCCAGTCGCGCACGAACTGCTTGTCGAAGCTCGGCGGGCTGATACCCACGCGGTACTGGTCCCTGGGCCAGAACCGCGACGAATCCGGCGTCAGTGCTTCGTCGATCAGGTATAACACGCCAGCGGCGTCGGTACCGAACTCGAACTTGGTATCGGCGATGATGATGCCCTTGGTGGCAGCGAAGTCTGCCGCCTCACGGTACAGCCGGATCGCGGCATCGCGCACTTCGGCGGCCCGCGCCGCTCCGAGCAGGCGCTCGGCCTCGGTATAGGGAATGTTCTCGTCGTGCGTCCCCTTGGGAGCCTTGGTGGACGGCGTGAAGATCGGTTGCGGCAGCTTCGATGCCTCCTGCAGGCCTGGGGGCAACGCAATACCGCAGATCGCACCGGTCGCGCGGTAGTCCTTCCAGCCCGACCCCGCGACGTAGCCGCGCACGATCGCTTCGATCGGCAGCGGCTGCAGGCGGCGCACGACGAACGCGCGGCCTGCCACCTGCGGGCGTTCGGCCGGTGCGACGACACTCTCCGGATCGACGCCGGTGAGGTGGTTCGGAATGACGTGCGCGAGTTTCGCGAACCAGAAGTTGGATACCGCAGTGAGCACCTTGCCCTTGCCCGGGATCGGCGTGGGCAGGATCACGTCGAACGCCGACAGCCGGTCGGTCTGGATGACCAGGAGGCGCTCGTCGTCGATCGCGTAGAGATCGCGTACCTTGCCGCGGTGCAATAGCGGCAACGAGCGCAAATTCGTTTCCTGGATGGCTTGCTCGCTCATGACCCCTGCGATTCCAGTTCGACGGCGGCGTCCGCATCCAGCCGGGCCCGGATGGTCCGGGCCGTGGCGACTGCACGCTCCTGGTCGTCGTCCAGTACGGTGAAGTGCCCCATCTTGCGACCGACGCGCGCGACGTCCTTGCCGTACAGGTGCAGCTTGGCGCGCGGATGGCACAGCACATGGGTCCAGTCGGGTTCTCCGGCTGCCCACAGATCACCGAGCAGATTCACCATCACGCTCGGGCAATGGGGTGCGGTATCGCCGAGCGGCAGGCTGCACATCACGCGCGCCTGCTGCTCGAACTGCGACGTGATGCAGCCGTCGATGGTGTAGTGGCCGCTGTTGTGCGGGCGCGGCGCGATCTCGTTGGCGATCAGCTCGCCGCGCACCACGAAGTATTCCACGCACAGCACCCCGCGGTAGTCCAGCGACTCGGCCACGCGCACGGTGGCGTCGCGGGCGCGATGCGCGAGCTCCTCGGACACGCGTGCCGGCACGATGCTGACGTCGAGAATGCCGCCCGAGTGCGCGTTCTCTGACACCGGAAACGTGCGCACTTCGCCGTCGAACCCGCGGGCGACCACGCAGGACACTTCCAGCTCGAGATCGAGCCGCTGTTCGAGCACGCAAGGTTCGGCGCCCAGCGCCCAGAACGCGGCCCGCACCTCGTCGACGCTGGCAACGCGCATCTGCCCCTTGCCGTCGTAGCCGAAGCGGGCGCGCTTGAGTATTCCCGGCAGCAGCCGCACATCCACGGCGTCCGCGTCGGCTTCGCTCTCGATGACCGCAAACGGTGCAGTGGCGAGGCCGACACCGGCCAGGAAACGCTTCTCGCGGATGCGATCCTGGGCCACCGCCACGCTCTCCGCGGCGGGGCTTACCACGCAATGCTGCGCCAGCCGGCGCAACGCTTCGGCCGGGACATTCTCGAATTCGGTGGTGACCGCCGCGCAACGCCGCGCGAGTTCGTCGAGAGCCATGGCGTCGAGATAGTCAGCGCGCAGATGCTCGTCGGCGACGGAGCCGGCGGGACTGTGGTCGCTCGGGTCCACCACCACGATCCTGTAGCCCATGCTCTGGGCCGCCATGGTGAACATGCGCCCGAGCTGGCCGCCGCCGAGCAGGCCCAGCCACGCGCCGGGTGCCACGGCCTTCATGACGCGGGCGGCAACCTGACCGCTTCCACCGCCGCTTCCTGTTCGCGCCGGAACGACTCCAGTCGCGCGGCCAGTGCCGGATCGGTCGTGGCGAGCAGCGCGACCGCGAACAGGGCCGCATTGACTGCACCGGCCTCCCCGATGGCGAACGTGGCTACCGGAACGCCTCGGGGCATCTGGACGATGGACAGCAGCGAGTCGAGCCCTTGCAGCGCCTTGCTCTGCACCGGAACGCCGAGCACCGGCAGTATCGTCTTGGCGGCGACCATGCCGGGCAGGTGGGCAGCGCCACCGGCGCCGGCGATCACGCAACGCAGGCCGCGCGCCGCCGCCGTAGCGGCGTAGGCGAACATCGCATCGGGTGTGCGATGGGCCGAGAGCACCTGCGCCTCGTGCGCCACGCCGAACTCCTCGAGCTTGACGGCCGCGTGGCGCATGGTCTCCCAGTCGCTCTGCGATCCCATCACGATGCCGACCAGCGGTTTGCCGATGCTCATGTCAGTGGTGCCGGGCCGCCCCAAGCCACTGACGCGCCCCCTCCGGGGGCAGCGACCAACGGGAGCGTGGGGGTGGTTTCATCTGATCGTGCCCTGCCGCTTCAGACCTTGTGCTCGCCGACCTTCACGATCTTCATCGTGTTGGTGCCGCCGGGTTTGCCGATGGGCTCGCCGATGGTGAGCACGATGAGATCGCCGTCCTGCACGGCACCGTGCCGCTTCAGCTGCTCCTCGGCTTCGCGCAGCAGCTGTTCGCGATCGCTGCCGAAGTACTGGATCATCAGCGGGTAGGTGTCCTTGTACAACGAGAGCCGGTAGCGGGTCGAGATCTCGGGTGTCAGCGCGTAGATCGGCACACCGCAGTTCAAGCGCGAGATCCACAACGCGGTGGAGCCCGACTGGGTCAGCGCCGCGATGCATTTCACCTTGAGGTGGAAAGCGGTGAACAGGGCCGCCATGGCGATCGACTGATCGACTCGCGTGAAGACCCGGTTGAGGAATTCGCGATCGAGCGTGGTATCGGCCGACTTCTCCGCCTCGAGGCAGATGCGGCTCATGGACTCCACGGTCTGCACCGGGTACTTGCCGGCGGCCGTCTCGGCGGAAAGCATCACGCCATCGGTACCGTCGAGCACTGCGTTCGCGACGTCGGACACTTCGGCACGGGTGGGCACCGGACTGTCGATCATGGATTCCATCATCTGCGTGGCGGTGATGGTGAGCTTGTTCTTCTCGCGGGCCAGCCGGATCATGCGTTTCTGCAGCGCCGGCACGGCCGCATCGCCCACTTCCACGGCGAGATCGCCGCGCGCGACCATGATGCCGTCCGAGGCGTCGAGGATCTCCTCCAGGGCGCCGATGGCCTCCGCGCGTTCCACCTTGGCGATGAGCAAGGCGCGGCCACCGGAAGCCCGCATCAGTTCGCGCGCCATGTACATGTCGGCGCCGCTCTTCGGAAACGACACGGCGAGGAAGTCCGCCTTCATCCGCGTGGCGGTGCGGATGTCTTCCATGTCCTTCGATGTGAGCGCGGGCGCGGTCAGGCCGCCGCCCTGGCGGTTGATGCCCTTGTTGTTGGACAGTTCGCCGCCGTGCCGAGTGACGGTGTGGATTTCGCTGCCGCTCACCTTCTCGACCGTCAGCGTGATGCGGCCATCGTCGAGCAGCAGGATATCGCCGGCCCGAACGTCGTTCGGCAGTTCCGGATAGTCGAGGCCTACGCGCTCCTGGTTGCCGAGCGCACAGGCAGCATCGAGGATGAAGCGGGACCCGTTCTCGAGCGTGATGCGGCCCTTCTCGAACTTGCCGATACGGATCTTCGGGCCCTGCAGGTCGCACATGATGCCGACCGTGCGCTCGAGCTCGCGCGCCGCTTCGCGCACGGTTTCGGCACGGGCCAGATGATCATCCGCGGTGCCATGGGAAAAATTCATCCGTACCACGTCCACACCCGCGGCGATCATCCGGCGCAGGATTTCGCGATCGGAGGATGCCGGACCGAGCGTGGCGACGATCTTGGTGCTGCGTTGCATGAAGGGTCCCGAGTCAGCCGGCAGCCCTGGCCTCGAGAATCTCGAGCGCCGGCAGTTTCCGGCCTTCGAGGAACTCGAGAAACGCGCCACCGGCGGTGGAGATGTAGGAAACGCGGTCGGTGATGCCGTACTTGGCGATGGCGGCGATGGTGTCGCCACCGCCTGCGAGCGAGAAGCCGCGCGCGGCAGCGATCGCGTCGGCGATCGCCTTGGTGCCGCCGCCGAAGCGGTCGAACTCGAACACGCCGACCGGTCCGTTCCAGACGATGGTGCCGGCCGCCGTCAGCATTGCGGCGAACCGTGCGGCGGTCTTCGGACCCACGTCGAGGATGAGATCGTCGGGCGCCACGTCCTTCACGTCCTTTACCGTGGCTTCGGCGTCGGCGGCAAAGGTCTTGGCCACCGTCACGTCCACCGGGATCGGCACGGAAGCGCCTCGCGCCGCGGCAGCGTCCATGATCTTGCGCGCCTCGGGAACCAGGTCGGGTTCGGCGAGCGACTTGCCGATGGGCAGGCCGGCCGCCAGCATGAAGGTGTTGGCGATGCCGCCGCCGACGATGAGCTGGTCGACCTTCTCGGCGAGCGAGGCGAGGATGGTGAGCTTGGTCGACACTTTCGACCCGCCCACGATCGCGATCATCGGCCGTGCCGGCTGGTGCAGCGCCTTCGTGAGTGCGTCGACCTCGGCCCCCATCAACGGGCCGGCCACGGCCACGGGCGCGAAGCGCGCGATGCCATGGGTGGTGGCCTCGGCCCGGTGCGCTGTCGCGAAGGCATCGTTCACGTAGACGTCACACAATGCCGCCATCTGCTTGGACAGCGCCTCGTCGTTCTTCTTCTCGCCCTTGTTGAAGCGGCAGTTCTCGAGCAGCACGGCCTGGCCGGGGGCGACCTCGACGCCGTTCAGCCAATCACGCTTCAGCGGAACCGCGGCACCCAGAAGCTCAGCCAACCGCTGCGCGACGGGCTCGAGCGATTCGGCCGGATCGAACTGACCTTCGGTGGGCCGGCCCAGGTGTGACACCAGCATCACCTTTGCGCCCTGCCCGAGCGCATAGCGGATCCCCGGCAGGACGGCGCGGATGCGCGTGTCATCGGTGATCCTGCCATCGGCCAGCGGGACGTTCAGGTCGACGCGGATCAGCACGCGCTTGCCGCGGACATCGATGTCGGAGAGTTTGCGGATTGCCATCGTGAGAAAGGACGTCAAATGAGAAGGGCGAGGCAGGAGGCAGGACGCATCGGTCGCTGCCTCCTACCTCGCCCCTCCCGGGAACTACTTGGCGTTCATGAATGCTACCGCAGTATCCAGCATCCGGTTGCTGAAGCCCCATTCATTGTCATACCAGGACGACACCTTCACCAGCGTGCCCTCGGCCACCTTGGTGAGCGAAGCGTCGAAGATCGACGAGCGTGGATCGTGGTTGTAGTCGATCGAGACCAGTGGCTCCTTGGTGTACCCGAGGATGCCTTTCAGCTCGCCTGCCGCGGCCGACTTGATGGTGTCGTTCACTTCCTCCACGGTCGTGGGGCGCTTGGCGACGAACGACAGGTCCACCAGAGACACGTTGATGGTCGGTACCCGGATGGCATAGCCGTCGAGGCGGCCCTTCAGCTCCGGCAGCACCTCGCCCACAGCCGAGGCAGCGCCGGTCTTGGTGGGGATCATCGACATGGTGGCGGACCGCGCCCGGCGCAGGTCCTCATGGTAGACGTCGGTCAGCACCTGGTCGTTGGTGTAGGCGTGGATGGTGGTCATCAGCCCGGCCACGAGACCGATCTTGTCGTGCAGCGGCTTCACCATGGGGGCCAGGCAGTTGGTGGTGCAGGACGCGTTCGAGATGACCGTATGGGCCGGCTTCAGCGTGTGGTGGTTGACGCCGTAGACGATCGTCGCATCGACGTTCTTGCCGGGTGCCGAGATGATCACCTTCTTCGCGCCGCCGGCGAGGTGGGCGGCGGCCTTTTCCTTGGCGGTGAAGAGGCCCGTGCACTCCATCACCACATCCACGCCGAGCGACTTCCACGGCAGCTTGGCCGGATCACGCTCGGCGAATACCTTGATGGGGTCCCCGTTGACCACCAGCGCATCGCCTTCGACGTTCACCGTGCCCTGGAACTTCCCGTGCGCCGTGTCGTAGCGCGTCAAGTGCGCGTTCGTTTCCGGACTGCCCAAATCGTTCAAGGCGACGATCTGGAGCTCGCCGTTGCGCCCCGATTCGTACAGCGCACGCAGGATGTTGCGGCCGATGCGGCCGTAGCCGTTGATAGCAACGCGGATGGGCATGTAGGTCTCCTCTGCTTCGAGACGAAGGATTGTATCTCAGCACCGTGAACGCCGTTCCCGCACCGCGCATGGACAATGCGCGCGTGACTTGGGTATGCTGGACCACGATCCCATACGAGCGAACGACACGATTCGACCCGGGGTCCAGGGCAGGTACCCAGCGCGCGGTGCAGGCAGTGGCCGCGCCCGTCACGAATACGGGAGGAGCAAACGTGAGCATTCAGCGTTCATTCGCGCGGACCGTCGTCGCCTGCGCCGTCGGCTCGTTGTTCGCCGTGGGCAGCGCCATCGCCGGCGAAGTGGAAGTGCTGCATTGGTGGACCTCGGGCGGCGAGGCCAAGTCGGTCGTGGAGCTCAAGAAGATCCTCGAGACCAAGGGCCACAAGTGGAAGGACTTTGCCGTGGCCGGCGGCGGCGGCGAGAACGCGATGACGGTGCTCAAGTCGCGCGTCGTGTCCGGCAAGCCGCCGACGGCGGCTCAGGTCAAGGGGCCGTCGATCCAGGAATGGGGTGCGGAGGGCGTGCTCTCCCAGATGGACGGGGTTTCCAAGGCCGGCAACTGGGATGGCCTGTTGCCTGCCGTGGTGAGCAACGTCATGAAGTACAAGGGCCACTATGTGGCGGTACCGGTCAACGTGCACCGCGTGAACTGGATGTGGGCCAATCCGGAAGTCTTCAAGAAGGCGGGCGCCAAGATCCCGACCACCTGGGATGAATTCGCCGTCGCCGCCGAGAAGATCCAGAAAGCCGGCTTCGTGGCCGTGGCGCACGGCGGCCAGCCGTGGCAGGACGCTACGGTGTTCGAGTCGGTCGCTCTGGGAGTCGGCGGCGCCGACTGGTTCAACAAGGCGTTCGTGAAGCTCGATACCGGCGCCCTGAACAGTCCGACCATGGAGAAAGCGTTCGCGACCCTGCGCACGGTCCAGAAGTACGTCGACAAGGATGCCGCCAACCGCGACTGGAACCTGGCCACGGCCATGGTGATCAACGGCAAGGCGGCCATGCAGTTCATGGGCGACTGGGCCAAGGGCGAGTTCACCGCGGCCAACAAGGCACCCGGCAAGGACTACATTTGCGCTCCCGCACCGGGCACGGCGGGCGCCTTCACCTTCAACATCGACAGCTTCATCATGTTCGAGCAGAAGGATCCGGAGGCGAAGAAGGCGCAGGCCGACCTGGCGAGCGCCATCATGGAGCCCCAGTTCCAGGAGGTCTTCAACCTGAACAAGGGCTCGATCCCGGCACGCTCCGGCATGGACATGGCGAAGTTCGACCAGTGCGCGAAGGACTCGACCGCCGAGTTCCAGTCGAGCAGCAAGTCGGGCAAGCTGGTGCCCAGCTGGGCGCACGGCATGGCCATGCCTTCTGCCGTTCAGGGTTCGATGTTCGACGTGGTGACGCAGTTCATGAATTCGAACATGTCGCCCAAGGACGCGGCCGCCAAGATGGCCGCAGCAACCAAGGCCAAAGGCTGATCGTCACCTGACGGGAAGGGTCGCTCGCGCCCCTTCCCGTCAACCCCCCGGCGAAGGCACAAGCCTTGGATGACGCCGCCCCCATGCCGCGCCGTTCCGCACTCGATAGCCTCGAGGCAGCACTGCCGAAGATCGTGCTCGGGCCGAGCCTGCTCGTCAGCCTGATCTTCGTCTACGGCTTCATCGCCTGGACCGCGATCCTGTCGTTCACCAAGTCGCGCATGCTGCCGAACTACGAGTTCGTCGGACTCTATCAGTACGTGACGCTGTTCGAGAACGAGCGCTGGTGGGTGGCGCTCAAGAATCTCTGCGTCTTCGGCGGGCTATTCATTTTCTCCTGTCTCGCCGTGGGGCTGATCCTCGCGATCCTGCTCGATCAGAAGATCCGCGCGGAAGGCTGGCTGCGCTCCATCTATCTCTATCCCATGGCCCTGTCGTTCATCGTCACCGGGACGGCCTGGAAATGGATTCTCAATCCCGGGCTCGGCGTCGAACGCGTGGTGCAGCAACTGGGTTTTCCCGGCTTCACCTTCGACTGGCTGGTCAACCCGCAGATGTCCATCTACGCGGTGGTCATCGCGGGGGCCTGGCAATCGTCCGGGTTCGTGATGGCGCTGTTTCTCGCGGGTCTGCGCGGCATCGACGATTCGATCATCAAGGCCGCTCAGGTGGACGGCGCTTCGATGCCCCGCATCTACTGGAGCATCATCATCCCGACCCTGCGCCCGGTGTTCTTCAGCGCGGTGATGATCCTCGCCCATATCGCCATCAAGAGCTTCGACCTGGTGATGGCGTTGACCGGCGGCGGTCCGGGATTCTCGTCCGACCTGCCGGCGACGTTCATGTATGCCTTCGGCTTCACGCGCAACCAGGTCGGGCTGGGTGCCGCCTCCGCCATGATGATGCTCGCCACGGTCGTGGCAGTGATTGTCCCGCTCATGTACTCCGAAGTGCGCAGGCACCGTCGTGGCTGAGTTCACGCGCGCCGAAAGCGCCGGGGGCAGGGCCTTCGGCAGAGTGATCGTGTACGGCCTGCTGGTCCTGGTCGCGATCTACTACCTGATGCCGCTCATCGTCATGCTGACCACGTCGGTCAAGTCGCTGGAGGAGATTCGCGCAGGCAACCTGGTGGCGCTGCCGACCAGCATCACCTTCGATGCGTGGAGCAAGGCCTGGGGCACGGCGTGCACCGGCGCGGACTGCAGCGGGCTCAAGGGGAATTTCTGGGCTTCGATGAACTTCGTGCTGCCGGCCGTGGTGATCTCCACGCTGATCGGCGCATTCAACGGCTACGTGCTCACGCTGTGGCGCTTCAAGGGCTCGGACGCGCTGTTCACCATCATGCTCGTGGGCTGCTTCATTCCGTTCCAGGTGGTGCTGCTGCCCATGGCCCAGACCCTGGGCTGGCTTGGTCTCGCCAACACGACGCCGGGGCTGGTGTTCGTGCACGTCGTCTACGGGCTGGCGTTCACGACGCTGTTCTTCCGCAATTTCTACGTGAGCGTGCCGGAAGAGATGGTCAAGGCCGCGCGCATCGACGGGGCCGACTTCTTCACCATCTTCTGGCGCATCATCCTGCCGCTGTCGCCGCCCATCATCGTCGTATGCGTGATCTGGCAGTTCACGCAGATCTGGAACGACTTCCTGTTCGGGGTCGTGTTCTCGGGCGGCGAGCGCCAGCCCATCACGGTGGCGCTCAACAACCTGGTGAACACCTCCACCGGAGTGAAAGAGTACAACGTCGACATGGCCGCCGCGATCATCGCGGCGCTGCCGACGCTGTTCGTCTACGTCGTGGCCGGCAAGTACTTCGTCCGCGGCCTCACCGCAGGTTCCGTCAAGGGCTGAAGCGACAAATCATGGGCGCACTCTCGATTCGCAACGTCGTCAAACGCTACGGCAACGTCACGATTCTGAAGAGCATCAACCTCGAGGTGCGCGACGGCGAGTTCGTGATCCTGGTGGGCCCGTCGGGCTGCGGCAAGTCGACCCTGCTCAACATGATCGCCGGGCTCGACACCGTGTCCGAAGGCGAGATCGCCATCGGGGGGCGGGTCGTCAACGATCTCCCGCCCAAGGACCGGGACATCGCCATGGTGTTCCAGTCCTACGCGCTGTATCCGACCATGAACGTGCGCGAGAACATCCTGTTCGGCCTGCGCATCCGCAAGGCCACCCCGCCACAGATGGAGGAAGCGCTGGCCCGCGTCGCGAAGACGCTGCAGATGGAGCATCTGCTCGATCGCAAGCCGTCGCAGCTCTCGGGTGGACAGCGACAGCGAGTCGCCATGGGGCGGGCGCTCGCGCGCGATCCTGCGCTGTTCCTGTTCGACGAGCCGCTCTCGAACCTCGACGCCAAGTTGCGGGTCGACATGCGCACCGAGATCAAGCTGCTGCACGACCGGGTCAAGACCACCATCGTGTACGTCACGCACGACCAGATCGAAGCCATGACCCTGGGTGATCGGATCGTCGTGATGAAAGATGGCGAGGTGCGTCAGGTGGGCAGCCCGCAGGAGGTCTACGACGATCCGGCCGACCTGTTCGTGGCCGGCTTCATCGGATCGCCGTCGATGAACTTCATCCGCTGCACCGTGGAGTCGCGCGACGGACGCCTCGGCGTCGGCCTGCACGATGGCACCGGCACGTTCTTCGTGCCGGCACCTCCGTCCATCACCGGATTGAGCGAGCGCGCCGGCAGGGAAGTGATCCTCGGCATCCGGCCCGAACAGATCACGGACAAGGACCCCTATGCCGGCGCGAATCCGCATTCGATCGAGCAATCGGCACGCATCGAAGTGGTCCAGCCGACGGGGCCGGACACGCTGGTGCTGATTCGCCTGAACGGCACGCCGGTCACTTGCCGCGTGCATCCGGGTGCCAATCCCAAGGCGTCGCAGCCGCTAGGGCTCACCTTCGACCTGTCGAAGGTGGTGTTCTTCGATCCGGCAACGGAGAAGCGAATCCGCTAGGGCCTGGCTAGGGCAGGTCCGAATCGGTATCCCGGTTCGCGCGCCGCCCGCTGTACCGGACTTTCAACGCGATCACCAGCACGGAAAGCACGAGAGTCACCACGTTGGCGACGATGATCGGCATCGCTCCCAGCGCGATGCCGTAGGCGAGCCACAACACGATGCCGAGGCTGAAGATGCCGAACATCAGGTACGACACGTCGTCGGCCGACTTGGTCACCCAGATCTTGACCGCCTGCGGCACGAACGCGATGGTGGTCAGCGTGCCCGCAAGCAGGCCGATCCAGTCGACGGAGGTCAAGAGAAAGCGCGCGCGACGCCGCGCAGGGCGGGATTGCGCGCCGTGATCACGTAGGTCGGCACGGCGGCCACGTAGGTGCGGAAGCGTCCCTTCTGTTCGAAGCGCGCGCGAAACGGCGACTGGTCGAACCAGGAGCCGAGGCTCGGCACGATGCCGCCGCCGATGAACACGCCGCCGCGCGCGCCGAGCGTGACACAGAGGTTGGCGGCGGCACTTCCCAGGATGCCGCAGAACATCTCGAGCGCCTCGACGCAGACTGGCTCGGCACCGTTCATGCCGCGACGCGCAATCTCTTCGGGCGTCAGCGCCGGTGGGGCAGCACCATCGATGGTGCACAGCGCGTCGCGCAGGGCAACGAGTCCCGGACCGCTCGCGAGCCGTTCCGTCGACACGTGGTCGTAGCTCCGCCACATGACCTTGAGCACTTCGGTCTCGCGCGGCGTGACCGGGCTGAAGGCGGTATGTCCGCCTTCACCCTGGATCGGAATCCAGGACTCGCCCGCCGGCACCAACCCGGAGACCCCCAGGCCGGTTCCCGCGCCGATCAAGGCGATCGGGGTTCTCGCGACCGGCAGGCTGCCGCCAACCTGGCGGTACTCATCCGCACCGAGCAGCGGCAGCGACAAGGCGAGTGCGGTGAAGTCGTTCACCAGCACGAGGCGGTCGAGTTCGAGCATCTTGCGCGTCTGCTCGATCGAAAACGACCAGTCGTTGTTGGTGAGCTTGATGCGATCGCCCGTGATCGGCGTGGCGACCGCGACCGCCGCCTCCTGCACGGGCGGAGTGCCTTGTGCCTGGAGATACCGGGCCGCGGCGGCACCGAGGTCGGGGAAATCGGCGCACTGCAGGGTCGATTCCTGCTGCGGGGTTTCGCTCCCTTCGGCGAGCAGCGCGAATCGCGCGTTGGTCCCGCCGATGTCGGCGACCAGGCGCGTGAATCGCGGCGTCGCCATGGCGTTTACTTCAGCACGGTCCGCGCAGCAGCCGCGACGTTGGCCACGGTGAAACCGAAATGCTTGAACAGATCGCCCGCGGGCGCTGATTCGCCGAAGCGATCGATGCCGACCACCGCCCCTTCGAGGCCGACGTACTTGCGCCAGCAATCGGTGACACCGGCTTCGACGGCCACGCGCGGCACCCCGCGCGGCAGCACCGCTTCGTGCCAGGTGCGATCCTGACGATCGAAGATCGTGGTCGACGGCATGGAAACGACGCGGGCGCGCACCCCCTCTGCCGCGAGTGCGTCGCGGGCACCCATGGCCAGCGCCACTTCCGAGCCGGTCGCGATGATCACCACCTGCGGCACTCCGCCGGCAGACTCCGCCAGCACGTAGCCGCCGCGACGAATCGCTTCCAGCGCCTTGGCATCGCGCGGCTGGTGCGGCAGGTTCTGTCGCGACAGCAGCAAGGCGCTCGGCCCGTCGCGTCGCTCGATGGCGGCTTGCCATGCGATCGCCGTCTCGACCGAATCGCAGGGACGCCACACATCCATGTTCGGCACCAGCCGCAAAGTGGCGGCGTGTTCGACCGGCTGATGAGTCGGTCCGTCCTCGCCCAAGCCGATGGAATCGTGCGTGAACACATAGATCGCACGCTGCTTCATTAATGCTGCGAGCCGCAGCGCGTTGCGCGCGTAGTCGCTGAATACGAGGAACGTACCGCCGTAGGGCACAAGTCCCCCGTGCAGAGCGAGGCCATTCATGACCGCGGCCATGCCGAACTCGCGCACGCCGTAGAACACGTAGTTGCCGCCGGCGCCACCGATCGGTTTCGATCCCTTCCACAGGGTCAGGTTGGACGCCGCCAGATCGGCAGAACCGCCGATCAGTTCCGGCAGCACCGGACCGAAGCCGTCGAG
Source organism: Burkholderiales bacterium (assembly GCA_019747905.1). Taxonomy (GTDB): domain Bacteria; phylum Pseudomonadota; class Gammaproteobacteria; order Burkholderiales. Next base: position 76,255 of record JAIEQG010000045.1, read on the forward strand.
CGTGTTCTGCGATGCCTTGCGGGTCGCGATGGTTTCCGCCTTCGCGACGGTAGCGTCGACGAAGGCCTGCGCCTGTTTGCCCCAGTCCGCCGGCAGATCGCCATTCACGCGTCGCCGGAACTCCGCCGCGAGATCCGGAAACGCCTTGGCGTAGGCAGCCAAGCGGTCGTTCCACTCGCTCTCGGCTCTGGCACCGGCGTCCCGTCCATCCCAGGCGCTGCGAACGTCGGCCGGGATCTCGAAAGGCGGATGGCTCCAGCCGATCGCCGCCCGAGTGGCGGCCACTTCGTCAGGACCCAGCGGTGCACCGTGAGCTGCACCGGTGTTGGCCTTCTTGGGTGCGCCCTTGCCGATGATCGTGCGGCAGCACACCAGCGACGGGCGATCGGTCACGGCCTTGGCCGCACGCACCGCTGCATCCACAGCGTCGGCGTCGTGGCCATCCACACCGCGAATCACATGCCAGCCGTAGGCTTCGAAGCGCTGCGGCGTGTCGTCGGTGAACCAGCTCTCCATCGACCCCTTCTCGGAATCGATCGAGATATGGTTGTCGTCGTACAAAGCGATCAGCTTGCCCAGCTTCAAGGTACCGGCGAGCGAACATGCTTCGTGCGAAATCCCTTCCATCAGGCAGCCGTCGCCCAGGAACACCCACGTGCGGTGGTCGACGATATCGAAGCCAGGGCGGTTGAACTCCGCGGCGAGCACCCGTTCGGCGAGCGCCATGCCGACGGCATTGGCGACCCCTTGGCCCAGCGGTCCGGTGGTGGTTTCCACGCCGGGCGCGCAACCGATCTCCGGATGGCCGGGCGTCATGGAATGCAGTTGCCGGAACCGTTCGAGTTCCGCCATGGGCAGCGCGTAGCCGGTCAGATGCAGGAGCGCGTACAGAAGCATCGAGCCGTGCCCGTTGGAGAGCACGAAGCGGTCACGATCGGCCCACCGCGGATTGGCCGGATTGTGCTTCAGATGATGCCGCCAGAGGACCTCGGCGATCTCCGCCATGCCCATGGGCATGCCGGGATGTCCCGAATTGGCCTTCTGCACCGCATCCATGGCCAGCGCGCGGATGGCGTTGGCGAGTTCGCTTCTGGTTGCCATGAAACCCGATTCCGGAAATGAAAAACCGCCTCGCGGCGGAAGGGACCAGAATTCTAGCGGAAAGCCCCCCTCCATTCCTTTTCCGACGATCGGTCTCACCGATCGTCGCAGTCTGCTCCTTCCCCCGTGGCACGGTCAGGGGGGAAGGCGGGGGCGAGGTGCCGACTTACGACTCGGACTTGCGCGGTGGCGCCACGCCCAGCTGCTTCAGCTTGCGGTAAAGATGGGTCCGTTCCAGGCCGACTTTTTCGGCGACGCGGCTCATGTTGCCGCCCTCGCGCGCGATGTGATACTCGAAGTAGGCGCGCTCGAAGGCGTCGCGCGCTTCACGCAGTTCCATGTCGAGCGGCAGGCCGCTCAGCGAACTCGAGCCAAAGTCGTCTTGCGAGAGTGCCGTGCCCACATCCGACGGCACGATCTCGTCGCCGGCGGCCACCAGGGCCGATGACTTCACCACGGTCTCGAGCTGCGCGAGGTTGCCGGGCCAGGGATACATGCGCAGCTGGTTCAGCGCCGCCGTACTGAACGACTTCAGCGGGATCTCCTTCGCTTCGGCCATGCGCGCCAGCAGCAGGTTGGCGATTTCGGGTATGTCCTCGGCATGTTCGCGCAGGCTCGGGATGCGCAGCGTCACCGCCGCGAGGACGCTGTAGAGCTTCGAATCGAAGTGGCCTTCGGCCACGCGCTGCGGCAACAACGGCCCCGCGGTGGAAACGAGCCGCGCGTTGCAGCGCTCGATGCCCGGCAGGTGGTGCAGCAAGGCGCGCTGCGCATCGCGACCGAGCGCATCCACCGCGCGCAGGAACAGCGATCCGTCGGATGCCTGGGCGATCTGCTTGTCGGCCGGGTCGTCGAGGAAGGCGGTATCGGCAGGCGCAATCCACGGCGTGTTCGCGCGATGCATGTAGCGCGCGCACAGGTGCCGCCCGCACCCCGGCTCCCCGAGCAGCATCACGGGCGTGCGCAGATCGCGCACGCGTTCGAGCCGTGCCTTGAGATCGGTGATGATCGGCGCGCGACCGAGGAAGGCGATGGATCGTTCAGGTACCGCCGCGACCGGCACGGCACTTTGCGCGAGCGCCTTGCCCACGGTCGCCAGCAGCTTCTGCAGTGCAATCGGCTTTTCCAGGAATCCATAGGCGCCGATGCGCGTGGCTTCCACCGCGGTATCGATGGTGCCGTGGCCCGACATCATCACCACCGGCATGGTGAGCTGGCCGCTCGCCGACCATTCCTTGAGCAGCGTGATGCCATCGGTATCGGGCATCCAGATATCGAGAAGCACCAGATCCGGCCGCGCGCGGCCGCGCTGCTGGCGCGCCTCGGTGGCGTTCTGGGCAACACGGACCTGGTGACCTTCGTCCGACAGGATCTCGGACAGCAGCTCGCGGATACCGACTTCGTCGTCGACCACGAGGATCTGACTCATGAGTACACCACGTTCATTCGTTGGCCGCCCTCGGCGACGCGGAGCTCACCTGTGCGACCGCCGCCGCCGGTGGAAGCCAGATGATGACGCGGGCCCCCACGGGAACGAGATTCTCGAGACGGATACGGCCGCGGTGTTCCTCGACGATCTTCTGGACGATCGCCAGCCCGAGGCCGGTACCCTTGGGCTTGGTCGTCACATAGGGTTCGAACGCCCGCCCCATCACGTCGGCGGGAAACCCGGGGCCATTGTCGGAAACACTGAGCGCGATGCCACCGCCTTCCGCGCTGACGCTGACCGCGATGATCGGCGCCGACACGGTCGCGACGGCGTCTTCCGCATTGCGCAGCAGATTGTGAATCACCTGGCGCAGCTTGGCCGCATCACCGAGTATGGGGGGCAAGCCGGGCTGGACCTTCAACTGGATGACGAAACCCATGGACTCGTACAGGCCGAGCACTTCGCGGGTGAGCGGCCCGAGGTCGACGGGTACGGCGCGTGTTTCCGGGGCGCGAGCGTACTCGCTGAACGCATTGACCATGCTCTTCAACGCCGCGACCTGATTGACGATCGTCTGGGTGAGTCGCTCCAGCAATTCCGCGTCGGTCGCATCGAGCTTGGCCGAAAGGCGCTGCTGCAGGCGTTCGGCGGAAAGCTGGATCGGCGTGAGCGGATTCTTGATCTCGTGCGCGAGTCGTCGCGCCACTTCGCCCCAGGCCGCCTGGCGTTGCGCCTTCATGAGATCGGTGATGTCGTCGAACACGACGACGTGACCGCCGGGCGCGGCCTGCCGGATCGCCGCGGCACGGGCGAGCAGCATCAGTTCGCCCTGGGGTCCGTGATAGGCGATTTGCGCCTGCCAGTCGTCTTCGAGCGGTCCGGCGAGTGCGGCATCGAGCGGTACCGCGATGGCCGCCAGCCGCGGTTCACGGTGGCGCCATTCGCTCACCGGAACGTCGATCAGGGCTTCGAGATCGATTCCGAGGATACGGCTGGCGCTCGGATTGGACGAGCGCAGACGACGCTCGCCATCGAGCGATATCACGCCCGCGGAGAGAGTTGCGAGAATGCTCTCGAGCTGCCGCTGATAGCGTTGCGTATCGCCTTGCGATTCGGCCAGTTCGCGCGTCATCGCGTTGAACGACTGCGTGAGAATGCCCAGTTCGTCGTAACTGCGCACCGGCGTGCGCTGGCTGAAGTCGCCCTGCGCGACCGCGCGCGTTCCCTCGGCCAGCACGCTCAAAGGCGCGGACAGTTTCTGGCTGAAGTAGATGGCGAGCAGCAGTGCCGCGAACAGCGCGAGCAACAACGCGAGGGTCAGCGTCAGCCCGTACAGCCGCTTGAGACCCGAGCGCGAGAACGCGAGCTCCTGGTATTCGGAATGGGCGAACTGGACCGCTTCGGCATTGCGCGACACGGCTTCGGGTACTCGCTGCACCAGCTCGAGCGCCAGCACATCGCCATCGGCCACGTTGACCGGCACCACCACCCGCAACAACAGGCCCCCGGAAGGCTCCGCGACAATCCCCGTGTAAGTCTTCTGCAGCCGCAGCTCGCGCAAGGCTGAAGGCGAGAGCGGATCGGGCATGAGGCCGCTGTGTTCATCACCGGAGAACGCCAGCACCGTGCCGTTGGTGTCGAGCAACGCCACTTCCTGCACTGCGGCCTGCTCGCGCAGCGTGTTGAGGAGGGCCAGCTGTTGCCGCGGCGGCCGGTCCGCCACCATCAACGCCATGGTATCGGCCTTGCCGCGCAGATCCTTCACCATGCTGTCGAGCACGTTGCGGCCCAGTGCCAGGCCACCGTCGAGCGCGCGCTCCACGCGCACGTCGAACCACGTGTCGACCGAGCGTGCAAGGAACTGCACCGACACCGCATAGACCAGCGCCCCGGGCAGCACAGCCACCAGCGAGAACAGCAGCACCAGTCGCAACGACAGCTTGGACCCGAACACGCGCTGACGCAGGCGCCGGCGCAGCGTGAGCAGCTGGTAACCAGTGAGCAGCATCAGCAGCAGGACCACACCCAGGCCCACCAGGAGCAGTTGCGGCAGACCCTGGGTGAAGGCGGGCATATCGGCGTGCGTGCCGGACAGCAGATACAGCACGATCGCGCCGACGGCTGCCACGATCGCGGCGAGCACTCTGCCCCCGCGCGTCGTGAGCGAGAGCCAGAACAGTCTCAGGCGTCGGCTCATGGGCGCACCGTCCAGCGGTACCAGTCGGAAGAAAGATTCCAGCCCTTGGAGCCCAGCGCACTTACCTGGAACGCCTTGGGCAGCTGCGAAGTGTCGAGACGCAGGCGCAACTGCGCCGAGTACACCTTGTCCGCATCGAGTTCATCGCGCGGCACGATGAAACGGTTGCGGATCTGACCCATGACCGCCAGCGCCTCGCGCAGCGAGTCGACGTTCTGCGTGAGAGCGCCGGCGGCGACCCGATACTGGCGCGTGAGCGCGTTGTAGGTGAGCCGATAGCGCTGCCCGAAATCCGCCATGGTGCGGTTCCACAGATTGAGCAGGTACCAGCGCTCGTAGATCAGCTCGAAGTCGACCAGGAAGTTGAGCGCCACACCCTTGGTCAGGGCTTCTTCGAGCGTATCGCCCAACTCGATCTCGAAGCTTGCGTCCAGGTAGTAACCATCGGCGCTGGAAGTGATCTCGGCCGAGCGCACGTTGATGGCCGGTTCGCCCGCATGCAGCGCACCGGGCCAGCACAGGAGCAGGACCAGCAACGCCGCGGCGGTCGCGGCCCACCGGCGCAGCTCAACGATCGGACTTTCGCAGCGGCGCGTAATAGAAACCGTCATGCTCTTGGTCAGGGAGAAGCTGCCCGCCGCTGCCCGGCAAACGGGCAGGCTCCGAATGACGCGCATCAGGATGGCGTTCGAGGAAGGCCTGGACCGTATCCCGGTTCTCCTCCGCAAACACCGAGCAGGTCGCGTAGAGCAATGTACCACCGGGGGCGAGGACCTGCCAAAGTGCGTCCAGCAGGCGCGCCTGCTGGCGCGCGAACGATTCGAGGTCCCCCGGGCGACGCAGCCACTTGGCGTCAGGATGGCGTCGCACGATACCGGACGCGGAACACGGCGCATCCAGCAGGATGCGGTCGAACACGCGTCCATCCCACCACGTGTCGACGGCAGCGGCATCGGTGGCCTGCAGTTGGGCACGCAACCCCAGGCGGGCCAGCAGCCGCTCGATATCTTGGAGGCGGCGGCCGTCCACATCGATCGCGAGCAGGTCGACCGCCGCCAGTTCCAGGATGTGCGCGGCCTTGCCCCCGGGCGCGGCGCACGCGTCCAGCACGCGATCGCCATTGCGAGCCTCGAGCAATGGCGCGGCCCATTGAGCGCCCGAATCCTGGATCGAAACGAGCCCTTCGTCGAACCCGGGCAGACGTGCGGACGGCACCGGATGTTCCAGCAGCAGCGCATCGTTCTCGAGCCGTCGGACACGGATGCCCGCCTCGTCGAGCCGCGCGCGATAGGCATCGGGGGATATGCGGCGCCGGTTGACCCGGATGCTCATGGGGGGGTGTTCGAGTCCCGCCGCCAGGACCGCTTCCGCGTTCGCACCGAGCTGCCGTTCGAGCTTGTCGATCCACCACTTCGGACAGGACCACCGACCTTCCGGCGTGACCGCAGCACGCGGCAGCAGGTGTTCGCGTTCGCGCAGGAATCGCCGCAGCAGCGCGTTCACGAAACCGGCCGCGGCGGCCGCGCCGAGAGCACGAACGGCCCGTACCGCGTGATCGACGATCGCATGGGGTGCGTGGCGCGTCTGCCAGAGCTGGAACAAGGCAACCAGGACGAGCGCCTCGACCCGCTCGTCCGCTATGGGGCGTGCCGCCATCTGCGCAACCAGGGCCCGCAGAGTGCCCAGGTGCCGCAGGGTACCCTGGGTCAAGTCGAGGGCCGCCGCCCGGTCGCCCTGATCCAGCGCATCGTCTTCGAACCGGCGCTGGGCGAGGCTGCGTCCGGCCAGCACGGACGCCACCCGTTGGGCGGCGACCCGTTGGGCGGCGATCACAGGCCGACCGCGGTCAAATCCCGTCCTCGAATCGGCTGCCGACCGCCACGCCGTGCCCGCGCAGGAAATCCGCCACGGCGAGGCGCTTGCCACCGGGCCGCTGGAGCTGGGTCAGCGCCAGGACTGTGGCGCCGCCGCAGGCGACCTCGATGCCTTGCGGGCCGACGGCCAGCACCTCGCCGGGAGGACGGGCCCGATCGTCCGGGCGGGCGCGAGCCCTCCAGATTTTCAGCGGCTCGCCGTTGAATCGCGCATGCGCTCCTGGAACCGGGTCGAAAGCCCGCACTTGTCGCTCGCTGACTTCCGCGGAATCGGTCCAGCGAATGGCCGCTTCACGGCGGCCGATTTTCGGCGCATACACGGCAAGATTGTCGTCTTGCGACGTCGGTTGCACGTTGCCGCCCACCAGGCGGGCCAGGGCTTCGACGATAGCTCGCCCGCCCATTGCGGCCAGGCGGTCGTGCAGGGACCCGGCGGTTTCATCGGGCGCAATGTCGAGCGCGGTCTGGGTCAGCACCGGACCCGTATCGAGACCGACATCCATCTGCATGATGCTGATCCCGCTCGTTGCATCACCCGCCAGCAGTGCCCGCTGGATCGGCGCGGCACCGCGCCAGCGCGGCAGCAACGAGGCGTGGATGTTGATGCAGCCGCGGGGAAAGGCTTCGAGGACGGGCGGCGGCAAGATCAGCCCATAGGCAGCCACGATCATCGCTTCAGCTCCTGTATCCCGCAGTGCGTCCGCAGCACTCGGGGTTTTCAGCGAGAGCGGTTGATCGATCCTCAAGCCGCGCGCCAGTGCCAGCCGCTTGACCTCGCTGGGGGTCGGCTGCAGGCCGCGTCCGGCCGGGCGGTCCGGCTGGGTCAGCACGAGCACGATCTCGTGGCCCGCAGCCAACAGCGCTTCGAGCGCGACCGCGGCGAAGCCCGGCGTACCGGCAAATACCAGACGCATCGGCGGCAACAGGGCCTGCTATCCCGCGCGGCGCTGCTGCTTCCTCATGCGCGAGGCGATGCGGTTCTGCTTCAGGCGGGACAGGTACTCGACGAAGACACGACCCTTAAGATGGTCCATTTCGTGCTGCACGCACACGGACATGAGCCCGTCTACCTCCAGCTCGAACCGCTCGCCACGAACATCCCGCGCCTCGATGCGGACTCGCTCGTAGCGCGGCACCTGGTCGTACACCCCAGGGACCGACAAGCACCCCTCCTCGAGCCCGGACTCGCCCCAGCCCTCGAGCAACACCGGATTGATGAAGACCTGCAGCGCGTCGCGCGTATCCGACACGTCGATCACGATCACCTGGCGGTGGATGTCCACCTGGGTGGCCGACAGCCCGACCCCGGGGGCGGCGTACATGGTTTCGGCCATGTCGCGCACGAGGCGCTGAAGCTCGTCATCGAACCGGGTCACTGGGGCCGCGACGATGTGCAGGCGGGGATCAGGGTACTGCAGAATGGGCAGCTGTGCCATAAAAGCTTGCTAAGTTAGGCGATTACGATCAGAATCTCAAGAAGAATATAGTAACCATGCGCAATCTCCCGTATTCCAGCGACAAATTCCCTGTCCTACAGGTGGGGACTCGTATGCGACATTCAATCATATCGGCTGTCCTCGGGCTAACCCTCGCCGCGCTGCTGGCTCTGCCGGCCCTGGCACAGGAGGAGGAGCAAAAGCCGCTCGAACTGGCGGACAACCCCCCCGACCGCTACGTCGTGGTGAAGGGCGACACGCTCTGGGGCATCTCGAGGCGCTATCTCAAAAGTCCGTGGCGCTGGCCCGACCTCTGGGGCATGAACAAGGACGAGGTGAAGAACCCTCACCGCATCTACCCCGGCAACGTGCTAATCCTGGACCTGTCCGGCGCAACCCCGCGGCTGCGCATGGAAGGCGAAGGCCCCGGTGGCGTCGTGGCGGCCGCCCAGGGGACCGGCGTGGGCAGCACCGTGAAGCTGACCCCCAAGGTCCGCGCCGAGCAGGTGGACACCGCACCGATCCCCAGCATCCCTTCGACCGCCATCGAGCCGTTCCTCAATCGGCCGCTCATCGTCGACGCCAGCCAGTTCGACTCCGCACCCCGGATTGTCGCGACCCAGGAGAACCGAGTGGTCCTGGGCACTGGCGACGCGGCGTTCGTGAAGGGTCTCCCGGCCGACTCGCCGCTCGTGTGGCAGATCTATCGTTCCAGCAAGCCGCTGGTCGACCCGGCCACGAAGGAAGTGCTCGGCTACGAAGTCATCTACCTCGGCGACGCTCGCGTGCGCGAGTTCGGGGATATCACGACGGTGCGCATCCTGCGCGCACGCCAGGAGATCACCACCGGCGATCGACTCGTGCTGGCACCCCCGGCGGACGTACTCGCCTACGTTCCGCATTCCGCGGCAGCCGACGCCACCGGCACCGTGATTTCGGCCCCGGAGACGGTCATCACGGAGATCGGGCAGCAACGCGTGATCGTCCTGAATCGCGGCGCGCGCGAGGGTGTCGAGGTGGGCAACGTCTACGCGCTGTACCGCGCCGGCAAGACTGTCACTCCGCGCGCGTTGCCGCGCAGCAGTTCCAACGAAGTGCATCGCTCGCGGATCGAGACCGTGCAATCGGAGTTCGATCCGAAGAACCAGAACGAGCCGGTGATGCTGCCGGATGAACGTTATGGCCTCGTGTTCGTGTTCCGCGTTTTCGAGAAGGTCTCCTACGCGCTCGTCATGACCACCTCGCGTCCGGTGAATCTGCTGGACGTCGTGCGCGCCCCTTAAACCCCGCACTGCGCGATCCGTCGGCGATGGCCGCGGACGCAGACCTTGCAGGCTGGCTGCGACTGACGCTGACCCCGGGGGTCGGGCCGCGCACCGCGCGGCTCCTGCTGCAGGCCTTCGGTTCACCGGAAGCCGTCGTCGCTGCCAGTACGGCCGCCCTGGAGCGCGTCGTACCCCGCGCGATCGCGTCGGCGATAGCGACCGCATCGCTCGAGGATGCGATAGCAGCGACGAAAGCTTGGTCGGAACAGCCGGGCAACCACGTGGTCACGCTCGCGGACGAATCATATCCACCGGCTCTGCTCGAGATTCCGGATCCACCGGTCGTGTTGTTCGCCAAGGGTCGTGTCGAGCTGTTGCGCGCTGCCGCGGTCGCGGTCGTCGGTAGCCGCAACGCGACACCGCAGGGCGCCGAGACCGCGCGCGAGTTCGCGCATGCGCTGTCCGATGCCGGACTGACGATCGTGAGCGGTCTCGCGCTCGGCATCGACACCGCTGCGCATGAAGGTGGGCTGGCCGGACCGTCCAGCACCATCGCGGTGACTGGCACCGGACTCGACATCGTCTACCCCGCCCGCAATCGCAAGCTGGCCCATCGCATCGCCGAGGACGGTTTGCTGATCTCCGAGTTCGCGCTCGGGACCGGTGCCATCGCCCACAACTTTCCGCGCCGCAACCGCCTGATCAGCGGGCTCGCGCGCGGTGTGCTCGTGGTGGAAGCGGCGGTCCGCAGCGGTTCGCTCACCACCGCGCGGCTTGCGGCGGATCAAGGGCGGGAGGTGTTCGCAATTCCGGGCTCGATCCATTCACCGCTGTCGCGCGGTTGCCACGCGCTCATCAAGCAGGGTGCGAAACTGGTAGAAAGCGCACAGGATGTGCTCGAGGAACTGCATCTGGCCGTCCCCGCGCGCGAAGCCCCGCGAACACGTGCGGCGGACGATCCCTTGCTGGAACAACTGGGTCATGACCCTTGCGATCTCGACACCCTGGCCGCGCGCAGCGGCCTTGGCGCCGATGTCCTGACCGCCCGCTTGCTCGAGCTCGAGCTGGAAGGCCTGGTCGCCAGTCTGCCCGGCGGACGCTACCAGCGGCTCGGCTGACGCACCACGGTCGTTCCGATGCTTCCGAGCGGTGCCTTGCTTGCACCGCCGGAATTCGAGCGCTTATGATGCGCGGCCCTCGACAGCGCCCCCCACCAGGGAGCCCGACCCCATGCCCGCGACGAAGCGCGCCGCAGCACCCAAGACGAAGGCACGTTCCGCGCCGGCGCGGTCTTCTGCCGCAGCCGGCAAGAGGCTCGTCATCGCGGAAAAACCGTCGGTGGCGAACGACATAGCGAAGGCGCTGGGCGGCTTCACCAAGCACGACGGCTACTTCGAGTCGGACGACTACGTCGTGTCGTCGGCCGTCGGCCACCTGCTCGAGATCGCCGCGCCGGAAGAATATGAAGTGAAACGCGGCAAGTGGAGCTTCAACCACCTGCCCGTGATTCCGCCGCATTTCGATCTCAATCCGATCGCGAAGAGCGAGGATCGATTGAAGCTGCTCGCGCGGCTGATCAAGCGCAAGGACATTGCCGAGATCATCAATGCTTGCGACGCGGGGCGCGAAGGCGAACTGATCTTCCGCTACATCGTGCAGTCGACCGGCGCGAAACAGCCGGTGCGGCGGCTGTGGCTGCAGTCCATGACGCCGGCCGCGATCCGCGACGGCTTCGCGCACCTGCGTACCGACGAGGAGATGATGCCGCTCGCCGCGGCTGCCCGGAGCCGGTCGGAAGCGGACTGGATCGTCGGCATCAACGGCACGCGCGCGATGACGGCCTTCAATTCCAAGGGCGGCGGCTTCTACCTGACCACGGTCGGGCGCGTACAGACGCCCACGCTGGCCGTGGTGGTGGAGCGCGAACGCCGCATCAAGGCCTTCGTGCCGCGCGACTACTGGGAAGTGCGGGCGCAATTCGCGGCCAAGGCTGGCGCCTACGAAGGCCGCTGGTTCGATCCGAAATTCAAGAAGGTCGAGGACGATCCGGAGCGCAAGGACAGCCGCCTGTGGAAGGCCAAGGAAGCCGCGGCGATCGTCGACGCATGCCTCGGCAAACCCGGCACCGTCACCGAGGAATCCAAGCCGTCGAGCCAGCTCTCGCCGCTGCTGTTCGACCTGACCTCGCTGCAGCGCGAGGCCAATGGTCGCTTCGGCTTCTCCGCCAAGACCACGCTGTCGATCGCGCAGGAGTTGTACGAGAAGCACAAGGCGCTCACCTATCCGCGAACCGACTCGCGCCATCTGCCGGAGGACTACGTCAAGACCGTCAAGTCGACGCTGGACGAGATGCGCGAGTCGAACACCTACGGCAAGTTCGCGGGCCAGGTGCTGAAGCAAGGCTGGGTGCAACCCAACAAACGCATCTTCGACAACACCAAGATCAGCGATCACTTCGCGATCATTCCCACCCAGCAGATGCCGCACGGCCTCAACGAAGTGCAGCAGAAGGTGTACGACCTGGTGGTGCGGCGTTTTCTCGCGGTGTTCTTTCCGGCCGCGGAATCGCTCGTCACGACGCGGATCACCGTGGTCGAAGGCCACCATTTCAAGACCGAGGGCAAGGTGCTGGTCAACCCAGGCTGGCTCGCCGTGTACGGCAAGGAAGTCCAGGACGAGGACGCGAACCTGGTGCCGGTCGCGAAAGGCGAGAAGCCCAAGGCCGAAGCCGTCGAAGCCATCGCGTTGCAGACCAAGCCGCCGGCGCGCTACAACGAAGCGACGCTGCTGTCCGCCATGGAGGGTGCCGGCAAGTTCATAGAGGACGACGAACTGCGCGAGGCAATGGGCCAGAAGGGCCTCGGTACGCCGGCGACGCGCGCCCAGATCATCGAGGGACTCATCGGCGAGAAATACCTGCTGCGCGAAGGTCGCGAACTGGTGCCCACGGCCAAGGCATTCCAGCTGATGACCTTGCTGCGCGGCCTGGGCGTGGAAGAACTGACCCAGCCAGAACTCACCGGGGAGTGGGAATACAAGCTGTCCCAGATGGAACGGGGCAAACTGAAGCGCGAGACGTTCATGCGCGAGATCGCGCGCATGACCGAGCAGATCGTGAAGCGGGCCAAAGAGTACGACAGTGACACGGTTCCCGGCGACTACGTCACGCTCAAGACACCATGCCCGAACTGCGGGGGAGTGGTGAAGGAGAACTATCGGCGCTTCGCCTGCGAGGCATGTGCGTTCTCGATCACCAAGACGCCCGCGGGGCGCCAATTCGAGGTCGCCGAGGTCGAGCAACTGCTGAAGGAGCGCCAGCTCGGACCGTTGCAGGGTTTCCGCTCCAAGATGGGCCGGCCCTTCGCCGCGATCCTGAGGATCGTGCGCGACGACGAGAACGACAACCAGAAACTCGAATTCGACTTCGGCCAGAACGACGCAGGCGACGAGGACGGCGAGGAAATCGACTTCACGGGCCAGCAAGCCCTCGGCGCGTGCCCGAAGTGCAGCGGCGCCGTGTACGAACACGGCATGAGCTACATCTGCGAGAACCTGCCGGTCAAGAAGTGTGATTTCCGCTCGGGCAAGGTGATCCTGCAACAGGAGATCAGTCGCGAGCAGATGCACAAGCTGCTGGCCGAGGGTCGGACCGATCTGCTCACCGGTTTCGTGAGCAACCGCAACGGTCGCAAGTTCAAGGCCTTCCTGGTCAAGCAGCCAGATGGCAAGATCGGTTTCGAGTTCGCGCCGCGCGAACCCAAGAAGGCCGC
>JAIEQG010000007.1 GCA_019747905.1 Burkholderiales bacterium
CGCGTGGAAGTTCCGGGCTCACCGACCGTGGCTTGGGTGCCGGTCCGCGTCGACCCGTTGGCGGTCGAGGTCTTCACGGTAATGGCTCCGCGGTTGGCACCTGCACCTCCGAGGTAGAGCTCGGTGTCTCATTGGGCGCGCAGTCGTAGAATGCCGCGGTCATCGGCATGTGCACGAGGTCAGGATGACACGGCTGCACCCACAGTTGGCGAAGCTATCGCCCCCGCGTCTGCACAACACGGTTGTCCGGGCACGTCTCTTCGATGCCGTTGACGAGGCGCGACAGCACCCGATCATCTGGGTAAGCGCACCTCCCGGTGCCGGGAAGACGACCCTCGTCGCAAGCTATGTCCGGACCAGAAACCAAGGTGCGATCTGGTGCCAACTTGATCGCGGCGATGCCGATCCGGCGACGTTTTTCTACTTCCTGCAACAGGCTGCCCGGCGCAGTCTCGCGTTGCGCGCCGCCCCGTTGCCCTTGCTCACACCGGAGTATCGGTCCGACCTGCCGGGTTTCTGCCGCCGATGGTTTCGGACGGTCTTCACCGAAGCCGAGACTGGCTCGATTCTCGTGCTCGACAACTACCAGGAGATCGACGTCGATTCAGCGCTTCATGGGGCACTCGCCCAAGCGCTCGAGGAGATACCCGCCGGCTCGAACGTGATCATCATCAGTCGCACTGATCCGCCGCCGACGTACGCACGCCTGCTCGCCAGTGAGTCAATAGCACGGCTCGGGTGGGACGCGCTGCGGCTCACTCTGGATGAGACGGACGCCATCGCGCGCGTGCGCGTGCAAGCCGATCCAGCGATGCTGCGGACGCTGTTCGACCTGTCGGGTGGTTGGGCGGCGGGTGTCACGCTGCTGCTCGAACAGGTAAGACGAGATGGCACGCTAGAACAGACCGACGGGCCCGGTCCGTGCGAGTTCGTGTTCGACTATTTCGCCCATCAGATCTTCGAGGCGGAGCCGCATCGCACCCGGGATCTGTTATTGCGAACGGCGCTGTTCCCGGACTTCACCGCCGCGCTCGCGGTCGCAATCAGCAGCAACGCGGAGGCGCCGCGCATCCTGGAGTCTCTGCACCGCCGGCGCCTTTTCATCGAGCGCAGGCCGGGCAGCGAGCCCTCCTATCAGTATCACGCCTTGTTCCACGCATTCCTGAGAGACCTGCTGCCGAAGCACTACGCCGCAGGCAAGATGGACGACCTGGTTGCACACGCCGCCGCCCTGTTGCGGATGATGGATCGAGGCGAAGAGGCGTTCCCGCTCTACGCACAGACGGAAGACTGGGACAGCGCAGCCGACCTCCTGACGGTACGCGCGCCGTTCCTGATCGGACAGGGGCGGCTGCAAGCCGTTGCGGATTGGGCCGATCGCTTACCCGTCGCGGTGCGTGCCGGGAAACCCTGGGTTGAGTACTGGACAGCGATGGCACTGCAACCCGTGCACCCGAGCGATGCATTCAGGCGCCTGATGCAGGTCTTCGATGCGTTCCGGCATGCCGGAGACGCAACGGGGCAGATGATCACGGCGGCCGGAATTCTTGACACGCTGTACACGGAGTTCGCTGACTTCCGCAAGATGGACCCGTGGATCGACGTGCTCGCAGGTTTTCTTCGCTCGGACCCGGTGTTCCCAACGCAAGAGAGCGAACTGCGGACCTATCTTTCGTTCGTCGGCACGGTGTACCGGGCGCCAGGGCATCCGTTGCTGGCGCACTGCGCGCGAAGAGTCGAGGCGCTGCTTGAACTACCGTTCGACGTCAACCTCAAGGTCGTTGCAGCGCAACGATTGGGGGCATATGCCGACGCCGCGACCGACCTCGAACTCTGGAATCGCGTGGCGGCGCGCATCGCGCCGCTGCTTGATTCGTCTCCCTCACACCGGCAAATGCCACCCGCTACCTCGAGATTGCGGCATACCATCATTACCTCGCATGGCAAGTCGACGAGTCGGTGGCGTGCTATGAGCGAGCACGCGAGATCGCTCGACGGGAAGGCCTCAGCAACGCGAACCTGCGAGCCAGCGTATATCTGGTCCTGTGCAAGCGTCGGGCCGGTCGGCTTGCCTCAGCCGAGAAGACCCTCGCAGAACTCGAGGCCATCCCGAAGCCGACGCACGGTGCCACGCTCGCCGTCTATCTGCACGCGAAGGCGCTCATGGCGTTCACGCGGGAAGATTTGGCCCAGGCCCTAGAGCTCGAGAATGCGGCTCTATCAACTGTTCTGCAATCGGGGAACCTTTACTCCGAGGTGGTACTGAGCGCGTTCCATGCTGCGTTTCTCATCGCTGCCGGCGACCTCGACGATGCAGCACGATACCTCGACCGCGCCCGCACGCTGTCCACAGGGACGGTCACCGATTCTGCACGCGCCTACATCGCGCTGCATCAGGCGCACCTGGCCCACCGCAAGGGCGAGTGGTGCACGCGCGGCGAACGGTTGCGGGAAGCGCTCGAATTCGGTCGACATCGCGGTGGAATCGCACGGTTGCGTTGGGCACCGGAAGCGATGGCCGAACTCTTCCCGGTCGCGCTGGAGGAAGGGATAGAACCGGCGTTGGTCGGTGCCCTGATCCGCGAATTCGCCATCGCACCGCCATCACCAACTGCCGAGCATTGGCCCTGGCCGGTGAAGATCTACTCGCTCGGATCGTTTGCGGTGTGCCTGCACGGTGCGCCGATTGCGTTCGGACGCAAGGTGCCCAGGAAGCTGCTGGCATTGCTGCAGGCCCTCATCGCGCTCGGCGGCAACGAGATCCCGGAGCAGCGACTGGTAGATGCTCTCTGGCCGGACGAGGACGGCGATACCGGACACCGCCTGTTCCGGGTTGCACTGCATCGTTTGCGCAAGCTGCTTGGGAACGCCGATCTCATTCGCCAATGCGCCAAGTCCGTGACTATCGATCGCAATCGATGCTGGGTGGATGCATGGGCCTTCGAAGCACTGTTGCGAAACCGGGACCGCGCCCGGCCGGATTGCCACGCAGCGATCGAACTGTACCGCGGCCACTTCCTGCCGACAGTGGAAGATGCGCCATGGCTGGTGGCTGCACGTGCCCGACTGCGCGGCCGATTCACGCAAGCCGTCACCGACTGTGGCCAGGCGCTCGAATCCGAAGCACGGTTCGAAGAGGCCATCGCACACTATCAGCGGAGCCTCGAGATAGACTCCCTGGCGGAACCGTTCTACCAGGGATTGATGCGGTGCTACGTCAGGCTCGACCGGCACGGCGAGGCAGTTGCCACCTACGGCCGCCTCAGACGGACACTGTCCGTGACCTTTGGTGTACCGCCCTCCGCTCAATCAGAGCGGCTTTACGCATCGGCGCGACCCGCCTAGCTCAAGGCTCGAAAAAGAGACCGAAAAGTAACCGGCGGCGCCCTACTCTGCGCTCGCGGTGGGCGCCGACCGATGGAAAAGGCGCGCTTGCTCCACAGAGGAGGAAAATCATGAACGCCAAGAGCAAACTCGCCTGCATGGCATTGTCTGCGGGGATATGCATCAGCCCGGGCATCTGCCTGGCCGGCAAGTGCTCCGGTCACAACATAAACAACATGCTTTCCTGGGAACCAAACGAACTGGTCAAGGGCGATTCGCTGACCACGTTCAAACACACCAGCATATTCGTCAGTGAAGACCCGAGTTCTCCCATGCACCTCGCAGCCGGCGAATGCGGTGGGACCCTGATTTCCGCCAGCGATGGAGTCATGCAAGGCGGCGGGAACTGCTCGCGTAAGGACAAGGACGGCGACGTCTATCACGAACAGTGGACGTTTCCAGCGGGAAAGGAATTCAAGGGTACGTGGAAGCTGGTCGGAGGTACCGGCAAGTACACGAACGCCTCCGGGACCGGTACCTGGGAGGTGGTAATGTCCCAGGGCAAGATGGCTGCCGTGAAGTGGGTTGGCAACTGCGGCAGGTAGTGCCGGTGTACGGGGTCGCCTGCCCCCTCCCCAACCCTCCCCCATCTGCGACGGGGGAGGGAGTGGGACGCGACGGTGGTGGGGAAACTAGCCGGTCGCGCTGAACCACTGCGCCGTCTGTTCATCCGCCGGAAAGAACAACTCGAGCCTCAGATTCTGCAGTGAGACGTCGAGTGGCGTGCCGACCGTCGCGATGATCGAGAACAGGGATAGCCGCGTCTCCCCGCGAACGAACCGGATCACCAGCGTGGGCGGCAGGTGCCGCTCGAGATGCAGGGTTCGATCGATCGCGGCAACGTCGGGCAGCCTCAGTACCGCGTCAAGCAAACGGGCCGCAGCGCTGCCGGGGCCGTCCGCCATCGCTTCGGCTCGCAGGCGGCGCACCGACCAGGCCGCCACCTCTGCCCAGTTCTCGACCACCGAACGCAATCCATCGGGCCGCAGCACGATCTCGATCGCGTTGACGGGGCCCTGACCCGGCAGGGCATCGGGCGCGACGCCGGTCAGGAAACCGAGCAGCAAACCCAGACGTGCATTGGCACGAACGATGTTGTGCGCCTCGTCCACGACCAACGCCGGATATGGCTCCTGCTGCTTCAGCAGATGCTCGATGGCGCGATCGATCGGCCGCATGTCGGGGGCGTCGAATGCGCGTTCCGCGTAGACCGGGGCAAAGCCCGCCGACAGCAGCATCGCGTTCTGCTGGTGCAGCGGCACGTTGAGCGCCGCGGCCAGGTGCAGCACCGTGTCACGGCTCGGCCGGCTGCGGCCCGATTCGAGAAAGCTCAGGTGCCTCTGCGAAACGCCGCACGTGAGCGACAGGTCGAGTTGACTGGTACCGCGCGCGTGGCGCCACTCGCGCAGCAAAGGGCCGAATCCGGCCGCGGGTGTGGTTCGGTTGGCTGTGTTCGTCTTCATGGCGGCATTGTCCTACCCGGCGCGATGGCCGCGCTATTACCTCCCAAGTAATTGCGGGGCTGTAACCGGAAATCGATGATGGCATCGCAGTCCCAACCATCACAGGAGAACATCATGTCGACTTCCACCTCGCAGACATCGGTTGCCCTCACCTTCGATCGCAAGCCCCTGCCCTTCTATGTCGGCGCCCTCGCGGATACCGTGGTCGGTGCCGGCCTGGTCGCTTTCGCGGAGGCACTCGCACCGATGATTCTGCCGGACCACGCGACCATCCTCGGGATCGCCGTGTCGTCCGTATTGCGCTTCCTCGGCCTGTTCCTGCTCGTCTTCGCGCTCGATACGGTCGTGGTCGCTCGCTCCAGCGGCGCACTCGGCCGCTTCCGCTCGTGGATCGTTGCCGCCAACTGGGCGACGGTCGCCTCGGCTGTACTGGTGCTCGGCCTGTGGCACGGATCGCTGTCGTTGCTCGGCATTGCAGCAGTGACTGCGATTGCGTTGGCCGTGGGTGTCTTCGCCTCTCTGCAGCAACGCGCCATCTGACTTCGAGTCAGGGGAACGTCACCGGAATACTGAACCCATCGCCCTCGTTGAACTCGCCGCCCGGCAGGCATGCGCGCACCGCATCAGAAGCCGACCGGGCGGCAACATTTCGGCGCGCGCACCGTCCTGGCCCTCGGGCGGGTCAGAGCATCCGCTTCGCCACCTCTTCCAGCATCACCTCGGTAGCCCCGCCGCCGATGGCCTGCACGCGCGCATCACGCGCCATGCGCTCGATCGCGCTCTCGCGCATGTAACCCATGCCGCCGTGGAACTGCAGGCAGTCGTACATCACTTCGTTCACCAGCGTACCGGCGAGCGCCTTGATCATCGACACTTCCTTGGTGACAGACTGGCCCTGCGCGTCGCGCCACGCCGTGTTGTAGATCAGCGCCTGCGCCGCTTCCACTTGCGCCGCACGCATGGCGAGCCGGTGCCGGATCGCCTGCTTGTCCCACAGGTTCGCGCCGAACGCCTTGCGATTGCGGACCCAGTCGAGGGTGATCTCGATCGCTTTCGCGGCTTCGCCCATGGCCTGGGCGCCCAGCACGATGCGTTCGTTCTGGAGGTTGCGCATCAGCGCATGGAATCCGCGGTTCTCTTCGCCCAGCAGGTTCTCTGCCGGAATCCGGCAATCGTCGAACACCAGCTCGGCCGTGTCGCTCGAAAGCCAGCCCTGCTTCTTGAGCGGCCGGGCAACGCTGAATCCGGGCGCGCCCTTCTCGACGATGAACATCGACACCTGGTGATTGCGCCCGCTCTCGCCCGTCTTCGCCGCGACGAAGTACACGTCGCCGTAGACCCCGTTGGTGATGAACATCTTGGCACCGTTCAACACCCATTCGTTGCCGTCGCGGCGCGCCGTGGTGCGCATCGATGCGAGATCGGAGCCGGCATCGGGCTCGGTCATCGCCACCGCCGCAATCTTGCGCCCGGCGATGAAGTCCGGCATGTAGCGGTCGATCTGTGCCTTCGAGCCCGCGTGCTGCAGGTGCGGACTCGCCATGTCCGTGTGCACCAGCACCGTGATCGCGAATCCGCCGTAAGTGGAACGACCCAGTTCCTCGGCCAGGACCACCGTGGACAACGTGTCGAGGCCGCTGCCGCCATGCTCCGGGTCGTAGCGGATGCCGAACAGGCCAAGTTCGCCCATCTCGCGCAGGATCTCGCGCGGCACGTAGCCCTGCTCTTCCCACGCGTCGGCGTGCGGAAGGACCCGCTCGGCGATGAAACGGCGCACGGTGTCGCGCAGCAGTTCGTGATCGTGGGTGAAGAATGGCGAGCGGCGATTGTCCAGCGGCGGATTGGCGGGTGCGTTCATCGGTGACTCCTTGGCTCCGAGGGCGAACGATAGCGCAGTCAGCCGTCGGCGGCGCGCCAGAGGTACCACGCCGCCACGCTACGGTAGGGCGCCCAACGCTCTCCGTGCTCCGCGAGTTGTTTCGGCGTCACTGGTACCCGGCGCCGGGCCATGCGGTCGAAGCCGCTGCGCACGCCGAAATCGCCCACGGGCAGCACGTCGAGCCGGCCGAGCGTGAAGATCAGCATCATCTCCACCGTCCAGCGGCCGACACCGCGGATCGAGGTGAGCCGCTCGATGATGGCTTCATCGTCCGATCGCGCAAGATCGCCTCGACGCACCGGCACGACGCCATCGCGCGCACCGGCTGCGATCGCCTGGATGTACGAAGACTTTTGCCGGGACAGTCCGACGCCGCGCAATGTGGCTTCGTCTGCCGATAACACCTCCTCCGGCGTCGGGAACGGTGATTCCGGGTACAGCGCCATGAAACGCGCGAGGATCGCCTTGGCCGCGTTGCCGTGGAGCTGCTGAAACATTACTGCGCGGACCAGGCTCTCATACGGTGAGCGCTTCCAATGCGGCGTCAGTCCGCACGAACCGTGGGCATCGATCAGGCGCGCCATGCGCGGATCGGCATTGGCAAGAACCTCGCGCGCCTGCTCGAGTGCCACGCAATGACGCGCCGGCGTCACGAGACCTCCTCATACACGCCCGAGAACGCGGCCCCGTCCCAAACGTACAACAGATGCGCTGCGTGCCGGCAGTCCTGCGCGCCATTCGGCTTGAAGAGCCCGACGCATCGTCCGCCATCGCGTCGAACACTGCGATAGACCACCCCGGCCGAACCCTCCCGTCGCAGCGCACCGCCGAGCTTCTGCGATACCGAGTAGCTGTCGGGATCGTGAACTGCCGGATCGATCGCCTCGCCACGCAGGTCGTGCAACCGCGCATCGATCGTCACGTGGTATAGCCGCATGGCGAGCGACATGGGCGGCACGTTGGTGGCGGCCAGGAAGAGCGCGTGATGGTGACGCGTTTCCGCGATGGCCGTGGGCCGGTCGCCTGCAGCGTAGAACACCCCGTAGCTGCCGTCGGAGAAGCGGCTGCCGAGCGGATTCAGATAGGTGAACGCGGCCATGATGGGACCGCTGCCGGGGCCGAAGACCCGATCCTCCGGCGGCACCAGTGCGAGCGCGCCGTACTCCTCGCGAACGCGATCGTTGGTGAGCGCCTCCAGCGCGTACAACGCCTCGAAATCCTCGGGGCTGGCCACCCGGTCGAACAGGTAGACCGTGGGGTGGCGCGTCGGCACGATGCGGCAGGCCGGTTCCCAGTGGATCCGGCGCAGCGGCGGGATCACGGGAACGCCTCGACCCCGACGTACAGATTCGTGGCCGTACCTACCTGTCGCCCCCATCCCAACCTTCCCCCGGCACAGCCGGGGGAAGGAGTGTACGTCCCCTCCCCCGGCTGTGCCGGGGGAGGGCGGAGGGTGGGGGAGCGAAGCGCCGGCTGTCCCGGGGGAGGGCGGAGGGTGGGGGAGCGAAGCGCCGGCTGTGCCGGGGGAGGGCTAGGTGTGAAGCTTCAATACGTTGTTTCTGTGGTTCACCCGGACTGAGTCTGGGAGACTGGAAGTCGCCAAACACCCAGACCTCCAGGAGCTCAGCCGGATGAACGCACACAAGAATGCCCGACTCACTTTTGCCCGTCGACTCGAGATGGTGCAGGACATAATCAACGCAGGACTGAGTGCCCCCGAGGCAGCGCGGCGCCAGGCAGTGAGTGCACCCACGGCGCGGAAATGGCTGGGGCGATACTTGGCCGCAGGGCCTGAAGCGTTGAGCGACGCCTCCTCGCGGCCGCAGCGCTCGCCGCGGGCGATCACGCCAGCCAAGGCGCTGTTGATCGTGGAATTGCGACGACGCCATCTGCTGCAAGCGACCATTGCGCGCCAGGTGGGGGTGTCGGCGAGCACGGTGAGCCGGGTGCTGTGCCGGGCGGGGCTGTCTAAGCTCAGTGACCTGGACCCGCGAGAGCCGATCCAGCGCTACGAGCACGCCGCCCCCGGGGATCTGCTGCACATCGACACCAAGATGCTCGGGCGCATCGAGCGTCCCGGGCATCGGGTGACGGGCAACCCGCGCGACTCGGTCCAGGGGGCGGGCTGGGAGACGCTGTTCGTGGCGGTGGACGACCATGCGCGCATCGCATTCGCTGCCATGCATGTGGACGAGAAAGTCCCCAGGGCGGTGCAGTTCCTGCGCCAGGCGGTGGACTATTACGCGGGGCTGGGTGTAGCCATCAAGCGCTTGCTCACCGACAACGGCGGAGCATTCCGATCCAAGGTGTTCGCCGCCACCTGCCAGGAGTTGGGCATCGTGCACAAGTTCACCCGCGCCTACCGACCCCAGACCAACGGCAAGGCCGAGCGCTTCATCCAATCGGCGCTGCGCGAGTGGGCCTACGGCTGGACCTACCAGAACTCGGCCCAGCGCACTCAAGCCTTGGTCCACTGGCAGCACCACTACAACTGGCATCGTCCTCACCAGGGCATCGGCGGAGCAGTGCCCATGTCTCGACTTCCTAAGTCGAGAAACAACCTCTTGACGCTTCACAGCTAGGGTGGGGGCCCATGCCGCATGGCTCAGGCCCAGCCGCCACCGCGAACCGAATCGAGATACCGCCGAACCAGATTGAGATCGCTCACGTTGCCCGCAAGCATCCGTTCGAGCGCCGGCTTCCCGGCGAACGGGGGAGCGATGTTCGGCTGCCGTACCCAGGCATCCGCGGCTTGCGGTTGCGGCAGGAGGATCTGCAAGGCCTGGTAGATGCCGAGGATGTTGGAAAGCCGCTCCAGCGTATCGCGTGAGAGCTTCGCCTTCTCGGGCGCCTTGCGCCACGCGAAGAAGGTGGAGCGCGGCGGGTCTCCCAGCAGACGCAGCTGCTCGTCCACGGAAAGGCCCCAGGCGGCCGCGATCCGGACGAAAGCACGCAGTCCCGCAGCGCTCATGTCTTCGAGGGTGGGTGCGTGAACCGTACGGTCGCGGCGGACAGGGTTCGTCATGGATCGATCTTAAACCAGACTTTTATTATTTAGAAGTCCAACAATGGACCAAAAGGGGGGGTCAAGCCCGGTACAGGGAGAATTCCATCTCCACCGTCGCTCCGGCCGGCAGTGCGGCGACCCCGATGGAGGTCCGGGCAGGCGGATCGACCGTGTTGAACACTTCTTCCCAGGCCCGGTTTATCTCGGAGAACTGATCCATGCGGGTGGTGAAGATGCGGGCTTGCACCAGGTGTTCGAGCGTGAGCTCCCAGTCGGGCAATGCGAGTTGCAGCAGCTTCAGGATCTGCCGGGTCTCGCAGTAGGTTCCCCCGCCCACGAGCTGTCCGTTGGCAGGATCGAAGCCGATCATGCCGGACAGGAAATAGAACGGACCGGTCCGCACGCACGGCGTATAGCGATACCGCGGCGTGTACAGCTTGTCGGATCTCAACAGTTGTCGACTCATTTTCTACGTCTCCTTCGTTCGCGCGGGCATGAGACTCGCGCCGTGAGAACTATACGTGCAGTGCCGCGGTTGCGAGCATTGCCGCCCCCTCTTGCGGCGGCCGCCTCTTCTGCGATCATTCACGATTGCACCAGAACCTGGAACCATCATGCGCCCCCACGACGCCGCCATCCTGGCCGCCGCAGAGCGGATCCGGACAGCCCACGAAACCAACCAGCCGACACCGCCAGTCCGTGACCAGTTGCCGCCGGGTGACGTGGCTGCCGCTTACGCCGTCCAGAAAGTCAACACCGACCTCTGGCTGGACGCGCGCCGACGCCTCGTCGGTCGCAAGATCGGCCTAACGTCGAAGGTGGTGCAAAAGCAACTCGGCGTGGACTCTCCCGACTTCGGCATGCTATTCGCCGACATGGCTCTGGCCGACGGCGAGGATGTCGCCCTGGGGCGGGTAATGCAGCCGAAGGTGGAAGCCGAGGTGGCACTCGTCATGGAGCGGGATCTCGCCGTGCCTGACCCGACGCTGACGGAACTCATCTCCGCCGTGGCCTACGCCGTGCCCGCCATCGAGATCGTCGGCAGCCGCATCGCCAACTGGGACATCAAGCTGGTGGACACCATCGCCGACAACGCCTCATCCGGCCTCTTCGTGCTCGGCACGACACCGGTCGGTCTCGAAGGGCTCGACCTGCGCCTTGCGGGGATGGTCATGGAACGCCGCGGCGAACAGGTTTCCGTGGGTGCCGGGGCAGCCTGCCTCGGCAACCCGTTGAACGCGGCGTTGTGGCTGGCACGCACCATGGTGCGCGTGGGCTCACCGCTGCGCGCGGGCGACATCCTGATGACCGGCGCCCTCGGCCCGATGGTGACGGTGGCGCCCGGCGACGTGATCGACGTCCGCATCGGTGGGCTCGGCAGCGTACGTACTGCCTTTTCCGCGTGACCGGGAGCCGACCATGATTGATATCCAGAAACTGGCCGGTACCGTCGACGACGCTGCGCGCAACGCACGGGCCATCGCTCAACTGAGTTCCGGTACCACCCTCACTCTCGCGGAGGCATACGCCATCCAGAAGGCTTCCATCGGGCTGAGACTGGCTCGCGGCGAGCGCCGCGCCGGCGTCAAGATGGGTTTCACCAACCGCGCCAAGGCGGTTCAGATGGGCGTGCACGACATCGTCTGCGGCCGGCTGACCGACACCATGGTCATCGAGGACGGCGGCACCGTCGACTTCGCACGTTACGTGCATCCGCGGATCGAGCCCGAGATCGCCTTCCTGCTGAAGGCCCCGCTCGAGGGCATCGTGACGCCAGCCCAGGCCCTGGCGGCCGTCGAGGCCATCGCGCCCGCCATGGAACTGATCGATTCGCGCTATGAGAACTTCAAGTTCTCACTGGAGGACGTGGTCGCCGACAACGCCTCCTCGTCGGGATTCATCGTCGGCCCCTGGCACCGACCCGACATCGATTTCTCCAACCTCGGCATCGTGTTGTCCTTCGATGGCAGGCCGGTGCAGATCGGATCGAGCGCCGCCATCCTAGGGCATCCGTTGCGTTCGCTGGTCGCCGCGGCCCGCATGAGCGCTGCGGGCGGCGAACGCCTCGAGCCCGGCTGGATCGTGATGGCCGGGAGCGCCACCGCCGCGGAACCGCTGCAGCGCGGACTCTTCGTTCAGACCGAGATCCAGTCCCTCGGGAGGGTCGCTTTCACTGTCGGCCGCTGACGTGATCACCGTGCGGCTCAGGCAGGCCGCGGGGTTCTCTACTTACCCAACCCGCTCCCCGCCGCAGACGCCTTGCGCCGGGCCAGCAGGATCTCCTGCGACAGCTGCCACACCGCCATCGCATAGTTCTGGCTGCGGTTGTAGCGCGTGATTACGTAGAAGTTGTCGAGGCCCAGCCAGTATTCCGGTCCGCCGTCGCCCTGGAACAGCATGAGCGCGGCGTTCTCGCCGTCGCGCAGCGGCCGGTGCGGCGTGACCCCCTTCTCCTCGATCTGTGCACCCGAGTGCACCGGCCGCACGCCCAGGCGCACGAGTTCATCGGCACGCTGCGTGTCGGTCACGTTCGCGCGCAGCGCCACCTCGCCGGTCCAGCGCCAACCGAACTCCTTGAGGTAGTTGGCAACGCTGCCGATGGCATCCGCGGGACTCGCCCAGAGATCGATGCGACCATCATCGTCGAAGTCCCGGGCATAGCGCCGGTAGCTCGATGGAATGAACTGCGGCGCTCCCATGGCGCCGGCATAGGATCCCCGCAGCGCCACCGGGTCGAGATCGAGGTCACGGCAAAGCAGCAGGAACTCTTCCAGTTCACCCTGGAAGAAGGTCGATCGCGCCGGCACTTCGAATGCGAGAGTCGCCACCGCATCGAGCACGCGATAGGAGCCCATGTTGCGTCCGTACATTGTCTCGATGCCGATGATCGCCACGATCAGTTCTTCGGGCACACCGAACGTTTCGCGCGCGCGCAGCAGCGTCGCCTCGTTCGCTGCCCAGTAGCGCAGACCGCCGTCGATACGCTGCCGGCTGAGCAGGCCGACGCGGAAGTCCTTCCACGGCTTCGACGTGGCGGGAGCGTTCACGGCCTGGATGACGCTTTGCTGGAACTGGATCTTCAGCAGTGTCTCGCGTACCCGATCCTCGTCAAGGTTGTGCTTGACCACTACGCGATCCGCGAAGACCTGCATGTCTTCACGCAGCAGCGGCGGAAACTCGTAGGCGATCGCCGGAGCGCTCGCGCCCGCTCCCGCCAACAACAGCGCAGCCGCAACTAGCCTCACGGCCGCACGCGATCGATCAGAACCGCGATACCGCTCGCGCCGGGCTTCACTTCTGCGCTCGCCCCCTCGAGGTCTCCGCTGGCCGGCGTGGCGCTGCCGGACTTCGACACGCGCGCACCGACGATCACGAGCGGGAATGCCGACAATTGCAGGCCTTCGGCCATCGCCATCGTGTCGTCGAGACTGAAGTCCGCGGGCAGGTCCTTCACTTGCATGCGCAGGATCGCGAGGGGCATGCGCGGACCGTTCGCGGCGCGGGCGAAGACGAACACGGCGTCGTCGGGCGCCGCCCGCGACTTCAACGCTCCTGCCAGCTCGACTCTGCCCGTCACCTTGACGCCCGCCGCCTTCGGTCGGGTACTCGCGGCCAGTGCCGCCCGGGCTTCCGCGATGCCGCCCTGCACGGCCCGCTGGTATTCGGAACCAGGCTCCGCCAGCTTGAGCAGGCGTTCCCACAGCGCGATCGCCTTGGGATAGTCCTTGGTCTCGAAGGCCGCGGTCCCGAGCAGGGCGAGCGCTTTCGCGTTCTGCGGATCGAGGCCCAGCGCCCGGTTGGCCACCTCGACCGCCTGCGGACCGATCGAGCCGCGCCCCGCCACGGCGAGCGCTTCCGCCAGGTCCGCGAGGATTCCGGCGTCCTGCGGCTTGAGTTGTGCGGCACGACCGAAGGCGAGCGCGGATTCTGCCGGCTTGCCCAGGGCCAGGTAGGAACGCCCGAGCATCGTCCAGCCGATCACGTCATCGGGCCGGCTCTCCATCTTCCTGGCGAGTTGCGCCGTCAGGTCCAGCATCTTCTTGCGTTCCGCGGCTTCCTGCTCGGTCATGCCCAGGCGCACCACGGGATCGAGAGCCGCCGGTTGCCCCAGCAGCAGATACAGCACCGCGGCTACCGCGGGTATGGCCACGCCGACGACCCCTGCAGCGATCCAGTTCCGGTTGCGCGGCACCGCCGCCGTAGCGGCAACGTTCCCGACCTCCTCGAGCACGCGCCGCTCCAGTTCCAGCTTCGCCTGGGCATGCTGGTCCGCCGAGATGGTGCCGCGCGCAAGGTCGGCCTCCAGTTCGCCGAGCTGGTCTCGATACACCGACAGGTTGGCCGCACTGCCGCTCGGCCCGCCGGCGGGCGAACGCTTGAGCAGCGGTGGCAACAGGAAAGCGAGCGCGACGGCGAGAAGCAGCGCTGCCGCGATCAGGAACGCGATCATCGGGTGGGGCCTGAAGGCCCCGCGATCGGGTTCGCGGGGCAACGGAAAGAGGCGCGGATTATACCGGCGCCCCCCTCGCGCACTGGAAGTACCGCGTGGGGGTGCCTCAGAACACCGATTCCACGTACAACGAGATGTAGTTCGAACCGCCGTCCACGTCGTTGAACATGTCGGCGGAACCGAAGATGCCGGACCGGTGGATCACGGCCACGCCGAAGTACGTTTCCTGCAGCGGCTTGTAGCGCACGATGTCGCCGACGCTCACGTCGATGCTCACGTCGAGCGCGCACAGCAGGCGTGAGGTATTGGGATTCTTCTTCGCGATGTCGCGCTGCTCCAGCGCGGGCACGCGGTCGACGTACGAGAGGCCCTGGCCGAAACCGAACCGCGTCTTCACGTACTTGCTCCACGGAAACCCGTAGTAGAAGCCCTTGAGGTACAGGGCGACGCCGTTGCCGTCGGGCTGGATGCCCTGGTCGAGGTAGCGCATGTACGCGCCCTTCACCCAGATGTCCACGGGCCAGTCGTTGAAGCGTTCGTCGAGCATGCGGCCGACCTCGATGCTCGCGACCCCCGTGCGTTCCGGACTCAGTTCGAAATCCCCGCCCGGAATGATGCCTAGCAGGCTCGCTTCCGCATTCCAGCCGCGCGCCACGCGCACTGACCACTTTGCGCGCGATGTTCCGGACGCGTCGGGCTCGGCCTTGGTGCCGTTGTCGCCGAAGCGATACTGGTATCCGGCGAACGCCGTGAAGTCCGTAGCGCGCTCGACGATTGGACTGTCGCCGATCGAACCGCTGTAGCGCGTGACACCGAGACTGCCGATCAGGTAGTTGTTGGTGGTGAGACGGTAGCTGCCATGCAAGGCAGCACGCACGCTCGCCGAGCTGCCCGGCGCGTAAGCCGGCCGATCGGCTCGGGCCTCGCCGGCCTGCACGCCGTAGTAGTAGTCGGCGAGATCACGGCTGTATCCGGTCAGGGTCACCGTGGGCCGCAGGCGCAAGGCCCCGAAATCCCAGTTGCGTGCCCAAGCGCCCGACACCTCGTAGCCGTGATGCGTGTCGGAAATATCGCCGAGCACGTCCACCGAGAACTCGCCCAGCGCCGTGCCGAAGATCGCTGACAAACCGCCGTCGAGCGCCGTCGTGCGGAACATGCCCTCCAGATACTGTCCCGTCTCGCCGCGATAGTTCGTGAGACGTCCTTGCGCCACCGCTTCGAGCTGGAACGACGGCGTGTCGATCAGGCGCAATCCGCCTCGGGTACCACGCAGGTACGCGCGCTTGCCTTCGTACGTGAGGATCGGATAGAGGTCGGCGGAACCGGACTCGCCGCGATAGGGGGATTGCTCGAGCCGCGTACCGATGCCCAGGCCCCAGCGGCCGTCGCGGTCGGGCATCAATCCGCGCGGGATGACGGTGTCGTTGTTGTCGGCATACACGCTCGGCGCGACCGCCATGACCAATGCCCCGCAGAACGCACGGGCGCACGCGACCACACGGCGCGTCATCGACGGGCCTCCGTCATCGCCCTTTGCGCGAGCGCGGCGTCGCAGCCCGGCGCGACCGCCCGGCTTCGGCCGGCAACGGCAGCGCCGTCTGGTACTTCACCTGCTTCAGCGAGAAACTCGACTGGATGTTGCCCACGCTGGGCACGCGCGAGAGGAAGTTCACGATGAAGTCCTGCAGCGCCTGCATGTCCGGCACGACGACGCGCAACAGGTAGTCCGCATCGCCGGTCATCAGGTAGCACTCCATCACCTCGGGCCGGTCCAGCATCGCCTTCTCGAATGCCTCGAGCGAGGGTTCGATCTGCCGCTCCAGGCGCACGCGAATGAACACGGACAGTTGCAGCCCGAGCTTGAGCGGGTCGAGCACCGTCACGTAACGGGTGATGTAGCCGCCTTCCTCCAGCGCCCGCACCCGCGCAAGGCAGGGTGACGGTGAGAGGTTCACCGCGCGCGCCAGCTCGACGTTGGTCAGGCGGGCGTTGTCCTGCAACAGGCGCAGGATCTTCCAGTCGATGGCGTCGGGCATGATTGTTCGGATGAAGTGTACGCGCCTGCCCTGACGGGCCGGCGCACGTGCACTTCATTCGGGATGAAGTGCGAAGCGGGCTTGGGGCGGCCCGGTGCCCGATTCTGGAAGAACGGCTGTACGCGAAGACGCCTTGCGTTTGGCTGGATTCGGGACGATCTCGCGATCGTTCCTCCGCAACACATCGTACTGCAATCTGGCGCATCGGCAGCATTTTATTCCGTATCGAGTCGGGATCAACGAGGAAAACACAACCCCATGCTTGGGGCTTCGCGGTACGATGCCAGGAGGCGTTGCCGCTGCCGTAGGGCGGCGCGGAGTGTACATGAGGACTTTGACATGACCGATCTTTCCGATCTCTCGAAATTCGACACCTCCTTCTTCTGGCGGGTCCTGCCCAAGGATCTCGACCCCACGGAAACCAAGGAGTGGCTGGAGGCGTTCGACGCGATCATCGAAGCCGAGGGCATCGAGCGCGGCACTTTCATCCTGCGCAAGCTGCTCGATCACGCCCGCCGCCGGCGCGTACCCATGCCGCCGGTGTTCAATACGCCCTATGCCAACACCATTTCGCTGGCCGACCAGCCGCCCTTCCCCGGCAACCTGGAGACCGAGCAGCGCCTGATCGGCCTGGTCCGCTGGAATGCCCTGGCGATGGTGGTTCGTGCCAACAAGGCCCATGCCGAGCTCGGCGGACACATCGCGAGCTACGCCTCGGCCGCCGACCTCTTCGAAGTCGGCTTCAACCACTTCTTCCGCGCCGGCCAGTCGGGTGATCTCGTCTACTTCCAACCGCACTCGGCGCCCGGCATCTACTCGCGGGCCTTTCTGGAAGGCCGGCTCACCGGCGAGCAGCTCGACAACTACCGCCGTGAAACCGGCCTCACGCCCGGCGCGTCGCCACCTGGCGCGCGTGGCAGTGCGCACTCGGGACCTGGCCTGTGTTCCTATTGCCACCCGTATCTCATGCCGGAGCTGTGGCAGTTCCCCACCGGCTCCATGGGACTCGGACCGCTCAACGCGATCTACCAGGCGCGCT
Source organism: Burkholderiales bacterium (assembly GCA_019747905.1). GTDB lineage: Bacteria > Pseudomonadota > Gammaproteobacteria > Burkholderiales. The sequence goes on from JAIEQG010000007.1 coordinate 17,259, forward strand.
TCCTCCGTTACCTGCAGGATCGCGGCATTCTCGACGCCGCCAATCGCAAGGTGTGGGCGTTCCCCGGCGACGGCGAGATGGACGAACCGGAGTCGCTGGCGGGCCTGTCGCTCGCCGCGCGCGAAGGTCTCGACAACCTCATCTTCGTCGTCAACTGCAATCTGCAGCGCCTGGATGGTCCGGTGCGCGGCAACGGCTCGGTGATCCAGGAGCTCGAAGGTCTCTTCGCCGGCGCCGGCTGGAACGTGATCAAGCTGCTCTGGGGCAGCGAATGGGATTCGCTGTTCGCACGCGACCACGACAACGTGATCATCAAGCGCCTGCACGAAACCGTGGACGGCGAGTTCCAGAAGTACGCGGCCACCGACGGCCGCTTCAACCGCGAGAACTTCTTCAACAAGTATCCCGAATTGCAGGCGCTGGTTGCACACATGTCCGACGAGGACATCGACCGCCTGCGCCGCGGCGGCCACGACCCGCTCAAGATCTACGCGGCCTACCACGCGGCGGTGAATCACAAGGGCCAGCCCACGGTCATCCTCGCCCAGACCAAGAAGGGCTACGGCATGGGTCACTGGGGCCAGGGCAAGATGACCACGCACCAGCAGAAGAAGCTGGATGACGAGGCGCTGCTTGCCTTCCGCGACCGCTTCTCGCTGCCGCTGTCCGACGCGCAGGTGACACAGCTCGAGTTCCACAAACCGGCGGACGACAGTCCCGAGATGAAGTACCTGCACGCGCGCCGCGCGGCGCTCGGCGGCTACATGCCGCAGCGGGTGCCGAAGAGCAAGGCACTGCCGGTGCCGGCGCGGTCGACCATCACCAAGTTCCTGGAAGGCACGGCCGGGCGCGAACAGTCCACCACGATGGTGTTCGTGCAGATGCTCACCCAGTGGCTCAAGGACGCGGCATTGGGCAAGCACATCGTGCCGATCGTCGCCGACGAAGCGCGCACCTTCGGCATGCAGGCGCTGTTCCGCCAGGTGGCGATTTATTCCTCGGTGGGTCAACTCTACGAACCCGAGGACAAGGACGAGCTGCTTTACTACAAGGAAGCGAAGGACGGCCAGATCCTCGAAGAGGGCATCAGCGAAGCCGGTGCCATTTCCTCGTGGATCGCGGCTGCCACCAGCTACAGCTCGCACGGCGTGCCGATGCTGCCCTTCTACATCTTCTATTCCTGCTTCGGGTTCCAGCGCATCGGTGACCTGGTGTGGGCGGCGGGCGATTCGCGCGCCCGCGGCTTCCTGCTCGGTGCCACGGCCGGGCGCACCACGCTTTCCGGCGAAGGCCTGCAGCACGAGGACGGCTCGAGCCACCTGCTGTACTCCACCGTGCCGAACTGCGTGTGCTACGACCCGTGCTACGGCTATGAACTCGCGCTGATCGTTCAGGACGGCGCGCGGCGCATGCTCGAGGACCAGGAAGACGTCTTCTACTACGTCACCGTGATGAACGAGAACTACGCCCACCCGGGGATGCCGGCGGGCGCGGAAGAAGGCATCCTCAAAGGCATGTACCGTCTTCGCTCGTCCACCCTCCCCCTCATGGGGGAGGGCCAGGGTGGGGGTGGTCAACGCCCACGTGCGCAACTCCTCGGCTCGGGCACCATCCTGCGTGAGGTGCTGGCCGCCGCCGAACTCCTGGAGAACGACTGGAACGTCGGCGCCGACGTGTGGAGCGTGACGAGCTTCACCGAACTGCGTCGCGACGGCCTCGCGATCGAGCGCTCCAACCGCCTGAACCCGGGCGAGGAAGACCGCAAGACCTGGGTCGAGCGTTGCCTCGACGGCACGCAAGGTCCCGTCATCGCGTCCACCGACTACATGCGAGCATTGCCCGACATGATCCGCACATGGGTGCCGCGTCGCTACGTCACGCTGGGCACCGACGGCTTCGGCCGCAGCGATACGCGCGCGGCGTTGCGGCGCTTCTTCGAGGTCGACCGGTTCCACGTGGTGATCGCGACGCTGAAGGCGTTGGCCGACGATGGCACCTTGCCGCGCGCTGTCGTGAAGCAGGCGATCGCGAAGTACGGAATCGACGGTTCGGCGCCGGAGCCCTGGGCCGCGTAAGCAAGGAAACTCAGCCCTCGCCGGGCCTGCCATCGACCGGAGGCCGACGTCCTTCGTCAGGCACAGACAGTCCGCAGGGACTGTCTGTGTCCGGTCTCAGCCCACAAGAGGGCTGGCCCCTGGGGGAGGGGCCATAGGCCCATCGGGGGGTCATCCTACTAGCGCGCCACCAGCGTGCGCTGAGTCGCGAACGCGATAGCGCCGCACACGGCGATCACGACGGCCATCGGCAGTGCCGTGCCGTCGTGCCACCACCCTACGGTGGCGCCGGCCACCGCCGCGATCGCGAACTGCACCGTGCCCAGCAGTGCCGATGCACTGCCTGCACGGTCCGGAAACGGACCCATCGCTCCGGCAGCCGCGTTGGGATACGAGAAGCCGAGGCTCGCGACGTAGCCGAACAACGGCACCAGCAGGCCGATGAGACCGCCCCACCGGGTCCACGCCGCAACCACGAGGAGTGCACCGAAGAGCGCATTGGCGAGATTCGCCCGCGCCAGCAACCGGTCCGGACCGAGACGCATGACCAGCCGCGCGTTGATCTGCGAGGCGGTAATGAGCCCCAGCGCGTTGGCACCGAACAGCCAGCCGTAGGCGCCCGCGGGTACTCCATACACGTCGATGAAGACGAACGGCGAGCCCGAGATGTACGCGAACATCCCGGCCTGCGCGAAGCCGCCGGCGAGCGTGTAACCGAGGAAGCGCCGGTGTCCGAGCAGTTGCCCGTAGTCGCGCAGGACCGTCCGCGCGCTCAGACGCGCCAGCGATCGCCGGCGCGTTTCGGGCAGTCCGAACCAGGCTGCGGCGAGACAGGCGAGTCCGAACGCGAGCAAGGTCCAGAAGATCGACCGCCAGCCCGTCATGCCCAGCAGCCAGCCGCCCGCCAGCGGTGCGAGCATCGGCGCCGCTCCCATCACCAGCATCATGGTCGAGAGCATCCGTGCCGAGCCCCATTGGTCGAACAGGTCACGCACGACCGCCCGCGCGATGACCACGCCGGCACAACCGCCGAGGGCCTGGGCGAAGCGCCATGCGATCAGGCTCTCGGCGCTGCCCGCCAGCGCGCAGCCGGTGGTCGCCGCTGCATACAGGACGAGCCCCGCATAGAGCGGCGGCTTGCGCCCGAAGCGATCGGCCAGCGGCCCGTACAGCGCCTGGCCGAGAGCGAGCCCGATGAAGAACGCCGACAGCGTGAACTGCGTGGTCGCCGTCGAGGCGCCGAACTCGACGGCGAGTGTCGGCAGGCTCGGCAGATACATGTCGATCGACATCGGCGCGAAGGCACTGAGGGCGCCGAGGATGAGGGTGAGGCACAATCGGGACAAGGCGGCGGCACGCTCTGGGACAGTCTCGAAAGAGTGTAACCACCCCGCTCGCTGGGCGATTCTCCCAAGTCATCCGCCATTCGGATCATGCGGACGATCCGTTTTGTAATCCGTTCTGCTTAGGCTTCGGCAAACCAAGAACATCAATTCTTACCGGAGACCAGAATGTACCCTCATCCTTCCGTTCGACGCGTGCTGATAGGGGCGCTTGCCGTCGCCCTCGGCGCAACCGCCGCTGCTCCTTCGCTAGCGGAACAGATCACCATCCTCCATGTCGGTGACCAGGAATCCTGGCTGATCAGCGCGGCGGGCAGCACCCGGGACGTGGGTGGTGCGACGGACCTATCCCGTTACGGCGGCGTGGACCGACTGGCGGCTGTCATCGACCGCGAACGGGCTGCGGCAGCCGGTAGAACGGTGCTAACCTTGAACGCTGGCGACGCCTTCCTTCCCGGAACACGGTTGAACGCCAGCTTCGCAGCATTCGGCGGCAACCCCGGCCTCGGCATCGCGCCTTCGGACTTCTACGACGCCATCGCGATGCGCGAAATCGGCTTCACCGCCGCCGTGTTCGGCAACCATGAGTTCGATCTGCAGCCCGAAATCGCCGCGAAGTTCGCCGAGATGTCCGGAACGACCTATCTGTCATCCAATCTGAACTTTTCCGGCACGGCGAGCTTCCAGACGCTGGCCACTGCCGGCACTGTCGCTCCGACCAAGCTGGTCACTACGGATGGCGGCCTCAAGATCGGACTGGTCGGTGCCACCACCCCCCTGCTGCCGGCGATTTCCTCCCCGGGCGCAATTTCGCTACTGGGCTTCGATCCGGGCGCATCGGAGGCGGTCAACTTGCAAAGCTTGGTGTCGATCATCCAGGTCCAGATCGACTCGCTCAGGGCAGCCGGTGCCGAGGCGATCGTGCTCATGAGCCACCTGCAGAATGCCCAGAACGAGATCGGAGTCGTCGTGCCCCAGCTCACCGGGGTCGACATCGTCCTCTCCGGCGGCGGCCACGAACTCATGAACGGCGGCACGCTGATTCCCGGAAACATTCCGTCCGGACTCACCTACCCCACGGCGGTCGACACCGCCCAGGCCGGAGTGAGAGCGCTCGTGGTGACTTCAAATTTCGGCAACCGCTATCTGGGCGAACTCAACTTCTCGCTCGACCCGACCACCGGCGAGGTACTGCGCGACGCCGCGGGGATCCCGATCCTCGAATCGGGCACTACACAGCATCGCATCTCAGGCAACACGGCCGACACCGACGCCGTCACGCCGGATGCCACCATCCAGGCCAACGTCGTAGCGCCGGTACTGGCGTTTGTCGCGGCACAGAACAGCACGATCGTCGGCACTTCGGAAGTACAGCTCGGACCCGCTTCGGGCAGCGTGAACGGCACACCGGGGACCCCGGGCTCCTTCGTCGCTGGTGTTCGCAATTCCGAGTCGAATCTCGGCAACCTCTCGTCCGATGCCTTGCGCTGGGCCACAGGGACCACTGTCGCCTTCCAGAATGGCGGCGGCATCCGCGCGTCGATCAACGACGGCGAGGTAACGTTGGGTGAAGTAAACACGACTCTCGCTTTCGCCAATCTGGTGGTGAGCATTCCCGACGTGAATGCGGGGCAGCTCAAGCAACTGCTTGAATGGGGCCTCGCTACCGCCTCGCCTTCAGGAGCCGTGAACGGCCGCTTCCCGCAAATCTCGGGCATGTCCGTCTACTACGACAGCGAGAACGTGGCGGCGAACCTGTTCTACAACCCCGACGGGTCGTTCAATACGGCGGCGGCCGGGTTCAACTTCGGCGATCGCGTGAAACGCATCGTACTCGACGACGGCACCGTACTGGTCGACGGCGGTGTGGTCGTCGACGCCACGACGACGTTCTCGCTGGGCACGATCGACTTTCTGGCGCGCGAGAATCCGGGCACGCCCGGGCGCGGCGGCGATGCATACCCCTTCGCCGCACTCGGCATCGACTCGTTCGAGAATCCTGCCGTGTCCCGGCTCTACGGCGAGGCATTGCAAGCTTACATCGAAGCCGATACCACAGACGGTGGTCTGGGAGGCGTCGTGAGTGCCGCCCGCTATCCGATCGACAATCCTTTGACCTATCAGGGACGGATGGTCGACATGGCTATTGCAGTGCCCGAACCGTCGACCTACGCGATGATGATAGGTGGTCTGGCGTTGATCGGCACGTTGGCGCGGCGCCGGAGCTTCGACGCAGGCAATCGCCCGCCCAACACCATGAGGCTGTAACCAACAACATGAGTTTGGCATCACCCGGGGGATGCGGGTGATACCACTATCGGAGCTGCGACCCGGCACGGGCATAATCCGCGGATGCCCGCGTTCGAGCGTCTGGAACTGCACGCAGTACCGGCAACCCGTCTGACGGCCCCGGATGGTGCGACTGCGCTCGTCACCGACCGCGGCGCCCAAGTGCTCTCGTGGATACCGGCGGGCGGCGACGAACGCCTGTACCTGTCGGAAACCGCGGTCTATGCCCCCGACACACCGATCCGCGGCGGCGTTCCGGTAATCTTTCCGCAGTTCGGCACCCTCGGGGCGCTCGCGCGGCACGGCTTCGCGCGGACGGCCTCATGGACTCTCGACGAGAGCCGGGCCGGTGCCGACTACGCGCTGGCGACGTGGTGTCTCGACAGCAACCCGGCGACCCGTGCAATCTGGCCCCATGAGTTCCGCGCCGAACTGACCGTGAGCGTGGGTGGCAATCAACTGGACGTGGAACTCGCGATCGAGAATACCGGCACCGAGCCGTTCGAATTCACGGCGGCGCTGCACTCCTATCTGCGCGTGCGCGAGGTCGAGCATGCAAAGCTCACGGGGCTCGAGCACACGGAGTTCCGCGATCAACTCGCCGGCGGCGAAGTTCGTACCGAAGCGCGTGAGACGCTGAGCTTCGACGGGCCGATCGATCGCATCCATCTCGACGTGCCGCCGCGACTGGTCTTGAGCGAATCCGGGCGCCAGTTGCTCATCGAATCGAGCGGGTTCCCCGACGTGGTGATATGGAATCCCTGGGACACCGGGTCCGCGGCATTCAAGGACCTGCCACCCCTCGGGTTTCGCCGCATGCTGTGCGTCGAAGCGGCGGCGATCGGCTCTCCCGTGACCGTGAAACCGGGCCTGGTGTGGGCAGGGCGACAGACGCTGGTGGCGATGTAGCGCATATTGAAACGACCCCCAGGCTCACTACGGTCGCTGCCCCTCCGAGGGGGCGCGTCAGTGTCTTGGGGCGTCCCAGCGACACTCAACTCACGGTTTATTGGGAGAAGGCCCGTGCGACCCGGCTGCGCCGGCCGCTGGCCCATCGCGATGACAATCACCGCACTGACATGTCCCGCCTGCTGACCTTTGTCCCGCCCCGACCGAAGCGCTGGATGATCGGCGCCCTCACGCCCGTGAGCCGCGGCGTGTTCCTGCGCGGCCTGATGCGGGTGCACGAGATCGATTTCCCGGCGGCGGATGAAGCGCGCTTCCGGGCGCACGTGAACGCGGACACCGCGGCATTCATCGCGCCGAACCATCCCGAGTTCCTCACCGACTGGCTGCTCGACAAGGAGCTGTCGGCGCGCCACGCACCGCTGATGGCGAGCTGGGCGACCCACGACGTGGTGAACGGCATGGGTGCGGCACTGCAGTGGTTCTGGTTGAGCAACAACCTCATTGCGCAGATTCCCGGCGCCGGCGGTGCCGCCGGCAAGGAATACTCGATCGAGTGGGCGCTGGAGGGCCACGCCGTGCTGCTGCATCCCGAGGGCAGCGTGGCCTGGACCGCGGATCGCGTGCAACCGCTGTTCGGCGGCGTCGCGGACATGGCGATCGAAGCGGCCCGGCGCGCCCCGGCCGCGGCCGCAGCCCGACCCGTGTACATGGTTCCGGTCGTCTGGTGCTACCGGTTCACCAGCGACGTCCACGCGGCCCTCGCCCGCGAGCTCGATCGGGCGGAACACAAGCTCGGCCACCGCACGCGCCGCGACGCGACGCCAGCCGAGCGCGTACTCGACCTCTACACGGCCATACTGGAACGGGATGAGCGCCGTTGGCAGCTGCCTTCAATGCCGGACGAACCGTTCGCAGCGCGGCAGGCGTCCCTGCTGATGGCACTGACCGCCCGCCTCCATGCGCAACTCGATGCTGCAGGGTTCGAAGCGCCGGACTCGAACGCCGAAGACGTATTCGGCCGCGGACGAAGCGCGCTGCGCCGTGCCGAGCATTGGATGCGCCACGCAGCATCGCAGACTTCCCCCATGCGCGAGGAAGTCCGGGCCGCGGCGAAGACCTTGCGCCGCGCGATGCGGATGGACCCAGCCTGGTACCGTTCACCGCAGCTCACGCAGGAACAGGTGGCCGAGAACCTGCAGCGCCTGCGCACCGATTATTGCTTCACCGGATGGCGCGACAACTTGCACCGCTTCGTGCCGCGGCCGGTGGGCCCGCGGATCGCGCACATCCGCGTGCCGCAGCCGATCCAAGTCACCGGTATCGACGCGGCCGACGCGCTGCTCCTCGAACTGCGTCAGCGCATGCAGGGAACCCTCGACGACCTGGCTGCGCAGCAGCTCAGCACCACGGGGGCACGGGCCTACCCGAACCCCTTTCGTTGAGGCCGCCGCTCAGCGTGGCGCGATGACCGGCGCCACCGGGTCGGACGGCGTCACCACCGGCGGCACGACCGGACCCGGAACGCCGGACCGCAACGGCTGGAACGTGCGCGGGCCCTGATTGCGGACCTGCGCCCACATCACGTCCGGGTCTGCCGCGAAGATGCTCGCCCGCTCGAACTGGTGGACCTGCACGCCCCGGCCCAGCGGCGGCTCGAAGTTCGGCGCCACCGCTACCTCGTTGGGGCGCAGTTCGCGGTACATCCGGCGCTCGAAATCGCGCACGTCGATGAAAGCACGCCGGGCGTCGTCGAACTCGACCCGGTAGATCGGATCGCTCGGCGGCCAGGGCCCGCCGACCAGCACCTCCAGGATGCGGAATCGCACCTTGCCGCGCACCGGCTGGCGATCGCGCAGCGCCAGGTCGCCGAAGAACTCGACGCTGGTTTCCGACAACGCAGGACGCGCCCAGAAGACCCGACCCACCCGGGGATCGGACCCGTCGCCCGCGACGGCTTCGAACGCCAGCAGCAGTGCAGACCACCAGATCCATCGCACCATCATCGGCCCTCGCCGCCAGCACAACCCGGGCGCTCGCCTCAGGCAATGTCCTTGGCAGTTACTGCTCCGACCACCGCAGGGGGCATCCGTTCCCGACGTCCTTCGAACCAGCCGTACAGGCACGGCACCACGAGCAGCGTCAACGCCGTGGATGAGAACAGACCGCCGATCACCACCACCGCGAGCGGTCGCGTCACCTCCGAGCCCGGCCCGGTCGAGAACAGCATGGGAATCAGGGCCAGCATGGCGACCGACGCCGTCATCATCACCGGGCGCAACCGGTGCGAGCAGCCTTCGATGACGGCCTCGGTCCGGTCGAGCCCCTGCTCGCGCAGTTCGCGGATGAAACTCACGAGCACCACCCCGTTCAATACCGCGATGCCCCACAGGTTGATGAAGCCCACGGCGGCCGGCACGCTGAGATACTCGCCTGACACGAACAGGCCGACGACGCCGCCGATCGCAGCGAGCGGCAGGACCGTGATCACGAGCGTCGCATAGCGAACCGTGCCGAACAGCATGAAGAGCAGGAAGAAGATGGCAGCAATCGTGATGGGAATGATGATGCCGAGGCGCTTCAGGGCCCGCTCCATGTTCTCGAACTGCCCGCCCCAGGAAAGGTAGTACCCGGTCGGCAGCGTCACCTCGCCGGCGATGCGCTGCTGCGCTTCGGCCACGAAGCCACCGAGATCGCGTCCGGTGACGTTGACGCCGACCACCAGCCGCCGGCGCCCGCTCTCACGGGAGATCTGCGCCGGACCCTCTTCGAGGACGATGCGGGCGACGTTGCTCAACGGCACGAGTCCGCCATTGGGCGCCTGCAGCACGATGGATCCGATCGCCTTGATGTTGTTGCGGTACTGCTCGGGGAAGCGCACCACCGCCTGGAACCGCCGTTCTCCCTCGTAGACCGTGGTTGCCTCGCGGCCCTTCACCGCGATCTCGATCGTGTCGTTCACTTCCTCCACGTTGAGACCGTAGCGGGCGATGAGATCGCGGTCGATGTCGATGTTGAGGTACTCCTGGCCGGAACCGCGCTCGATCCTGAGATCGGTGGCGCCTTGCATGCTCTTCAGCACCCGCGCGATGTCGTCGCCGGTGCGCTTCAACTGATCCAGGTCCTCACCGAAGATCTTCACGGCCACCTGCGAACGCACGCCCGAAACCATTTCGTCCACGCGCGCCGCGATCGGTTGACTGATCGACAGTTCCACGCCTGGCAGGCCGTGCAGCACATCGCGGATGCGTTGGTTGAAATCCGCCTGCGTCCAGCCCTTCGGCCACTCCGATCGCGGCACCAGTGTCGCGATGGGATCGGACTCGTGCGGCTGGCCTGGATCGGCCGGCGATTCGCCGCGGCCGAGTCGCGCCACCACCATTTCGACTCCAGGCACGGTCATTACCTGGCGCAACGCCTGGGTCTCGATCTTCACCGACTCGTCCACCGAGATCTTCGGGGCCCGTACCAATACCGGGGTGACCGACCCTTCCTGCATGATCGGTATGAACGCTGTCCCCAGCAATGGCACCAGGGCGAGGCTGCCGACCATCGCGAGCACGGCGCCGACGACGATCTTGCGGGGATTGGCCAGGGACCAGTGCAGGGCCGGCATGTACACCCGCTTCACGCGTGCCAACAACCAGGTGTCGTGGTCAGCGCCGCCCTTCAGGATGAAGGCGCACAGCATCGGCGACATCGTGAAGGACAGCACGAGCGAGATGGTGAGCGCGATCGCGATGGTGAGTGCGAGCGGCGCGAACATCTTGCCCTCCATTCCCTCGAGGGACAGCAGCGGCAGGAACACGAGGATGATGATGCCCACGCCGTAGAGGACCGGCGTACCCACTTCCGCCGCCGCCGCACCGATCAGCTGCAGGCGCGAGCGGCCCTTGTTCGCAGGGTCGCCCAGCCGCGCGAAGGTGTTCTCCACCACCACCACCGAACCATCGACCATCAGACCGATGGCGATCGCCAGTCCGCCGAGCGACATGAGATTCGCGGACAGCCCGATGCGGTTCATGACGAAGAAGGTGAGCAGCGGCGTGAGACACAACGTAGCCACGACGATCAGGCTCGAACGGACATCCCCGAGGAAGATGAAGAGCACCACGATCACGAGGATCACGCCTTCCAGAAGTACCTTGGCGATCGTGTTCATCGCCGACTCGACCAGCATCGTGCGGTCGTAGAAGGGCACGATCTGCAGTCCTCCCGGCAGGAGTTTGCGTTCGTTGATCTCCGCCACACGGTCCTTGATGCGGGTCACGATCTCGCGGGCATTGCCGCCCCGGATCATCTGGACGATGGCGGCGACCATCTCGGTCTGCCCGTTCTTGACCGCCGCACCCTGGCGTACTTCCGTGTCGAACCGCACTTCCGCCACGTCGCGCACATAGACCGGCGTGCCCTGGTTCTCCTTCAGCACGATGTTGCCTATGTCAGCGAGCGAACGGATCAGACCCTGACCGCGCACCAGGTATTGCTCGGGCCCGGAAGGAACCACCCCGCCTGAGCTGTTGGCGTTGTTGCGCGCGAGGGCCTGATGCAGATCGGTGACCGTGAGTCCGAAGTGCCGCAGCCGATCCGGATTGATGTAGGCGAGATACTGCTTGGCGAAGCCGCCCTGCGTATTGATCTCGGCCACCCCCTGGATCGAGCGCAGCATCGGCCGGACCACCCAGTCCTGGATGGTGCGACGTTCCGTGAGCTCCTCCTTCGTCAACTCGCGATAGCTGCCGTCGGCCAGCCGGTCGCTCGGGTGTTCCAGCGTGTACTGGTAGACCTCGCCGAGGCCCGTGGTTACCGGGCCGAGCACGGGGCGAATGCCGGGCGGCATCTGGGCGGAGGCCTCGATGAGGCGCTCCAGTACGATCTGGCGCGCGAAGTACACGTCGGTACTGTCGGTGAACACCAGCGTGATGAGCGAGATGCCATTGCGGTTGAGCGAGCGCATCTCCACCAGGCCGGGAAGCCCGGTCATGGCGATCTCGATCGGTATGGTGATGAACCGCTCGACCTCCGTCGGTGGACGGCCGGGCGCCTCGGTCGCCACCTGGACCTGAATGTTGGTGACGTCGGGAAACGCGTCGACGGAAAGGCCGCGGACTGCAAACAGACCTGCAACGGTCAGCACGCAGCAGATGACCGCAACGAGGATGCGTTGCTTCAGGGACCAGCGGATGAGCGATTCGATCAAGGGAGTCCCTGCGTGGATTTCGGGTCGTACCCAGCCGCGCTCGGGGCCGGAAACAGCAACGTCTTCGGAGTATTCGACAACGCATGGCGAGCATCCAGACCATCGCTCGCATTACGCCGCCGACCACACACCCGCCGGGCCCGTTCCCCCGAGGCGGCTTTCAGGGACTATCTGCCGAGTCGGGGGCGTCGAGCAGCGCACGGGCCCGTCCCTGCTGCTCTGCGGTGAGGGCCGCCGTCTCGCCGGTGGCCGCTCGACGTCGGCGGATGTAAGCGAACAGCGCGGCAAGAGCGACCGCGAACAGCACGAACGGCCCCGCCCACAGCAGCCACGTGGTCGCCTTGACCGGCGGCCGGTACAGCACGAAGTCGCCGTAGCGGTCGGTCATGAACGCCTTGATCTCGGCGTCGCTGCGACCTTCCTTCATCATCGCGCGCACCTGGTTCTTGAGATCGATGGCGAGATCCGCGTGGGAATCGGCGAGCGACTGGTTCTGGCAGACGAGGCAGCGCAGCTCGGCCGTGAGCGCCGTCACGCGCTTCTCCAGCACCGGATCGTCTTCGACCGGAAGCGCCGTGTCTGCTGCCGCAGCGACCAGCGGCAACAGCAGCACGAGCATCGTCAGGGCGCGGATCATCCCTGCAACTTCTTCACGAGCGGCAGAATGGTCCTGGTCAGATCCTCGGGGGAGATCGGACCGATCTGCTTGTACCGGATCACGCCGTCGCGATCGATGACGTAGGTCTCGGGCGCACCGTATACGCCGTAGTCGATGGCGACCTTGCCGTCGGGATCCACGACCGAAACGGTGTAGGGATCACCCAGGTCGCCCAGCCATTTAAGCGCGGCCTCGCGATTGTCCTTCCAGTTGAGGCCGACCAGCGGCACGACGTTGGCCTTGCCGAGTTCCACCAGCAGCGGATGCTCCTGCCGGCACGACACGCACCAGGAACCCCAGACGTTGAGCAGCCACACCTTGCCCTTCAGGTCCGCCGGGGACATCTGCTTCGCCGGTTCGTGCAACTGGTTCAAGGTGAACGCCGGCGCCGGCTTGTCGATCAGCGGCGACGGCACGTCGCGCGGCTTCAGGTTGAGCCCGATGCTGAGGAAGGCGACCAGTACCGCGAAGATCGCCAGCGGAATGAGATACCGGGTCATCGCCTAAGCCGTGGCCGTGACCGGTGCCGTCGTTGCGCCCGCTTTCGAAGCCGCTTCGCGACGGGCGATGCGGTAGCGCTTGTCGGTGATCGCGAGCAACCCGCCCAGCGCCATCAGGAACCCGCCGCCCCAGATCCAGTCGACGAAAGGCTTGTGATACACGCGCACCACCCATGCGTCGTCGCCCACCGGTTCGCCCAGCGAAACGTAAAGATCGCGCGTCAGGCCGGAGTCCATGTCGGCCTCGGTCATCGGCATCTGCTGCACCGGATAGAAGCGCTTCTCGGGGCGCATCACGCGCAGTTCACGCTCGTCCTTCAATACCGTGATCTTGCCGATCGTGGCCTCATAGTTGGGCCCGTTGCGGCGCTCGAACCCGTCGAGCCGAAAACCGTAACCCCCCACTTCGACCACGTCGCCGGGTTTCATCTTCACGTCCTTCTCGGTCTCGTAGCCGCGCACCATCGTCACCCCGACGATGAACACGGCGACGCCGAAATGCGCGAGCAGCATGCCCCAGTAGCCGCGCGGCTGGGCGCGCAACGCCTTTGCGGTGCTGCCGCCGTTGGCGGCCCGCAGCGGGACGATGCGATCGCGCACGTTGACCACGCCGGAGGCCATGATCCAGAGCGCGAGCGCCAGACCCATGAAGATCATGGGCGACCAGCGGCCGGCCACGAAAGGCAGGATCGCTGCGGCGACCACGGCCACGGCGAACGCCCACTTGAGGCGATGGGCGAGGTCAGGCAGGTGCGCCTGTTTCCATTTGGCCAATGGCCCGAGGCCCATCAGGAACAACGCCGGCGCCATCAAAGGCACGAATACCGATTCGAAGTAAGGCGGACCCACCGAAATCTTGCCCAGATCGAGCGCATCGAGAAACAGCGGATACAGCGTGCCGAGCAGCACGGAAGCCGCCGCCACCACCAGCAGGACGTTGTTGGTGAGCAACGCCGACTCGCGCGACACCAGATCGAACTTGCCGCCCAGGCCCACGCGCGGCGCACGCCACGCGAACAGCGCGAGCGAGGCGCCGATCACGATCGCGAGGAATGTCAGAATGAAGACGCCGCGTTTCGGATCGGTGGCGAACGCGTGCACCGAGGTGAGGACGCCCGAGCGCACCAGGAACGTCCCGAGCAGGCTCAGGCTGAACGCGACGATCGCGAGCAGCACGGTCCAGATCTTGAACCCGCCGCGTTTCTCGGTCACGGCGAGCGAGTGCATGAGCGCCGTGCCCACCAGCCAGGGCATGAACGACGCGTTCTCCACCGGATCCCAGAACCACCAGCCGCCCCAGCCGAGCTCGTAGTAGGCCCACGCGCTGCCCAGGCAGATGCCGATGGTGAGGAACATCCACGCCGCGGTGGTCCACGGACGCGACCAGCGCGCCCACGTCGCATCGAGTTGCCCGCCGAGCAAGGCCGCGATGGCGAAGGCGAAGGCCACGGAGAAACCGACATAGCCCATGTACAGCATGGGCGGATGTATCACCATGCCCGGGTCCTGCAGCAGCGGATTCAGGTCGCGGCCGTCCTCCGCCATCGGCAACAGGCGCTCGAAGGGGTTGGACGTGAGCAGCATGAACAGGAGGAACCCGACGCTCACCAGCGCCATCACCGCGAGGATGCGAGCCGCCATGGCATCGGGCAAGTGCCGGCTGAACAGCGACACCGCAGTCATCCATCCCGTGAGCATCAGCACCCACAGCAGCAGCGAACCTTCGTGGCTGCCCCAGGTGGCCGCGAACCGGTACTGCACCGGCAGGCTGGAGTTGGAATTGGTCGCGACGTTGAGCACCGAGAAATCGTTGTGCACGAACGACCACGCGAGACACCCGAACGCGATCGCGACGAAGACGAACTGGCCTTGTGCGGCGGGGCGGGCGATCGCCATCAGGCGGGCGTTGCCGATGCCGGCCCCGACCAGCGGCAAGGTCCCCTGCACGAGGGCGATGCACAGGGCGATGATGAGGGCGAACTGGCCGAGCTCGGGAATCATTTCGGGGTCTCCTTCGCGCGTTCCATGACCAGGGTGCGCTGGGATTCGTGCTCGGCCTTGCGCGCCTTCTCCAACGCGTCGGCGGCTTCCGGCGGCATGTAGTTCTCGTCGTGCTTCGCCAGCACCTCGCGCGCGTGGAAGACACCATCGGCTTCGAGCTTGCCTTGCGCCACCACGCCTTTGCCCTCCTTGAACAGGTCGGGAAGGATGCCGGCATAAAGCACCGGAACGCTCTTGGCGGTATCGGTCACGACGAATCGTACCGTGACGCCGTCGGGCTGGCGCTGCAGGCTCCCCTGCTCCACCAGCCCGCCGATGCGAAACGACCGGTCGTGCGGAGCCTCGTGCGCGGCCACCTGCGATGGACTGTAGAAGAACACCAGGTTGCTCTGGAAGGCGTTCAGGATGAGTGCCGCGGCGATGCCTAGGACGGCGACGCCGCCGGCCACCAGGGCCAGGCGTTTGTGGCGCGATTTCATGCGACGGTATCCGGTTGTTGGGCACTACGACCAGCCCCGGCCCGCAACGTTCGATGCCGGCGCCTGAGAAGGACCACCTCCACGGCGAGCACCAGCACCGAGACGATGTACGAGCCCCACACATAGGTGGCGTAGCCCCCCATGGCAAGGAATTGGTCGAGGCTGCCCCAGTTCATGCCGGTGCTCCTGGCAGGTCGCGGACCCATTGGGTATTGCGTTCCCGTTCGAGAATGATGGAACGCACGCGCATCAGGGTCACCGCGATGCTGTACATCCAGTACGCTAGCGCCATCACGAGCATGCCCAGCAGCATGGTGCTGGCCATGGATGGCGACCGGCCCACGCTGATCGACGCGCCCTGGTGCAGCGTGTTCCACCATTTGACCGAGAAGTAGATGATGGGCACGTTCACCGCCCCCACCAGCGCGAGGATGGCGCCGGCCTTGTCGGCGCGGCGCGGATCGTCGATCGAAGCCTGCAGCGCCATGAAGCCGATGTAAAGGAACAGCAGGATGAGCTCGGAGGTCATGCGTGCATCCCACGCCCACCAGGTGCCCCACATCGGTTTGCCCCAAAGCGCCCCGGTCCAGAGCGCGAGGAACGTCATGAGCGCCCCGGTGGGTGCGAGTGCCGTAGCCATCATGGAGGAAAGGCGCGTATTGAGGATCAGCCCGAGCGCCGCCCAGGCGGCCATCACCAGATAGATGAACATGGACATCCACGCCGCCGGGACGTGGATGAAGATGATGCGGTAGGCCTCGCCCTGCTGGAAATCGGTCGGCGCGACGAAGAAGCCGATGTAGAGCCCGATGGCACCAAGCACGGCGGCGAGCACTGCGAAGAACGGAACCAATCGGCCCGCCAGCGGATAGAAGGTCTGGGGCGACGAGTACTTGAACCAGTTGAAGGCCACGATGAACTCCGGCTATTCCAGCGCAACACGCAGCGCCGCGGCGATGGCCCACGGTGCCAGCACGATCGCGATCAGCAATCCTGCCGCGAGCAGGGACAAGTGACCCGCCGCGCCGGTTCCCGCCACGGTTGCCTCCACCGCCCCGGCACCGAAAATCAGCACCGGAATGTACAGCGGCAGCACCAACAGCGCGATCAGCACCCCGCCGCCGCGCACACCAAGGGTCAGGGCTGCGCCGACTCCACCGATCAGGGACAGGCACGGCGTGCCCAGCAGTAGGGCCACGAACAATACGCCAACAGGCTCACCTTCGAGGCCAAACTGCAGTGCGAGCACCGGCGCGATCAGCGCGAGCGGCACGCCCGACAGCAGCCAGTGGGCCAGCACCTTGGCCAGCACGATGACGGTGAGCGGATGCGGCGTCAGCACCAGTTGCTCGAGCGTTCCGTCGGCGTAGTCGGACCCGAACACGCGCGGCAACGAGAGCATCGCGGCGAGCAGCGCCGCCACCCAGACGATGCCCGGCGCCATCGTCCGCAGCAGCGCCGGCTCCGGGCCCACGCCCAGGGGGAAGAGGCTCACTACGATGACGAAGAAGAAGATGGACGTGAGCCAGTCCGCGCGGCGGCGCCAGGCCTGGAGTACGTCACGCGCGAAGACGGCGACGAACGCATCCCACATCGTCAATGATCGAGCCGCAGGCGGCGTGTGCGGCCGGCAGGCAGCGGCACTTCCTGATGCGTCGTGAGCACGGCGAGACCCCCTGCTTCCAGGTGCGCACCGAGGTGCGCCGCGAGGCGGTCCACCGATTCCGCGTCGAGCGCTGCAAACGGTTCGTCCAGGATCCAGAGTTTGCGAGACTGAGCCAGCCACAGGCGCGCCAAGGCGGCGCGGCGGCGCTGGCCCTGCGACAGGTAGCGCACCGCCAGATCGCGGCGTTCGCCAAGTCCGCACGCGCGCAACGCGGCGTCGACGCGATCGGCACCGGCATTCATGCCGGCCAGGCGCGCATCGAATCGCAGATTCTCCACCACGGTCAGGTCATCCTTCAGACCGTTCGCATGGGCGAGAAACAGCGTGTCCCCGAGCAGCACTTCGCGAGCACCACGGATGTTCTCGCCCCGCCAGCGAATGCTGCCGGCTTCCGCGGGACTCAGTCCGCACAGGATGCGCAGCAGGCTGGTCTTGCCTGAACCATTGCGACCCTCGACCCACAGCAACTCGCCCGCGCTCACGTCGAAGGAGATGCCGCTGAACAGTGGTTGCTCCCCGCGTTGGCAAGCGAGGTCGCGGACTTCGAGCATGGTGGTGCAGCCGGCTTCTTGAATGACCTTGAATTATAGCGAACCACCCCTAGCAGGCAGAAGGATTTCACCGAGAGTTCACGGCAAGAAGGACAGCTAAATATCTGATCGCGAAGAAAACGATTCTCCGGATCAACAACTTCGCGCGAACTTTTGTGAGATTTCAGGTGTCTTCGACAGGCAACGTGTGGTTATAATCAGCCCATGTTCGCAATAGCGAGCACCCGCCCGATGACATCGCGTGCGTTACGCGATGTGCGTTGAATCTGGGGCCGAATGCAGCAAGCGTCGCGCATCCGGCTGTTGTCAGAATCACGCGGCGAACGGTCCCTCGAATGGGACCAGGGTCGTCGAAGTTCCCCCGGATTCCGTGGTACCGACCGCGAATCCAAAGCAACTCGAACAGCAGGCATCGAAAGGCAACGGAGCCGAAGAGCTTCGCTGCATGGAGACGACATGGAACTCGGACAACGCGATGGTGTGACGCAGGGGCTGCGAGCGGGTGGTGACGCTCGGGGGCTCGATGCGCGTGCGGTTCGCGTTGTCGGTGCGGGCGTCGCACGTGGTACTGCGCGGCTCCCCATAGCGCGAGTATGCGAGCACGGAGAGGGTGGGATTGCTCGGTCTCGCGTTGCCTCCGCGAGACCTCGGCCCTCGATGCCTCGGGCCCGCCGCCAGTGGCGGCGTCCCACGACGCATGCGTCGTGGTCGAACCCGGTGGGTTCGAAGCGACACCCGTATCCGCAAAAAATATGGCCCCTTTTTGGGGGCCATATTTTTGGCGGAGAGGGTGGGATTCGAACCCACGTGCCAGGTTTCCCTGACCATCTGATTTCGAGTCAGCGCCGTTGTGACCGCTTCGGTACCTCTCCGGCGGACCGCAATTGTAACACCGCAATTTCGCTGGTCAGGCCGGCATTCGAGGAGCGAGGATAGCGCCATGCGACACCTTGCCGCGCCGCTCGCACTGCTCGCCATCACGGCTTCCGCACCCGTGAGCCTGATCGATCAGGAGCCCCCGCTGCAACGCTTCTCCATCGCAGGCGAACTGGTGGTGCTCACGCGCAACAGCCCGACCACGCGCTACCTCGATGCCGACGGCAATTTCATCGGCCTCGAGCACGATCTGGTGGAAATGTTCGCGCGCGATCTCGGTGTACCGGTCCGTTACCTCGAGGTCGACAGCTACTCGGACGTGCTGCCGCAGCTGGAGCGCGGTCACGCACACATGGCGGCCGCGGGGCTGAGCGTCACGCCCGATCGCACCCAGCGCTTCCTGTTCAGCCCGTCCTACATGGAAGTGCAGCAGGTGCTGGTCTACAACGCCACCCTGCCGCGCCCGCGCAGCCTGAAGGAACTGGAGACCAAGCGCATCGAAGTGGTCTCGGATTCGAGCGGCGCCGAGCATCTGCGGCGCCTGTCGGGGCGCATGCCTCGCCTCGACTGGACCGAAGTTCCCACGATCAATCCGGAAGACCTGCTGATGCGCGTATCGGAAGGCAATGCTTCCTACGCCGTCGCCGGCTCCCACATCGTGGATGTCGCCCGCAATTTCTACCCAAACATCGCGAAGGGCATGGCCTTCGGCGATGTCGAGAAACTCGCCTGGGCGTTTCCGAAGGACGGCGATCCGTTGCTGGTGCGCCGCTCCCGCGAGTTCTTCACGCGCATCACGGCCGACGGCACCCTGAAGCGCCTCATGGACCGCTACTACGGGCACGTGAAACGCCTCGACCGCAGCGACCTCGACAACCTGTTCGACGCGGTGCGCACCCGCCTGCCCGAGTACCGCGCCCTCTTCCAGGAGGCGCAGGAGCTCACCGGCCTCGACTGGCGCTTCGTGGCGGCGCTCGCCTTCCAGGAATCCCATTGGGATCCGATGGCGACCTCCCCCACCGGCGTGCGCGGCATGATGATGCTGACCAGCACCACGGCCGATCGGCTCGGGGTCAAGGATCGTCTCGATCCGCGCCAGAGCATCCTTGCCGGCGCGAGGTACTTCGTCAACCTGCGCAACTCCCTGCCGCCCCGCATCGCCGAGCCGGATCGCACCTGGATGGCGCTTGCCGCCTACAACCAGGGCCTCGGCCACCTCGAAGACGGTCGCGTGCTCGCCCAGCGCATGGGCTTCAATCCCGACATCTGGATCGACGTGAAGAAGGCCCTGCCTCTGATCGCGCGGTCGGACTACTACGTGACGTTGAAGCACGGGTTCGCGCGAGGCGGCGAGGCCGTGGCACTTACGGAG
Organism: Burkholderiales bacterium; assembly: GCA_019747905.1. Taxonomy (GTDB): domain Bacteria; phylum Pseudomonadota; class Gammaproteobacteria; order Burkholderiales. The sequence goes on from JAIEQG010000007.1 coordinate 37,154, forward strand.
AACGTGCGCACGTACTACGACATCCTGGTGCGCCTCGCAGATCCCTACCGCCCCGACGCTCCGGTGCTGGACAAGCTCCTCACCACCTTCAACGACGAGTTCAAGTGGTCGTCGTTGAAGGCGCTCACGAACTGATCTTTTCGGCCCCGCCCATCCACGGGCGCAATGCCGCCGGAATGGTGACGCTGCCGTCGGCGTTCTGGTAGTTCTCGAGGATCGCCACCAGCGTGCGGCCCACCGCGAGGCCGGATCCGTTCAACGTGTGCGCGAGCTCCGGCTTGCCCTTCTCGTTGCGGAAGCGCGCCTGCATCCGCCGCGTCTGGAACGCTTCGAAGTTCGAGCACGAAGAGATCTCGCGATAGGCGTTCTGGCCCGGCAGCCAGACCTCGATGTCGTAGGTCTTCGCCGACGAGAAACCCATGTCGCCGGTGCACAGCGTGACGGTGCGGAACGGCAGCTCGAGCCGCTTCAGGATGGTCTCGGCATGGCCCGTGAGCGCCTCCAGCCCCTCGAACGACTGATCGGGATGGATGATCTGCACCAGCTCGACCTTGTCGAACTGGTGCTGCCGGATCATGCCGCGCGTGTCCTTGCCGTAGGAGCCGGCTTCGCTGCGAAAGCACGGCGTATGGCACACGAACTTTAGCGGCAGATTCTCGAGCGGAACGATCTCGTCGCGCACGATGTTGGTGACCGGAACCTCGGCAGTGGGGATCAGGTACAGCTTCTCGGCATCCTTGCGCGGCACCGAGAACAGATCGTCTTCGAACTTCGGAAGATTGCCGGTCCCGAGCGCGCTCGCCGCATTGACCAGGTACGGTGCATAGACTTCGGTATAGCCATGCTCCTGCGTATGCACATCGAGCATGAACTGGGCGATGGCCCGGTGCAGGCGCGCAATGCCGCCCTTCATGACGGTGAAGCGCGCACCGGCGATCTTCACGCCGGTGGCAAAATCGAGCAGACCCAGACCCTCGCCGATATCGACGTGATCCTTGGGCGTGAAGTCGAACTGGCGCGGCGCGCCGATGCGGCGCACCTCCACGTTGTCATCGGCCGACTTTCCCACGGGAACGCTCGCGTGCGGGATGTTGGGCACCACGAGCAACAGTTCCGAGAGCCGTGCCTGCACCGCTTCGAGTTGCTTCTCGCACGCGGCCACCTGGTCGCCGAGGCCGGCCACTTCGGCCATGAGCGGTGCCGTGTCCTCGCCCTTCGCCTTGGCCTGCCCGATTCCCTTGGAAAGCGCGTTGCGCTTGGATTGCAGTTCCTGGGTGCGGGTCTGGATGCTCTTGCGTTCGGCCTCGAGCGCGTTGAAGGCGGCGACGTCGAGGTGGAAGCCGCGGTCGGCGAGGCGTTTCGCGACGGCGTCGATGTCGGTGCGGAGCAGCTGGATGTCTAGCATCTGAATCTAACCTCTTTCAACACGAAGGACGCGAAGGACACGAAGGCCCACGAAGAAAAAGCGCAGAGCCCTTGTTCAGCTCACTTTGTGTCCTTCGTGCTCTTCGTGTCCTTCGTGTTCGAAGCTTTTCTGTATTCGGCGTCGAGCTCCCGCAGATGCGCGAGCTTCTCGCCGATCTTGCCCTCCAGTCCACGCGGCGTCGGCTCGTAGAAGCGCGGCACCTTGAGGTCGTCGGGCATGTAGGTCTCGCCGGCGGCATAGGCTTCCGGCTCGTCGTGGGCGTAGCGATACTGCCTGCCGTAGCCCAGCTCCTTCATGAGCTTGGTCGGCGCGTTGCGCAAGTGCAGCGGCACCGCGCGCGAGCCGTCGTTCTTCACGAAATCACGCGCCGCATTATAGGCGACGTAGGCCGCGTTGCTCTTCGGTGCACATGCCAGATAGATCACCGCCTGCGCGATCGCGAGTTCGCCCTCGGGGGAACCGAGCCGCTCGTAGGTTTCGCAGGCATCGAGCGCGAGTTGCAGGCCACGCGGGTCGGCGATCCCGATGTCCTCGATCGCCATGCGGATCACGCGTCTGCCCACGTACAGCGGGTCGGCACCGCCGTCCAGCATGCGGCAGCACCAGTACAACGCGGCATCGGGGTTCGACCCGCGCACGGACTTGTGCAACGCCGAGATCTGGTCGTAGAAGGCTTCTCCGCCCTTGTCGAAGCGGCGCAGGTTCTGGGCGAGGGTGCCTTGCAGGAATTCCTCGTCGACGTCGTTGCGTTGCGCCGCGCTCGCGGCCGCGCGGATCGTCTCCAGCATGTTGAGCAGCCGCCGCGCGTCGCCGTCGGCCGCCCCGATCATCATGCGTTTCGCGCCGTCGGTGAAAGCGAGCCCCGCCAGCGCGCGTTCGCGTGCGCGCTCGAAGAGCACATCGAGCTCTTCGGGAGTCAGAGAGTTCAGGACGTACACCGCGGCGCGCGACAGCAACGCTCCGTTCACCTCGAACGACGGATTCTCCGTCGTGGCTCCGATGAAGGTGACCACCCCCTGCTCGACGTAGGGCAGAAAGGCATCCTGCTGCGCCTTGTTGAAGCGATGCACTTCGTCGACGAACAGGATGGTGTGGCGGCCGGTCCGCGCCAGCGTGTCCTGCGCCTGGGCGACCGCTTCGCGGATGTCCTTGACGCCGGAGAACACGGCCGACAGAGCGATGAACTCCGCCTCGAAGGTGTGAGCCAGCAGGCGGGCCAGCGTGGTCTTGCCCACGCCCGGCGGCCCCCACAGGATCATCGAATGCGGCCGCCCGGATTCGACGGCGAGGCGCAGCGGCTTGCCCGGTCCGACGAGGTGAGCCTGGCCGACCACGTCGTCGATCCGCTGCGGGCGCATCTGCTCTGCCAGCGGAACGAGGCCGGTGGGCGGCGGGAACAGGTCGGACATGGGATTCTGCTAGCGCTGCGGCCCCCATCCCGACCTTCCCCCAGACAAGCTGGGGGAAGGAGCCGTACACCCCCTCCCCCACGCGCAGCGTGGGGGAGGGATGGGGTGGGGGCAATGCTTCACATCCAACGCCTACTGATCCCCGACCACATCCGCCCCTTCGGGCGGCGTGAAGCGGAACAGGTCGGCCGCGAACTTGGGATTGCGCTCGAGCTTGGTGAACTTGATCGTCGTCACCTGGCCGAGCCGGTCGTAGAGCTGCATCGATTCGGGGTTCGCGCGACGAAATCCCAAACGCATCTTCTCGAACTGGCTGTCCGGGTCCGTGGGTGTCGCCTCCACCCAGTCGAGCCCGTCCTTCTTCGGCAGCTGGGCGAAGGTGTAGGCGCGATCGAGATCGTTGCTGCCGGCCAGCAGTGCCGCGGGGCTCGACCCGAGCGCATCACCCATGGCCTTCACCGTGACCTGGTTCAAGTCCTTGTCGTAGACCCAGACCCTGCTGCCGTCGCCCACGATCAGCTGCTCGTACGGCTTCACGTAAGCCCAGCGGAACTTGCCCGGCCGCTGGAACAGGAACGTGCCCATGGACTGCGCCACCGGCTTGCCGGCACCGTCCACCACCGTCTGGATGAACTCGGCCTTGGCACCGCGCACTTCCGTGACGAAACTCTTGATGAGGTCGGCGCCGGCCGCCAGGGATACCTGTGCGAACCCCGCCAGGATTGCTGCAACGATGATACGCACCTTCATTCGCTCCTTGCCGGAACCAGCACTTCGCGGTTCCCGTTGGTGGCCATGCTCGACACGAGCCCGGCCCGTTCCATCTGTTCGATCAGCCGCGCGGCGCGGTTGTAGCCGATGCGCAGCTGGCGCTGCACGAGCGAGATCGAAGCCCTGCGTGTCTTGATCACGACCGCCACGGCCTCGTCGTACAACGGATCGGACTCGCCGCCGCCCTCGCCGTTCAATCCTTCGCCCTCGCCACCCTCTTCGCCCTCGTTGCCGTCGAGGATGCCGTCGATGTACTGCGGCGCTCCGCGCGATTTCAGGTACTCGACCACCTTGTGCACCTCGTCGTCGGCGACATAGGCGCCGTGCACCCGCTGCGGGAAGCCGGTACCCGGCGGCAGGTAGAGCATGTCGCCCTGTCCGAGCAGCGCTTCCGCCCCCATCTGGTCGAGGATGGTGCGCGAGTCGATCTTCGAGGACACCTGGAACGCGACCCGCGTCGGGATGTTCGCCTTGATGAGACCGGTGATCACGTCCACTGAAGGCCGCTGGGTCGCGAGGATGAGGTGGATGCCGGCCGCCCGCGCCTTCTGCGCGAGCCGCGCGATCAGTTCTTCCACCTTCTTGCCGACGACCATCATGAGGTCGGCCAGCTCGTCGATGACCACGACGATCAGGGGCAGTTCCTGCAGCGGTTCCGGTGCCTCGGGCGTGATGGTGAAGGGATTGGTGATGGGCTGGCCGGCCTTGTGCGCATCCTTGATCTTGGTGTTGAAGCCCGCGAGGTTGCGCACGCCGAGCGACGACATCAGCTTGTAGCGGCGCTCCATCTCGGCCACGCACCACTGCAGCGCGTAAGCCGCCTGCTTCATGTCGACGACCACGGGTGCGAGCAGGTGCGGGATGCCTTCGTACACCGACAGCTCCAGCATCTTCGGATCCACCAGGATCAGCCGCACTTCGTTCGGCGTGGCCTTGTACAGCAGCGACAGGATCATCGCGTTGATGGCCACCGACTTGCCCGAACCGGTCGTGCCCGCCACCAGCAGGTGCGGCATCTTCGCGAGGTCGGCCACGACCGGCTTGCCCGCGATGTCCTTGCCCATGGCGAGAGTCAGCGCCGAGCCCATGTCGGCGTACACCTGCGACGACACGATCTCCGACAGCCGTACCACCTGCCGGCGCGGATTCGGGATCTCGAGCCCCATGTACGACTTGCCGGGAATGGTCTCGACCACACGGATGCTGATCACCGACAGTGCCCGCGCAAGATCCTTCACCAGGTTCACGATCTGGCTGCCCTTGACTCCTGTCGCCGGCTCGATCTCGTAGCGCGTGATGACAGGCCCCGGATACGCGGCCAGTACCTTCACCTCGATGCCGAAATCCATCAGCTTCTTCTCGATCAGGCGCGAGGTGTAGTCGAGCGTGTCGGCCGACAGCACTTCGATGTTCTCCGGCGGATCGTCCAGCAGTTCCAGCGGCGGCAGCGGCGAATCGGGCAGGTCGTGGAACAGCGGCTTCTGCTTTTCCTTGGCGACGCGCTTCGATTTCGGGATTTCCATCACGGGCGGCTCGATGCGGATCGGCTCGCGCTCGTCCACGTCGAGACGCTCGCGGGTCACCTCGACCACTTCCTCGCGCTGGATCGCCGCTTCCTCGCCCAGGCGGCGATCGCGCCGCTCTTCCAGGCGTTCCGCCACCATGCCCCAGGCACGCTCGAGCAAATGCCCGATGCGCTCGGACACCGCCAGCCACGAGATGCCGGTGAACAGCGACAGGCCGATGGCGATCGCCACGATCAGCAGCAGCGTCCCGCCGACGAAACCCACGCTCGCCTGCAGCCCGCCCGACAGGATCTCGCCGAGCATGCCACCCGGCACGTACGGCAGCGCGATCCCGACCGAATGCAGGCGCATGGTCTCGAACCCGCTCGACGCCACCAGCAGCAGCGCGAACCCGCCCAGGGCGATGTAGACCGGCCGCCGGTCGTCGGGCCGCCCGGTTTCGAGACGCCGGTACATCCAGTACACGGCTAGCAGGCACAGCACGACCAGCCACCAGGCCGACAGACCGAAGATGTACAGCAGCAGGTCCGCAAGCCAGGCGCCGAACGCACCGCCGGCATTGGCGACATTGGAATCGGTGGCCGCGTGCGACCACCCCGGGTCGGATTTCCGGAAGGTGGTGAGAATCAGCGCGAGAAACGCCCCGACGCCCGCGAAGGCGATCCACCAGGCTTCGCGGACGAGCAGTACGAGGCGTGGCGGCAGGGGTGCTGTCTCGGGCGCTTTAACCGCGCGGGCGCGAGCCATCAGGTCCTTGATTATTCGGGTCAAGCATGCGCGATTATAGTCGTGACGCGCGCCTCGCAGCCATGCTTGCCGGCACTGAATCGACAGCCTCGCGGTCTAGCTGACACACTATTGCTTTTCGATCCGCGCCCCCATCTGCTACAGCACCATGGCAAAAACCACACGACATATCCGGCTTCTCATCCTCGGCTCGGGCCCGGCCGGTTACACCGCGGCGGTCTATGCCGCCCGCGCCAACCTGAAGCCGGTGCTGATCACCGGCCTCGCCGCCGGCGGCCAGCTCATGACCACCACCGACGTCGACAACTGGCCCGCCGACGTCCTGGGCGTCCAGGGCCCCGAACTGATGGAGCGCTTCCAGAAGCACGCCGAGCGCTTCGACACCGAGCTGGTCTACGACCACATCCACACGGCCGCGCTGAACGAGCGCCCCTTTCGCCTGGAAGGCGATTCGGGCACGTACACCTGCGACGCGCTGATCATCGCCACCGGCGCATCGGCCAAGTACCTCGGACTGCCGTCCGAGCAGGCGTTCATGGGCAAGGGCGTGTCTGCCTGCGCCACCTGCGACGGCTTCTTCTTCAAGAACCAGGACGTCGCCGTGATCGGCGGCGGCAACACCGCGGTGGAGGAAGCGCTGTACCTGTCGAACATCGCGAAGACGGTCACGGTCGTGCATCGCCGCGACAAGTTCCGCTGCGAAGCCATCCTGCGCGACAAGCTGTTCGGCCGCGCCAAGGAAGGCAAGGTGAAGCTTGAATGGAACCACACCCTCGACGAAGTGCTGGGTGACAAGACGGGCGTGACCGGCGTGCGCCTGAAGAGCACCAACGACGGCACCACCAAGGAAGTCCCGGTGACCGGCACCTTCATCGCCATCGGCCACACGCCGAACACGCAACTCTTCGAAGGCCAGCTCGAGATGCGCGGCGGCTACATCGTCACGAAGAGCGGGCTGGAAGGCAACGCCACCGCGACCAGCATCCCCGGCGTGTTCGCCGCGGGCGACGTGCAGGACCACGTGTATCGGCAAGCCGTGACCAGCGCCGGCACCGGGTGCATGGCGGCGCTGGATGCAGAACGGTATCTCGATTCGCTGGGTTGAACTTAAAGAGCGCAAAGCGTTGCACACGAAGGACACCAAGGAGGTCACGAAGGACACGAAGGAAGACCTGAAGAGTTCCTTCGTTCGTTTCCTTCGTGTTCCTTCGTGTCCTTCGCGTCCTTCGTGTTGAAGGATGTTCTGACCCTCCAACATGGCCACCGACCCCGACGACGACGCCTCCGCCTTCCTCGAAGAGGTGAAGGACGTGGCCCCCATCCGCGCCAAGCAGCGGGTCGCCGCACCCCCCAAGCGACCGCCGCCGGTGCCGGTGCAGAGCGCGCTCGATGAACGCGAGGCCCTGGCCGACAGCCTGAGCGACAAGGTGGCCGACGAGATCCGCCTCGAGATCGGCGAGGAATTGTCCTGGCGCCGCGACGGCATCCCGCACGACACGTTGCGCCGCCTGCGCCGCGGTGAATGGGCGATGCAGGACCAACTCGACCTGCACGGATTGACGGTGGAGGAAGCGCGTGCCCTGCTCACTTCGTTCCTCGACGCCTCCGTCAAGCGCGGGCTGCGCTGCATCCGCGTCGTGCACGGCAAGGGCTACCGGTCGGCCAACGGTGAGCCCGTGTTGAAGCGCAAGGTGGCCGGCTGGCTCACCCAGCGCGACGCGGTGCTCGCCTACGTGCAGGCGCGCCCGGAGGACGGTGGCGGCGGCGCGGTGGTCGTGCTGCTGAAGGGACTGAAGCGAGCTCCAGTACCCTTGCCCTGATCAGGCTGCCTGCTGGCGCGGGCGCCCCTCCAGCGCCAGGTACTGGTGGATCAGCGCGATCGCCATGCTGCCTTCACCGACCGCCGAAGCCACACGCTTGACCGGACTCAGTCGAACATCCCCGCACGCGAACACACCGGGAGCACTGGTCTCGAGCAGATACGGATCGCGCTGGTGCGACCAGCGCCCCGCGTTGACCACGTCGTCGCCGGTCAGCACGTAACCGCGTTTGTCGCGGGCAATCGCGGCCGGCAACCAGTCCGTATCCGCGTCCGCCCCGATGAACACGAACAACCCGCCGCAGTCCTGCCGGCTCAATTTGCCGTCGGGGCCGCGCACGTCGATCGCCGTCAGGTGGGTCTCGCCGTGCACTGCGTCCACTTCGGAGCGCAGCTGCACGATGACATTGGTCTTGTGGGCGAGCTGCTCGATCAGATAGCGGGACATGCTCTTTTCGAGCGAGTCCCCGCGCACCACCAGGTTCACGCTGCGGGCGTGGTTGGCAAAATGCAGTGCCGCCTGTCCTGCCGAGTTGCCCGCGCCGATCAGGTGCACGTCCAGACCGTGGGTAACGCCGGCCTCGCTGCGCGCGGCGCCGTAGTAGATGCCCTTGCCGATCAGTTCGTCGAAACGCTTCAAGTTGAGCCGGCGCCAGCTCACACCGGTGGCCAGCACGATGGTGCGTGCCCGGACAACCTCTTCGCCGTCGAGGCACACCTCGCCCGTACCGGGATCCATGCGAGTCACCCGTCTCGTCACCAGGATCTCGGCGCCGAGGCGGCGCGCCTGCTGCAGGGCACGGCTCGCCAGTTCGTCGCCGGAAACCCCGCTGGGAAACCCGAGATAGTTCTCGATGCGCGTGGACGTGCCGGCCTGGCCGCCCGGGGCTTCGCGTTCCACGACGATCGTGCGCAACCCTTCCGAAGCGCCATACACAGCAGCGGCGAGCCCTGCCGGCCCACCACCGATGATCATCGTGTCGTATTCGAGTTGCCGCGGTCGGGTCTGCAGCCCCAAGGCTTCGGCGAGCTCGCGCGCCTTGGGGCGCCGCATCAGAGTCCCGTTGTCCAGCCGGGCCAGCGCTTCGTCCCCCTCAGCCGATACCAGCTCGGGCCACTTCAGCTTGAGATCAGGGGCATCGCGGGTGATCCAGTCAAAAGTGACCTGGTTGCGCGCCAGGAAGCGGCGCAGATCGGCACAATGGGTATCCCACCGGTGGCCGAGCAAGGTCACCCGTGACTTAGGCGGTTGCGCGGCAAGGCCCTGCAGTCCGCTGATCCGATCGCGCGCCATGGCACCCAGTTGCTCCGAAATCTCGGGCGCCTCGGCCGCGATGGTGAAGTACCACCGCGCATCCACCCGCATCACGCGTGACGGCTCGGCAGCACGAAAGCTGCCCTGGAACACGGTGCCGAACACGATCGGAATCTCGCCGAACATCGCACCGGCAGTGCGCCAGCCCAGGTGGCGCTCGATGCCGTCCACCAGTTTCACGACCTCGATCTTGCCCGCGAGTACTGCAAAGAGCGCGCGTTCCCCGCCTTCGTGGACCGCATATTCGCCGGGATCGAGACGGATATCCGCGGAGGTTTCCGCAAGACGCTGCAGCAGCGCCGGCGCCAGCGTGGAAAACAGCGGGACTGCGCGGACATCGTCGATGAGTAGCATTGCGTTTGCTCGATTGGCCGGGCCCGCGGCGGACCGTCCACGGAAGCCGCGCTGGTCTCGTGGCCCTGCGCTGCGCAGGCCATTTGTTGTCACCGCGAAGCGGGCGGACCCCTGCCCCGTTCGCGCGCCGACTTCTACCACCCTTTGGAATCGCGGCGCAAGGCGCTCGGGAGCCGAGCGGTGTTGGGGGCTGCCCACACCCGGGGAAGAGGCTGCAAGGCCTGCCCGGGACTTGTCGCCTCAATCCTCCGCCAGCACGATGATCTGGTCCTGCGCCGAGAAGCGCAGCTTCTCCGACTTCGTGGGATTCACCTTGACGCCGTATCCCGCCTTCGGGTCGTTGGCCTGCGCGGCCAGGCGGTAGCCCAGCGCCGTTTCGCCGCGCATCGCGGCGGACTCGAGCAGCGTGTGGAAGTCGACTTCGACCCCGGCCTTCACATACTGGGTGACGGAGCGGATGTAGATCTCCGACCCCTCGGCGCTGAAGAGCTGCCGGAACACCTTGTCGAGCGCCTTGTTCTCCGACAACTGCGACAGCATGAGGCTTGCGAGCTTGTCGCTCACGATGAAGTCGTCGGCCTGCGCGACCAGGGCTAGTGCACGGTTCTTGATGTCCATCATCTCGCTGACGATGCTCAACTTGCGTCCGGCGCGCCGGGCGATGTTGCGCAGGTGCAGCAGCGCGATCAGGGTCTGCGCGTCCGCCTCCTGCACCGGCAGGTCCGTGTAGCTCATCAGGATGATGTGATCGAAATCCTGCACCTTGATCGCGTCGAGGGTGCGGCGGTCCGTGATCGAGCCGTCGGCGAAGCGCAGCGTCTGCCGGCCGAGCTTCTTCGACAAGGCGAGCAACGTGTCGCGTGCGCCGGCGCGCTGGCACATCACCACGACTTCGGAGCCCGGCGCCACGTAGTTCTCCAGCTCGCGCACGATGGCTTCGGTCTTCTCGTTCCACCCCAGCAGCAGGGTGCGCTCCGGCGCAGCTGCGGGCTTCTCCCCCTGAACGATCGCGCCGCGATCCGGTGCCGGCGCCGCGGCAGTGGCGAGCACGATGGTGTCGTCGTCTTCGCTGATCGCGATCACCTGGTCGCCCGCCGCGATGCGCGTCTGCATCGGCGGGTTGATCAGCACCTCACCGTCCGCGCGCATGATCCCCATCACGGCCGATTCGTCGTAGGCCGCCACTGCCTGGCGATAGGATTTTCCGACCAGGGCAGGCTCTTCCTTGAAGTAGATCTCGGCGCCGTCGAAATCGAGCAGCTCGGTGTACACGACACTGAGGCCCGACTGCCGGCAGGTCTGCGCGGTGACGCGTGCGATCAGGTCTTCGCTCTGCACGAAGATCGTCTCGTCGCCGCCCACGAGCTGCGCGGCTTCGAGGTTTCTCCGGTCGCGCAGTTCGGCGACGATGTGATAAGGCGCCTCCTTGCGATCCGGGTTGTTCGTAACCGCCATCACCGACTTGATCACGTGGATGTCGGGATTGCCCGCTTCCGGTGCGAGCACGATGATCGAACGCGCCGAGTGCGGGTCGACGACCGCCAGATCGTCCAGGTCCAGCGGATCCCCGCGCCGGCAGATGACGGCGGTGTTGCCGGTGCTGGGAAACTTCGCACGGATGTCGTCCTCCATGTCGACCTTGTCCCGGTCGGCCAGGATGACGATGCGGGCGTTCTTCCGGTTCTCGTTGGCGATCAGGAGTTCGCCGATGATCGAGAAGATCTTGCTCGACCAGCCCAGGATGAGCGTGTGGTCCGATTCGATGACGCGCGAGCGGCCCTTGCGCATTTCCGTCAGGCGCGCGTCCAGGTCCGACGTGATGGTGCCGATCAGCATGCTCACCACGAAGATACCGGCGATCGTGACGGCCAGCATCACCAGGCGCAGGCCCCAGCCCTGGTCGCCGGCGAGAGTCCCGGGGTCCATGGTGTGCAGGAGGCTGTGCCAGCCGCCCTCCAGCAGACCGTAGTCCGAGGCGGGATCCTTCGGATCCTGGGTCATCCGGAACGACACCAGGACTGCCGTCGCGACGACGACGATCGAAAGCGAGATCAGCGCGAGCCAGCCGATGATGGCGATCGCGCCCTTGGCAAGGGTCTTTTCGAAACGGTAGCGCAGGTGGTCGCGCCAACCGGGCGTGAATCGGGACAAGAGCGGGATCTCCATGGGTGGCAGGACGGGATGCCCGCTGACCGCGTGGCATGCGCCGCCGGCTTCATCTGGAGCGGATATCCCATTGGGATGCTCCATCGGCGCGGCATGACACATCCCGAGTGGGGTTATCGTCCCGTTGCGCGGGGAATTGAGGACTCAGGCTCGTGCCGCACCATCCGAATCGGAACGACCGGTCCATTGCGGGCACCGCCGCAGTAGCGCACACAGGGCAGCAGCGGCATCCGGATCACGCGACGCCCGCCGGCAGGCTCGGCGTCAGGAAGCCATGGTGCAACGCAGCGAAGCATAGGATACTTTGGCCATCCGCCGCCCACCTCCCGCTCCGCTCCCATGGCCGCCCTGAAGTCCCTCCTCGTCGCCAACCGCTCCGAGATCGCCATCCGCGTCATGCGGGCCGCGGCCGAACTCGGCATCCGCACCGTCTCGATCTATTCCAACGAGGACCGGTTCGCCCTGCACCGCTTCAAGGCGGACGAGAGCTACCGCGTCGGCGAAGGCAAGAAACCGCTGCAGGCCTACCTCGACATCGAAGACATCATCCGCATCGCCCGCCAGGCGAAGGTGGACGCGATCCACCCCGGCTACGGCTTCCTGTCCGAGAACCCCGACTTCGCGCGCGCCTGCGCCGAAGCCGGCATTCGTTTCATCGGCCCGAGCCCCGAAGTCATGACCACGCTGGGCAACAAGGTCGCGGCCCGCAATGCTGCCGTGGCAGCCGGAGTCCCGGTCATGCCGGCCACCCCGCCGCTGCCGCGCGACATGAAGGCGGTCAAGAAGCTCGCGGCCGAGGTGGGCTATCCGCTGATGCTGAAGGCGAGCTGGGGCGGCGGCGGCCGCGGCATGCGCGTGATCGAGACCGAAGCCGACCTCGACGCGCAGGTAGATGTCGCGCGGCGCGAGGCGGCGGCCGCTTTCGGCAACGACGAGGTTTACCTCGAAAAGCTAGTGCGCCGCGCCCGCCACGTGGAAGTCCAGATCATGGGCGACCTGCACGGCAACATCGTGCACCTGTTCGAGCGCGACTGTTCCGTGCAGCGGCGCAACCAGAAGGTGGTGGAGCGGGCACCGGCGCCCTATCTTGGCGAAGCGCAACGCACTGAACTGTGCGAGGCCGCGCTGCGACTCGCGCGAGCCGTGAACTACACCCACGCCGGCACCGTCGAGTTCCTGATGGATGCCGACACCGGCAAGTTCTACTTCATCGAAGTGAACCCGCGCATTCAGGTGGAGCACACGGTCACGGAGCAGGTGACCGGCATCGACGTCGTCCAATCGCAGATCCGCATCACCGAAGGTGCCCGCATCGGCGACGCGAACTGTCCGGTGCCGGTGCAGGCGAACATCCGCCTGAACGGTCATGCGCTCCAGTGCCGCATCACCACCGAAGACCCCGAGAACAACTTTACGCCCGACTACGGCCGCATCACCGCCTATCGCAGCGCGGCAGGCTTCGGCCTGCGGCTGGATGGCGGCACCGCGTACACCGGTGCGGTCATCACGCCCTATTACGATTCGCTGCTGGTGAAGGTGACGGCCTGGGCGCCGACGCCCCACGAGGCGATCCGGCGCATGGACCGCGGCCTGCGCGAGTTCCGCATCCGCGGCCTCTCGACCAACCTGCAGTTCGTCGAGAACGTCATCAACCATCCCGACTTCGCGGCCGGTACGGTCACGACGCGCTTCATCGACACCACGCCGGAACTCTTCCGGTTCGCGAAGCGCCGCGACCGCGCCACGCGCGTGCTGCGCTACATCGGCGAGGTCACGGTCAACGGGCATCCGGACATGAAGGGGCGCACCAAGCCGGACCTGTCGCACGCGCACCTCATCCTGCCGAAGGTCGACCACGCTGCACCGCTGCGCCCCGGCACCCGCGACCGGCTGCGCGAGCTGGGCCCCGAAAAGTTCGCTCAATGGATGCTCGCCGAACCGCGCGTGCTGCTGACCGACACCACCATGCGCGATGCGCATCAATCGCTGTTCGCGACGCGCATGCGCACGGCCGACATGGTTCGCATCGCCCCCGCCTACGCGCACCTCGCCCCCGGACTGTTCTCGCTCGAATGCTGGGGTGGTGCCACCTTCGACGTGGCCCTGCGCTTTCTCAAGGAAGACCCGTGGGAGCGGCTCGACCGCCTGCGCGAGGCCGTGCCCAACGTGCTGTTCCAGATGCTCCTGCGCGCCTCGAACGCGGTGGGCTACACCAACTATCCCGACAACGTCGTGCGCTACTTCGTGCAGCAGGCGGCGCGCGGCGTCGACGGCCGCGGCGGCATTGATCTCTTCCGCGTGTTCGATTCGCTCAACTGGGTGGAGAACATGCGCGTCGCGATCGACGCGGTGATCGAGGCCGGCGCGCTGTGCGAGGGAGCCATCTGCTACACCGCCGACCTCTACGACGACTCGCGCAAGTATTCGCTCAAGTACTACGTGAAGCTCGCGAAGCAGCTCGAGAAGGCCGGCGTGCACATTCTCGGCATCAAGGACATGTCGGGGGTGTGCCGCCCGCGCGCGGCCGCTGCGTTGGTGAAGGCGCTGAAGGACGAGACCGGCCTGCCGATCCATTTCCACACGCACGACACGAGTGGCATCTCGGCGGCCTCGGTGCTCGCCGCGGTCTACGCCGGTGCCGACGCCGTGGATGGCGCGCTCGACTCCATGAGCGGTCTCACCTCGCAGCCGAACCTCGGTGCCATCGTCGCGGCGCTCGAAGGTTCGGAACGCGACCCGTGCGGGCCGGAAGGCGTGGATCGCTCGGCGTTGCAGTCGCTCTCCGACTACTGGGAAGGGGTCCGCAAGTACTACGAGCCGTTCGAAGCCGACATGCGCTCGGGCACCGCCGACGTGTATCGCCACGAAATGCCCGGAGGTCAGTACACCAACCTGCGCGAGCAGGCGCGCGCCATGGGGCTCGATCATCGCTGGCCCGAAGTTGCGCGCGCCTATGCCGACGTCAATCGCATGTTCGGCGACATCGTCAAGGTCACGCCCACGTCCAAGGTGGTGGGTGACATGGCTCTGTTCATGGTCGCGAACGATCTCGGCCCCGAGGACGTGATGGACCCCGCGCGCGAAGTGGCGTTTCCGGAATCCGTGGTCTCGCTCTTCAAGGGCGAACTGGGCTTTCCGCCGGACGGCTTCCCGCCGGAACTCTCGCGCAAGGTGCTGAAATGTGACTCGCCGGCAGCGATCCTGCCGGCGCCGCCCGCGCCCTATCGCCCCGGCGACACGCTGGCCCCGGTGGATCTCGAGGCCGCTCGCAAGGAGGCGCAGAAGGCCGTCGATCATCACGTGTCCGACACCGACCTCGCCTCGTGGCTGATGTACCCCAAGGTGTATCGCGAATACGCCGAGCACCATCGCCACTACGGCGACGTCAGCATCCTGCCCACGCCGACCTTCTTCTACGGCATGGCCGACCGCGAGGAGATCGCCGTGGAACTCGACCCGGGCAAGACCCTGGTGATCAGCCTGCAGGGCACTGCGCCGGCCGAAGAGGAAGGCCTGGTGAAGGTCTTCTTCGAACTGAACGGGCAGGCGCGCACCATGCGCGTCGAGAAGGCGGGTGCCGCGCGTGCCGCCAGGCGCACTCAGGCAGACCCGGCCAATCCGAGCCATATCCCGGCCCCCATGCCCGGCATGATCGTGACGGTCGCCGTGAAGCTGGGTCAGGTGGTGAAGGCCGGCGATCCGCTGGTGTCGATCGAGGCCATGAAGATGGAATCGCAGATCCGGGCGGAGCGGGACGGTTCCATCAAGGCGATCCAGGTGAAGTCCGGCGACGTGGTGGCGGCGCACGACCTGCTGCTCGAGCTTGCCTGAGGGCTGCGCTGCCTCGACACCTGGGCGACGAACCCGGTGCCGACGACCGAAGCATTCTCGAGCGGCTTCGCGTTTTCCATCACCCTGTCGACCACTGTTCCCAGGGCCGACGGTATCGCGTTCGCGATCCGGGCCGCGGGTACCGGCATCCCCGGCATCTTGAGCTGGCGGTGGCGCCGCCGCGCTGCCTGAACCGGGGCGGCATCCGAGCGGCCGGACAGCGGTCGACAGTCGTTCGTGTGCTGCAGGACCAGGAAGAAGGTCAGGCATTCGACAGCTTCGCCTGCTTCACTCGGACCACCTTTGCGGCAACGCGCGACGGGCGCGATCGGCAGCGCTAGTGGTCACTATTTTTTTATTTTAAATCAATATTTTACATTCCGTCCGGCGTGTGGTCTGATAGCGCTACGGTCAATGCCGGCCGGCCACCCTGGAAACACGCCATGCGCAAGACAGCCCGCGTCGCAATCAACGCCAATGCGTTACCAATCATCGCGATCGACACCGTCGGGCCTTCGGTCCGGGCATGGTTCGCGCAGGAACAAGCCGTGGCGCTCGCGTACGCCGCGCGCCTGCATGCCGGAAACGGGGAATAACCGTGGCTACCTGGTATGTCGGACGCAAAGCGCCGGGCGTGGTAGCGCACCCCATCGACCACGGGACACGCAAACCCGATTTCGTGAAGCAATCGGAGACCGAGATCTACGTCCGATACGAAAGTACTCTCGCAGCCATGTATCGGCGGCCGCCCGGCGCGCCGGCGTGGACGAAGTGGGTCATCGACACGGTTCGCCCGTTCCACGTAGAGGGCGAGGCGATAGAGCTCGCGAAGCGGCGTACACGCGTGGGGAGCCTCCAGAGAGAAATCTGGTCGACCTTCGAATGGCCGGAGCAGGAATCCCGGTAGCCGCAGCGCAAGCTGCCCGTCCGTAGCCACCCTCGATGGTTACCTGCGACCTTGCTCGCTTCTCCCTGCTGGTCCGGGAATCCGCGAAACGCATTCGCATCCCGGAGACCACGCAGCGCAACCCACGGGCCGCGGCACTGGCGTTGATCGCTGCGCGGACCGGCACGCTCGAAGCTCAGGTTCTCGCCAAGTTGGCCGACGCCGTCGATCAGCACGGCGGTGCGTTCAACGAGTCGGACGTTTACGCGCTCGGTGCAGAGGCGCTGGGCATAGCAGGCGCGCTGATAGCGGTCGGTGCCGAAGCCTAGCGTCCTCGGCACGCCGTTCGCTTCACCGCTGCGCCCCGGTCCACGGGCTTTCAAGCCCACGAATCCGGATCGGTCCTGTTCGCCCGCACAAATGCCGGAGGCGCGTTTGTGTGTTTCAATCGCGCTGACACCACCGTCGACCACACCGGAGGGGAGCCATGATTCAGCGGGGAATCGCCGTCCTTGCCGCCACACTTGCGTGGGTTGCGCTGTGCATGACGCCGGCGCACGCCGCGAAGTACGTCATGGTCATCAGCCACATGGGCCCGGAGGACTGGACCAACAACGAGATGCATCCGGCCATGAAGCATTTCGAGTCCATGGTCGAGGCGCGCACCGGCGGCGACATCGACGTCCAGGTCTTCGGCAACGGCCAGCTCGGCTCCGAAGTGGAAACGGCGAAACAGGCCCAGGCCGGCAAGACGGTGCAGGCGACGCTGATCTCGTCCGGCGCCATGTCGTCGTTCTTCCCCGCCTACCAGATCATCACCACGCCTTTCCTGTTTCCCAACTACCACGTGGCACGTGCCTACCTCGACGGTGAATGGCACGCGAACTTCATGCGTGGCGCGCTGAAGGCGAGCGGCCTGCGCTATCTCGGCACGCTGGACGACGGCGGCGGCTTCGTCGCCTTCACCAACAACAAGCGGCTCATCAAGACGGTCGATGACCTGAAGGGCCTCAAGATCCGGGTGGAGGAGAATCCCGCCCACGTGGCGACCATGAAGGCGCTGGGCGCCTCCGCCACGCCGCTGCCGTGGGGCGAGGTGCTCACCGCGCTCAGTACCGGGCTCGCCGACGGTCAGTTCAATGCGCCCGGCATCAGCCTCGCGTTCAAGCTCTGGGAAGTGAACCAGTACACGACCTGGAGCGGCCACGTCTACAACACCATCTCGTGGATGATGAGCGACAAGTGGTTCCAGTCGCTGCCGCCGGAACACCGGCAGGTGATCATCGAGGCGGCGCGCGAAGCCACCGTGGTATCCCACGGCATCGCCGTCCTCGCGGCAGCCACCGGCTGGGATACCTCCTGCAAGAAGTTCAAGCAGTGCTGGATCCTCACCAAGACCGAGCGCGACCGCATGGCCGCGGTCGCGCGGCCCGCGTGGAAGCAGTGGGTCACCAAGGACTTCGGCATCGACGTGAAGCTGGTGGACCAGCTCTGGGCCGAAGTCGCCCGCATCGAAAAGGAAACGAGCGCGCTCGACGCGAAGCGCTACGGCCAGTAGACCCATGGCGGCCGTAGCGTTCTTGCGGCGGATGAGCGATGCGCTGAATCGCGCCGTCATCGCCTTCTGCGTCGCGTGCGTGATCGCGATGCTCGCGATCTCGTTCATCGGCTTCTTCTACATGGTCGGCACCGGTGAGGCCCTGAGCTGGACCTACTCGCTGGCACGCCTGTTCATTCCCTGGATCGGCATGCTGTCGATCACGGTGGCATTCAAGGGCGGCGAGCACGTCACCATGAACCTGCTGCTTGGCCTGGTACCGCACGCATTCATCCGGGTGCTGCAATGGGCAAGCTTCGGCTTGATCGCCCTGTTCGCCTTGTTGCTCATCTGGTTCGGATGGGACTTCTTCCTCGGATCCAACCAGTACTACATGGTGTCCGACCAGATCCGCGTGCATGGTCGCTGGGTCGCGGCTTGCGTTCCGGCGACGGGGGCGATCCTGTTCGTGCACCTTGCGAGCGGATTGCAGCTTCTGGAGCCACCCCCGCAGGCGGAGGATATCTGATGGCCGCCGCCCTGGTGATCTTCGTCGTGGTGCTGCTGATCGGGGCACCGATCGCCCTGGTGATGCTGTTCTCCGGGCTGGCCGGGGCGGTGTCCATCGGCGGCCCTGAGTTCCTCGAGGTGGTCGCCGACCGCATGTTCTCGGGCGTGGGCAGCTTCCTGCTGATGGCGATCCCGTATTTCATCTTCACCGCCGAGCTGATGAACCACGCCGGCCTCACGCAGCGACTGATCGATTTCAACAACGCGCTGCTCGGACGCGTGCGCGGCGCCCTGAGCCACGTCAACATCCTGAGCAGCCTGCTGTTCGCGGGGCTCACCGGCGCCGCCGTCACCGACGCCGTTGCGATCGGCAAACTGCTGATCCCGGCCATGAAGAAGGAAGGCTACTCGGCAGCGTATGCCGCGGCCGTGACCGCGTGCGCCTCCGTGATGGGGCCGATCATCCCGCCCAGCATCGTGATGGTGGTGTACGCCACCCTCCTCTACAACGTGTCGGTGATCTCGCTGTTCGTGGGCGGCATCATTCCCGGCCTGATGCTCGCGGGAGCGTTGCTGCTGGTAAGCGGCTGGCTCGCGTGGCGGCGCGGTTTCCCGGTACACGGTAAATCGAGCTTCGGGCTGGCGCTGCGCCGGTTTCTGCCGACCGTCCCTGCGCTGCTCGTCCCCGTGATCATCCTGGGCGGCATCCTCGGGGGCTGGACCACCGTGACGGAGGCGTCGGCCTTCGCCGCCATCTACGCCATCGCCGTCGGAGCGCTCCTCTATCGGACTCTCACCGTCCGCAATGTGCTCGCGGCACTCGTCACGACGGTCCGCCTGTCCGGAGTCGTCTTCTTTCTCCTGGCCACTTCCACCGTCCTCGGCTGGTTCGTCACCCGCTCGGGCATCACCCGCGAGGCCGCGGAACTCATCGCCGGCTTCAGCACCAATCCGATGGTGCAGATCCTGATGGTCAACCTGCTGCTGCTCGTGATCGGCACCATGGTCGACGTGCTGCCGGCGCTCGTGATCGTGGCGCCGGTGCTGGCCCCGGCCATGACGCAACTCGGGTTCGACCCGCTGCATTTCGCGATGGTGATGATCATCACGCTCAACGTCGGCAACATCACGCCGCCGGTGGGCATGTCGCTGATGACCACGGCGCGCATCGCCGGCGTCAGTTACGAAAAGGCGATCGTCGCCTCGCTGCCCTTCTACTTGAGCTTCATCGCGGTGATCGCGATCGTGTCGCTGTGGCCCGCCACCGTGCTGTGGCTGCCGGGGCTGCTCCGCTGAGGTGACAGTCTCCGGCTGGCCCTGCCCTCCTGGGGCGGCGGCCCGGCCGTCCTCAAGGATCCCGCGCGCAGCGAAACCCGATGTCCTCGGCGCGCAGTTCCGGGGCGCCATACGAACGCCGCGCCGAATTCATGCGCTCCGCCGGCTCGAAGCGGCCGCCGCCGCGAATCACTTTCGACGTACCCGAAGCGGGCCCTTGCGGATTGCGGCGCTCGCCCACCGGGAAACCCTCCGCGTACCAATCCGCCGTCCACTCGGCGACGTTGCCGGCCATGTCGTGCGCGCCGTAGGGACTGCGTCCCGCAGGGTGGCTGCCCACCTTGTCGAGCCCGCCGGAATAGGCCTCGGGGGATGCGTTCTGGAAGTTCAGCCGGTCCGCCATCGGCCGGTCGTTGCCCCACGGAAACCGCCGCTCGTCCGTGCCACGCGCCGCCTTCTCCCATTCCGACTCCGTGGGCAATCGTCGCCCTGCCCACTTGCAGTACGCACTGGCGTCGTTCCAGTCCACACCGCCCACGGGCAGCTCATCGCCGCGGGCGAGGTCCAATGCTTCCCATCCTTCCGGGGGATGAGACGAGCCCGTCGCCGCGAGAAACTTCGCATATCGCCCGGTCGTGACCTCCAGGCCGTCGATGTAGAACGCGTCGAGGAATACCTCGCGCTTCGGTGACTCCTCGTCGTCGCCCATGACGAAGGTGCCGGCCGGCACCAGCACGAGCGGCGCACCGTCCCTGCCGGTCAGTTCGGTCGGAGCCTCGCGGGTCGCGAGGGTCCACCACACACCTCCCGCCACGACGAGGGCGACGACGACTCCGACGCCTGCCTTGATCAGCAGCGCACGCCGGCGTTTCAGATCGATGCGATGCACGGCATCGGCCACCGCGGCAGCGATGTTGCCCGGGGACTCCAGCAGGGTCACCGACTTCACGAACGCCGGCAGACGATCGAAGGCCGTCGGGCGCAGCAGCACGGGCAACAGCCTGCCGGAGGCCTGCCGCAGCTTCTTCTCGGCAATCTCGAGCTCGTTCAGCGTGTAGCTGCCCGGATCGATGGCCTCTTCGCTCACCAGGAAGACGAACAGGTCCGCCTGCTCGATCGCCCGGCGGATGCGGATGTGAAACTCCTCCCCTGCCGGCAGATCCTCGCGATCGAAGAAGACATCATGGCCCTGGTCGAGCAGGGCACGGTTGATGGCCTCGGCGATCGGGCGATCCTGCGAGGCATAACTCAGGAAGATCTTCATGCCGCGGGAGCGGCCACCCTCTGCTCCGCGCGCCACGCGCTCAAGGTCCACAGGAAGCTCGCGAAATCCTGCACCGCGAACGCAGCCGCGAGCTGCCACGGCAGGATGCCGGTCAACCAGAGCACCAGCATCGCCGGCGGAACCAGCGGCCGGTCGAGCAGGGAGGCGAACACGAAGCCCTGCGCGTTGAGCCGGCCGGCCGCCACGTAGAGCATGCCCAGTCCGCCGACGAGCAGGCCGACGAGGCGGAAGTAGTTCTCAGCCTGCTCGACCATCTCCGGCAGGTGCAGCAGCTTCACCGCGAGCTGCGGGGCGAACACGATGCCCACGCTCTCCGCGAGGATCAGCCAGCCGAACACTTCGACGGTCTTCGCGGAACGGCCCTGACCCTCCGCGGCGAACAAACGACGGAACATCTCCCCGAAGGACGGTGCATTCATGTTCGTCTCCGTGCGATGTAACTGTAGAAATTGCAGGCCCCGAAGAAGACGCCGCGATCCGACCGGCGCAGCACTTCCTCCGCCCACGCCACCGCCTCGTCCTCCGTGGCGGCCCCGGCTTTCGGCAGCAGCTTCATGAAGGACTGGATTCCCGGTTTCCAGAAATCGGCGGCACCCACTTCGGCCAGCACATACGACCAGGACGAAACCAGGTCCACTTTCGCATCTCGCAGCCTCTGCGGCATCTCGCGCATCACCCGCGGATTGGTCACGATGGCCGCGATGATGGCCTCGTCCATGGCACGGCCGCGCGCGGGATCGTCGGTGCCGAAGGTGATCGAGGCATAGTCGCCGTCGAAGATGCCGATCATGCCGCCGGGCTTGACCACGCGGGCCAGCTCTTCGATCACGGCCTGCGGGTCGTCCACGTGGCTGATCAGCGTGTGCGCGATCACCGCGTCGAACGCGGCGTCCGGAAGCTTGAGGCTCTGCGAGTCGCCGGCCCGGAAATCCACCTTCGCAGCCAGCCCCTCGGACCGGGCAAGCCGTTGCGCGGCATGGATCAGCGACGGGCTGAGATCGATGCCGGTGACGTGCCCCTTGAACGCGGGTCGCCGCGCGACTGTTCGGGCTACCACGCCCGTACCGCAACCGACGTCGAGCACGGTGCCCGCCCCGTCGATGCCCATGCCGTCGAGGTACTCGCCCATCATGTGCAGGAACTTCGGATGGCGCCCGCGCGCCTCGAGACGCGCTTCGAGCACGCCCAGAGTGTCGCCGTCCAGTTGATCGGTGATGCGATAGACGTCGACGGCAGCCATGCGTTTCCTCTCGAAATCGAAACAGCGGACTATCTGGGCGTGACCGCCGCGATGCACTCCACTTCCACGCGCGCACCCAGCGCCAGACCATTGGCGCCGAGCGCACTGCGTGCCGGAAACGGAGGCGCGAAGAACGTGCGGTAGACCTCGTTGAACGCCGCCCACTCGCTGATGTCGGCCAGCATCACGGTGCACTTCACCACGTCGCGCATCGTATGGCCGTTGGCCTCGAGCGAAGCCTTGATGTTCTCCATGGTCTGTCGGGCTTCTTCCTTCATGCCTCCGGGCACCAGCTTCATCGTGCCCGGTGCGATGCCCACCTGGCCGGAGAGGTACACGGTGTTGCCCACGCGGACCGCCTCGGAGAACGGCAGCGTGGTGGGCAGCACCCTGCCCGAGTTGTAGTACTCGATCGGCGCGGAGTCCGCAGCGAATACGGAACCGGCAACACAAAGGCAGGCGCTGGTCAGCGCGATCGTGCAGAGCAGTCTCATCGAATCGTCTCCTCGGACGGTGAATCGCCTCAGGCTTGCGTGGCAAACGGCCCGAAGTCGGCCAGGCGCACGTGGCGCTGCGCGTAGGCCGCGCCCACGCGCTGGATGTTGGGGATGTGCTTGATCGAATCCATCTCCTGCATGGTCGCCGGATCGATGTCGCCGAGACCCAGCGCATTGAGACCGGCGTGGGTCACATCCGGGTCATAGCGCAGGTAGGTGAACAGTTTCGGTCCGGTCCAGTTGGCCCTGCCATCGACGGTCCCGACCATCGCCCCGTACTCGCGGTCGATCTCGGCCCCGAAGCGGCAATCGCCGAGCATCCTGCAGGTCATGTCCCAGCCGGCCGAGGCGGCGTTCATCAAGGCGCCGGGAATGCTCGTCGCATGATGGAGGATATTCATGTCGTCGGCTTCGAGCTTCGGGCGGGCCTTCGGTGCACTGCCGGTCCCGACTGAGACGATCAACAGCTGGTCCGTACCAGTACGCCAGTTCAGCCGATACGGCGCCGCGGTCGCCATCTGGAACGCCAGGTAGGCGGGGTTGTTGTAGGTGGTGACGCCACCGTCCACGAAGATGAACGAATACTCCTTCGGCGAACCCTCCCCGAAGGTCACCACTTCGGGCGGAAAGAACGTGGGCGCGGCGGTACTGGCGCGCACGAGCTGCCACAGCGGCAGGTCCAGGTTGCAGTCGCCTCGAGCGCGCTGGTTGTACTTCGCGGCCGGGTTGTTCCACACCGGCCAGGGCGAATCGGTCGTGTGGTTGCGCATGACCATCATCAACAAGGTCCTCAGCCGATCGCTGCCCAGCGGCGCATTCGGATACCTGGCGCTCGGCTGGTGTCCGAGGGCACGATCCAGTTCGGCGCGCAGCTTCTTCGCCAGCGGTTCGTCATTGTAGGTGTAGCGCAGGCGCTTGAACAGCGACGCCTTGTCGAACATGTCGCGGCCGCTGCCCACGTAGAACTCGCGCATCTGATCCATGGACATGCCCGACGCGATGCACGCGGCGATGATCGCGCCGGTGCTGGTGCCGCACACAAAATCGAACCAGTCGGCCAGCACCAGGTCCGGCTTGCCGTGCTGTTTGCGCAGGTCGGCCTCGAGCTTCGCCAGGACCTCGGTGCTCATCAAGCCCAGGATCCCGCCGCCGTCGCAGGCCAGGATCTTCTTGGGACCGTTCGGGGCCAGCTTCTCGGCCAGAGATCTCGTCATCGGGGGCTCCTCGTCGTGGCCGCGGACGCCGCGGCTACCAAAGCTTGCGCGTGTCGAGCCAGGTCACCTGGCCGGTGCGGCGTTTCACTTCGTTGTACATGTGCGCCGTGCCGCCCGGGCCGTCGGAACCGCCGCCGTCCCACAGGCTCACGAAGCGCACCTTGTCGATGCCGTGCGCGAGCGCCGTGTAGAGCAGCCACAGGTTACAGCGTTCGAAGGCATTGGCGTCCTTCGGCAAGGGACCCAGATCGTCCGGCATGATGCGCAGCGCGTCCTGCAGTTTCGCCTTCACGGCGAAATAGCGTTGCCGCCAGGACTCGCCGTCCGCTGACGGCAGCACTGACCGTTCGATGAACTCCGGTTCCTCGAGGGGCATCAGCAACTGCACGCGCACGCCGCGCTCCTGGCACGCTTCGCAAAAGAGCAGGTCGCCGCCTGCGGCGCCCTGAGTCAGCGCGAGATCGCCCGCCCCCGCCCCGAGCTGGTCGAGCGCCTTCGCCATGGCCGCGGTCGCGACGGGCACCTTGCCCGCGGGGAAACGGGGCTTGGGCCGATCGGGCGCATCCACCATGTGCCCGGAGAACAGGAAGACCTGGCGCGGCACGAATGGCGGCGTGCTGCGGGCGATCTCGCGATCGATGATGTCGAGTACGGCAGCCGTTTCATCCGGGCGGAACTCGAGATCGCGCAGCAGCGTCAGGGTCTGGCGGGTGGAGTCGAGCGCGAACCAGTCCTTGTTGGCGGCGGCCACCGCGGTCTTGTATTCACGCAGCGCGGATTCCTTGGGATTCACCAGCAGGAACAGCTCGGCGAGGCTCGCCCGGGCCCAGTAATCCTTCGGTTTGCGCTCCTGCGCGGTGAGGCAGGCCCAGAGCACACCGCCTTGCAGATTGGTGAGCGCGGTCGCATCCACCGGCTCGCCCAGGTGCTCCTGCACCATGCGCAGCACCAGCGCGTTGACACCGGAGTAGTAGTGCGATGGGTCACGGATGAACGCGGCGTGGTAGGGATCGATCGCCTCGCGCAGCGCCGCGTCTTCTGCTGCGGCCGCCGCACGCATCTGCGCGGTCGAAGCACCCGGCTGCGCCCAGCGCTGGATCCACGAGTCCTTGTTGACGCGGCCGGCGAGCGCCCAGCACTCCGGATCCTCCGGATGGTCCTCGGTGAGGCGCCGCACCCACTCCAGCGCCTCCTCGGACCGCCCCAGGCGTCCGAGACAGATCGCCTTCTTCTCGCGCACCGCCTTGCGGGTCGGATCCACTTCCAGCACCGCGTCGAACTGCTCGAGCGCAAATTCGAACTGCTTGAGGCGCAGCAGCGTGGTGCCGGCCATGGTCTTGCCTTCGAGCCACAGTGCCCGCGTCGGCGTCTCCTCGGCCAGCACCAGGATGTCGCCGGGCCGCCCTTTCTGTCGCGCCACCTCCATGCGGCTTGCCCAACGTTCCTGCGCGTCGCTGAATTCATTGTGCTGCTCCAGCAGCAGCGTGCGCCAATCGGGTTCCTGCAAGTGCGGCAGCAACTGGTAGACCGGACTCACCTTCCGTCCCGACCACGCCTCGAGCGTGGCCTTGGCCATCTTCGTGATGGCGCCACGGTCCGCTTCCGAGGTCGCAGGATCGGGGACCCCGTCCTTCAACCGGTAGCGCAGCTTGCGATCGGTGTAGATGTCGAAGGGTTGCGTGGCGCGCGGGCCCTGCACCAGCAACACCCCGCGCGCACGCAGCGCGTGGCGCACGCCCAACTCGTACCAGACATTCGGATTGTCCAGCGTGAGATCCGCCACCACGAGATCCGCGACCAGCAGTTCCTGGAACATGTCCATGCGGATGTCGCCCGCGCGCTGTTCCTCGTCGGCACGGAACACGTCGAGACCAGCCGCCTCCAGGGCCGGCTTCAGCAGTTCCTCGTAGATGCGGTTGAAGTCGATCGGCTTGCCGTCGGCGTCGGGCTTGGTGCCGAACGGCATGGCGAGGAAAGCGTGGGGTTTCATGTCAATGGCGCCGGGCCGCCCCAAGCCAATTGACGCGCCCCCATGGGGCTGAGCCCGGACACGTCGCAGTCCCTGCGGACTGCGACGTGCCTGGCGAAGCGGTCGGGCCTGCAGGCCCGACCGTGGACCAGCGACCGAAGGGAGCGTGGGGGCCGTATCATTTTCGGTACGTTACCGGAGAAACGAAGTCCGACGCATACACGAACGAACGTCAGCCCCCATCCCAACCTTCCCCCAACGAAGTTGGGGGAAGGAGCCGTACATCCCCTCCCCCGGCTTCGCCGGGGGAGGGCGGAGGGTGGGGGCAAGCGAAGCGCCGGCTGCGCCGGGGGAGGGTTGGGGTGGGGGCCTTCCGAACGTCGTCCTCCCAGCTAAGCTGCAGCCCGAAAGAGGGCCCACGATCGGCCTTGCAGATGCAGTTCAAAGCTGCCGATTCGAGCCCATCAAGCCCGCCCCACCGACGTGCGCCCGTGTTCCGCCCCCGCCACGCTCTTCAGCGCACGCGCCACCACATCCAGCGCCAGTTCCTCCTTCAGCTCGCGCGGGGCCGGCAGCATTTCCGCACGCAGGGCCAGCGCCATGGCGACGGCCTGCAACACGTCGCCGTTGGCGGCCGTGCGCCCGCCCTCCACCTGGGTGTCGAGCGCGTTCAACAGGGCGGAGAGCAGTTCCCCGACGCGCGCCGCGGAGACGGTTTCGGGATGCAGTTCGAAGGCCACGTCGATGACGGTGCCCGAGGAGGTCACGGCACGATACGGCAAGGAGGACATGGTTCGGGTCGGGTCGGAAGACACGCCAGTGTATCGGCAACGCCGACCCCGCGGTCGAGGGGGATGCCGCGGCAGCACGACAGCAGCGGGTCCCCATGCCCCGCTGTCGTCGCACGCCGCACGCAGCGCGCTTCACCGCGCCGTCACTGATCGACTGTTTTCCGATGAGCGCCCGCGCGCGACTCCGCCCACGATCATCGCACCAACCAGCAGCATGACCCAGGTCTCAGGTTCGGGAACGGGGGCCGGCGCGAGATTGCCGGCGCCGTATCCCGCCACGAACGGTGCGAGGTCACCCGAGTTCGTACCGGTGCCGGCGGGAATGTCCCAGCTGACTGCCGCTCGCCGGCCGCGAGCTCCGTCATCGCCGATCGGCCACACGCTCTGGGTGAGCTTCTTGAACACGACGGCACCGTGGACCGTGCTGTCGTCGAACGAGAGCGCGGTGAAGAACGCATCGGTCATGACGAGTTGCGCGAACGTGACCGGCCCTGCACCACCATCCTGCACCAGTTCCACCGTCACGACCGGGATGGCATCGCCCTGCAGGAGGTAGGCGTACATCGCCGGAACGCTCGCATCGAACGCCTGGACCCAGGTGAGCTCGCCCGGCTGCGGCTTGCCGACCGACGCTCCGCCACCCTTGGTCCAGCTGCTCTCCGCAGTCACGCGCCAGGCCACGGCATCGAGTTCGATCCAGTTTTCGTACCCTTTCACCTGGCTCTCGCCGTTCACGGCCGGTTCGCCACCGGTCATGCGCATGAACGCCTGGTCCGCTCGCGCAGGTGCTGCGCCCTCGACGATGCAGAGGGCGAGCGCCAACAGGAGCGATCGATGGAACCACCGTGGCGCGTTCATGACAGAGCCCGGCTGGCCGGCACCCGGTTGCGGCGCAAGGCGAAGCCGACCAGGACCAGTCCGGACACCACCATGACCCAGGTCTCGGGCTCGGGAACGGGTGCCAGGTTCGGTGCCGACAACGCAGCGAGCGCGGCACCCTTGCCTTCGAGATTGCCGGGTCCGTATCCCGCCACGAACGCAGCCAGGGCACCGTTGCTTCCGACCGTCCCCGCCGGGATATCCCAGACCACGTTGATCGGTTTGTCGCGCCCGCCGCTCGCGTCCTGCGGCCAGTAGGTCATCGAGATCTTCTTGAACACACCGGACCCCGCCACCGAACTGCCGTTTAACGCGAGCTCGGTGAAGAAGAGGTCCTCGATGTTGAGCTGCAGGTACGTGGCCTCCCCCGCGCCGTTGCTCCGGGTGTATTCGACCACCGCGTTCGGCACGGAGAGCCCCTTCAGCATGTACGAATACATTGCGGGAACACTGGAATCGAAACTCTGGATCCAGGAGATCGCACCCGGATTGGGCTTGCCTACGGATGCGCCGCCGCCCTTGGTCCAGCTGCTGTCGGCCGTCACTCCCCACGAGACCGAATCGATGTCGATCCAGTTTTCGTAACCCTCGGTGGTGCTCTCGCCGACGATGCTGGTCGAACCGCCGGTGAAACGCAGGTAGTAGTCGTCCGCATGCGCAGGAATTGCGCACGCAGAAGCGATGAACGCGAATACGGCAAAGGCCGTGCCGTTGACAGTCGATGATGGCCACATGATGTTTCTCCTGGTTGACTCCGATGAGTGAGCGACACCGGGAAACGGCGGAGATCGGGCCTGCACCGAGTCGACGGCTGATGCGCTCGGGAATGGCGGTGGCGGAATGACGATGGAATCCACCGGCCGCACGCCTGCGACGATACGCGCTCCCGGCGGCAGCGAGAACCACCGCGAGCGCGCGCCGCGTTACCTTACGGCGGCGGCCGACGGGGCCGGCTCAGCCCCGCAGGAAGGCTGGCCCCTTGTGCAAAGGGCGGCGGGGGCCCGTCCGGGCCCTGACCTCAGCTCACCGCCTGCAGCAGCGCGGTGAATGCCTCGTCGAAGAGCTTGACACCTTCCTGCCGCAACTGGGTACCGATCGCCTCGTGGCCGATTCCGAGGCGCTCGACCGCTGCGAAGGCCGCCCGCGCCGCCGGCAAGTCGAGTCCGATGGTATCGGCCGCCTTGCCGTGATCACGGAACGCCGCGAGGGTCACGTCGGGGACCGTGTTGATGGTCTGCGCCCCGATGAGAGGCGTCACGTACAGCAGATCGTCGTAGGCAGGGTTCTTGGTGCTGGTGCTGGCCCACAACAGGTATTGGGGCCGTGCTCCAGCCGCACGCAATGCCGCGAAGCGGGGCGACCCGAACACTTCGCCGTAGCGCGCATACGCAAGCTTGCCGACCGCCACGGCGGTCTTGCCGCGCAGCGCCAGCGCTTCGGGGGTCGCGATGGCATCGAGCTTCTTGTCGACCAGCGAATCGATGCGGCTCATGAAGAAGCTCGCGACGGCCTTGACGCGCTTCACATCTCCACCCGCGGCCTTCAACCGCTCGAGGCCGGTCAGGTAGGCATCGAAGATCGCGTTCATCTGGCCCAGCGAGAACAGCAGCGTGACGTTGACGCTGATGCCGTCCGCGACGCACTGCTCGAATGCCCGCACACCGGCCGGCGTGCCGGGAATCTTGATGAGGACGTTGTCGCGCGCCACCTCGGCCCGCAAACGGCGCGCCGCGGCGATGGTGCCGTCGGCATCGTGCGCGAGCTGCGGCGAGACTTCGAGGCTCACGTAGCCGTCGTCACCCCGCGTCACGTCGAAAACCGGTCGCAGGACGTCGCATGCGGCCTGCACGTCCGCGATGGCCAGGCGTTCGTAGCGACGTTCGGGATCGGCCTCCTCGCGCTTCAGCCGCTCGAGATCGGCGCGGTAGGACGCGCCGTTCACGATCGCATTGCGGAAGATGCTCGGGTTGGTGGTGATGCCGGTCACTTCGCCGGCATCCACCAGGCGCTTCAACTCCCCGCCCTCCAGCATCGCGCGCGACAGGTTGTCGAGCCAGATGCTCTGGCCGATCTGGCGCAGCTGGGTGAACTGGGTCAGGCGCTGCATCCGCTTCTCCAGCCTAGATGGCCGACTCGTCCGTCTCGCCGGTACGGATGCGGATCACCTGCGTCACGTCGCTCACGAAGATCTTGCCGTCGCCGATCTTGCCGGTGCGCGCCGCCTTGATGATCGCGTCGATGGCGGCATCCAGCAGCGAATCGCCGATGACCACCTCGATCTTCACCTTGGGCAGGAAATCCACCACGTACTCCGACCCCCGGTAGAGCTCGGTGTGCCCCTTCTGCCGCCCGAAGCCCTTGACCTCGGTGACGGTCAACCCCGCCACGCCGATCTCGGACAGCGCCTCCCGGACCTCGTCCAGCTTGAACGGCTTGATGACCGCTTCGATCTTCTTCATGACGACACCCCTCCGCGCTCGGATGCTTGGAAACCGGCCGAAGTATAGCGCCAGTCCCGGGCCAGCCCTGCGTCTAGAACTTGTCCCGATACCGGTTGGTGATCGGGTAGCGCCAATCCTTCCCGAACCCGCGCGGGGTGATCCGGACCCCGACCGGCGCCTGCCGGCGCTTGTACTCGGACATCGTCAGCAGCCGGATGACGCGCTCGACGTCGGCGCGCGCGAAGCCGAGCCGCATGATTTCCTGCGGGCCGCGATCGTGCTCGACATACAGCTCCATGATCGCGTCCAGCACCTCGTAGGGCGGGAGGCTGTCCTGGTCCACCTGGTTCGGCTTCAGCTCCGCCGACGGCGGGCGCGTGATGATCCGCTCGGGAATGACCCGCCCCTGCCCGTTGCGCCAGTTGCACAACCGGTAGACGAGGGTCTTGCTGATGTCCTTCAGCACCGCGAAGCCGCCCGCCATGTCGCCGTAGAGCGTGGCGTAGCCGGTGGCCATCTCGCTCTTGTTGCCGGTGGTGAGCACGATGGAACCGTACTTGTTCGACAGCGCCATCAGCAGCGTGCCGCGGATGCGCGACTGGAGGTTCTCTTCGGTCGTGTCGAACGGCAGGTCCCGGAACTCGCCCGCGAGCGTCTCCAGGAAACGATCGAACACCGGCTTGATCGCCAGCACGGTGTAGCGGACGTTCAGGTTGGCGGCGAGAGCCTCGGCATCCTCATGGCTCATGCGCGCCGTGTATTGCGAGGGCATCATGACGGTGCGCACCTTCTCGGGGCCGAGCGCATCGGCGGCGACGCAAGCCACCAGTGCCGAGTCGATGCCGCCCGACAGGCCCAGCAGCACGCCGGGAAAGCCGTTCTTGCCGACGTAGTCCTTCACGCCGAGGCACAGCGCCTTGTAGACCATGGCCTCGAGGGGCTGCTCGGGCGCGACCTCACCCGGTACCGGCACGCCATCGACGATCTCGACGACGGTCAGCGCCTCTTCGAAGGCAGGCAACTGGTGCGTCACCTTCCCGGCCCCGTCCACGACGAACGAGGCACCGTCGAACACGAGTTCGTCCTGCCCGCCGACGAGATTGCAGAACACGATCGGCATGCCGGTCTCGCGCGCCCGGGCGCTCAC
Organism: Burkholderiales bacterium; assembly: GCA_019747905.1. Classification (GTDB taxonomy): domain Bacteria; phylum Pseudomonadota; class Gammaproteobacteria; order Burkholderiales. Next base: position 68,189 of record JAIEQG010000007.1, read on the forward strand.
CACGTCGTACCGGGTCGCCAGCTTGTTCACGTGGTAGGGCGATGCGTTCAGCACCAGAAGCGCCTGGGCGCCGGCGGCCCGCGCCATGCGCGGCGCCTCGGCCACGGACGGCTGGCCGCGCAGCTCGTCGTGATCGTGCGCTTCCGGGGCAGAAGGCCGCGCCGTACGCGGGCCTTGCGGCCCCCACACGTCCTCGCAGATGTTCACCCCGAGCCGGCCGCCGGCCACGTCGAACACGCAGGGCCGATCGCCGGGTTCGAAATAGCGTTCCTCGTCGAACACCGTGTAGTTCGGCAGGTCGCGCTTGGCGTAGGTGCCGACCACGCGACCGTCCATCAGCACCGAGGCGGCGTTGTGCAACCTGCCGCGCACTCCCTGCGGATGACCGACCACGACGGCGATCCCCCGGATCCGCTGCGCCAGCTCGAGCAGAGCGTTGTCGCAGGCGGCGATGAAATCGTCGCGCAGCAGCAGATCCTCGGGCGGATAGCCGCAGAGGGAGAGCTCGGGAGTGATCAGGACATCGGCGCCCAGCGCGATGGCTCGCGTGGCGCAATCGAAAATCCGTGTGGCGTTGCCGGCGACGTCGCCGAGAGTGCAATTGATCTGTGCGATGGCGATGCGCATGCGCCGTACTATAGCATTGGGTCTGCACCACCCATGTCCAAGCAACACACCCTCGAAGTCGCCGATTCGCTCGGTGCGGTTACCCCCGCGGAATGGGACCGACTCGCCGGTCCGAACCCGCTCGTGTCGCACGCGTTCCTGCATGCGCTGCACGAAAGCGGCTCGGCCGCCCCCGATGCCGGCTGGGCGCCGCAATACCTGCTGTTGCGAGAGGCGAATGCTCTGGTGGCCGCACTGCCGCTCTACCTCAAGTCGCACTCGTACGGGGAGTACGTCTTCGACTGGGCCTGGGCCGACGCCTGGCAGCGCGCCGGTCGGCGCTATTACCCCAAGCTCCTGTCGGCCATTCCGTTCACACCGGTGACCGGTCCGCGGCTGTTGGCGGCCCGGCCGGAGTATCGTTCCGTGCTGGCCGAAGCAGCGAAGCAATTTGCACAGGAGCTCGAAGTCTCGACCCTGCACTGCCTCTTCCCCACGGAGGACGAAGCAGCCGAACTGGCTGCTGACGGTTTCATGCTGCGCAAGACCGTGCAATTCCACTGGACCAACGAGGGGTACGCCGACTTCGACGACTTCCTTTCGCGCATGAATCACGAAAAGCGCAAGAAAGTGAAACAGGAACGCCGCCGAGTGCGCGAAGCCGGGGTCGAATACGAATGGAAAGTGGGTCGCGCCATCACCGAATCCGACTGGCGCTTCTTCGTGCGCTGCTACGACAACACCTATCGCGAGCATCACTCGAGCCCCTACCTCAATCTCGACTTCTTCCTGCGTATCGGCACTGCCATGCCGGACAATCTCCTGCTGGTGATCGGCCGGCAGGACGGCAAGCCGTTGTGCGCCTCGCTCGATGTCTTCACGCCCGAAGCGCTGTGGGGCCGCTACTGGGGAACGCTCGGCTTCGTATCCGGTCTGCACTTCGAGACCTGCTACTACCAGGCCATCGAGTTCTGCATCGCCAACCGTATCGGTGCGTTCGAAGGCGGTGCCCAGGGCGAACACAAGCTCGCGCGCGGCCTGATGCCGGTGACCACCTGGTCCGCGCACTGGGTGGCCGATCCGGATTTCGCGCGCGCGATCCAGAAGTTCCTGGAACGCGAAAGCCATAGCATCGGCAATTACGTGAACGAGCTCGAGGAGCACACGCCGTTCAAACCAACCGAGACCCCGAATCCATGATTCCCTTCTCCATACTCGACCTGGCACCCATCCCGCTCGGTGCCACCGCAGCGACGGCCCTTGCGAACACCCTGGCACTCGCGCGGCGGGCGGAAGCACTGGGGTACCGGCGCTACTGGCTCGCCGAACACCACAACATGCCGGGCATCGCCAGCGCCGCCACCGCGATCGTCATCGCTCACGTGGCCGGCGGCACCCGTACGATCCGCGTCGGCTCGGGCGGGGTGATGCTGCCGAACCATTCGCCGCTGGTGGTGGCCGAGCAGTTCGGGACGCTCGCCTCGCTCTACCCCGGCCGGATCGATCTCGGCCTCGGCCGCGCCCCGGGCACGGACATGCAAACCGCTCGCGCCTTGCGCCGCGACGCCGTGGACAGCGCCGAGCAGTTTCCGCAGGACGTGCTGGAACTGCAGGGCTACTTCGCGGCGGCCCAGCAAGGGCAGCACCTGCGGGCGGTGCCGGGCGAGGGACTGGAAGTGCCGATCTGGCTGCTGGGCTCGAGCCTCTTCAGCGCGCAGCTCGCCGCCATGCTCGGGTTGCCGTTCGCATTCGCCTCGCACTTCGCGCCGGATCTGATGCGACAAGCCCTCGACATCTATCGCAGCCGGTTCGAGCCGTCGCGGCAGCTCGACCGGCCCTACGTGATGCTCGCCGCGAACGTGATCGCGGCCGACACCGATGCCGAAGCCCGGCGCCAGTTCACCTCGCAACAGCAATCGTTCGTCAATCTGCGGCGCGGCACTCCCGGTCAGGTGCCGCCTCCCATCGACGACATCGACAGCTTCTGGTCGCCCGCTGAACGAGCCATGGTGGAGCGCTCGCTCGCCGTATCGTTCGTCGGCTCGCCCGATACCGTGCAGCGCGGACTCGCCGCCTTCATCGACGACCTTCGACCCGACGAGTTGATGATCACCGCGCACCTGCACGACCAGCCCGCCAGACTGCGATCGATCGAACTGGTCGCCGAACTGAAGACCCATCTCTCTGCGGGCATCGCCGACGACTCCCGGGTCCTGCAACCATGAGGAACGTGTCGTGACGAAGTTCACCGACTGGCTCGGCATCGACATCCCGATCATCCAGGCGCCCATGGCCGGTGCGGCGGCGAGCGCCATGGTCGTGGCCGTATCGAATGCCGGTGGCCTCGGCTCGATCGGATGCGCCACGTTGTCGCCCGAGGCCTTGCGCACGGAATTGCAGGCGATCCGCGCAGGTACCCGCCGGCCATTCAACGTGAACTTCTTCTGCCACACGCCGCCGCCGATGGACGCCGAGCGCGAGCGCACGTGGCGCGCCGCGCTCGCGCCCTATCACCGCCAATACGGCATCGACCCGGACAAGATTCCCGCGGGACCCGGCCGCGCCCCTTTCAGCGCCGAAGCGGCCGACCTGCTCGAGGACATCAAGCCCGCGGTCGTGAGCTTCCATTTCGGCTTGCCTCCAGCCGCCCTGCTCGCTCGGGTGAAAGCGATGGGTGCCAAGACCTTCTGCTCGGCCACGACGGTGGCCGAAGCCATATGGCTGGAAGCCCAGGGGATCGACGTCATCATCGCGCAGGGCGTGGAGGCCGGCGGACACCGCGGCATGTTCCTCACCGACGACCTGACCACCCAGATCGGGACCTTCGCGTTGCTGCCGCAGATCGTCAAGGCCGTGAAGGTGCCGGTGGTGGCTGCCGGCGGCATCGCCGATGCACGAGGCGTGGCCGCAGCGCTGTCGATGGGTGCGGCCGCCGCACAGGTCGGAACCGCGTACCTCCTGTGTCCGGAGGCGACGATCACGCCGATTCACCGCGCTGCGTTGAAGAGCGACGCCGCGCGCCACACCGCGCTCACCAACCTGTTCACTGGCCGACCCGCCCGCGGGATCGTCAATCGCGTGATGCGCGAGCTCGGCCCCATGAGCAGCGCCGCGCCCGCCTTCCCGCTGGCCACCTCGGCCATCGTGCCGTTGCGTGCGAAGGCGGAGGCCGAAGGCTCCGGCGATTTCACGCCGCTGTGGTCCGGACAGAACGCGACCGGATGCAAGGAGATTCCCGCGGCGCAACTCACCCGCGAACTGGCCACCGCGCTCTGACGGCCCGGCGCGGATGGATTTCCCTGCACCGCTCGTCCCTGGCCGGCTGATCCAGCGCTACAAGCGGTTTCTCGCCGGCGTGGCTCTGGACACCGGCGGCACGGCCACGGCCCACTGCCCCAATACCGGTTCCATGCTCGGCTGCGCCGATCCCGGCAGCCGGGTGTGGCTCCACCACGCGCCGTCGCCGACACGCAAGTACGCCTACAGCTGGGAGCTCACCGAACTGCCCGACGGCACGCGCGTCGGCATCAACACCCACCGCAGCAATGCGCTGGTGCAGGAGGCGATCGATCACGATCGCATCGCGGCCCTTCGGGGTTACGACCTCATCCGCGCGGAAGCGAAGTACGGCCATGAATCGAGCCGCATCGACTTCCTCCTGCAAGGAGGCGGCAAGCCCGACTGCTACGTCGAAGTGAAGAACGTGACCGCGGCGGTCACCGACGGCATCGCGCTCTTCCCCGACACCGTGAGCGAGCGCGCCACCAAGCACTTGCGCGAACTGATGGCCATGGTCGGCGCGGGTCACCGGGCCGTGCTGGTCTTCTGCGTCCAGCGCGGCGATGCGCAGGAAGTACGGCCGGCCGACGCCTTCGATCCTCTGTACGGCCGCACATTGCGTGAAGCGCTGAGCGCTGGCGTGGAGGCGATCGCGTGGCGCGCCGTGATCACGCCGGAGCAAGTCGAATTGCGCACCGAGATTCCGGTGGTATGCCCCTGACATCGCGACTGCGCGCCTCGCGGTAGCACTCATCGCTACCTCCGGCGGCATCAGGGCTCGTCGCATGCTCCGCGCATAGATTCCCTCCCGTGCGGCCGGCGTCCTGGCGGATGTTCGAAGTACCGGACCGCACGCCCACCCGCGGTCCGACTCGTCCCGGACCGCCGCTGCCAGTCCACCTCGGGGAGTCCATCCATGAGCAAGCCCGCTTTCGCCTCGCGCTGCACGATCCTCGCCTTCGCCGTCACCGCCGCCCTAGCCGCATCGCAACCCGCCTCCGCCGCGCTGGGCGTGGGCAACCTGACACCCGGCCACATCTTCATCACCGAAGTCATGCCCGACCCCGCGAAAGTCGCCGACACCCGCGGCGAATGGTTCGAGATCTACAACACCCGGAACGAAGACGTGAATCTCGCCAGCCTGATCGTCCGCAGCGAGGGCGGTACCGCAGGCGAGAAATACATCGTGACCACCGATGCCATCATTCCGGCGCGGGGTTTCTTCGTCTTCGGTCGCAGCACGGATACGGCGCTGAACGGCGGCTTCAACGCCAACCTCGCCTGGGGGACTGCGCTGTCACTGGGCAACACCAGCGACTACCTGCGGCTCGAGATGCCCGACGGCACCCTGCTCGCCGGGCTCGCGTGGTCGAGTTCGGTGAGTGGCGCAAGCCTCGAAGTGCACGGCGGCACCTTGCCGAGCATCGGACCCGGCGACCTTGCGGCAACACCGGTCAACCTCGTGTACGGCCTCGGCGACCGCGGTACGCCCGGCGCACTGAACAGCGTGGACTTCGGCGTGAGCGGTGTGGCCCCGGTGCCCGAACCCGGCACCTACGCGCTGCTCGCGGCGGGATTGGCAGGCATCGCCCTGCGGCAGGCACGTCGCAAGGTGGCGCTGGCGTAAGGGCAGCCCCCATCCCATCCTTCCCCCACCACAGGTGGGGGAAGGGGCGTACGGCACTCTCCCCCGGCTTCGCCGGGGGAAGCTGGGGTGAGGGCGATGATCGGCCGCATCACGACGACCGCTTGCCCCCATCCCGGCCTTCCCCCACCTGAAAGTGGGGGAAGGAGTGCACGGCTCCCTCCCCCGGCTTCGCCGGGGGAGGGTTGGGGTGGGGGCAATGATCGGCCGCATCACGACGACCGCTTACCCCCATCCCGATCTTCCCCCACCTGAAGGTGGGGGAAGGGGTGTACGGCTCCCTCCCCCGGCTTCGCCGGGGGAGGGTTGGGGAGGGGGCAGCGACGAAGGGAATGCCCTTCGTCGCCTTCAACCGAGCGTGACTTCAGCTCTCACGACACCCGCGCGCTCGTGCCGTGCCGTCAGGCGCAAACGTGTTCCTGCACGCCCGCGCACCACCCAATCCACCTTCACCCGGTCGACCGTCACGTCGCCACCCCAGCCGCCCCAGCTCGATGGCGATGCGGACTTGTAGGCCCGGCCTTCCAGTTCGCCGGCTTCCACGCGCACCGACCCCGCCTCCAGCCGTGCGTCGCCCGGCAGTTCGATCTCGCACACCACACCGCGCGTGCGCTTGTTCTTCTGGCCGAGCTTGGTCACGTAGGTCGGCAACCAGCCGGTGTTGTGGACGACGAGGCGAACCCGCCATGTATCCGCGCCGAGCGCCGTGACGTTCGTCTCCAGCAGCTCGAGCCTCGGCGAAACGAGCGCCAACCAGACGAGCCAGCCTGGAAACTTGGCCACCTCGCGCTCGAGCAGCGCGGGCGGCGGATTGCTCCACGTGAAGAGCGTGTCCCACCCGCCGATCTCCACGGGTCCGAGCTGCGGATGCTCGAAGGGATACCAGTCGACGAAACCCTTCCCGTCCAGTACCGCGTCGTTCCAGTCGAGCAGCTTGAGATCATCCTCCACCGGATGTTCTCGATACCACTCGATGAACTTGTAGTCGGTGATACCGGCTTCGCGCTGCGGGCTCCAGATCTCCACGGTCCAGGCGAACACGCCCTGGTGATCGTAGAGCCAGTCGTCGAACGACCCCGTGATCACCTCCTTCGGGTGATAGCGAAAGTCGTGATACACGGAGATGTTCGGATAGCCGGTGAGCTCCGTGCCCTTGGCACCGATCTTCTGGTAGGTCCACAGGTCTTCGACCGGCAACGTGTCGTCCGCATGGTGCGAGTACGGCCGCAGCAGCACGCCGCTATAGGTGTGGAATGCGATGCCGCCCGTGATGTTGGGATGCGCCGCGATGAATTGCACAGCCGCTCGCACTTCGGGTTCCGAGACGGGATATGGCCCGGCGCCGTACTGCTCGTGCTCCTGCCGCCAGCCCGCCGGATAGTTGCGATTGAGGTCGAGCTGCTGCTTGCGCGGCTGCATGCGCACGGTGACGCCGTCCCACTCTTCGATCGGACCTTCCGGCAGCAAACGGTAGTAGACACCGCCCACCTCCGACGGATCGCGCCGCACCAGCAGCCGCGGATCGCGCTCGGATGCTTTCCACGGACCGTTGGGATCGCGCAGGCGCATGGTCAAGGCGCGCCCGTCGCCGTCGATGTCTTCGTGCCGCAGGCCGCCGACCGGCTCTTCGTCGTAGGGATAGGGGCGCGTCGACGAGCGGATCAGCCGGGGCCGGTCACCGAGCGCCCATTCGGCGCCATCCGGATTGAGTCGCGGCACGACGTAGAAGGCGCGTGTGTCGAGCGCACGGGTGACATCCGCGTCGGTGCCGTACTGTCGCGCGAGGTGTTGCAGGAAATGGAGGCATGCCATGGCCCCCGCCACTTCGGTCGCGTGAATGTTGCCGTCGATCCATAGCGCCGGCTTGTCCGACGCGGGACCCGTCGCGCGATTGGTGGCGGTGACGAGCCAGATGTCGCGGTTCTCGAAACTGCGTCCGATGCTCTCCACCCCGAAAAGGTCCGGATGCGCGGCGGCGAGCGCACGCAGGGCTTCGGTGAGTTCGTCGTAGCGGAGGTAGCGATCGAGGGGCATCGTGGCGACACGGCAAACGGGGGAGCGTCGATTCTAGCCTGCCCCCCGGGCACGCCACGCTTCGGCACGCAGCAGGTGCGGTTACACTTATGCCGCCATGCAGTCGTCCTGCCATCCGGCCACGGGTTCGCCGTCGGCCGAGCCACGGAGCCTCGCACGATGAGTTGGGGCAAGGTCCTCATCGGGTTCCTGCTCATCCTGGGCGTATTCATCGCCTGGCTGCGCATCATGAAATCGATGCGCGGCGGCGGTGGCAGCGGCCTCGACATGAGCGTCGGGCGCGGCAAGGGCCGCAGCAGCGGTGCCAACGAATTGGAGCAGATCATCGCGGCCCACCGCGCCGGCAACGGATCCAACGGCTCCATCGACGCGCCGCTCGCGGTCACCCCCGCCGTCGTGCCGCAACCGGCGCCGACGCCGCAGCCGATACCCGCCCTGCTGCAAGCGCCCATGATGCTCTCCGGTGCCGGCAAGCTTGCCTACCTGGTGTTCAAGGCCGGAGCGCCCGACCACCACGTCTTCGCGCGCGTGGCCCTTGGCGAACTCCTGCCGGTGGAACTCGCCGGCGCCGACCTCGGTCGTCACGCTTTCGCGCTGGTCGTGTGCCGCCCGGACTTCACGGTGGCTGCCGCGGTCGACATCGCCGACCCTGCGACGGCCCAGCGCATGGCGATGGTCGATCGCGCCTTGCAGTCGGCCTCCATTCGCCACATCGTGCTGAATCCACGCCAGATGCCCAAGCCGAAGGACGTACGCGGCCTTCTCGATCACCACTGAATCGGACCATCGCCTTGCGTCAATTCATCATCGCCGCGGCCGCGCTGCTCTGCACTGCGCTCGCTTCGACCGCTTCCGCTCAATCGCGCGCGCTGCAGATCGCGACCGAACTGCCCCAGGGTGCGATCGGCAACAAGACCATCGTGATCGATCGGCAGGCCGGCACCGGCGCCGAGGCCGAAGGCGAACGCTTCGTCGTGATCGACTACGAAGGCTTCGTCTACGACCCGCTGGCACCGGATCGCAAGGGACACAAGTTCGACAGTTCGAAGGACCGGGGCCAGGCCTTGTCGGTACTGCTCGGCGTCGGCCGCATGGTGGCCGGCCTCGACAAGGGCATCATGGGCATGCGGGTGGGCGGACAGCGCACGCTCGTCATCCCGCCCAACATGGGTTACGGCAATCGCCTCGCGTTCGGTGAAGTGCCGCCCAATTCCACCTTGCTGTTCGAGGTCGAACTGCTCGACGTGGTGCCGCAGGAAAACGTGCGGTAGTTGCAGCCCCCTCCCCGACCCTCCCCCAGCAGTGCTGGGGGAGGGAGCAGTACACCCCTTCCCCCAGCTTTGCTGGGGGAAGGCCGGGATGGGGGCCTTCCGGATGCGAATAGACGTCCGGCAAAACTGCCTCGCCCCCCCGGCAACTTCCGGCACGAGACGAAGGTCGAAGCGCAGTCACCGATTCGACCTCGAGGTGCATGTGAGTCCGACGTCGCAGTATTGCGTCGCAGCGAAAGCCGCAGGCGCGGCGATGGCGATCAGCACCTTGATGACCTTTCCGGTCCAGGCCGACGAAGAAGTGCGCGACACCGGTTTCTACGTGGGTGGAGGCCTCGGCATCGCCCGCGACGACGGCAACTACACCTTCACCGGAGCGAACGTCACCTCGCAGGAACTCACCAACCCCGGAGCGAAGATCTACGTCGGCTACCGCGCCGTGCGCTACTTCGGTATCGAGATCGGCTATGCAAAGCTCGGCGATACCACGTTCGAAGGGGTCGACTCCAACGGTGTTCCCTTCAGCGACCGCTTCACCCACGAAGCGGTCCCGTTCGGGTTCGTCGGCTTCCTGCCGCTCGGCGATCGCTGGGAGTTGATCGCGCGTCTCGGGTCCGTGATCAACAGCACCTACAACACCGAGCAGACGTGCGTGCGCCAGACGCGCTGGGGCACCGTCGTGCAGCAGAACTGCCCCTCCACTCCGATCACGTGGGGTTTCGGAGTGCGCTATCGCATCGGGACGAAATGGGGCCTGCGGCTGGACTACGACAGCTATGCCCTGAAGGACTCGGCGCGCTCACCCCGGGCCGAGCTCAACTTCTTCAGCATCGGCGCCGACTACCGGTTCTGATCCGGATCAGCGCAGGTGCCCGGGCAACCAGGTCGTCAGCGGCGGAAAGACGATCGTCAGTACCAGCACCACGATGGCCCACCCGAGGAACGGTAGGATCTGCCACATCACCGGCGCGATGCGGATGCGTCCGACGCTGGAAACCACGAACAGCAGCAACCCGATCGGCGGATGCATGAGGCCGATCATCAGGTTGAGCACCACCACCGCACCGAACTGGATCGGGTCGATGCCCAGTTGCGCACCGAGCGGGATCAGCACCGGCAGGAAGATGATCATGGCCGGCAGCGGCTCGATGATGCAGCCGATCAGCAGCAGGAATCCGTTGATGATGAGCAGCACCACGACCGGATTGGTGGACCAGCTCTGGATGGTGTCCACCACCGTGTTGCTGATCTGGCTTTCCGCGACGAGCCAGCTGAACGGGCCCGCTGCAGCGAGCAGGAACAGGATCACGGCCGCGGAGCGCCCGGCGTCGTACAGGATCTTCGGCAGCTCCTTCGCCTTCAGGCCGCGGTAGATGAAAAGGCTCACGAAAAGCGCATAGAGCACGACCGCCACGGCCGCCTCGGTGTCCGTCACCAGCCCGAAGCGGATGCCGCCGATCACGATGAGCGGCATCAGCAACGCCCAGCCGGCACGACCGGTGGCGCGCGCCTTGCCGGCCCAGGGCACCGGGGGTCGGCTCGGAAAATCGCGAACCTTGGCGACGATGGAGCAGATCACCATGAAACCCGCTGCGAGCAGCAAGCCCGGCACGATACCGGCCATGAACAGTTTCACCACTGACTGGCTGGCGAGCTGCGCATACACGACCATCGGGATTGACGGCGGGATGATCGGGCCGAGCAACGCACCTGCCGCGATGACCGCTCCGGCGAAACCGTCGCCGTAACCTTCCTTGCGCATCGCCGGGATCAGCGGCTTGCCGGTCGCCACCGCGTCGGCCACGGCCGAGCCCGACACACCGGCCATGATGAGATTGGTCAGGATCGAAACGTGCCCGAGGCTGCCCTTGATGCGCCCGACGATGGCCTGCGCCCAGTCGATGAGGCGCAGCGTGAGGCCGCCGCGATTCATCAACTCGCCGGCCAGGATGAACAGCGGCACCTGCACCAGCGCATAGGTGTCGACCCCTGCGATCATCGACAGCGGCATCATCGCCGGGTCGACCGCATCGCCGCGATATTCCACGCCCAGCCACGCAGCCAGCACCATCGAATAGCCGACGTCGAAGCCGACGATCAGTGCGAGGATGAAGGCGATGAAGAGGAGGAGCAACACGGCGTCTAGTCCCCTTCGATCTGCAGATGGCGCGGCAGCGTGCGGCCTGCGGCGCGCAACACGATTCGCAGCACGAGGAACAGCACGAGCACGATGCACGAGACGAACAGTGCCGAAGACGGCCACCCTTCCGACAGCACGGTGCCGAGCCGCTCCTGGCCCTGCCCGATCTCGACCAGGCGCCAGCCGTGGAACCCGACGATGACGGTAAGGAACAGCATGGTCGCGTCGAAGACGTACTCGAGCGCGGTCTGCACCGGCCTGGGCAGGTGCGTGTCGATCAGGTCGACGCGGATGTTGAGGCCGTTCTTCACCGCCAGCGCGAACCCGACGAACGTGAGCCAGACCAGCATGATCCGGGCGTAGGCGTCCGGCGCGGGGATCGGCAATGTCACGAAATGGCGATCGACGAACTGCGAAGCCACGATCAGCACCAGGCCCGCCACCAGCAGGGTCATGAGCCATTCCAGCACGCGTTCGACGACGTGCAGTGTGCGGTCGAGCAGATCGATCATTTCATCGAGGCCCGGATCTTCTCGACCAGTCCGGCCGGCCAGGTCTTGCCCTCGTAGGCCCGGTGGAGATCGGCCCAGGCCGCATCGAACGCGACGCTGTCCGGTACGACGTAAGTGACCCCGCTCTTCCTGAGAGTCTCGATGCCTTCGCGATCGAGCGCTTCACCGAGCTTCGTCGCGATCTGCCCGCCGGTCCTGGCGGCCTGCCGGAACAGCTCGCGCTCCTCCGGTTTCAGCGCCTGCCACTTGCGTTCGTTCATGTACCAGGCACCCACTTCGAACACGTGGTCGGTCGCGGACCAGAACTTCGCGACCTCGTGCCACTTGAATTGGATCGCGGCGTCGAAGCCGTTCTCCTGTCCGTCCACGGTGCCGCGCGACAAGGCCATGTAGACATCCGACAAGCCCATCGGCACCGGCTTGGCACCGGCCGCTTCCATCGCCGCCCGCAACATGTCGATGGGGGGTATGCGGATGCGCATGCCCTTCAAGTCCTCGGGCTTGCGGACCGGCCCTTTCACGGTCTGTACCGCGCGCGGACTGCGCGCGCCGTAGACCGCGAAGATGCGCACCCCGGCGCCTTTCGCCACGGCTTCGTACATCTCGGCGAAGATCGGCCCGTTGAGGACTTCCGTCGCCTGGGCCTTGCTCTTGAACAGATGCGGCACGTACGCGACGTTGAGCGGCCCGCCACCGCGCAGTTGCGCGGCGTTGCCGATCGCGAGATACGCGAGGTCGATGGTGCCGAGCTGCACCCCGGTCAACAACTGCTGGATGTCCCCGAGCTGGCTGTCGGGGAACACCTTCACCTCGTAGCGGCCCCTGGATGCCGCGGCGAGATGCTCGGCAAATTTCTCCATGCCCTTGTGCAGGTTGCTCCCGGTGGTCCAGGGCCCGCCCAGCCGCAGCGTGACTTCAGCCGCACCTGCCGGACCCAGCCCCAGGCCTATCGACAGCCCTGCAACCAGGCAAAGCCACCGAGCGCACTGAGCCATCGCGCGCCCCCCCTAGCGCTGGGCGGCCTTGACCTTGGCTACCAGCCCTTCGGGCCAGACGCTGCCTTCGTAGTTCTTGTACACGTCCGCCCAGGCCTTCTCGAACGCGGCGCGGTCCGGCACCGTGTAGACGATGCCAGCCTTCTTCAGCTCTTCGAGCCCCTTGGCGTCCAGTTCCTCGCCGAGCTGGGTGGCGAGCTTGCCGGCCTCCACGGCCGCCTTCTTGAAGATGGCCTGCTGCTCCGGCGTGAAGGTCTTCCATTTGCGCTCGGAGACATGGAACGCTCCCATGTCGTACACGTGGTCCGTGGCCGACCAGTGCTTGGACACTTCGTGGAAGCGGAACGACAGCGTGAGGTCGAAGCCGTTGTCCTGCCCGTCCACCTGCCCGCGCGAGAGGGCCATGTACACCTCGTTCAACCCCAGCGGCACCACCTTCACGCCCACCTTCTCGAAGACGTCGCGGAAGATCGGAATCGGCGGGATGCGCAAACGCATGTCCTTGAGGTCTTCGGGCTTCTTGATTGGTCCTTTGGTGGTGACCAGCGCCCGCGGGCTCCGGTCGCCGGCCACGGCGAAGATGCGCACGCCCGAGGCTTTCGCGCACTGGTCGAAGAGCTCCGCGAAGATCGGCCCGTTCAGCACGTCCTCGGCCGAACGCTTGCTCTTGTAGAGGTACGGCAGATAGTTGATGTTGAGCGGCCCGCAGCCCTTCACCTGTCCGAGGTTGCCCGGTCCGAGGTAGGCCATGTCGACCGTGCCGAGCTGCATGCCGGCGATCAGCTGCTGGATGTCGCCGATCTGGCTGTCGGTGTACACCTGCATCTTGATCGTGCCCTTCGATTCGGCGGCCACCACCTCCGCGAACTTCTCCATGCCCTTGTGCAGGTTGCTGCCGGACACGAACGGCGTGCCGAAGCGCAGGTTCATGGTGGCGGCCGATGCCGGCACGGCGACGGCGAGCACAGCCACGGCCAGTGCGCGAATGAGCGGTTTCAACACGTTGTCTCTCTCCCTCTGAATTGCCGCGGACGTCTTGTGGTCCGTCGGCGCCGGATCACTCCGGCTTCTTGAAATCGAAATCCATCACCAGGTAGCGACGACCGGTCTGGTCTTTCACCTTCGACTGCTTCTCGCCGTTCCACTCGGCCTCGAACGTCCAGCGGCCCGACGGGGTGTTGATGAAGAACATCGGGCCCTCGGCGTTCGCCTCGAGCACGGCGTCGCCCTTGATGTCGCGCACGGTCACCTTCACGCCGCGGATCTGCGCATGCTCGCCGCCCACGGTGAACAACATCTGCACCGGGTAGCGCGGTGCAAGCTGCTCGAAGGCCTTGGCCTCGTCGCCGATGCCGCCGGTGATGTAGTTGATGCCGCTTTGCTTGCGCACCTTGATGCCGAGCGCCGCTTCATCGGCCAGCGCCGGAAGTCCTGCGGCAAGGGCCGCTGCCACGAGCATCGTTGCGAACCGCTTCACGGTCTTCTCCCCAGCGCCGGATGTGACCTCCGGCATTCGTCGTCGGGCCGCGAGGATAGCATGCGGCGCCTCCAGGTCACTTCGGCTCCCTCGGGGCGGCCCCTCGCGGGATGGGGCCGCAGTCCTGTCGGGGGCACTCACCTCTGGAAGAGGTCGAGGGTCGATGGCCCTTCCCCAACGCCGAGCCGCGGCGCCGGGTTGACGGTGCTGCCCGGGCGCACCAGCGACCCCGCCCGCACCCCCAGCAGCCGCAGCCGCCGCTCCAACGGCACTCGCTTGAGGCACAACCCCGCAGCACGGCGGATGGCGGTCCCGTCGGCCGTGGGTGCCTCGAGAGTGTGGTCGCGCGTGACCGTGACGAAATTGTCGTAGCGCAACTTGATGCCGATGGTGCGGCCCTCGTAACCCTTGCGCCGCAGATCCTCCCCGACCCGGACGCACAGGTTCGTGAAGATTTCCGACAATGCGGCACGATCGCGCACCGGATGCAGGTCGCGCTCGAAGGTGGTCTCGCGGCTGATCGACTTCGGTTCGCTGTAGGTCACCACCGGCCGCTCGTCCCGGCCATGGGCCGCCTCGTGCATCCAGGCCCCGTAGCTGCGACCGAAACGTTCCACGAGCCACGGAGGATCCGCTGCCGCCAGTTCGCCGATGGTCCGGATGCCGAGCGATTCCAGCTTCGCCGCGGCCTTCGGACCGACACCGTTGATCTTGCGCGCCGGCAGCGGCCAGATGCGGGTCGGGATATCAGCCGCCTCGAGGATCGTGATGCCGCCGGGCTTTTCCAGGTCGGAAGCGATCTTGGACAGCAGCTTGTTGGGAGACACCCCGATCGAACACGACAGGCCGGTCGCTTCGCGGACCCGGCCGGTGATGTGCCGGGCGATCTCCTCGGTCTCTCCGGGCAGATCGGTAAGGTCGATGTAGATCTCGTCGATCCCGCGATCCTCCACGAGCGGAGCCACTTCCCGCACCGCCGCCTTGAACAGCCGCGAGTACTTCCGGTACTCATCGAAATCGGTGGGCAGCAGGACCGCATCGGGCGCCAGCGCCGCAGCCTTCATCAGCCCCATCCCGGAGCGCACGCCGAAAGCGCGCGCCTCGTAGGTGCAGGTCGTCACGACGCCGCGGCCGGCATAGGCGTGCAGGGTGGCGTAGGTCCGGATCCCGCCCTCCTCCACCGGCTGATGCCGCCGGCCACCGCCGATCACCACCGGTCGGCCCTTCAGGTCCGGGTAACGCAGCAACTCGACCGACGCATAGAAAGCGTCCATGTCGAGATGGGCAATGCGACGAGTCACGAGGCGCCTTCGTCGATCCGCAAACAGGAAAGGTCGGGCTGCGTATCCCGACCTTCCTCGACGCTACGCCGGCACGCCGGTCAGTTGGCGGGCTTGGCTGCTTCCGCCGGTTTTGCCTCGGCGGCCTGCGCCTCGCCGTCCTGCTTCGGACAGAACACGTCCATGGCCTCGTTGTGGCACCAATGGGCGTTCATGTTGAAGTTGGCCTTGAGGCACTCGTACATGTAGTTGCCCATTTCATTGGTCCACTTGCAGTTGGCGTGCTTCACCTGGAAGCGCTCCAGCTTGGTGGTGGGTGGGGCGACTTCCTCGGCGTGGACAGGCGCCAGGATCGATGAGGCAAGCAGCAACGCTGCGGCGAAGCGGAGAGGGAGCATGGGGAAAATCCTCGAGGAATCAGGGGCCGGGCGGACCATGCCCCGTGCGGGAGCCGGTCGTTCGATGCCTCGCGATTGTACGCGAGCAAGATCGCCGCCCGGCGGGCCTCGTCCCGGGGCTTGATACTCTTCGCCTTTCCCGCGTGCGCGGCCGCGCGACACCGACCCGATCACGACCCACCCGAGGAGAGCCCCCCCATGCATGGCGATGCCCCCGCCCACGACGCCCACCTGCAGGCCCTGGAGAAGCTCAACGAGGAGTACATCGCCTCGGTGGCGAAGTCCGACGTGAAGCGCTTCGGAGAGATCCTGTCGGACGACTTCCTCAACAGCAATCCCGACGGCTCGCTGGTCGACAAACAGCAGTTCCTGGCCCAGATCGGCCGTCTCGCCGCAGTCTCGAACCTGCGGTGCGAGGACGTTCGCATCCGCATCCTGGGCGACACCGCAATCATCCACGGGCGCACCACGTACATCAGGCCGGACGGCCAGCCGGGCGCCGGCCGCTACACGGATATCTGGATGCTGCGCGGCGGCCGCTGGCTGTGTGTCGCGGCGCACGTGACACGCGGGTAGGCTCGCGCGCCGGATTGGAGAGCGACCGGCGACGGGACACTCGCGGTCACGCCGGGCAACCGATCAATTGCCGCGTTCGCGCCCCAGCGCGAGGAACTCTTCGAACGAAGTCTGAACGTCCTTGATATAGAAGGACATTGCCGACTCCGCCACCGTTCTGATCGGTATTCCATTGCGCTTGGCAACGCGAACGAACGCATTGCTCGGCGACGGCTTGCCCGCAAGGACGATCTCGTCGGGCCATGCGTGACTGCGCGACCACGCCTGCTGCATCAGCGCAGCCACATCGTCGTCCGCCGGGCTCTCGTCCCCGTGAGGGGCAAACGCGTTTCCGAAGATGAGCATGCTCGCCGCATCCTGCAGGACGAAGATGTCGACGGCATCATCGCCCGCAACGATCGGGGCCTGGTTGATCCGGAAAGCCAGCCACGTGCCGTTGACCTCGAAGTCGCGTGGGTGCATCAAGCGAGCTTTCGAGTCAGGCATCGTATGGGGATGAAGCTGCGGGCTCAGGCGAGTATCACCGGCACTTGCGCATACGTAACGGTAATGGGGGCACGGTTGTGACCGTGAGTATTGACCGACCCATTAGCCGGCTGCCTTTTCGAGGTGTCGGACCGACACCAGATCACGATCGTCGACCGCACGAATATCGTCAGCCGAAAGCGTCACCAGAGCTTGCGTACGGCCTGATGCAGCGACGAACTCCACGTCGTACTTGTCAGGTCCGTAGACCTCGACGATGGCGCCGAGGTCCCCGCCCTTCAGCCCCTCGGAGGGGAGGTCACGGACAAGCACGACCACATCGAGCGTCTTGAACATGATTCACCTCGGAAATGCAGTCACGAAACGCGGCGAACTTTCGCCGGTGAGCACGATCCACAACGTCCTTACGTTGGCCGTGCTTCCATTGACCCGATGAGAATACCATCGACCTCGAACTTCTGCCCTTAGTCGGTTGGTTTGCCCGGTATCGCGGTGTTGGCGCGAGCGAGCGAAAGCAGGTCGTCACGGAGTTCATGCCACGACTCGGCCGAGTAGCCGAGGGAAGAGAAGAAGTTGCACTTGAATCGACCGACAGGGTGAGCTGCGGAGAGCAGGTAACCATGCACCTTGAGCGGGTCGACGTAAGCACGTTCGGCATTCGGCAGAGTCATCTTGTCAGCCGCCGACAGCGAGCGCGACAAGCACCCAGCCGGTTGAATTCCATCGGTTCGAGGGAATGACGAGGTATCCCCCGCCGTTACGGGCCACTGTGCACCTGCCCGATCCGCGTGCGCAGATCCTCGATGTCCTCGGGCGCACCACGCACGCGGAACAACGCACCGTCCGCATCGGCTTGCTCCTCCAGCACCTCGCACGTGGCGAACAAGTCACCGCGCAGTTGCTGCGCAGACCAGGGCAGGAACAATTCGGCCTTGACGAGGCGCCGGCCGAAGAACGCCAGGATCGCCTTGTGCAGCCTGGCCACGTCATCCGGGTCGACGGCACTCATCACGATGCACTTGGGGTACCTCGCGCGAAACTCCTTCGCTCGCTCGGACTGCGCCCTGGCATCGCCGACCTGATCGATCTTGTTGAACACGCGCAGGCGCGGCACCTTGCCGGCCCCGATCTCCTCGAGCACCTTTTCGGTGACCTCGATATGGCGCTCGAAGCCCGGGTCGCTGGCGTCGATCACATGCAGCAGCAACGACGCCTCGGCGGCTTCTTCCAATGTCGACTTGAACGAGGCGACCAGGTCGTGGGGCAGGTTCTTGATGAAGCCCACCGTGTCGCTCACCAGCACCCGCGGCACGCCCTCGGGCACGAGCGTGCGCACGGTGGTGTCGAGCGTCGCGAACAGCTTGTTGGCGACCAGCACCGTGCTCCCCGTCAGCGCCCGCATCAGCGTCGACTTGCCGGCGTTCGTATAGCCGATCAGTGCCACCCGTGCGAGGCCCTGGCTTTCCTGGCGCCGCGCGCGCTGCGTCTTGCGTTCCAGATCGAGGGCGATGATCTCCTGCTTCAGCTCCGCGATGCGGTCGCGGATCTTGGCGCGGTCCGCCTCACCGGCCGCTTCGCCGGCGCCGCGACCACCGACCCCGCTGCGCTGCCGCCCCTGCGGGCCGGCCAGTTTGGCCGCCTCGCGCAGGCGCGGCGCAAGGTAACGCAGGCGCGCGATCTCGACCTGGGCGCGCGCCGCGTTGGAACGCGCGTGGCGGTGAAAGATCTCGAGGATCACCATGGTACGGTCCATCACCTCGCAACCGACCTCGTTCTCGAGGTTGCGCGCCTGGGACGGCGAGATCTCGTGGTCCACCAGCACGAAAGCAGCGCGGCGGTTGTCGGCACCGGCCTTGGCCTTGGCTGCTTCGCGCGCCGCGACCAGGCCGTGGTGGGCGATGCGATCCTCACCGTGCTTCGCCGCTCGCTTGGCATCGCGCGGCTCCACGGGGGCGGCATCATCGGATTGATCAGTCTCGCCCTGCACGAAACGGCGCAGTTCCTCGCGCTTGCCGGTACCCAGGTAAGCCGCCGTATCGAAGCTGGTGCGCCGCTGCGTGAACGTGGCCACCACCTCGAAACCCAGGGTCCTCGCGAGTTCGCGCAACTCGTTGAGCGACGCCTCGAACTCGGCATCGCTGACCGCGGGAAGCTGCACTGCAGCGACGACCGCACGCTGCGGGTTCACCGGCATCGCTTCGGACACGATCCGGCTCAACGAATACCGCCAGCGGCGGAATATCTGATCAACGCATCCTCCAGGCGCCTCGTGACCGGATCGCTGCAAGGGCGGCGCTGCATGGTTCGCTGCACGACGGCGGCGATGTTGCCGAAAGAAAGTTCACCGAGATCCAACCCGGCGAGTCTCGCCACGAGATCCTCGGCGGACCCGCTCATCTGCACGCCGGAACTGCGCGCCATCGGCAGGAAGCGCTGGTTCACGGGAACCTTCCTGCGCTGATCCACCTGCCGGCGACTGATCTCGATGCCGTTGCCATCACGCTTCACCTCGTCGAAGACCTCTCCGACAGTGACGGTCGGCGCGTTCGGTTCCAGGCAGGCCTTGTAGACGCCTGGATAGGCTGCCAGATAGTTCTGAACCACCAGGTTGAAGACCGAGACCCCCATCCTCGTCTGCATGCGTTGCGCCAACTCGGCATCGATCGCACGCATCGTCGGGAGGTCGTCCGAGTACAGCGCGTTGAGATAGTCCTGCACCTTGCCGCGCCCGAACGGCTTGTCGTCGGTGAATTCGACGGTGCCAGCGTTTCCCTCGCTCCTTCTGCGCGCAAGGCACCGGTTCATCTCGGTCTGATACGCCCCGATGCCGGGGATGAAACCCCGGTCGATCAGCTCGTCCTTGCAGCGCGCGCCAAGCTGTGCATCCAGGCCGCTTGCCCCGGCGCGAACCGCGGCATTCTTCCGGTCCCGGCAGGCGATGTACTCGGTGTCGAAGCCGGGCATCCCACTCGTCAGGCCGCGCTCGCGCAACTCCTCGGCACAGCTCTTCGAGGGCGGCGAGCTCGATGGCTTGTCCTGCGCTGTAGCGAACCCAAGCATTCCCACGAGAGCCGTGAACACGGCCGCGGGAGGGACGAGCCCACGCATCAACTGCTCCTACTGGTTTCAGGAGGACGGGAATATACACATAGTCCGCCGCCACCTCGCCCTGCTGGGCATCGCTCCGATCATTCCTGCCACACCGGAACCCGGAGCGACCGGACCCTGCGCGCCACTACGGGTTGGTTCGAGCGAGGGCTCGGGTCACGCTGAAATGCTCCTTGGAGGCTTTCGCGCCGATTCCCACCCAGCGAGCCGCGCAGTCAAGCAGGAACGTAGGTCAACCTGATCACATCCTCGCCAATTCGGTCACTAGCCATGAGGCGGAGCGGCGGCCGTGGACCGGCGAAGTATGGCTTGCCGTGACCAAGCACAACGGGGTGCAGGTATATCCGATACTCGTCGATCAGGCCAAGCTCCGTGAGACTTCGCGCAAGGTCAGGGCCGGCCACTTCGATCTCTCCGTCGCGCCCGGTCTTCAGCTCACGAATTGCGCCCTCGAGATCACCCGCAACAAGCTGCGCGTTCGGCCCGACCGACTTCAACGTACGCGAGACGACCCATTTCGGCTGGTTCCGCCATGCAACCGCGAAGGCGCGTTCCTCTGCATCCCATTCAGGATGATCGTCGTCCCAGTAACGCATGATTTCATACATCACGCGCCCGTAGACACTACCCGCCTGCCCCTGCGCTTCTTCGATGAAGTGGCGAAAGAGCGTGGGGCCTGGCGCAAACGCCGTATGGTCGACGTAGCCGTCCAGGGACTGGTTCATTCCGAATACGAGTCTCGCCATGCCACTCGTTTCCTCACGCGGTGCATCCGCTCGGCGTTCTCAACGCTTGCGGTCCATGGGATCCTCTCGGGAGGTCTGCTGCCCGAGCTGTTGGGCGAGCCCGATGAGGATTCCTTCCGGACCTCGGATGTAGCACAGCCTATACATGTCTTCGTACCGAACCACTTCGCCGACGAGTTTCGCCCCGCGTCGGCCGAGCCGGGCGAGGGTATCGTCGATATCGTCCACAGCGAACATGACGCGCAGGTAGCCCAGAGCGTTCACGGGAGAATTGCGGTGGTCGGCGACAACGGGTGGCGCGAGGAAGCGCGATAGCTCGAGCCGCCCATGACCGTCCGGCGTACGCATCATGGCGATCTCGACGCGCATGCCGCGCAATCCGGTGACGCCATCTGCCCAGTCGCCTTCCACCGTGGCGCGCCCCTCGAGCGCCAGACCAAGTTCGCCGAAGAACTCGATGGAGGCATCGATGTCTTCCACCACGATGCCCACGTTGTCCATCCGCTGCACCGTCATGCTGTCTCCTTGACGTCAAACGTCTCGCATATGCCCCGGACCATACGAGCAGCCAGTCTGCGTATGCAATGGGCGGTGGCTGTGCAGGACGGCGGCCGTATTCGGAGCCACAGCAGCCTAACGATACGCATGAGAGGCGCACGACGGAATGCCAAGCGCAGCGGGCGCGCCGCTTCGCGCGTCCGCTCGAGCGCCAGGTTGGGCACACCCCGAAGCAATTGGGGCGCCGCGCAACTTAGGCGCGTCCACGCAGGCTACATATGCCGCCGCGCACAAGAAAATAGCTGGCACAGAGCAATGGTAGAACTACCAAAACGCTCGGCAAACCGTAAACGAATAGGGCCGTGTCCCAGTCGTTTCGCGATGCTGCCTGCAGGATGCCTGGCACCAGCAAGATGATCAGGACGTATCCAAATACGAGGAAGGCGCACCCCAGAAAGATCGCAGCGATGCCGCTGGATCCACGACTTGGCTTCGGGCCCTCGGGCATGTCTGAGTTCACAGTGCCCAACGTGGAGTTGAGGCGTCTGCGTGGCTTTTCGCGCAGGTCGCCTCGAACGCAGGGTTATGCCTCACGACGCCCCCAAGTCGGGGCGTTCGAAGATGGCGATAGCCCGTTCGTGGGGGCGCCATTTCGAGTGGTATTCAAACTCGCTCTTATGTAGGCCCTCCTGGTTCTCGGTGATCGCTTGATCGGTTTCGTAGTCTTCGAGATGAAAGCCGTCATGCCATAGCCCCCCAGTACTGATTCGCTTGACGTACACGTGGCTGTCAGGTGTGCGTGAAATTGTGGCAAGTACTTCAAGAAGACAGATTCCTTCGAGGACCACAAATTGAAATGCGGCTTGCAGTTTTCTGAGGTCGCTAACAAGGTAATGCCGCATGATCTTCTCTGAATAGTTCTTTGACTCCACGTCCCGGTCAATGTATGCGTCAAGGCTGACGCGAATGCCGTTCATTGACTCAGCCAGCGCAAAGGCCAGCTTCGTCTTTCCAGAGCCCATAAATCCGTCGATCCCGACAACGTGCGTGGCAGAGCCTGCGCGCTGACGGAGAACAGACGCAATTTCTTCAACAGTCGTGAGAGACGCTGCGGACATGGAAAGAGGCATAACGTGGCGCTAAGCGGAGCCCGCTTGCGGGCGTCCGCTTGAGCGCCACGTTATGCCTGCGATCGCGCAGAAGAATGCGGACACGACAAACCCAAGCGCGGCTCCCCACGCAGCTTGCAGAATGCCAAACGGGGCTGAAGACTCTAGAAGCAGCCCTAGGGAATCTCTGAACAAGTCACTCGGAATATGATCTGATCGGCAAACGAGAAGCGGGGGTCGATCGGATATGAGT
>JAIEQG010000038.1 GCA_019747905.1 Burkholderiales bacterium
TAGCCCGGCCGGAAATCGAAGGCGATCGGCGTTCCCGTGAGCAGCACCCACGCGCTGCAACCGATCGCGCCGTAGGTCATGCCCCAGGCGAGCGCGGGCCAGACCGCCACGCCGCGCTGGTTGTTGCGCGCTGCGATGGCGGACGCGAAGGCCTGGACGCTGACGGCGATGGCGGTGAGCGCGATACCCACGAGGGCAGTCGTCGATGCCGACAGCCGGGCGAACTCCGGCGAGAACACGAGCACGATGCCGGCGATGCCGAACAGCCCGCCGACCGTGACGCGACGGCTCATCGGGGTGCCATAGAGCAGGCGCGAGCAGAGCATGTTGGCGATGGGGCTCGCCGAGTAGCCGACCGCCACCAGGCCCGATACCACGCGTGCCTCGGCTTCGTAGACGCACACGTAGCCGGCGCCATACATGAGAAGCCCCTGCAGCGCCAGCATGGCGTGGTCGCGCCGGCCGTAGCGGATCGTTTCGCCGCGTGCCAGGCAGATGCCGAACAGCAGCAGCGCTGCGGCAATGAAGCGCCACGCCACCGATACCACGGGCTCGACCACGCCCAGCTGATGGGTGATCGCGATCCAGGTGGAGCCCCAGATCAGGATGCAGATCGAGTACAGGAACCGGGTCGGCACGGGGCAGGGGCCATCGAGGAAAACCATCGATGGTAGATGAGCGCCGGTCCGGCGGGGTGCTCGCGATAGAATTGCTACCCGCTGCTCCCTCGTATCCCGCCGCGTTGTCCGCGCCCGCCTCCAGAACTGCCGCCCCCCGTTCCGCCTCCGATCCGCTACTGGCCCGACTCGCGGATTGCATGCTCGCCGACCAGGGGCGGCTGCGTGCGCAGATCAATCGGTTGCGCGATGCGAAGCAGCCGGCACCGGACGAGATCAAGAGGACGGCAGCCGCGATCGATGCCTCGATCGCGCGCGTTGCGCAACGGCGCTCTCGATTGCCCGCGCTGCGCTACCCGGAAGAGCTGCCGGTCAGCGAGCGTCGCGACGAGATCGCCTCGGCGCTGCGGGCCAGCCAGGTGGTCATCGTCTGCGGCGAAACCGGATCGGGCAAGACCACGCAGCTGCCCAAGATCTGTCTCGAGATCGGACGCGGCGTCACCGGTCTGATCGGCCACACGCAGCCACGGCGCATCGCGGCGCGCACGGTTGCCGCGCGGATCGCACAGGAACTCGGCTCGCCGCTGGGTGAACTGGTCGGCTACAAGGTGCGGTTCCACGATCAGATCGGTCCCGAGCCGTTCGTGAAGCTGATGACCGACGGCATCCTGCTGGCGGAAACCCAGACCGATCGCAGCCTGCGGGCGTACGACACGATCATCGTCGACGAAGCGCACGAGCGCAGCCTCAATATCGATTTCCTGCTGGGCTACCTGCGCCAGCTGCTGCCGCGACGGCCGGATCTCAAGCTGATCATCACGTCGGCGACCATCGACGCGGAACGCTTCGCACGGCACTTCTTCGACGCGCCCGTGGTGGAAGTGTCGGGCCGGCTGTACCCGGTGGAAGTCAAATACCGGCCGTTGAAGCCGGACGAGCAGGGCGAGGCCCCGGACCTGGGCGAAGCGATCGCCGATGCGCTCGACGATCTGTATCACGCGCACGGTCCGGGCGACGCCCTGGTGTTCCTGCCGGGCGAGCGCGAGATTCGCGAGACCGCCGAACACCTGCGCAAGCACCCCGTGGGACGTCACCGGGCCGGCATGGTGGAGATCCTGCCGTTGTTCGCGCGGCTGTCCGCCGCAGAGCAGGACCGCGTGTTCAAGCCCGACACGGGGCATCGCGTGGTGCTCGCGACCAACGTGGCCGAGACGTCGCTGACGGTGCCGCGCATCCGCTACGTGGTCGATCCGGGCTTCGCGCGCATCAACCGCTACAGCTATCGCAACAAGGTGGAGATGCTGCAGGTGGAGCCGATCTCGCGCGCGTCGGCCAACCAGCGGGCGGGCCGATGCGGGCGCGTGTCGAGCGGCGTGTGTGTGCGCCTGTACGGGGAGGACGAATTCGCCGCCCGGCCCGAATTCACCGATCCGGAGATCCTGCGTTCGTCGCTCGCGTCGGTGATCCTGCGGATGAAGGCGCTCAAGCTGGGCGAACCCGAGAGCTTCCCCTTCGTCGAGCCGCCGCAGCCGCGCATGATCGCCGACGGCTACCAGCTCCTGACCGAGCTCAACGCCGTGGACGAGCGGCACAATCTCACCGCAGTCGGTGCCCAGCTCGCCAAGCTGCCCATCGATCCGCGCATCGCCCGGGTGATCGTGGCCGCGAAGCAGGAGAACTGCCTCAAGGAAGGGTTGATCATCGCCGCAGCGTTGTCGGTGCAGGACCCGCGCGATCGCCCGATGGAGAAGGCCGATGCTGCCGACCAGGCGCACGCGTTGTTCGTGGACGAGCGCTCGGACTTCCTCGCCTATCTCAAGATGTGGGAGTTCTACGACGAGCTGCTGAAACACAAGAAATCCACGCGCAAGCTGCATGCGGACTGCCGCGACCGCTTCCTGTCGTGGCTGCGGTTGCGCGAGTGGCGCGACCTGCACGGGCAGTTGCACGCCCTGGTGTCGGAACTCGGCTGGCGCGAGAACGAGAAGCCCGGCGACTACGGGCAGATCCATCGTGCGCTGCTGGCGGGACTGCTCGGCAACATCGGCATGAAGAGCGAGGATGGCGGCGACTATCTCGGCGCGCGCGGGATCCGTTTCCACGTTTTCCCCGGGTCGGCGCTGCGCCGGAAGCAGCCGAAGTGGGTGATGGCCGCGGAGCTTACCGAGACCACCCGCCTGTTCGCGCGCAGCGTCGCCGCCATCGAACCGGAATGGATCGAGCAGGTCGGCGCCCACCTCGCGAACCGGCAGCATTTCGATCCCCATTGGGAGAAGGCTTCGGGCCAGGTCATCGCCTACGAGCGCGTCATCGTCTACGGACTGACGGTGGTCGCGCGCCGGCGCGTGAGCTACGGGCCCATCCAACCCAAGGAGGCGCGCGAAATCTTCATCCGCGGCGCACTCGTGGATGGCGATTCGAAACTGGATGCGCCGTTCCTGCGCGCCAACCGTGCGCTGGTGAAGGACGTGGAAGCGCTCGAGCACAAGTCGCGGCGCCACGACGTGCTGGTGGATCCGGAGGTGATGGTCGCGTTCTACGGCAAGGTCGTGCCGGAGGGCATCTGGAACGTCGGTGCGTTCGAACACTGGCGCAAGGAGGCCGAGCGCGCGAATCCGCGCCTGCTCTACATGACGCGCGAAGCTCTGATGCTGCACGCCGCCGAGGACATTACGGCAGCGCGCTTTCCGGATTCGATCGAGATGAACGGGGTGCGCTACGCGCTCAAGTATCGCTTCGAACCGGGCCACCCGTTCGACGGCGTGACCATGACCGTGCCGCTGCACCTGTTGAATCAGGTAGACGAAAGACGCTGCGAGTGGCTGGTGCCGGGGCTGTTGCGCGACAAGGTCACGCAGCTCTTGAAGGAATTGCCCAAGGGCCTGCGCAAGCATTTCGTGCCGGTGCCTCAGGTGGTGACTGCCGTGCTCGGTGCGATCGAGCCCGATGCGGTCCCTCTCACCGAGATCCTGTCGGAAGTGCTGCTCAAGCAGACCGGCGTGGAGGTACCCGAGGATGCATGGAACACTGCGGATGTCCCTTCGCACCTGCGCATGAACTTCCGTGTGGTCGACGATCACGGTGCGGAGGTGGCGACGGGTCGCGACCTGCCGGAGCTGCGCTTGCAGCTCGGCGTGAAGGCACGCCGGCAGTTCACCGAAACGGCGCGCAGCTCGTTCGAGCGGCAGGGCGTGACCACCTGGGATTTCGGCGAGCTGCCGGAGCAGGTGGAGTTCGTGCGCGCCGGGCAGAAGCTGGTGGGCTATCCGGCCATCGTCGACGAAGGCAAGTCGGTGTCGCTGGGGTTGCTCGACACCGAGCAGGAGGCGGAAGCGGCGACCCACCGCGGTTTGCGCCGGTTGTTCCAGTTGGCTGCGGTGGAACAGGTGCGGCATCTGGGCCGCAGCCTGCGCGGCCTGCAGGAAATGGCGCTCAAGTACACATTGCTCGCGGAGATCGACGGCACCCGGCCGCACGACAAGGCGTCGGCCATCGAGAAGCTGCAGGAGGAACTGGTCACCGCCATCTGCGATCGCGCGTTCTTCGTGGAGGAGGAGCGCATCCGCAACAAGGCGGCCTTCGATGCGCGGGTGATCAAGGCACGCACACGGCTCGGCGACGTCGCGAACGAAGTGTGCGGCCTGGTGAACGAGATCCTGACCGAGTACTACGCGCTGCGACCGCGGATCCAGCAACCTGGCGCCCAGGCCTGGCAACGGTTGATGAACGACATCAAGGCCCAGTTGAAGGCGCTGCTGCCCAACGGCTTCATCGTAAGCGCGCCCTATGCGCGCCTCAAGCACTTTCCGCGTTACCTGAAGGCGATCGACGTGCGCCTTACCAAGTTTCCGTCCAACCCGACCCGCGATGCGCAGTGGCAGGATACGCTCGCCAACTGGTGGCGATCGTGGGGCCAGCGCCTCGATGTGGATCGCGCGCGCGGCATGCGCAATCCGAAGCTCGAGGAATTCCGCTGGATGCTGGAGGAGCTGCGCGTCTCGCTCTGGGCGCAGCAGTTGAAGACGCCCTATCCGGTTTCGTTCAAGCGCGTGGAAAAGGCCTGGGAGGAGATCTGACGGGTACCCGTCAGCGTTCGCCCAGTGCCGAATGGACCCAGCGTTCGAGCGTGCCCTGATCCATGGCGCCCGACTGGCGCCCGATCTCGCGTCCGCCGCGAAAGGCGATGAGGGTGGGAATGGAGCGGATGCCGTAGCGGCCCGCGATCGCAGGCGCGGCTTCGGTGTCGAGCTTGGCCAGGCGAACAGCGGGTTCGAGCGAACGCGCGGCGCGTTCGAAATGCGGTGCCATCATCTTGCACGGGCCGCACCAGTCGGCCCAGAAATCCACCACCACCGGCAGGTCGGCACCGATGTGCCGATCGAAAGTCGTCGCGTCGAGCGCGACCGGTGTACCGGTAAACAAGGGCTGCTTGCACTTGCCGCAGTTGGGTGCCTGCCGCAGACGTGCCTGGGGGACGCGGTTCACAGCCGCGCAATGGGGACAGGGTACGTGCCAGGTCTCGTCCATGGCCCGGAACATGGGGTCGCCGCTCGGCGACTCAAGGCCCGGGTGGTGTCGCTTCCTCCGGGCGGCGGATTTGCCTACACTTCCGTGGTCCCGGAGTGAGGCCGGACGCCGAGGAGGGTGACGACATGAAGACCGTGCAACAGGTCATGGAAGACAAGAAGATCAAGGTGCTGTCGGTGGCGCCGAGCTCGTCGGTCTACGACGCGCTCAAGCTGATGGCGGAGCGCGACGTCGGGGCCCTGCTGGTGCTGGAGGGCGAGCGGTTGGCAGGGATCTTCTCCGAGCGCGACTACGCGCGGAAGGTGATCCTGTTCGGCAAGTCCTCGCGCGAGACGCAGGTGCGCGAGATCATGACCGAGAAGGTGCTGTGCGTGCCGCCGTCCGCGACCATGGAAGAATGCATGGCGTTGATGACGGACAAGCGTGTGCGGCACCTGCCGGTGCTGGATGCGAACCGGGTGACGGGGGTGATTTCGATCGGGGACGTGGTCAAGGAGACGATTGCGGATCAGCGGCAGACGATCGAACAACTCGAACAATACATAGCCGGTTAGAGGACCGGCGTGGCCGGCCCTCCAACTCCGCGGAATCGAGCGGACGCGCGTTGCGCGCCGCTCATTCTGCGGGGTCGTCGGCGTCTCGAAGAATGACATCGATGAGATACGTTTGCCTGTTCGTTTTGCTTGCGCTCGCGGGATGCGCCACGCAGAGTTCGCGCACGGCCGATGCTGTCGGTTGCCGTCGCAACGACATCGACATTCTCAACAGCCAGTACAAGCGCGAGGGCAGCACCACGGTGTGGTGCGCCCGCTGCAAGGACAATATCTACAAGTGCGTCGGCAACGCCGACAAGACGCGGCTCGAATGCCGGCCGGCGACGGCCGACGGCGGTTGCACCTAGGGCCCGTTAACACTTAGAACGGACCTGCGTGACCTCCATGACGAGCGCAATCAAGGCGCAAAGCACAGCTGCAGGACCCCCAGCGCAGGTCCGTTCTAAGCGTTAACAGGCCCTGGCCCGACAGCATTTCACATCTTCGGCGCTTATGATGTTCGCGTCATCTTCGCGGATTGCACCCCATGGCGTTAGGCGTACTCATCATCGGCGACGAGATCCTGTCCGGCAAGCGGCAGGACAAGCACCTCGCCAAGGCCATCGAACTGCTGCGCCAGCGCGGCCTCGCGCTCGCGTGGGCCCACTACCTGGGGGATGACCGGCGGTTGATCGTCGAGACGCTGTTTCGCACGTTTGCGACCAGTGACATCGTGTTCAGTTTCGGTGGCATCGGTGCCACGCCCGACGACCACACGCGCCAGGCGGCGGCCGAAGCGGCCGGCGTGCAGCTTGTGCTGCACCCGGAAGCGAAGATCGAGATCGAGGCGCGCTTTGGCGCCGAGGCTTACCCGAAGCGGATTCTCATGGGGGAGTTTCCCGCCGGCGCGCGGATCATCCCGAACCCGTACAACCGGGTGCCGGGATTCAGCTATGCCGATCATCACTTCCTGCCGGGTTTTCCGGAGATGGCGTGGCCGATGATGGAGTGGGTGCTGGATCAACGCTACGTGCACCTGCAGAGCGCCTCGCGCGAGCGTGACGAGGCCATCATCGTGCGCGAAGCGGGGGAGAGCCAGCTGATCGACCTCATGCAGGACATCGTCCATCGCTATCCCACGTTGAAGCTGTTCAGCCTGCCGCACATCGGTGCCGAAGGGCGGCACATCGAACTGGGGGTGAGGGGGGATGGCGCCGTGGTCGAGACCGCCATGGGCGAGATACGGGAGGGCGTGACGCGGCTGGGGTTTCCCTGGAAGGATCGCGAAGCCTTGCCGTAAGGAGGTTCTGGCAGGTCCTGTGCTTGCAGGTGTATGCTTCCCGAGGTTGCCAGCGCCGACCTTCAGGCTACTGATCCGACAAGGAAATTCCCCATGAATTCTTCCACGCCGAATCCGGCGGAAGGACGCCCGCACCTCCAGGTCGCCGATCCGGCGCGACTGCGGGCTGCTGCCGAAGACGACGCGTGGATGCGTTTTGCCCAGGCCGAGAACGCCGAGGCGTTCTGCCAGGCCTGGCTGGCGGTCACCTGCATCAAGGCGGGTGCGGCCGACGGGATCCTGGTGCTGGCGCAGCCCGGCGGCGGCGGGTTCGTCCCGGCGGCGGTCTGGCCCGATACCAAGCGCGACCGTGCCAAGCTCGGCGAGGCCATCGAGCGCGCGATTCACGAGAATGCGCTGATCGCCGTCCCCGCTGGGGAGAACGGCGCCAGGTCGCACGTGGCCCAGCCGATCCAGGCGGACGGCACGGTCCTCGGTGCGGTCGCGGTGGACGTGGAAGGACGAGCGGAACGGGAATTGAAGGCATTGGCCCGTGACCTCGCGTGGGGTGCGGGTTG
Organism: Burkholderiales bacterium; assembly: GCA_019747905.1. Lineage (GTDB taxonomy): Bacteria > Pseudomonadota > Gammaproteobacteria > Burkholderiales. Next base: position 7,535 of record JAIEQG010000038.1, read on the forward strand.
GCTCGAGGCCCTGCTGCGCCGGCACATGGGGGCGGGCGACGCGGCGGCGGCTGCGAGATTGCGACGGGTGTTCGACGTGTTCAGCGCTGCGCTGGAACACCACGGTTTCGTGCCGGCGGCGACCGCCACGGCGACCGAGCTTGCATCTTTGCTCGACTGCGACCGGGTGTCGCTCGGCATTCAGCGCGGCAAGCGTTCGCAGGTGAAGGCGCTGTCGCACACCGTCCAGTTCGAGAAGAATGCGGAGCTGACCCGCGCCATCGAGACCGCGATGGACGAAGCGGTCGACCAGAGGACGCGCCTGGTGTGGCCGGCCGAGGAGGGCGTCGAGGGTCACGTCCTGCGCGCTCACGAGAAGCTCGCACAGATTCACGGGTCGGCAGCGGTGTTGACCATACCGCTCACGCGCATGGGCGAAGGTGTCGGGGCCCTGTGTCTGGAACGCAGCCGCCCGTTCACGCATGAAGACATCGAACTGGCGGACGGTCTCGCGGCGCTGCTCGGCCCGTTGACCGAGATCCAGCGCGAGGCGGACCGTGGTCCGGCGGCGCGCACATGGGAAGCGATGAAGGCGCTCTGGTTCCGTTTCTTCGGTCCGGGCCATGTCGCCTGGAAGCTTGCCGGCATCATCGTCGCGGTGGTCACGCTGTTCTTCACTTTCGCCACGGGGACGTACCGCGTTGCCGCGGACACCAAGGTCGAGGGCTCGATCCAGCGGGCGCTGGCGGCGCCCTTCGACGGCTACGTCGGCGAAGCCGCCAAGCGTCCGGGCGACGTGGTGAAGGAAGGCGAAGTCGTCGCCCGCCTCGAGGATCGCGACCTGCAACTGGAGCGCATGAAGCTTTCAGCCAAGCGCGAGCAGCTCACCAAGCAGTATCGCGAAGCGCTCGCCAACCATGAACGTGCGGACATCCGCGTCATCGGCTCCCAGGTGGAGCAGGCCGAGGCGGAGCTCGCCATCGTGGAAGAGAAGCTCGCGCGCACCGCCATCGCCGCGCCGTTCGACGGCGTCGTGGTGAGCGGCGATCTCACGCAGAAACTGGGGGCCCCGGTGCAGCGCGGCGACGTGCTGTTCGAGATTGCACCTCTGGAGGATTACCGCGTGGTGCTGAAGGTGGACGAGCGCGACATCCGCGACGTGGCCGTGGGCCAGAAGGGCGAACTGGTGTTGCAGTCGATGCCCTCGCAGAGGCAGCCGATCACCGTGGCGCGGGTCACGCCGGTGAGCACGCCGGAGGACGGGCGCAACTATTTCCGCGTGGAAGCGAAGCTCGATCGCGGCATCGAACGGCTGCGCCCCGGGATGGAAGGGGTGGGCAAGGTGAGCGTGGGTGACCGCAAGCTGATCTGGATCTGGACGCGATACCTGCTGGATTGGGTGCGGTTGCAGGTGTGGTCGCTGGTGCCCTAGCGCCGGCGAAAAGGGCAATGCAAAGCTCCAGCACGAAGGACACCAAGAACACGAAGGAGCACGAAGGAAAGGCTGGCAAGCTGCTTGTCGTTCCTTCGAGGCCCTTCGTGTTCTTCGTGTTTGAAGCGGTTACCCTGCTACCTCCGGTGCGATGAGCTCCGAACTACACAGCCCCTCCTGGTACCGTGTCGCTGCGCTCAAGCCGCGGCTGAAGACGCATGCCGAAGTGCACCGCCACCACTACCGCGGGCAGCTCTGGTACGTGCTGCAGGATCGCGCGTCGCGCCGCATGTATCGCTTCAACCCGGCCGCATGGCAGTTGATCGGGCTGCTGGACGGCGAACGCACCGTTCAGGAAGCCTGGGATCTCGCCTGCCACCGGCTCGGCGATGACGCACCGACCCAGGAAGAATCGATTCGTCTGCTCGGTCAGCTCCACGGGTCCGATCTGCTGCAGAGCGATCTTCCGCCCGACGTCGACGAACTGCTGCGCCGCTACGGCAAGCAGCAGAAGGGCAAGTGGTGGCGCAACTTCAAGAACCCGATGTCGATCAAGCTGCCGTTGATCGACCCCGATCGGATTCTGCGCGCCACCTACGCGTTGTATGCACCGCTCTTCTCGCGGTGGGGGTTCTTCGTGTGGCTCGCACTGGTCGGGGCTGCGTGCGTCGCCGCGGCCTTTGCCTGGCATGACCTTACCGAGAACCTGTCGGACCGCGTGCTGGCACCTGGCAACCTGCTCACCATGTTCCTGCTGTTCCCGATCGTGAAGACAGTGCACGAGTTCGGCCATGCGTGCGCGGTGCGCGCCCGGGGCGGCGAAGTGCACGAGATGGGCGTCATGTTCCTCGTGTTCCTGCCGGTACCCTACGTCGACGCTTCGGCCTCGTCGGCCTTCCGCAGCAAGTGGGAACGGTTCGTCGTCGGCGGCGCCGGCATGATGGCGGAACTGGCATTGGCGGCGATCGCTATGTTCGTCTGGCTCAATGTCGAGCCGGGACTGGTGCGTGCGATCGCCTTCAACGTGATGCTGATCGCCGGCATCTCCACGGTACTGTTCAACGGCAATCCGCTGCTGCGCTACGACGGCTACTACATGCTGGCCGATCTGATCGAGATTCCCAACCTCGGACCGCGGGGAAACAAGTACGTGCTCTACCTCATCAACCGGTACGCTTTCGGTGTTCGCGAACTGCATGCACCGGAGGCGACCGACGGCGAAAAGCGCTGGTTCGTCGGCTACACCATCGCGGCAACGGTCTATCGCCTCTTCATCACGTTCGCGATCATCCTGTTCATCGCCGGCGAGTATTTCGTGATCGGCGTCTTGCTCGCCATCTGGGCCGGCTTCTCGTCGATCGTCCTGCCGATCGGCAAGGGCATCGCGCACCTCACGTCGGGCAAGACCCTGCGGCGGCGGCGGCAGCGTGCCTGGGCAGTGGCCGGAACGACGACGGTCGTCCTGCTGGGAGCTTTCCTCTTCGTGCCGTTTCCGGTTTGGACTCGCACCGAAGGCGTGCTGTGGGTGCCGGAGCAATCGGTCGTGCGCGCCGGTGCCGACGGCTTCGTCACGCGTATTGCCACTGTTCCGGGCACCAGCGTGGACGCCGGCGTCACGCTGATCGAGATCGAGGATCCGCTCCTGGCGCCCCAGGAGCGGCTGCTCGAAGCGCGGCTGGAAGAACTCGATTTCAAGCAACGCGCGCTGCAGTTGGATGCGCGCGTGCAGGCCGGCATGACACGGGACGAGATCGCCTACACGGAAAAGGAACTCAAGCGCGTACGCGAGCGGCTGGCCGGGCTCACCGTCACGGCACCGTCCGCAGGTCGCTTCGTGCTGGCGAACCCCAGCGACATGCCGCTGAGGTTCGTGCGTCGCGGCGAGCAACTGGGTTTCGTGGCGCCGCCGTCGGAGCGCATCGTGCGCGTGATCGTGCGGCAGGACGACGTCGACTACGTGCGCAGCCACACTCGGTCGATCGAAGTGAAGCTCACCGAGCGTGTCGCCGAGACTCTGACCGCGTCGGTGATCCGGGAAGTGCCGGCGGCTTCGGGTGAACTGCCGAGCCTTGCGTTGTCGGACCGCGGCGGCGGGTCGATCCCGCTCGATCCGCGCAAGACCGACAGGCCGCTCGCGCTCGAGCCGGTGTTCCACTTCGAGTTGCGGCTGCCGCCCAACACTGCCGACCTGCACATCGGCGGGCGTGTGTTCGTCCGCTTCGATCACGATGCCGAGCCGCTCGCGGCACAGACCTTTCGATCGGTGCGGCGCCTCTTCCTGAAGCGGTTCAGTGTCTAGTCTTACCCAGATCCTCGGTCACGGCTTCTATCCGGAGAAGCTCGAACCACGCGAGAACTGGCTGGAACGCACGGCACGCCGCCCCGCGCTTTGGCTCGAGCGGATGCAGTCGATGCGCAAGGGCCGCTTCGATGCCTTCATCGCCGCCGTCAACGCGGCGGGGCCGCAATACGACGAGCTCGCGCTCGAAGCGTTGCGGGCGCGGGCCATGCAGCTGCGGCCGCAACTGAGACGCGATGGGTTCATCGATCCCCTGGTGGTGCAGGCGTTCGCCATCGTGCGCGCTGCCGCCCGGCACACGCTCGGTGTCCGCCACTACGATGTGCAGCTGGCAGGCGGCTGGATCCTCCTGTCGGGCCGCGTCGCCGAGATGGAAACAGGTGAAGGCAAGACGCTGACCGCCACTCTGGCCGCCGCGACCGCTGCGCTCGGTGGCTGGCCTACGCACGTAGTGACCGTGAACGACTACCTCGCCGCACGCGACGCCGAGGAGATGGGGCCGCTGTACCGCTCGCTCGGCCTCACCGTCGGCTGCGTCACCCAGGATGTCGCCCTGCCCGATCGACCCGCCCAATACCGAAACGACATCACGTATTGCACCAACAAGGACGTCACTTTCGACTACCTGCGCGATCGCATGAAGCTGAAAGGGCGGCCGCGCGCATTGCGCTACGCGGTCGACAAGGTCACGGGTGCCGGCGGCGACAGCGATCTCACCTTGCGCGGATTGTCTTTCGCGATCGTCGACGAGGTCGACAGCGTTCTGGTGGACGAAGCGCGCACGCCGCTCATCATTTCCGGCGACACCGGTGATTCGGGCCTCGAGCGCCTGTACCGCGAAGCGCTCGGCCTCGCAGGGCAACTCGTGCGTGACGAGGATTTCGTGCTCGAGCATCACCAGACCAGCATCCGTATCACCGATGCCGGCAAACAGCGATTGAAGGAGCTTGCCGCCAACATGCGTGGCTTGTGGACCGGCCCCAACCGGCGCGAGGAACTGGTGAAGCAGGCGCTGTCGGCAACCCACCAGTACCAGCGCGACAAGCACTACCTGGTGGAAGAGGGCAAGGTGGTGATCGTGGACGAGTACACCGGCCGCACCATGGCGGACCGCTCATGGGAGCGCGGACTGCATCAGTTGATCGAGGTGAAGGAGGGCTGCGAGCTCACCGGCCAGCGCGAGACCCTGGCGCGCATCTCCTACCAGCGCTTCTTCCGGCGCTATCTCCGATTGTCCGGCATGACCGGCACGGCGAAGGAGATCTCGGCCGAACTGTGGGCCGTGTATCGCCTCAAGGTGACGCGCGTGCCGACCCGCAAGCCCGTGCTGCGCACGATCGCGCCACCGGTGCTGCTGCCGACGCTGGAAGCGAAATACGCTGCGGCGCTTGAATCGATCCGCCGCGAGCACGAGCGGGGTCGGCCGGTTCTGGTGGGCACCCGCACCGTGGAAGGATCGGAGCGCGTTGCTGCGCTGCTGACCGCAGCCGGACTGGCGCATCGTGTGCTCAACGCGCGACAGGACAAGGAGGAAGCGGAGATCGTCGCCGACGCCGGACAACCCGGTCGCATCACCGTGGCGACCAACATGGCGGGTCGCGGTACCGACATCAAGTTGAGCCCCGAGTCGCTCGCGGCCGGCGGCCTGCACGTGGTCACGACCGAGATGAACGAAGCGGGCCGTATCGACCGCCAGCTTTTCGGCCGCTGCGCGCGGCAGGGCGACCCCGGGAGCTGCGAGGTGTTCGTGAGCCTCGAGGACGAACTGATCCAGCGCTACGGCAGCTTCTTCCACAAGCTGCTCGGGCGCGCGCTGTCGGATGCGAATGCCGGACGGCTGCTCTTCAGCCTCGCGCAGAAGCGCGCCGAGCAGGTCCACTACATGATGCGCAAGGAAGTGCTCGAGATGGACGACTACCTCGGGGATCTACTGGCGTTTGCGGGAAGGGCGGAGTGATCTGGGGGGCGAGGGAACACCAGGGACTAGGGGCTAGGTAACATCGGGAGTCTCGGCATCCAACCCTAGTCCCTAGTCCCTAGTCCCTAGCCCCTCATCATTCACATATCGTGCTGCTGCGCCTTCGGCTGTGTAGGTGGCGGTGGCCCCGGCGGAACGACGGAGCCCGGTGCCGCAGGATTGGCTGGCGCGGGCACTGGCGCCGCGCCGCGCGCCGCGCGGATCACCATCTGCACCTTTCGTTCTTCGGTCCCCTTGGTGTTGTCGAACACCACGTAGTAGTTGCCCGACTCCGGCATGACGAGTGCGAAGGAGAGGCGGCGCTCGACCGGTGCGGTGAACACCGGTTCCTCCGGATTGGGATAGCGCTTGAAGTCGCTTTCAGTGAGAAACGTCACCACGACGCGGCCGGTGGCCTGGACGGCAACGGCGATCTGCGCGTCCTTCGGCAGGTTGCGCAAACGCAGCGTCTTGTGCGTGCCGGCAGGGACGGTGGCAGTCAGTGCCGCCTGATTCTGTTGCGCAGCCACGGGCGCAACTGCTGTCGCTGCGAACAGCGCGACGGTCAGCAACACCGACCGCATCACTTCGGGAATTTCACGCGACACTTCGCGCCTGCCGGGATCTGCTGGTTGGCGTTGGGCAATTCGAGGCGCACGCCGAACGTACCACTGGCTGCATCGATGACGCGATCCACGAGAACGACCACCGCGGTGTATTCGCCGCCGGGCGCTTCGGGCGCGACCTTGGCGCGGGCGCCGACCTTTATCCTGCCGTAGAGGTTCGCCGGGAGGATCACTTCGACGTTGAGAGGGTCCACCTCGGCGAGCTTCAGGATCGGGTTCTTGACGTTGGCGGTGGCGAACTCGCCGCTCGACAGGTAGCGCTCGATCACGACGCCGTTGAACGGGCTGCGGATGGTGCGCAGCTTGACCACTTCCTCGGCCCGTTGCATCTCGAGTTCGTTCAGCTTCTGGTTCTCGCGCGCTTCCTTCAGCTCCGATTCCGCCAGTTCGCGCTGGGTGCGTGCTTCGTCCAGCGCGCCGGCCGAGACGAACTTCTGCTTGTAGAGCTCTATGGCGCGCTGCTCCTTCTTGACGGCGAAGTCGAGCCGGGAGGCAGAGGCCTCGAGCGGCCCCTTCATTGTCGCCTTGGAGCGGGCCAGCGCAAGTGCCGCCCGTTCCGGACCGGATTCGAGAGTCACGACCACCTGGCCCTTGCGGACAAAGTCGCCACGGCGGACGTGGACCTGCTCGATCAAGCCTTCGATCGGGCTGCGGATCTCGGCGGTGGTGCGGGCCTCGACGAGGCAGTCGTATTCATCCGCCAGTTCGGCGGCGCCGGCACTCGCACTCGAGGCGAGAACCATCGCCAGCACCGTCAGAGCAATTCGTTGAGCATTCATACGGCAGGGTACCAAGTGAGGCCGGCGCATTCTGGCGAGCCCGAAATCGATTGTAAAGGCACGGAAATAAAAAGTTTTTCGAAATCCGGTGACACCGCGGAGCGATCCGAGGAAACGCGGCGGCGCATCCCCGGGTCTGCAAGCAAGTATCGTCGTCGGTCGGTGTGCCGCACGCCCAAGGGGTTCCCCTGGCCGCCCGTTCGACCCCGAAACGCTGCCGGTTCCGTTTCATCCTGCAACAACCCGGAACTGCGCTCCGGTCCTGGCGTTCGCTACACTCTCGCGCCATGACGGACGCGGATCCGACCGACGAGGCGCTGATGCTGCGTTATCGCGACGACGGCGATGCCGGGGCGTTCGCGATTCTCTACGAACGCCACCGCGGCGGGCTGTACCGCTTCTGCCTGCGCATGGGCCGGGATGCGGCACGGGCCGAGGAGGTGTTTCAGGATGCCTGGATGAATCTCATCAACGCGCGCGAACGCTATCGCGTCGAAGCGCGCTTCAAGACGTTTCTTTATCAGATTGCGCACAATCGCATGATCGACCTGCTGCGCCGCGACGGCGCCGGCACCGTTTCCCTCGACGACGAAGCCGGCGAAGCCATCGCGGCGAGCCTGGCGGCACCGGTGCGCGAGCAGCCGGAGGCAGCCGTGGCGATGAAGCGCCGGCTCGAGCGCGTGGCCGATGCCGTCGAGCGCCTGCCGGCCGCGCAGCGTGAGGCTTTCCTGCTGCACGAGGAGGGTGAACTCACTCTGGAGGAGATCGCCGAGTTGACGGGTGTCGGGCGAGAGACGGCCAAGAGTCGCTTGCGCTACGCGCTCGTTCGCCTGCGTGCGGACCTTGCCGGGGAAGCGGAGCCGTGACGACCGATTCGGACCGCGAACTCGCCGAACTGCTGGCGGATACGGCTGCCGTGCGGCAACGGCTGCGTGCCGAGTCCGCGGCTGAGGAGCCGCCGCCGCACGTCGACGCGGCGATTCTCGCTGCCGCGCGGCGCGCGGTCGATGCTCGACCGACGCTGGTCGGCCGGTCGCCGTGGCGGCGCTGGCAGGTGCCGCTCGCCGCGGCCGCGGTACTCGTAGTGGCTACCAGTCTTTCGCTGATGGTGGACCGGCGCAGCGAGCCCGGTTTGCCGAAGCCATCGCAGGAAAGCGGCCCCGACGCGTCGTCACCGGGCGTGCAGGCCGAACTAAGGATGCGTCCACTTCCAGCCGAGGAAGCAGCCACCACCCGGCGGCCCGACAGGCAGGCGCGGGCACTGGAACCGGCAAGCAAGCGTTCGGACGACGCCAAGACGGCCAAAGACCAGGCGGCGTCTATGGACCTCCAGGGCAAGGCAAAGACGGAGCAACTCGCCGATCGGCTGGAGTCGCCGGCGTCGGTGGCGCGCGGACCGGGGCCCGCGCCAGCGCCGGTTGCCGATGCCAAGGAAGCCAAGGCGGAGTTTCAGAATCAGGTACTTGCGCCTGCGGATCCCGCAGCCGCCCCGCCGGTACCGGCGGAGCAGGAGTTGCGGCAAGCGCAGGAATCCACGGCGAGGGCGCGCGAGCACGACGCCGTCGGTGGGATGGATTCCCGCGCCCCGGCTGCGCCGGCCGCTTCTGCGCCCGCCAGGGCTGCGGCGCCGTCGACCCTGGCCAAGCGTCGGTCGAATCTGAGCAGTGAGGAAGTACTCCGGTTCGCCGAGCGGGAGCCCGAGCGGGTGCTGGCGGCCATCCGCGAGGAATGGGAGCAAGGCCGCCGCGAGTCAGCACGCGCGATGCTCGCGGAATTCCTGCAAAAACAACCTGGTTACCCTCTGCCGCCGGACTTTCCTGTGCCTCGACCCGCAGGGGAGCCGCTTAAAGAAAGACCGCTGGAGGGCCGTTAACCGAGGTATCGATTTTCCCAGAGGTTAGCGCCAGGTCGGGTGCATTGCCCGCGACGGTTTTGCCATGGACAAGACTGCGTTCGACGAACTGAAGACGACCGGCAAGCTGCCGTCGCCTTCGGGCGTTGCCTTGCACATCATAGAGTTGAGCCGCAAGGACGACGTTTCGGTCGCCGAACTCGCCCATGCCGTTCAAGCGGACCCGGCCTTGTCCGGTCGCCTCATCAAGTTCGCCAACTCGGCCATGGCCGGGCCGCGTCGTCCCGTGGTGGCAGTGGCCGATGCGATCCGGCTGCTCGGCATCGCCACGGTGCGCCAGCTGGCGCTCGGTTTCTCGATCCTGGGCAACCACCGCACCGGCGCCTGCAAGTCCTTCGACTATCAGGGGTTCTGGTCCCGTTCGCTCGCGTCCGCAATTGCCGCCAACGCGTTGTGCCTGCGCACGCGCACCGCGGCCGCGGACGAGGCGTTCACCTGCGGGTTGCTGATACGCGTGGGTTCGCTGGCACTCGCGACCTTGCATCCGGACGGTTACGGTAACCTTCTGGAGGAACGCGCCGGTATCGGCGGTGCAGCGCTGGCGGAGTTTGAGCGCGAACGCTTTCGCACCGATCACAACGAACTCTGCGCGGCGTTGCTCGAGGATTGGATGCTCCCGCGCATCTTCGTCAACGCGGTGTTCCACAACGAGCGGCCGGAACAGGCCCATTGGCCCGAAGGTTCGCGCGAGGCGGTTCTGTGCAATCTGCTGCACCTGTCCGCGCATGTCGGCGACTACTGCACCCAGACCGACGCGGGGCGCTCGGCGATGGTCGCCGACCTCATCTTCGAGGCTGCAAAGGTGGGCATCGACGCTGACGCACTGGCGCTGTTGACGGATCAGGTCGTGGTCGAGTGGCGCGAGTGGGGCCGAATCCTCGAAGTACCCACGGCGGACCTGGCCGGTTTCGCCAGTCTGGTCCAGGCAGCTGAGCAGGCCAGTGCCAAGGGCGGTCCGGCGCCAGTGGTCAAAATACCTCCGGCCGAGCCGCCGGGCGCGAGCGCGATCAGTGACAAGCTCGCCTCGCGCAGCCGGCTCGAACCGCTGCGCGTGCTGGTCGTCGACGACGATCCGTCCGCCCTGCTGGTGCTGCAGCATCTGCTGACCGAACAGGGGCACACCGTCATCACGGCGAAGGACGGGCGCGAAGCTCTGAAGCATGCGATGGCGGAGCGGCCGCAGCTCATCCTGTCCGACTGGGTCATGCCCGAGATGGACGGCCTCTCGCTGTGCCGCGCGCTGCGCGAAACGGAGGAAGGGCGGCAGATCTACTTCCTGCTGGTCACCGGCCTCGAGAAGGACGACAACCTGGTCGAAGCATTCGAGGCCGGGGTCGACGATTTCGTGACCAAGCCGTTCTCGCCGCGAGTACTGCTTGCCCGGCTGCGTGCCGGCCACCGCGTCATCCGACTGCAGGAAGAAGCCGTGCGCGACAGCCAGAGCCTGCGCCGGTTCGCGACCGAACTGGCTGTGGCGAACCGCCACTTGCGCCAGGCAGCGCTCACCGACCCGCTGACCGGCCTGCCGAACCGGCGGTATGCCATGGAGCGGCTCGAGCAGGAATGGACCGCTGCGAACCGCAACCAGCGGCCACTCACGCTCATGATGGTGGACGTCGACCGTTTCAAGAGCGTCAACGATACCTACGGGCACGATGTTGGCGACCAGCTGTTGCGCCACATCGCGCTCACGCTGCGCAAGGCTGCGCGCGCCGAGGACGTGATCTGCCGTCTGGGCGGCGAGGAGTTCCTGGTGGTGTCACCCGATACCAGTCTCGCGTCGGCCATGCGTCTGGCCGAGCGCCTGCGGGTCGCGGTCGGCGGGACACCGGCGCAGCTCGGTGCTATCCGCTACTCGATCACGGTTTCCATCGGCGTCGCCGAACGCGATCCGGTCATGGTGAAGTTCGACGAACTGCTTAAGGCCTCGGACCAGGTGCTCTATCACGCCAAGCATCAGGGTGGCGATCAGGTGCAGGCGGCGAACGCCTCGACCCTCAACTCGGCAGGCGGGCCTGCGACGCGGTAGATCCACAGCGGAACTTCCACAGGGGAGAATCCACCGCCACCACGAAGGACGCGAAGGACACGAAGGTTCACGAAGGACGGCAAGAGAGGTTTCCTTCGTGCCACTTCGTGTCCTTCGCGTCCTTCGTGTTGAATGAGGTGCTATCCAGCGGTGGAATTCACGACCGACCGCAAATGAAAAACCCCCGGTGGTTATCCCACCGGGGGTTTTCGTTGGTACTGCTGCAGCCGGAGGCTCGTGACTTACGCAGCCTTCTTGCGCGGCGTCGGCGCGGCAGCTTCGGCCAGGGTGCTGAAGCCCTGGAACGACTTCACGAACGTCTCGTAGGCCTGGTTGGCGGTGCCGAAGGCCTGCTTGAACGCGGCGACCGCTGCTTCGGAACCGGCGGGGGCGCTCTTGACCACGCTGTCGAGGGCGACGACGGCTTGCTTGTTCAAGTCGGCCACCTGGGCTTCCACCAGCTTGGCGATCTCGGACTGGGTGGCGGACAGGCTCTCGTACAGTTCACGGGCGTAGGTGGTCGCCTTGTCGACGCTGGGCTGCCACAGCTTGGCGGACAGCGCCTGCAGATCGGCCGGCTCCTTGACCGCGGCAAACGCCTTCACGCTCTTGACGCCGTCTTCGAAGGTTTCCTTGGCGGTACGCAACTGCAGTTCGGCGAAGCGCTCGGCGCCTTCGGCGGCAACGGTGGCGGCATGGATCGCGGCCTCGACTTGAGCTTTGACCACGGCATTGAGATCGGGGGTAATCGGGTTCATCGCAACACTCCTTTCGATAATCGGTTGAAATTTCGAAGATATCCCGTACATGAGGCGCCGGGGAACAGCGCCGATGTTCGGTTGTTGCGCTGCACAAAACGGATTATCGGGATGACCTTACAGCGAGTCAAGAATTTTTTTGCAGTGCAGCAAAAAATTCCTTCGGCCAGCCCGAAAAGGGCCCGGCCGCCGCGCGGCGATCGGTCGGCCTATCGAAGTGCCGGCAGGGGGGCGGTGCGGACCCGTGGAATGCGGGCTCGGTCCCAATGCCCAGTCGCCCACTCGAGCAGGCTGGCCGGTGGCGCCGCGATGAGGTCGGCCGGCGGTGCATGGCCGAGAAAGGTCAGTGCCCGGGCCAGAGTCGCGGACGGCCGGTCGGATGAAACCGGTGCCGCCAAGGTCTGCTTGGAGAGCTTGGCCCCGTCGGCATCGACCGCTACCGGCAGATGCAGATAGGCGGGCCTCGGCAGCGCGAGCAGGCGTTGCAGGAAGATCTGTCGCGGGGTCGAGTCCAGCAGGTCGGCACCGCGCACCACGTGGGTGAATCTGGCCGCGGCGTCGTCGACCACGCAGGCGAGGTGATAGGTGTGGACTCCATCGCTTCGGCGCAGGACGAAATCGCCGATGGCGGCTTCGAGGTCCTGGGACACCGATCCTTGCAGCAAGTCGTCGAACGCGACGAGCGTGCCGCGGACGTCGATGCGCCAGGCGGAAGTCGCCGGCGGGACGTCGGTTCGTTCCCGGCAGGTGCCCGGATAGCGCGGCCCTTCGATGCCCGTGAGTCCGGCGGCGGCGATCTCGCGGCGCGAACAGACGCAGCGATACAGGTGGGCGCGCGTCGCAAGGCGCTCCAAGGCCTCAGCACAGGCGTCAGTGCGGTGCCTCTGTGCGACGATGGGGCCATCCCAGGCGAGACCCAGGCCCTCGAGCGTGGCGACGATACTCGCGGCGGCTCCTTCGACGACCCGCGGCGGATCGAGATCGTCGATGCGCAAGTGCCATTCGCCGCCGTGGGCCCGCGCATCGAGCCAACTGCCCAGCGCCGCCACTACCGAGCCGAAATGCAGCGGGCCCGAAGGCGTGGGTGCGAAGCGCCCGCGGTAGGTTGCCTCACCCACGTTGCTTCCCCCGGGGAAGGGCCGCCGGCCCATCGATGGGACGTCGTCTCATGCCGAAGCGCGGCGCCTTGCCTGCACGTAGGCGAGGCAGCTTGCGAAGAGAATGACCGCCAGCACGATCTCGATGACTGCGAGTTGCTGGGCGCGGCCCGTATCGGACCAGGCGCGCACCACACCTTCGCAGAAATACGCGAGAACCAGCAGGCTGGTCCACTGAAATGCGCGAATGCGTTCGTGCAGGAGCCCGAACAGCGGCGCCAGCAGGGGCACGGCCTTCAGCATGAGCGCCGATCCGCCGGGCCGCAGCGGTGCGAGGAAAGCCTCCCAGGAAACGCACAGCAACGCGAGCAGGATCAGGCTGACGACCCCGCTCCAATACGCCGCCGACCTCACAAGCGGCGGCTCTCGGTGCGCGCTTCGCGGGCCAGGGTGATGAGTTGCGTGCGCGCCGAGCCGGCATCCGTCACCGGTTCGACGAACTCCATGCGCAGGATGCGCTCGTCGGCACGCACGTCGAAGCCATCGCAGTCGATGGTGAGCATTTCCACCTTGTCGGTGTCGACGCGGTGGAAGTGCTGGCAGAAATCGCGTAGCGCCGGCATGTGGTCGGCGTTCATGTGGGCGACGATGTCCGCTTCGCGCTCGTTCAGCGAGCACGGCTTGACCAGGTAGGCGTCGCGCTCGAACGTGCGGATGTCGCCGAAACCGCCGATGTAGTGACCGCCCTGGGGTTCGATGCGATAGAGGTGGAAGTCGCCGAACGAGGCGTATGCGAGCGCTTCTGGAAACACGTGCAGGTAGCGGTTGCGCGCCACCACGTCATCGTCGACGAGCGAAGCTGCGCCGACCAGGGTCACGCGCGCACCCGCGAGGACGTCGTCCTGGGTCGCGCACAGGCTCACGCGCGGGTCGGCCTGGATGTTCTGCGTGTGCGCGGCCAGGGTGCTGATGAGGATGAGCGGGCGCCCATACGGATCGACGGTGTAGGGCAAGGCCGAGCCGAACGGGAAACCCGGGAACTGCACCGACACGGTCGACAGCACGCCGCGGCGCAAGGATCGCAGCAGGAGGCGCGCGGGGCGCATGGAAGTGGTCATGGGGTCACGAGTAGAGTTTCAGAGCGGCGGTGGCGAGCCGTTTTCCCAGAGCGAGGCAGATGCGCCGCTCGTCTTCGGAGAGGGACTTGTCGTTTCCCGCACCGGCCCAGTGGCTGGCGCCATAGGGTGTGCCGCCGGAGGCCGTGGCGGTCAGTTCCGGCACCGTGTAAGGAACGCCCACGAGCAGCATGCCGTGGTGCAATAGCACGGTCATCATCGAGAGCAGGGTGGCTTCCTGTCCCCCGTGCAGGCTGGTGGTCGAAGTGAACACCGCCGCCGGCTTGCCGGCCAGCGCGCCGCGCGCCCACAGCGCACCGGTCGAATCCCAGAAATACTTCATCGGCGCGGCCATGTTGCCGAAGCGTGTCGGACTGCCGAGCGCGATGCCGGCGCATTCCTCGAGATCGCTCGGCTCGGCATAGGGTGCGCCGCTGTCCGGGATGGATGGTTCCGTCGCTTCCGCGACGGTCGACACCTTCGGCACGGTGCGCAGGCGAGCGGCCGCACCCGGGACCTGCTCGACGCCGCGCGCGATGGCTCGCGCCATGTCTCCCACGGCACCGGTGTGGCTGTAGTACAGGACGAGGATGTCGCGGGTCATGAGAGCACGGAAAGCAAGAACCATGGGCGAGCGGGCGCCGCGTATTATAGGTGGCGCACCGACGGCGATTGCCGCCGGTGCCTCCCATGACATCCGTATTCTCGACCCTGCGCGGCTTCGCCCGCTTCCTCGTCACCCGCTTTCGCGAAGATGCGCTCGCGCAGGTCGCGGGCAGCCTCACCTTCACGACCTTGCTCGCGCTGGTGCCGATCATCACCATCGCGCTCACGGTGTTCTCTGCCTTCCCGGTGTTCGGCGCGGTGACCACCTCGCTCAAGACCTTCATCCTCGCGAACTTCGTTCCCGGGTCGGCCAGCAAGCTCATCACGGTGTACATGCAGCAGTTCGCCGACAAGGCCTCGCGCCTGACCGCCGTGGGCATCGTGCTTCTCGGCGTGACGTCGGTCATGCTGATGCTCACCATCGATCGTGTGTTCAACCGCATCTGGCGCGTGCGGCGGCCGCGCCCGCTGCTGCAGCGTCTGCTGGTGTACTGGACCGTGCTGACGGTGGGTCCGCTGCTGATCGGCGTCAGCCTGTACGCGACTTCGTGGCTGATCACCGCCTCGCTCGGCATGTTGAACGGGCGTGACGCCGGCGGCCTGCTGTTCAAGGTGCTGGCCACGGGACTGACGTGCCTCGCACTCGCGTTCCTGTACCGGACGGTGCCGAATCGCAAGGTGGAACCGCTCGACGCCGGCATCGGCGGCATTCTCGCCGGCCTGTCGTTCGAGGGGATGAAATCGGCATTCGCCACCTTCATCACCCAGTTCGGCAACTACAAGCTGGTCTACGGGGCCTTCGCCGGCTTGCCGGTCTTCCTGCTGTGGATCTACCTGTCCTGGATCATCGTGCTGGCCGGTGCGGTGATCACGGCCGCGATTCCGTTCATTCGTGCGGGGGGATGGAAGACCCATCGCGTGCCCGGGAGCCGCTTCATCGAGGCGCTGCATTTGCTGCAGTTGCTGACCCACGCCCATCGCGAGGGCAGGCAGCTCGATCTCGGCGAGCTGTCGCAGGGTGCGCGACTGTCGCTCGACGACGCCGACGCGATTCTCGATCACCTGCGCCGCAAGGGTTGGGTCGAACGCACCGGGACCGATGGCTGGCTGCTCGCGCGCGATCCGCGCGCAATCCCTGTTGCCGAGATCTACCGCGAGTTCGTGTTCCGCATCGATGCGGTGCGCAAGGAAGCGCAGGCGATCGGCCTGGAAAGCCTGGCTGCGACGCTGGCCGAATCCGTGGAACACGAAGCCGCACTCTCCATCGAGGAGGCGTTCGCGCCGCTCGCGGCCGAACGCGGCGCGCCGGTCAGCGGCGCAGCAGGCGGGCGAACCAGCCGCCGGCTGATGCGGGCAGCTCGCGGTCCGGCGCGCTCCTAGCATTGAAAGCTTCGGCGCGCTGCGCGGCTGCGGCGCCGGCGTCGCGGTAGCGCGCCGCGAGGTCGCTGCCGGCGAGCCGGTCGGCGTGGGACAGCGCGAGCCAGGCGAGGTCCCAGGAGCCGTAGAGCACGTGCATGATCACCGCGAGGCGCACCCAGCGCTCGGGGGTCTGCGACTGCGCATCGGTGTAGTCCTTGACGTAAACCACGTCCGACCACAGGGTCTGGCTCATGAAGCTGGGCGGCTTCCCGGGAAATCTCGTCGGCAGCAGCGTCCGCCCGCCGCTGCCGAGAAACCGGTGGAGCATGAAGCCGCGCTCGCGCAACAGCGAGTCGATCTCGCCCACCATCGGTGCTTGCCGGTACATCGGGACGAAGCTCACTTCGGTGTGCACCACGAGGGTGTGCTCGAGGAGGTTGCCGGCATGCGCCAGAGCATCGCGCTCGGCTCCCTGGATGTCGAGCTTGAGGTAGTCGCAGCCGTGCTCGCGCAGTTCGGCGATGTCGTCCATGCGATGGGTGCGCACACGCGGCGTATCGCGCACCATCATCAGCGTCGGCAGATCCTGGAACAGCGCAACGAAGGGAGCGTTCGGTTCGTACAGCGACGTGCACGCGCTGTAACTGGTGACGTACAGCGTGCGTTCGGTTCCGTCGCCGACCGCATAGGGCAGATAGCGCATGAACGACCCGGCTCGCGCGTTGAGCTTGTCGCACTCGGCCGCGACCGGTTCGAATCCGACGACCCGCGCGAGCCCTTCGTCGGCGAGTGGTTGCCACTCCTGGTCGCTGCCGATATCCATGGCGCCGACGTCGACGACCCGGATCTGCGGCGGTTCTTCCAGCGCCTCGGCGATGGAAAACGGAAATGGTGTCAGTCGGGTCAAGAGTTGGCTGCCCCTGCCTCATAGGCAGCGAGATAGCGCGGCGCCAGATCGCTGTCGTCGCGCCGGTCCGCGTGCGCGAGAGCCAGGTGCGCAAGATCGTAGGAACGATACAGTTCGTGCAGCAGCACGGCGAACCTGATCCAGCGCGCGGCCGGTTGCGAATCGGCGTCGGCGAAGTCCTTCACGTAGACGAAATCGGCCCAGATCTCCTGGTTGAGATAGATGCCCGGCCCGTCGTCGAGCGGCGTGTGATCCAGGGTGGCGCCGCCGCTTTGCAGATGTGAATGCACGACGAAGCCGTGGCGTCGCAGCAGCGTATCGACATCGCCCAACATCGGCTGATCGCGATACATGGGCACGAGATACACGCGAACCTGGAGGGCGAGCGTCGCTTCGAGCAGGCGCGGGGCTCCGGTCAGCGCAGCCACCGCGGCTCCCGGCACGTCGAAGTTCATGAAATCGCATCCTGCGGCCTGGAGTACTGCCACGTCGTCGAGCCGCTGGGTCCGCACGCGTTCGGTCCCGACGACGCCGAACAGCGGGGCTGCCCCGCGCAGCAATCGAATGTAGGCCTCGTTCGGCTCGTACACCGACGTGTATGCCGGATGCGCCGTCAGGTGCAGCGTGCGTTCGGATCCGTCGCCGATCGTGAGCGGCAGAAAGGTCTGCCGCGGCGAAGCGGCGGCACTCAGGCCTGCACACGTGGCCGCCGACGCCTCGAAACCGACGACGCGCGCGATTCCCGCGTCGAGCAGGCCTTGCCAGCGCTGCGGGGTTGCAGGCTGCGCCGGGCCGACGTCGACGATGCTGAAGTCGGGAAGCGCGGGAACGATGTCGGTGATGGCGAACACGGGGTCGAGGTTCAACTCTGCCCGAGATAGCGCTGGGGCCGTTGCGGTTCGCGCGGGGCAGCGGTATCGGCCGGTGGATTGGTGTCGTAGTGCCAGGTCCCGGTCCAGGCGCGGCGCACGCGGTTGGGATAATCGGCCTTGCCGAGGCTGCCGTTGTAGCGCCCCAGCGCGCGAAAGACGTTGCCGCGCTCGATGTCGAGATAGTGGCGCAGGATCGTGCAGCCGTAGCGGAGGTTGGTCCGCAGGTTGAACAGGTTCTGCCCGCGCTCGCCGATGGTGTCGACCCAGAAGGGCATCACCTGCATGTAGCCGCGGGCGCCGGCGCGCGACACGGCGAACTTGCGGAACGCGCTCTCCACCTGGATGAGCGCCAGCACCAGTTGCGGGTCGAGGCCCGCGCGCGTGGCTTCGTAGTGGATGGTGGTGAGCAGTTCGAGGCGGTCGGGCTCGGCCGGGACGTGCCGCGCGAGGCGACCGGACATGGTCTTCAGCCATACTTCGCCCGCGTACGGGTCTTCGAACGCAAGCCGTGGTGCGGCGGTGTCGGCGATCGCTCGCTGCAGTTGCGCCTGCACGGCGGCGGACAGCGGTTCGTACTGCTGCGCGCCGGCAACGGCGGGCTGCGGGCACAGCGTCAGCGTGAGCGCCATCGCACCCCCGAGACGTTTCAACCGAGCTTCGCCGTCAACCACGAAGTGGCCTCCGCGGCCGGGAACGGTTGCGACTTCGCGTCGCGCCGGTGCTGGTACTCGAGTTCGCCGTTCTTGAGCCCGCGGTCGCCGATGGTGACGCGGTGCGGGATGCCGGTGAGTTCCATGTCCGCGAACATGACGCCCGGACGTTCGTCCCGGTCGTCGAGCAGCGCCTCGATGCCGGCGCCGGTCAGTGCCTCGAGGAGCGCATCGGCGGCCTGCTTCACTGCTTCGCTCTTGCGATAGCCGATCGCCACCAGTGCCACGCGGAACGGTGCCATCGCGTCCGGAAAGATGATGCCGCGCTCGTCGTGATTCTGTTCGATCGCCGCGGCCACGATGCGCGACACGCCGATGCCGTAGCAGCCCATCTCCATGGGTTGCGATTGGCCTTGCTCATCCAGGTAGGTGGCGCCCATGGCAGTCGAGTACTTGGCTCGCAACTGGAACACGTGACCCACTTCGATGCCGCGCAGGATGTCGAGCTTGCCCTTGCCATCGGGACTGGGGTCGCCGGCGACAGCGTTGCGAATGTCGGCGTATTCGGCAGGCTCGGGCAGGTCCCGCCCGAAATTGACGCCGGTGAGATGGAATCCATCCGCGTTGGCACCGCACACGAAGTCGCTGACGGCTTGCAGAGCGCGGTCGGCGATGATCGGGAGGTTCGCGCCCACCGGACCCATGGAGCCGGCGCCGGTACCGAGACGCGCGCGGATCTCGCCTTCGGAGGCAAAACGGAACCCGCTCGCCAGTACGGCGAGCTTGCCGGCCTTCACTTCGTTCAGCATGTGATCGCCGCGCAGCAGGAGCAGCACCTCGGTGCCGTCGTTGGCCACCACCATGAGCGTCTTGACGATGCGCTCCGCCGGGACTTTCAGCGCGGCGCACACTTCCTCGATGGTATGCGCCCCGGGTGTTGCGACTTTCTGCATGGCTTGCGCCGGTGGGCTGCGGGTTGCCGCCGGTGCCACCGCCTCGGCCAGTTCGACGTTGGCCGCGTAGTCGGAACCGGTGCTGTACGCAATCGCATCCTCGCCGGACTCGGCGAGGACGTGGAATTCGTGCGAACCGGTACCGCCGATGGCACCGGTGTCGGCTGCCACGGCGCGGAACCCGAGGCCCAGCCGCGTGAAGATGCGGGTGTAGGCATCCACCATGTTGCGGTATTCGCGCTGCAGGTCTTCGAAGGTCGTGTGGAAGGAGTAGGCATCCTTCATCAGGAATTCGCGTGCACGCATCACGCCGAAGCGCGGCCGGATCTCGTCGCGGAACTTGGTCTGGATCTGGTAGAAGTTCACGGGCAATTGGCGATAGCTGCGGATCTCGCGACGCGCGATGTCGGTGATGACCTCTTCGTGGGTCGGGCCGAAGCAGAAATCGCGGTCGTGGCGATCCTTGATCTTGAGCATCTGCGGGCCGAACACCTGCCAGCGGCCGGATTCCTGCCACAGCTCCGCCGGCTGGACCGCAGGCATCAACAGTTCGACCGCACCGGCGGCATTCATTTCCTCGCGCACGATCGCTTCGACCTTGCGCAGCACGCGCAGGCCGAGCGGCATCCAGGTGTACAGACCGCTGCCCAGCTTGCGGATCAGGCCGGCTCGGAGCATCAGCCGGTGACTGACGAGTTCGGCTTCTGCGGGGGCTTCCTTGAGGGTGGAGATGAAGAACTGGCTGACGCGCATGAGAGCTCGGGGATGGGTCGAAAGATGTTGATTCTAGCCTCCGAATTCCCTATACCTTTGACCTATCGCCGCGTCGGCTAGCGGCGGCGACTCGCCTGGCCGTCGATCCCCGGCGCAGCCGGGCGGCGAACGCGGCGGAGCAGGGGCCCCACGCAGTCGGGATGCGACCCGCGTCCCGACGCAAATGGGATCGCCGCCCCGATGATCGCTTCCGCGGTCGGATCCCCATCTTGCGATGGGCGCGCCGGAGGACCGAGCAGGGGCCCCCTTGGGGGATGCGACCCGTAGGCGCGCGTGGGCCGGCGATTGCGCGCCTTGGCCGGCTCAACGGTCGCATCCCCGAAGGGGCCCCTGCTCCTCGTTTCGCCGGCCCCTCCTCCGCGCTCTAGCGATCCCCTCGCCGGGTGGCTCGCACCGCCACCGGGCATAATCGAAGCCCCATGAGCATTTTGTCGAAGTTGCGCGGGCGCCGGTCGGCACGCGACGAGGCGTCGGTCGAGGTGAGTGAGCGCGATGGGCTGCGGTCGCTGCACCTTGGCAGCAGCACCGTGCAGAGCACCATGCGCGTGGACGACCCGGTCGAACTGGTGCTCTCCTACACGCGTGCCATGATGGGCTTCCTGCTGTTCCATCCGAAGCCGCGGGACGTGACCATGATCGGCCTGGGCGGCGGTTCGCTCGCGAAGTTCGTCTATCACCGGCTGCCCGAGGCCCGCGTGACGGTGGTCGAGAACAGCGCCCGCGTCATCGCGGCGGCGCGTTCGTGGTTCGAAGTGCCGCCCGACGACGACCGCTTCGAAGTGCGGCACGCCGATGGCGCCGAGTACGTTCGCGAGCACCCGGGGGGCTGCGACGTGCTGATGGTCGATGCCTACGACAGCGAGGCTCAGGTAGAGGCGCTGGCGACCGAGGCCTTCTACGCCGACGCCCGCGCCGCCCTGCGTCGCGACGGCGTGCTGGTCGTGAACCTGTGGAGTTCGGACAGCCGCTTCGACAGCTATCTGCAGCGCATCGAGCGTGCATTCGACAGCCGCGTGGTATGCCTGCCAGCCGAACGACGGGGCAACGTGGCCGTGTTCGCTTTCGTCCGCACACCGGAAGCCACCGCCTGGGAGGCGTTGCGCCTGCGGGCGCGCCAGCTCGAGAAGGACCACGGCCTGGAGTTTCTCAAGTTCGTCGGCCGGATGAAGGAGATGAACCCGCACACGGAGCGGCGGCTCGTCGTGTAGTCCGGCGGCGACGCTCCGACGGTGCCGTCGGCTTCCGGCGGCGACCGGAATATGAAAGAATTTCGACGGCGCCACGATCGTGAGGTAAAGGACAATGATCGATCGCGACGGTTACCGACCCAACGTCGGGATCATCCTCGTCAACGCGAGGAACGAGGTGTTCTGGGGCAAGCGCGTGCGCGAACACGCGTGGCAGTTTCCCCAGGGTGGCATCAAGCCGGGGGAAACCCCCGAGAAGGCGATGTACCGCGAGTTGATGGAGGAGGTCGGGCTCGACCCCTCGCACGTGCGCATCCTCGGCCGCACCCGGGATTGGCTGCGCTATGACGTGCCGAAGCATTGGGTGCGCCGCGAAGGCCGCAGCCAGTATCGGGGCCAGAAACAGATCTGGTACCTGTTGCGCCTGGTGGGGCGGGACTGCGACGTCTGCCTGCGCCGCTCGGAGAAGCCGGAGTTCGACGCCTGGCGTTGGAACCAGTACTGGGTACCCCTCGACAGCGTCATCGACTTCAAGCGCGAGGTCTACCAGCTGGCCCTCACCGAACTCGCGCGCTTCATTTTCTCCAGGACCGAGCCGGGCTGGGACCTGCTGCCGCTGACGGTTCCGACCCTGGAAGGCTAGCCTCCTGACCACCACGATAGTGCGGGCGCCTAGCTGTCGGCGTCCAGCGGCGATTCGCCTGACCGTCGATCCCCAGCCTGCGGCTGGGGCCCCTCGCCGGGTGGCTCACGCCGCTAGCCGGTCTCCGGCAGATCCCGGCCGACGCGACCGGTGCCGCCGAGCAGGACGGTGAAACGCACGTTCCGCTCACGCCAGAAGTTGGCGCTATCGCGGAACGCTTCGATCCCGGCGGCGAGTTCCCCGGGTGCCTGCCGCGCAAAGCGGGAGAGTCCGCCGACCTCGATCACCAGGGTGGAACCCTCGGCGAGAGCGAGATCGGTGAGGCAATCGTAGAGGGCGTCCCAGTTGCCGCCGAAATGGGGCGGAAACTCCAGGATGCCGCTCAATGCATCCAGGAGCGCCCGCTTGGTGGGCGGAGCCTGGATGCGTACGTGGCGGGGAGCCGCACCCGCGAGGCGCCCGAGGGGTGCTCCGCCGTTGCCCTCGAAGCGGTAAACGCCGCCGTTCTGTAGTGCTTCTTGCAGGGATTTCATCGATCCTCCGCGATCTTCTTGAAAGTGCGGTAGTGGTCTGCCGTCCAGTAGTAATCCCCGCCACGACCGGCGACGATGCGGCGTGCGCCCCGGTCCCGGGCTCCGGGCGTGGGGACCGTGTACTCGCGGTAGTACCCGCGTGGGCGCGGTGGCAGCAAACCCTCGCGGTTACGGAATGTCATCCCGTCCTTTTCGTAAGGGAAGGGTCCACCGGCCCGGATGAGAGTGAGCGTGGCTTTTGCTTGCTCAGGCAGGACGGACAGGGGAATCGTGCCCAGGTCCGCCGCCCCCCGGGCCAGGGCAACTCCTGCGGCGAGCAGCAGGAGGATGCCGAGAAGTGCTCCGGCAAGTCGGGGTCGCACAATCCGTATGGCCATGGCATAGTGACGCCAAACGGCGACAGTTACCGATTTCAAAGTTGGTAAATTGTTAGTAAACAACGAATTGCCATCAAGGCGCATTAGATCCCAGACTGAACATCGACTGACCCCACCACTTCGAGCCTCCGCGACCATGTCCGTCCGGCGCAATGACTTCGACGTAACCGACCAGGTCCGCACCACCGATCCGCAAGCGGTGCAGGGCGAAGTCTCGCGCATCTATGCCGAGCTGTACGCGCCGGCATCCGATCTCGAGTTGTTGCGGCCGTTCGCCGACGCTTCCCGCCTCTACCACGGTGACTTTCCAGGTCACCGCGCCTGCGACACGGCGTACCACAACCTCCAGCACGTGCTCGACGTCACGCTCGCCATGGCGCGGCTGATGGATGGCAGCACACGGGCAGCCCACGGGGCCGTGGCCTTCGACGAGCGCTTGTTCCGCTTCGGCATCGTGCTCGCACTGTTCCACGACGCAGGCTACATCCGGTCGCGCCACGACACCCGCGCCGACAACGGCGCTGCGTACACGCGGACCCACGTTTCGCGGGGTGGCCGTTTTCTCGAGCGTTATCTGGGTGAACTTGGCCTCGCCGACCTGATTCCCGTGGCCGGTCCCCTGGTGCACTTCACCGGTTACGAGCGGCCGGTCGGGACCATCGACATCGCCGACCCTACCTTGCGGCGCCTCGGCCTGCTGCTCGGCTCGGCGGACATCGTCGCCCAGATGTCCGACCGCTGCTATCTCGAGAAATGTCGCGACCGCCTGTACCCGGAATTCGTTATTGGCGGCATCGCCGCAGGCCGGGATGCCGACGGCAAACCCAACGTGCTGTTTGCCTCCGCCGAGGATCTGGTGGTCAAGACGCCGGGGTTCTACCGGGTCGCCAGCCGGCGCCTCGAACACGATCTCGAAGGTGTCTACCGTCTCGCCGAACCCCATTTCCGCGGTCAAAACCTGTACCTCGAGGAACTCGAGAAGAACATCCGGCATGCCGAGACGGTCGCGGAGCAGCACGACCTGTCCCTGCTGCGCCGTTCGCCGCCGCCCGCAGAGACTGCGGGCAACGCCGAGCCGGCATCCGAGACGCGTCAGGATGCTCCCGCCACACGCAGCATGATCTTGCCGACGTGTGCGCTGGATTCCATCAGTGCGTGTGCCCTAGAAGCTTCACCGAGCTCGAACGTCGAGTGAATCACCGGCCGGATCTTCCCGGCCTCCAGTAGCGGCCACACCCGCGCGCGCAGCGCGCTCGCGATGCCGGTCTTGAACTCGACGGTCCGCGGCCGCAGCGTCGACCCGGTAATGGTGAGGCGCCGGTACAGGATGTCGCCCATGTCTAGCGTGGCGGTGGTGCCACCGAGGAACGCGATGATCGACAGCCGTCCGTCGGCCGCAAGACATTTCAGTTCGCGCGGCACGTAGTCGCCGCCGACCATGTCGAGGATCACGTCCACGCCCTTGCCGCCGGTCAGCTCCTTTGTCACGGTGACGAAATCCTCGGTCCGGTAGTTGATGCCGCGCTCCGCCCCCAGGGCTTCGCACGCCCGGCATTTCTCTTCGCTGCCGGCGGTGGCGAACACGCGGTGCCCGAGGGTGCGTGCGAGCTGGATGGCGGTGACGCCGATGCCGCTGGAGCCACCCTGCACCAGCAGCGTTTCGCCGGGTGCGAGCTTGGCCCGTTCGAACACGTTGATCCAGACCGTGAAGAAGGTTTCCGGCAGCGACGCTGCTTCGATCGCGCTGAACCCCTTGGGGATCGGCAGACAATGTCCGGCGGGCGTCGCGCAATACTGCGCATAGCCGCCACCGGGCGTCAGCGCGCAGACGCGATCGCCCACCTGCCACTGCATCACGTCGGCACCCACCTGTGCGATGGTCCCTGCCACCTCCAAACCGGGCAGGTCGGACGCGCCGGGTGGCGGATTGTAAGTGCCCGCGCGCTGGAAGCAGTCGGGGCGGTTGACGCCAGCGGCTTCCACCGCGATCAGCACCTCGTGCGGCTTGATCGCGGGCAAAGGCCGCAAAACGGGTTTCAACACGTCGGGACCGCCGGGCTGCGTGATCTCGACGGCGGTCATGGTGGCGGGCAGTGCGCTCATGGCGGGCTCTCCTCGTTCGAAGGCGCGGATTGTAGAGGGCTTGTGGCATGATCCGCGGCTTCCGTCCGCGACCTCGCGAAGGCTGCGGACTGTGCCAGCCCTAGGGGAGGACAAGATGGAATACCGCAAGCTCGGCAACAGCGGCCTGAAAGTGTCGCCGCTGTGCCTCGGCACCATGATGTTCGGCGATCGTACCGACTACGCCGAGTCGGAACGCATCGTGAAGGCGGCGCAGGATGCCGGCCTTAACTTCATCGACACCGCCGATCAGTACGCGAAGGGCGAATCCGAACGCATCGTAGGGAAGATCGTGAAGAAGGAGCGCGACGCCTGGGTAATCGCCACGAAGTTCGGCAATCCGATGGGTCCGGGCCCCAACGAGATGGGCATGTCGCGCAAATGGATCCACCAGGCCTGCGACGCGAGCCTGAAGCGCCTCGGCACCGACTACATCGACGTCTACTACATCCACCTCGACTATCCGGATTCTCCGCTCGACGAGACGGTGCAGACGCTGGGTGATCTGATCCGGTCCGGGAAGATCCGCTACTTCGCGGTGTCGAACATGCGTGCATGGCGCATGGCGGAGCTCATCTGGACTTGCCGGCAGTTCGGCGTGCCGCGGCCAGTCGCGTGCCAGCCCTACTACAACGCGTTCAACCGCATGCCCGAGGTGGAGATCCTCCCGCTGTGCGAATACCACGGCCTCGGCGTCGTCCCCTACAGCCCGATCGCGCGCGGCGTGCTGAGCGGCAAGTACCAACCCGGCCAGAAGCCTCCCGGCGATACCCGTGCCGGTCGCGGCGACAAGCGCATGATGGAAACCGAGTTCCGCGAGGAATCCCTGGTGATGGCGCAGACCATCCGCAAGCACGCCGAGAAGAAGGGCTACACGGCGGGTGAATTCGCCACCGCATGGGTGCTCGCCAACCGCATCGTCACCAGCGTGATCGCCGGGCCGCGCACGCTCGAGCAGTGGCAGGACTATCCCAAGGCGCTCCAGTACCGGTGGTCGGATGAAGACGAGGCGCTGGTGGATTCGCTGGTGCGCCCCGGGCATCCTTCCACGCCGGGCTACACGGATCCGCGCTATCCGGTACTGGGCCGGCCGCTGCGCGGCTAGTGTGCGGCGCCTTGGCGCCGCGCCGCATGTCCGATCTGTCGCCGCGCGGCGTCGGCGGTGGCAGGGTCGACTGCACGAAAGGCCAATTGCGGCGGTGTCACCGGCGCAATAACATTTCACGCCGTCGTGCCACCACGGACCCGACGCTCATGGGAGGGAGCACCATGCTGCATCCGCGCAAGACCGATGTTCCGTGCGGGACCTTCGCGCCGAAGGTTCTGGGTTTCGTTCTGTTGCTGTCCGGTTTCGCAGCGTTGCCGGCGCATGCCGACATCACGCCGTTGTCGTCCCGGCTCACCGCAAGCTCTCTGTCGAACATCGTCGCCGGGACGCCGAAGGCCGCGGACACCGACGAGGACGCAACGGGTAGCCAGCTTGCCAGCCTTTCGGTGGTCACCGACCAGTACGAAGCGCAGCCGGTGGACTTGTCCCAGACCGTGACCGCGAGCGGATCCGTCACCTACCTGAGCGACACTTCGTTCGTCGTCCAGTTGATCGGCACCCGGTCGGGCACCGACAGCGGTCCGGGCGGAATCAGCAGCGCCTACGATTCGCGGGCGAAATTCGTGCTTGAATTTCAGAATCTCGCGGCTGGCGCCATCACGGTTGACTGGAACATCCCGTTCGAGCGCGACTACCAGGGGACCATTGCACCACTCGGCGTGGGTTTGCGCTGGTCCGGCCTGCTCGACGCGGTGAGCCCGACCGTGGATTTCAACACCGGCAGCGGCACCTCCATCGGCTCGCACACCTTTGATCTCACCAGAACCGGCGCGAGTGGCCGGTACTGGCTCGAACTCGAGCTTTACATGGTAGGGCAGACGTCCGATCTCGCGCCGCCGGAGCATTGGACGGCCACCTTCGCCGTGACCACGCCGCGCATGACCATCACGCCGGTACCGGAGCCGACAACAGTGGTGATGCTTTCGGCCGGCCTCGCACTGCTTGGTGCGGGGCGATTGCGTCGACGCTGGCATCCGCGCAGACGCCAGCAGCACCTCAGCGATCCTCGCGGATCGCTTCCACCGAGATAGTGAGGACCACCTCGTCGCTCACCATCGACACGTACTTCTCCAGGCCGAACTCCGAACGGAGCACGGTGGCGCACGGATCGCCGCGCACGTAACGCTCCAGCACGACGATCTTGACGTCCTTGCACGCGAACCGCTCCGCGGTCAGCCGCACCGGGCGCGTCACGCCGTGAAGACTGAGCTCGCCTTCAAACTCCGCGGGTACGCCGTCGGCGAACTTGCTTGCGCGACCAGTGAAGCGCGCCGTCTTGTGCTTGACCACATCGAAGAATATCTCGCCGTTCAGCACCGCATCGAGGCGCTTGACGCCGGTATCGATGGTCCTGAGATCGATGTCGACGGTCATCTCCGCCGTCTGCTTCTCGAGATCGAGGCTGGCGGTACCCCCCTTCAGCACGCCGATTCGCCCCCGCACCGAAGACACGCCGGTGTGCACGACCGCGAAATGCACGAACGTGTGATCGGGGTCGATGCGGAAGCGCTCTGCCGCGTGAGACGTGGCGTGAACGCGGGCAGCAGGGCGATCGAAGCGAGGGCGGATCTCATGGGATGTTCCTCACGGAGCGGCTGGAAGTCGGCGCGTGCATCGCGAACCGATTCTGCAGTCGACGACTCAAGGGGACGCCAGCAGTGGTGTCAGCGCTCGCCGCAGATCTTCGGGTAGCGCTGTCGGCCGCCGCGTCGCGCGATCCACATACACGTGGACGAAATGCCCCTGCGCCGATGCGAGTGGATCGTCGTTGCGGAACAAGCCCACTTCGTACCGCACGCTGCTCGCCCCGAGCTTCGCCACGCGCAGGCCGGCGTGCACCGCGTCAGGGAAGGTGATCGGGCTGAAGTAGTTGCATTGCGTCTCCACCACCAGACCGATCACCGTGCTGCGTTCGATGTCGAGGACGTTCCGTTCCAGCAGGTACTGGTTCACGACGGTGTCGAAGTACGAGTAGTACACCACGTTGTTCACGTGGCCGTATACGTCGTTGTCCATCCAGCGGGTGGTGATGGCGCGGAAGTGGCGGTAGGCGGTGCGCGGGCTCGGCATCGGCTTGGTCATGGCGATCTAATGCGATTGAGCGCTGTCGGTGGTGTCGGTGCGCCGCCGCATGTGCTTCCAGTTCACGGCGAGCAGGCCGGCCGCGATGATCACCAGCATGCCGGTGAGCGATCCGCCGTCGGGGAACTCGTGGAACGCGATCCAGGCGAGCAGGGTCGACCAGATCAACTGCGTGTAGACGAAGGGTGCCAGCGCCATCGGCGAGGCGTGCTCCACGGCCCGGATCAGCAAGAAATGGCCGAAGCCGCCGAGCGTGCCGATGGCCACCATGATGATGAGTTGAATGCCGTTCGGCGTCTGCCAGCCCAACGGCAGCGCCAGGCTCGCCAGGGCGGAGCCCACCAGAGCCGTGTAGAACAGCGTCGTGACGGCGTTGTCGCGTCCGGCGACCTTGCGCGTGACGATCTGGTAGAGAGCGAACAACAGTGCGGTGGCCATGGGGAAGAGCGCAGTCGGGCTGAATACGGCGCCGCCCGGCCGGATGATGATCAGTACGCCGATGAAGCCAAGCCCCACCGCGATCCATTGACGACGCGTCACCCGCTCGCCGAGTACCGGCCCCGACAGCACGGTCACGATGACCGGTGCGATGAAGCTGATGGCGGCGGCTTCCGCTAGCGGCAGGAACTTGAGCGACAGATAGAACATCACCGTGGAACTGGTGAGCAGCACGCCGCGCAGGATCTGCAGTCCACGGTGCTGGGTGCGCACCAGCGTGAAGCCCATGCGCGGGGCGAACAGCGCGAGCATGAACAGCATGTGGATGGTGTAGCGCACCCACAGCAGCGGTCCGATCGGATAGGACTTGAGCGCGAGCTTGGCCAGCGTGTCGCCGGTGGAGAACATGAAAACGGCGGCCATCATCATGCCGACGCCACGAAAGAAGTGTCGGTGATGATGCGGATCGTGCGCGGCGCTCACGACAGCCGCGGTCCTGCGCCGGCCGGAAGGACTGCGCGCCCGGCAAAGCGCGCCGTCGCACCGAGGGATTCTTCGAGCCGCAATGCTTCATTCCACTTCGCCATCCGCTCCGAACGCGTGAACGAACCCACCTTGAGTTGACCCGCATCCCAGCCGGTCGCGAGATGCACGATGGTCACGTCCTCGGTTTCGCCGGAGCGTGCGGAGACGATGGTGCCGAAGCCGGCCCGCTTGCCGGCCTCGAGTGCCGCGCGAGTCTCCGTCACCGTCCCGGCCTGGTTCGGCTTGATCAGCACCGCGTTGCAGGCGCGATCCGTCGCCGCGGCGCGCACGCGATCGGCGTTGGTCACGAGATAGTCGTCGCCGATGATCTGGATGCGGCCACCCATCGCAGCGGTGAATGCGCACATGCCTTCGGCGTCGTCCTCGGCGAGCGGGTCCTCGATGGAGGCGATGGGGTAGCGCCGGCACCATTCGAGCAGCATCGCGATCATGCCGTCGCGGTCCAGTTCGCGCCGCTCCAGGCCCAACGTATAGCGGCCGCGGTGGCCGAACTCGGAGGCGGCTATGTCGAGTGAGATGGCGACCTCGTCGCCCGCCCGATAGCCGGCCTTCTCGATGGCGCGCGTCAGCACCGACAGAGCTTCCTCGTTCGAATCGAACAGCGGCCAGAAGCCGCCCTCGTCGGCGACGCCGGCCAGCTTGCCGGCATCGCTCATCAGTTGGCCGGCGGCGCGATACACCTCGGCCGTCATCACCAGCGCTTCGTCGAAGCTGCCGGCACCGAGCGCCATGACCATGAAGTCCTGGATGTCGACGCGGCGGCCGGCGTGGGCACCGCCGCCGAAGATCTGGATCTCGGGCAGCGGCAGGCGCACCGGTTTGCCGCCGGCCAGGTACGACCACAATGCCTCCCCGCACGATGCGGCGGCGGCGTGCAGCACGGCCATCGAGACGGCGATGGTCGCGTTGCCGCCGAGACGCGCCTTGTTGGGCGTCCCGTCGAGTGCGATGAGTGCGGCGTCCACGGTCGCCTGGTCGGTGGCATTCATGCCGGCCAGGTGCCGGGCAATCTCGCCGTTGACGTTCGCCACGGCACGGGCCACGTCGAGTCCGCCGAGTTTCGATCCGCCGTCGCGCAGGTCGATCGCTTCGTGGGTCCCCCGCGAGGCGCCGGCCGGTGCGATGGCACGGCCGATCGCTCCTCCCGCAAGGTGCACTTCGGCTTCGACGGTGGGCCGGCCGCGGGAATCCCAGATGCGGCGGCCGCGAACGCGGACGATGGTGGAGTCGGTCATGGGCAGTACAGCAGGAAAAGAACGCGGGGCGGTCAGGCGGTGAGTTCGATGCGATTGCCGTCGGGATCCACCGCGACGCTCTCGTAGTAGCCGTCGCCGGTGCGGCGCGGCCCATCGAGGATCGGGAACCCGGCTGCACGCAGGCGTGCGGTGATGTCATCGACGGCCCCTTCCGATCCGAGCGCGAGTGCGATGTGCGCGTAGCCCACGGCGGGCTGTGTTGCGGCGGTCGCCAGAGCCGGAATCTGCATCACTTCGATGCGCGCCCCGTCGCCGAAGCGCAGGAACCACGACCGGAAGGCCTTCTTCGGATTCTCATAGCCGTCGTTGGCGGTGGCCCCGAACCAATGCACGTAGAAATCACGCAGTCGTTCCGGATCCGTGGACCAGAGGGCCACATGCTCGATGCGGACGTTCAAGGGTTCACCATCTGGCGATTCCAGCCCGCCAAGCGTCGCGGACGGCGCCCAGCCGCTCGACCGGGTCGAGCAGCAGCGGCCGGGCAACCCGCCGTACCTTGTCGCGATCGCGGTCGTCGGTGATGTATTCCGCCGGTGACTTGCCGTCGACGCGGGCGAGGAGCAGGCCGGGCAGCAGATGGGCGACGCGCGCCTCGAGCTGCGCAGGCGGTTCCCACTTCACGCCGGCCAGGTAGGTCTCGTACAGCGTGGTGAAGCTCTGCAGATACACAGCCCACCAGCGCGGCCGCCAGACGCATTTCAGCAGCAGGTGATTCAGGCAGAAGGCAAGATCGAACGCCGGATCGCCGTACCAGGCGCACTCGGCATCCACGAACACCGGGCCGCGCGGCCCGACCAGGATGTTCTTGGGACTGACGTCGCCGTGAACCAGGGCGCGCTTGTTGGAGGCCGTGATCTCGACGAGGCGCTCCAGTGTCGGCGCACAATCGGCGTGGGCGCGCGCGGTTGCTTGCAGATACGGCTCGAGCCGTATCGGGAAGAAAATGTGGTCGGTGGCGAAGCGCTCGGCCAGTTCGCTCCGGTCGGCGGTGCTGGCGTGGATGAGCGCGAGTCGGCGCCCCACTTCGCGTGCCGTCGCTCCGTCGACGATGCCGTCGCGCAACTGGAGCTTCCACACCGGGTGGTCGGCTGGATCGAGCCAGGCCATCGCGAAGAGGCTCGATTCGACGTCTTCGCCCAGGATGGCCGGCACTGCGTCCGGCGCGATGGCTCCCGCGACCCGCATCCATTCGACCTCGTAGCGGTTACGTTCGGTCGGCGCGCGCCAATCCGCTTCCACCTTGAGCTTCGGCAGAGCGCGCTTGATGCATACCGAACCGCGCGGCAGGTCGGCCCGGAAGATATCGGACGACACGCCGCCCGCCAGCGGTTCCAGCGTGAGTGCCTCGCCGGGCGCAGCCAAACCCATGCGCTCGAGCGCGGCTCGAAAAACGGCGGTGTGATCCTCCACGGCGATGACGGCGTAACATCGGGTCGTCGTTCGCGCTTCTCGTCGGTTCGGAAGGCGCGGTGCGACCGGAAAAAGCGGAGCAAGACTCTAGCACAGCGTTCCTTCGGAGACCCATGCAGGCCATCCTCGCCCTCGACCAGGGCACCACGAGTTCGCGCGCGCTGGTGTTCGATGCCACCGGCCGCGTCCTCGGCGTGGCGCAGCGCGAACTGCCGCAGATCTACCCGCAGCCTGGGTGGGTGGAACACGACCCGGAGACCATCTGGGCCACGCAGATCGCGACTGCCCGCGAGGCGCTCGCTCAGGCCGGTGTCGGCGTTGCCGACATCGCCGCCATCGGCATCACCAATCAGCGCGAGACTACCGTCGTGTGGGAACGAGCGAGCGGTCGCCCGATAGCCAATGCCATCGTCTGGCAGGATCGGCGGACCGCCGGGCACTGCGAGCGGCTGCGATCGGACGGACTCGCGGGGCTCTTTCAATCGCGCACGGGCCTCGTGCTCGACGCCTACTTCTCCGGGACCAAGGTGGCCTGGATTCTCGACCACGTACCCGGCGCCCGCGCGCGGGCAGAACGCGGCGAGCTGGCCTTCGGCACAGTGGACGCGTGGCTCATCTGGAAGCTGACCGGCGGTCGTGTTCATGCGACGGACGCGAGCAACGCGTCGCGCACGTTGCTCTACGACATTCGCGAGCGCCGCTGGGACGCCGAACTCGCTGCCGCGTTGGGCGTGCCTCTGCCCGTGCTGCCGGTCGTGGTGCCATCGAGCGGTGTGGTGGCGCAGGCCGACGCGCAGATCCTGGGTGCACCGATCCCCATCGCGGGCATCGCGGGCGACCAGCAGGCGGCGCTGTTCGGTCAGCGCTGCGTCACGCCCGGCAAGGTGAAGAACACTTACGGCACCGGCTGTTTCATGCTCATGCATACCGGTGAGCGGGTGCCGGAGTCACAGCATCACTTGCTGGCGACTGTTGCATGGCAGATCGGTGACCGCACCGAATACGCGCTCGAGGGCAGCGTGTTCATCGCGGGCGCCGCGGTTCAGTGGCTGCGCGACGGCCTGGGTCTGATCGCCAGTGCCGGCGAGATCGAAGCCCTTGCCGCGTCGGTGCCCGATACCGACGGCGTGTACTTCGTGCCGGCATTCACCGGCCTCGGCGCGCCCCATTGGGATCCGCTCGCGCGCGGCACGATCTGCGGGATCACGCGCGGCACGAACCGCGCGCACCTGGCACGCGCGGCGCTCGAGTCCATCGCGTTCCAGACCGCCGACATTCTGGAATGCATGCAGGCCGATGCCGGCGTCGCGCTGGCCGAGTTGCGCGTCGACGGCGGCGCCACGCGCAACGACCTCCTGATGCAGTTCCAGGCCGATCTGCTCGGTGTCCCGGTAGTGCGCGCTGCCAACGCCGAGTCCACCGCGCTAGGTGCCGCGCTGCTTGCCGGTCTCGCAGTGGGCGTCTGGAAGGATGCCGGGCAGGTGAACGGATTGTGGCAGGCGCAGCGCGCGTTCACGGGCGCAATGCCGCGGGAACGAGTAGCCTCGATGACATCACGGTGGCACGCAGCGGTCGAGCGTGCCAAGGGTTGGAGCGTTTGAGTCGCAGCAGGGTCAAGACAGGGGAGAGCGCCAGGAAAGACATCACTGCAATCGGGGAGGAGACATGAAGGCAATCGCTACCGAGAACATCCGCACCGTGGCGCTGGTGGGCCATGGTGCGGCCGGCAAGACCACGCTCGCGGAGTCGCTGCTGAAAACCGCCGGGGCCATCGCGTCCGCCGGCACCGTCGAGCGCGGATCGACCGTCAGCGATCATCTCGCGATCGAGAAGGAGTACCGGCACTCGCTGCAGGCGTCGGTGCTGCGGTTGGAAACCCAAGGCAAGCGCGTGCATCTCATCGACACGCCGGGATTCCCGGATTTCATCGGGCAGTCCATCGGCGCCCTCGATGCCGTGGAAACCGCGGCGGTGGTGGTAAGCGCGCAGTCGGGTATCGAGATGATCACTTCGCGCATGATGCAATGGGCCGCGAAGCGGCAGTTGTGCCGGCTCGTGATCGTCAACAAGATCGACGCCGAGCACATCGACCTGCCCGGCTTGCTGCGAGCCATCCAGGGCGCCTTCGGCAAGGAGTGTCTGCCGATCAACCTGCCGGCCGGAGGCGGAACGCGGGTCGTCGATTGCTTCTTCAATCCGGGCGGCGAGGCGGACTTCCTGTCGGTCGCGGAGGCCCATCGGGCACTGGTCGACCAGGTGGTGGAAGTCGACGAGGAGCTGATGGCGCTCTACCTGGAGAAAGGCGAGATCGCCCCGGAGCAACTGCACGCGCCGTTCGAGAAGGCCTTGCGCGAAGGGCATCTCGTGCCGGTGTGCTTCGTCTCGGCCCGCAATGGCGCCGGCGTGGCGGAACTGCTCGACGTGTTTGCGAAGCTGCTGCCGAACCCGACCGAAGGCAATCCGCCGCTGTTCTACAAGGGTGAGGGCGCGGACGCGGTCGAGTTCCAATCCGAACCCGATCCGGCGAAGCACGTGCTGGCACACGTCTTCAAGATCGTGATCGATCCGTTCGTGGGCAGGCTGGGTGTGTTCCGCGTGCACCAAGGGACCGTGACGAAGGACACGCAACTCTTCGTCGGCGACGGCCGCAAGCCATTCAAGGTGGGACACCTTTTCATGCTCCAGGGCAAGGAGCATGTCGAGGTGGTGTCGTGCGTGCCGGGCGACATCGCTGCCGTGGCCAAGGTGGACGAGATCGAGTTCGACAGCGTGCTGCACGACTCGCACGACGAGGACCACATCCACATGCGGCCGCTGGAGTTCCCGGTGCCGATGCACGGTCTCGCGATCCAGCCCAGGCGTCGCGGCGAGGAACAGCGGCTGGCCGACGCCTTGCACAAGCTGATCGCCGAGGACCCGACGCTACGGGTCGAACACGACCCCCACATGAACGAGACCGTGCTGCGAGGCCTCGGGGAATTGCATCTTCGTGCGACGCTGGAGCGCATGGCGCAGCAATACAAGGTGGAAGTGGACACGCGCCCGCCGCGCGTGCCCTACCGTGAAACCATCACCATGCCGGCTGAAGGTCACAATCGCCACAAGAAGCAGACTGGCGGTGCCGGTCAGTTCGGCGAGGTGTTCCTGCGCATCGAACCGCTTCCCCGTGGCGAGGGCTTCCAGTTCGTCGATGCGGTGAAGGGCGGGGTGATTCCGTCGCAATTGATTCCGGCGGTGCAGAAGGGCGTGGAACAGGTGCTCGCTGCCGGTCCGCTCGCCGGTTTCCCGGTGCAGGACGTGCGCGTCACGGTCTACGACGGCAAGCACCACCCGGTAGACTCGAAGGAAGTGGCCTTCGTCGCGGCGGGTCGCAAGGCGTTTCTCGACGCATTGACCAAGGCCGGATCGATCGTGCTGGAACCCATCGTGCACGTCGAGGTGTTGTGCCCCGAGTCGACCATGGGTGACATCACCGGCGATCTTTCTTCACGTCGCGGGCAGATCACCGGCACGCGCGCGCTGCAGGCCGCGACGCTGACGGTGAGCGGGCTGGCGCCGCTGGCTGAACTGAACGGCTATGCCTCGCGCCTCAAGGCGTTCACCGGCGGTCAGGGCTCGTATTCCATGGAGTTGAGCCACTACGAGCAAGCGCCACCGACCGTGCAGCAACAGCTAGCAACCGACTACCGGGCGATGCGCCGGCATGAGGAGGAGTGAGTGGATGCCCCCCCGAGAAGCCTTGCGGCCTCTCCGCCCAGGCGATGGTCCAGCCCGCTTCCTCGCCTTGGGCGCGGTTGGTCGCTTCAGCAGTTGCCGCTCACGCAGCGGATCATGCGCTGCGCGCACGTGATCTGATCGAAGTCGGCACCCAGCTGGAACTCGGTGTCGACGCCGATGTGCTGGACGATCGCGTTGTTGCACTGAACGCGGCTGGTCACGTAGCGCGCCGGTGCCAGCCATCGCGCGTTCGCGCATCCGGGATCGCCGTGTCCGAACCGGATGCCGACTTCGTACGTGGCGCACAGGAATCCGTTGTGCTGCACCCAGGTCTCGACGTACAGCTCGCCCTTGCGCGCCACCCAGCCCTTGCCGCGGTTGCGACCGAAGTCGAACTCGAGACGGTCGGTCTTGCCGCTGGCCGTTACGGCGATGGCAGGCACCGCCGGAGCGTTGGCGCGGCGGATCGCGGGGTCTTCGTCGTCCTGGGCCAGGATGCAGGCGGACGGCAACACGTATGCAGCAAGCGCGATTACGACGAGGCGCATGAACCACTCCTTTGGATCGGACCATGGTAAACCCTGGCACGATACGTCCCAAGTGGTTCTAGGCGTGGCGTGCGTCCGTCAGCGGCCACGTCCTGTTGGACCGGCCGTCACGCCGACCACAGCGCCCCTATCGGTACTCGATCGCCTCGGGCGTTCCCCGCCAGTAGACGAACCGACCCGTGGGCAGGGACCAGGCCGCCTCGCTGTCCAGCGGAACCAGCATCGTTCCGCGGCGCTCGTAGCGCCGATACGTGCCCCCCCAGGGTTGGATGGCAGGCGGGTTCGTCCCGTCGTCGAAGGTGCGTTCGCTGGATGTCATCGACTCGATGAGTCCGTCGGCACCGAAGTGGAACTCGGCTTGCACCGTCGAGGTTCCGTTCGAGATCGCGGCCCGGGCCGTGGCATCGTCGATGGCCGTCCAGCGAACGCCCTGGCTCGGCAGCAGTGCGGTGGGCACCCAGACGGCTTCACCCAGGAAGCGCAACAGCGCATTCGTCGCGATGTTCGTGGTTCCGCGAACATCGACCACGGTGATCAGGCCCATGATCGCACCCAGCATCGAGCCTTGCCCGCCGACCAGTTCGTCGCGCACCAAGACGGGGACACCCGGCAGCATCCGCATGCGTGCATCCCAGACGAATGCGTGCGTGGTCGGCACGAAGTCCTGGATGGCGCTGAAGGCCACCCATTGGTCACGGCCGGGCTTGCCCATGTTGAAAGTGCCGGACCACCGCACGCGCGCATGTCGCACGATGGGCTGCCTGTCCGTGAGCACCTTGCGAAAATAGCGTGCGACCGGGGGCGGGAGGTCCGCGAGATCGCTTTCGGAGTACACCGCAATCGCTGGCGCAGCGGCTTCCACGAGCATCGCAGCCCGGATCGATTCCGTCGCCTCATGCCAGCGCCAGTGAGCGTGCCACAGGACTGCGGCAGCCGCAGCCGCGAGCACGCAAAGAACCAGGAGAACGCGCAGGTACGATTCCTCGAGTCAGCGGGCCGCGTATCCGACGCGGCACGGTCCGGCTTTACGCCGTCGGGTCAGTCGCAGTGCCAGTCGGAAAAGAACGCGGCGTCGGAACTTCTGGCGGTCGCGGTATTGCTCGACGGCGGCGTATCGACCAGCGCCGACACCGAGACGCCCAGCGCATCCAGTTCGCTGCGGGCGGCGCGCTCCGAATCGAAAGGCCCCGAGTAATGCGCGTGCATGTCGAACAGCGGCTCCTCCACGTCATCCGGCCACTGTACGAGGTACCAGTATCCCGGCAGCAACGGATGACCGTTCGCCGTGCGATACCGGCAGTCGTGGCCGGCGGTGTCGGTGAGATGGTTGTGACTGTTGACGAACACGACCCTCGCGTGTGTGACCATGGTGCTTTCCTCGTTCTTGCCGGCGCAACTGAAGGCGCGGCGGCGACAACTCGATCCGCCACGCGGCCACCCGTCGACAACGTCAGGGTTGAAGGAAATCCAGGTACGTCAGTCGTGCATCCCGGGCCCCGTCTCGGGTCGGGATCCGACATGCACGACTGCCGTTAACGGCAGGTTCCCGATTTCCTTGCGCCAAAATGTCCTTGTACTCGCTTTTTCCGATGCTCGTCGTTGACGCCGATCAACGATGCTGCCATCCGGGTGCGGAAATTGGCGTTTCGGACGGGTTGCCGGCCCTGCAGGGCTCGCTGGCCGGCGAAGTGACGCCGCTTGGCGACGCCTTCTCGTAAACTCCCGGCTCGTTGCGTGTCGAGGTATCCCATGGAAAACCCTGCCTTCAACCCCCAGAACTCCCCGCGGTACATGGAGATTCCCACTTTCATGCGCTCGCCGCTGCAGCGCGATCCGGCGGGTCTCGACGTGGCGATGATCGGCGTGCCCTACGACGGTGGCGTGACCTGCCGGGCCGGTGCGCGCCACGGACCGCGCGAGATCCGCAACCAGTCCTCGATGTGCCGGGGCATCCA
The DNA here is from genome assembly GCA_019747905.1 of Burkholderiales bacterium. Classification (GTDB taxonomy): domain Bacteria; phylum Pseudomonadota; class Gammaproteobacteria; order Burkholderiales. The sequence goes on from JAIEQG010000038.1 coordinate 45,560, forward strand.
CCACGTGTCGCGCATCAACCCGTTCGAGATCTGCAAAGTGGCGGATGTCGGCGACGTCGCGTTCTCGAAGATCTTCGATCGCGACGCCGTGTTGGCCGACATCGAGGGGTTCTATCGCCGGATCCTCGAGTCCGGTGCGCTGCCGCTCACGGCCGGCGGCGACCATTCGATCACGTACCCGATATTCCGCGGCATCGCGCGCCATCGTCCGATCGGCATGATCCACATCGATGCCCATACCGACACGTGGGGCGAATGGGGCGGCAGCCGGTTCCATCACGGCTCGCCGTTTCGCTATGCGGTCGAAGACGGGCTGCTCGACCCGAAGCGCACCATCCAGATCGGCATCCGCGGCGGCCAGGCCGTCGACGACGGGTGGCGCTACTCTGCCGACTCGGGTATGCGCGTCGTGTTCATCGACGAATTCGTCGAGTTGGGCGTCGAGAAAGTGATCGCCGAAGCGCGCCATGTCGTCGGCGACGGACCGACCTACATCACCTTCGACGTGGACGGGCTCGACCCGGTGTACGCGCCCGGTACCGGCACGCCGGAGATCGGCGGGCTCACCACGCGCGAAGCGCAGCAGTTCCTGCGCGGATTGCGGGGCCTGAACCTGGTCGGCGGCGACGTGGTCGAAGTGTGCCCACCCTTCGATCCCTCCGGCAATACCGCGCTGGTGGGTGCGACCATCATGTACGAGATCCTTTGCCTGCTGGCGGAGGTGGTGGCAGCGCGCAAGCGCTGAACCGCGGCGCCAATCGGTATCATCCGCAACCGGCCAATGCCCGGCAGCGTCCCAGTTCATGAACTCCCTCGTCTTCGACAACACTTTCGTCCGCGATCTGCCCGCCGATTCCGAACCCGGTCCGCGGCGGCGACAGGTGCATGGTGCCTGCTACTCGCGGGTGGACCCAACGAAGGTGGCTGCGCCACGACTCATTTCCTGGTCGCCCGAGTGCGCGGCGCTGCTCGGCCTGACGGTGGCCGACGTGCAATCGCCCGACTTCGCGCAAGTGTTCGGCGGCAACCGGACGCTGCCCGGCATGCAGCCCTACGCCGCGGTCTATGGCGGCCATCAATTCGGCCAATGGGCGGGGCAACTGGGTGATGGTCGCGCGATCACGCTTGGCGAGATCGTCAACCGGAACGGCGAGCGTTGGGAGCTGCAGTTGAAAGGCGCGGGACCCACGCCGTACTCCCGTACTGCTGACGGTCGTGCCGTGCTGCGTTCGTCGATCCGTGAATTCCTCTGCAGCGAGGCGATGCATCACCTCGGCGTACCCACGACGCGGGCCCTGTGCCTGGTGGGTACCGGCGAAGCAGTGGTCCGGGACATGTTCTACGACGGCCGGCCCCGTGCGGAGCAAGGCGCGATCGTGTGCCGCGTGGCGCCTTCGTTCATTCGCTTCGGCAACTTCGAGATCTTCACGTCTCGCGAAGACTTCGCGACGCTCGAACGCCTCGTGGACTTCACCATCCGGCGCGATTTTCCCGAGATCGAAGGTGATCCGGCGGAGCGCCGTACGCGCTGGTTCCATGAGGTCTGCGAGCGCACGGCGACGATGGTCGCGCACTGGATGCGCGTGGGGTTCGTGCATGGGGTGATGAACACCGACAACATGTCGATCCTCGGGCTCACCATCGACTACGGCCCCTACGGCTGGCTGGAGGATTTCGATCCCGGCTGGACGCCCAACACCACGGATGCAGCCGGGCGCCGCTATCGCTTCGGCCAGCAGGTCGAGATCGCTCACTGGAATCTCGCCCAATTGGCGAACGCCTTGGTGCCGGTGTTCCCGTCGACCGAGCCTCTCGAAAGCGGGCTCGATCGGTACGCGGCCGTCTTCGAAGCGGAACAACAGCGCATGACGGCAGGCAAGTTCGGATTCGATGCCTGGCGCGATCGCGACGTCGAGATCGGCTCCGATTTCTATCGGCTGCTGCGCGACGCGGAGGTGGACATGACGCTCGCGTTCCGCTTGCTCGCCGACGTGGATCCCGAGCATCCGGACCCGGATGTGCTGGCGCCGGCTTTCTACGACGACGCCAAACGCGTTGCGACGCGCCCGCAGTTCGCCACTTGGCTCGACCGCTACGCGCAGCGCATCCGATCGGACGGGATGCCTGCCCACGAGCGGCGTGCACGCATGAACGCGGTCAACCCGCGCTATGTCCTGCGCAACTACCTCGCGCAGGAAGCCATCGACCTCGCGGAGCAGGGTGACTTCGGCCGGATCGATGAACTGCTCGACGTGATGCGCCGTCCCTACGACGATCAACCTGGCCGTGAGCGCTTTGCCATGAAACGGCCCGACTGGGCACGCACGCGCGCAGGGTGTTCCATGTTGTCCTGCAGCTCGTAGCAGGGCCGGGGCGGTGACGGCGACCCGGTGCATCGGGTATCGTCGGCCGATGGGCACGCCGGGGCGTCGCCCGACAACGATAAGCGGGGGAGGACGACGATGACCAGGATGCTGGAACTGCGCGGGCGCGAGATGGCTTCGGGTCTGCAGTTTCCCGAAGGCCCGGTGGCCATGCCCGATGGCTCCGTGGTGCTGGTGGAGATCGCACGCCGAACGCTCACGCGCGTGCATGCGGACGGGCGCAAGACCGTGATCGCCGAACTGGGCGGCGGCCCCAACGGCGCTGCGGTGGGGCCGGACGGCAAGTGCTACGTCTGCAACAACGGCGGCTTCGAGTTCGGCCGCGAGGCCGACGGTCTGTTCCGCCCCATGCGCCGCGCCGACGACTACAGCGGCGGCCGGATCGAGCGCGTGGATCTCGCCACCGGCAAGGTCGAAGTGCTCTACACCGAATGCGATGGCGTGACGCTGAAGGGCCCCAACGACATCGTGATGGACGGGAAGGGCGGGTTCTGGTTCACCGACCTCGGCAAGATCTACGACCGCAAGATGGATCGAGGAGCCGTCTACTACGCGCGCATGGACGGGAGCTTGATCCGTGAGGTGGTCCACCCCATCGTCACGCCGAACGGCATCGGCCTGTCGCCGGACGGCCGCACGCTCTACGTCGCCGAGACCGAGACCTCGCGCCTGTGGCAGTTCCGGATCGTCGGCGAAGGCCAGCTCGACAAGCTGCCGTTTCCCTCGCCCCACGGCGGCACGCTCGTGGCGGGCTTGCCCGGATACCAGCGCTTCGATTCCCTCAAGGTGGAGGCCGGCGGCAACATCTGCGTCGCGACGCTGATCACCGGCGGCATCAGTGTCATTTCGCCGCAGGGCGAGCTGCTCGAGTTTCACAAGGCGCCGGAGGTCTACACCACCAACCTCGCATTCGGTGGTCCGGATCTCACCAAGGTGTACGTGACTCTCTCGGGCTTCGGCACCCTGCTCGAAGTGGATTGGCCGCGCCCGGGATTGCAGTTGCATGGCCAGGTGCTGGCGAAACATTGATCGATCGAGGAACGCCCCCATGACTCCCGAACAGGAATCCATCCGCAACCGCTTTCTCGCCGTGGACACGACGACGGTCTCCGACGTGCTGGAGGGCGTCGGTCGCTACGACCAGGCACTCTCCACCGCGTTGACCCCCATCGCGGCGAATCAGGAGAAGCTCGCGGGCTTCGCGTACACGGTGCGCATGCACCTGCAGCCCTACGAGGGTCCGGGCGATCCGGACAAGATGCAGGCCATCAACGGCATGATGCCCGGCGTCGTGTCGGTGTGGGCCGGTGATGCCGAAGGCATGGCTTCGTTCGGCGAGCTGCTCGCTCTTGGCATGAAGGTGCGCGGATGTGTCGGCATCGTGGTGAACGGCGGCGTGCGCGACAGCGCGTGGATCGCGAAGCACGGCATGCCGGTCTATGCGAGATACCGCTCGCCCGTGCAATCCATCGGGCGGTTGAAGGTCACCGGCTGTCAGGTCCCGATCGTGATGCCCGGCGCCACCAGTCGGCGCGTGGAAGTGGCACCCGGCGATTTCCTGCTCGGCGACGCGGACGGCGTGGTCGTCATTCCCGCCGCGCACATCGAGACGGTGCTCGCCGAGGCCGAGAAGATCACCGAGCGGGAGAAGAGCATCCGCGCGGACATCGACAGCGGGGCGCCGCTGGACATCATTCTCAAGCGGTACGGGCGGATCTGACGGCAGGCGCGTGCGCAGGACGTCGCCTCCAGGCGACGTCCCCTGAGGGGTGTGCCCTTTTCGCTATTCGCGATTCGCGAATAGAATGCGGCCATGCTCAAGCCTCAGGATGTCTGCCTGCTGCTCAAGATCGTGGCGCGCGGCCCCGAGCCCTGGAGCTATACCCAGCTCGCCTGGGAACTGGGCATGTCCGCCTCGGAGGTCCACGCGGCGGTCAAGCGCTGCGGTGAAGCGGGGCTGCTTCGGCTGAACGAAGGCTGGGGCGTGCCGGATGCCAGGGGGCTGGACGAACTGCTGATCTACGGTGTGCGGTACGTCTGGGCCGCGGAGCGGGGTGGGCTGACCCTGGGGCTGCCGACGGCCGAGTCCGCGGCGCCGCTCAAGGACCTGCTGCCGCCGACCGACGAGCCGCCGGCCGTGTGGCCCGATCCGGCGGGCGAAATCCGCGGCGTCGCGCTGGAGCCGCTGTACAAGTCGGTACCGGTCGCGGCAATCCGCGATCCGGTGCTGCACGAACTGTTCGCCCTGGTCGATGCGATCCGGAGCGGTCCGGAAGCGGTGCGCGTCATCGCGATCCGCGAACTGCGCAAGCGCCTGGGCACCGACCGCTCGGGTGCCGTACCCAAGATCTCCCACGCCGCCGGGCCGCAGCGCCACGCGGCGCATCAGGTTCTCTCGAAAGACAAAGATGGCAAAGAAAGACAGCGCGTACACCGCGGAAGACATTGAGATCCTCGAGGATCTCTCGCCGATCCTGCATCGGCCGGGGATGTACACCGATCCGGTCAATCCCAACCATGCGCTGGTCGAGATCATCGACAACGCGGCGGACGAAGGGCTGGCGGGCTTCGCGAAGAACGTCGTGGTGACCTTGTACGAGGACGGCTCGGCGGAAGCCGTGGACGACGGCCGCGGCATCCCCGTGGACATCCACCCGAAGAAGAAGGTGCCGGCGGTGCAGGTGATCTTCACCACGCTGCACTCCGGCGGCAAGTTCCGCAAGACGGACAAGGACGCCGTCTATCGCATCGCGGGCGGTCTGCATGGCGTCGGCGTGTGCGTGAGCAACGCTCTGTCGACGAAGCTCGAGGTGGACGTGAAGCGCGATGGCGCTGCCTGGCGCATCGTGTTCGGCCCCAACGGCCAGTTGAAGGAGCCGCTGCGGAAGACCGGCAATGCCGGTCCGCGCGAGACCGGCACGCGCGTGCGCTTCTGGCCCGACGCGAAGTATTTCGATTCGCCGAGGATAGTGCCGGGCGATATCGCTGCGCTCCTGCGCGCGAAGGCGATGTTGCTGCCGGGGGTGAAGTTCACCCTGAACGTCGAGAAAGGCGGCAAGTTCGAGACGACGCAATGGCATTTCCCCGAAGGCATCCGCGGCTACTTCGCGAATGCCATGGTGGGTGCGGAACCGGTGGCGTCGAGCTTCCTGGGCGAGCGCTACATCAGTGCGCAGTCGGAATCCGACAGCTTCGCCGAAGGCGAAGGCGCGTTGTGGGCGATCGCGTGGACGGCCGATGGCGACCTGGTGAACGAGAGCTACGTGAACATGATCCCGACGCGGCACGGCGGCACCCACGTGTCGGGGCTGCGCGAAGGGGTCTACAACGCCATCCGCAACTTCATCGACCTGCACGCCATGGGGCAGCGCGGTCTCAAGGTCGTGCCGGAAGACGTCTGGTCCCGCGCCAACTATGTGCTTGCGGTGAAGATGCTCGACCCGCAGTTCAAGGGCCAGGTAAAGAACGAACTCATCTCGCGCGACGCGGTGAAGCTCACCGCGCAGATGGTGCGCGACCCGTTCGAACTCTGGCTGAACCAGCATGTGGACGAAGGCAAGCGCATCGCCGACCTGGTGCTCCGACAGGCGATGGCGCGCACGCGCGCGGCGCAGAAGGTGGAGCGGCGCAAGAGCTCGGGCGTGGCCGTGCTGCCCGGCAAGCTCACCGATTGCGCATCGGACGATCCGGATCGCAACGAACTCTTCATTGTCGAGGGCGACAGCGCCGGCGGGTCGGCCAAGCAGGCACGCGACAAGGAGTTCCAGGCCGTGCTGCCCCTCAAGGGCAAGCCGAAGAACACCTGGCAGGACTCCCCCGACACGCTCTACGCCAACAAGGAGATCGAGGCGATCGCCTTGGCGGTGGGCGTCGACCACCACAAGGCTGGCGACAACCCCGATCTTTCGGGGCTGCGCTACCGCAAGGTCATCATCCTCGCCGATGCCGACGTGGACGGCTCGCACATCCAGGTGCTGCTGCTCACGCTGTTCTTCCGGCATTTTCCGAAGCTGATCGAGAAGGGCCATGTGTACGTGGCGCAGCCGCCGCTGTTCCGCATCGACGTGCCCGCCCACGGCAAGAACAAGCCGGCGCGCAAGCTCTATGCGCTCGACAAGCAGGAGCTCGCGAGTCTCGAGGAGAAGCTCGAGGACGAAGGGGTCAAGGAGGGCGCGTGGACGGTCAGTCGCTTCAAGGGTCTGGGCGAGATGAGCCCGGAACAATTGTGGGAGACCACGCTCAATCCCGATACGCGACGGATGCTGCCGGTACTGGTGGAGGACGGCCAGCTCGAGGCCTCGAACGACATCTTCAACATGATGATGGCGAAGGAGAACGCGTCGCAGCGACGGGAGTGGATGGAGACGTACGGCAATCTCGTGGATGCGGATATCTCGTGAAGGGCAGCCTCGGCATGAATGGCATTGCCGTCGAAACGGACGTGATGTTGCCCCCATCCCAACCTTCCCCCGGCAAAGCCGGGGGAAGGGGTGAAGGTTCCCTCCCCCGGCTTTGCCGGGGGAGGGCTAGGGTGGGGGCAGCTCTTGCGCTCGCCACTGTCGGCGCGACCTCGTTCGTCTACGCCCAAGGCATCCCTACCGGCGAGATCACCGAGTACGGCCTCTACACCATCGTCAACGGCAAGCCCGCCCTGGAGAAGCAGACCGACAAGGTACCCGCCCGCAAGGGCGTGCGGTTCGGCTTCTGCGCCGACTTGGCGGGCCTCAACGACAGCGGCGGCAAGACGATGCTTTCGGAGTTCGTGCGGCATCCGGTGCTCACACAGCCGAACGGCATCGAGACCAACGGCTGGAATGCCCCGCACATGGTCGCGGTGATGAACGGCCGCGGCCGCTGGTGCGGTGGCCACGAACTTCGCAACGACTGGCAGCTCGTCCCCGGCAAATGGCGTTTCGTCGTGACCGACGGCGTGCGCGACATCGTGGTTCAGGATTTCGAAGTCGTCGCCGATGGAAAATAAGGATCGAAGCATGGAAGACCAGAGAGACCTGTTCGACGAGGCCGGCGGCGACACCGCGGTGGCACCGCCACCGCCGAAGAACGAAGCCCCGCAGGCGCCCCGCGCGCCTGCGGGCGGTGGTGGCGGGGACGGCAAGCTGCCGCCGCATTTCGCACCGATGGAAGGCGAGTTCGGCGATGCGCTGCCGATCGGACGTTATGCCTCCTTGCAGTACCTGCAGTACGCCATCGCCACGGTGAAGGACCGCGCGCTGCCGCGGGTGGGCGACGGACAGAAGCCGGTGCAGTCTCGCATCCTCTATGCGATGTGGGACATGAACGGGCGTGCGGGCACGCCGCGCAAGAAGTCGGCGCGCGTGGTCGGTGACGTGCTCGGCAAGTTCCATCCGCACGGTGATCAATCCGTCTACGACGCCCTGGTGCGGCTCGCGCAGGATTTCACCCTGCGCTACCCGCTGATCGACGGCGAAGGCAACTTCGGCTCGCGCGACGGCGACGAACCTGCCGCCATGCGGTACACGGAAGCGCGGCTCACGAAGTTCTCCGAAGTGCTGCTGGCGGAGCTCGATCAGGGCACCGTGGACTTCGTGCCGAACTACGACGGTTCCACGGAGGAACCTTCTGTGCTGCCCGCCCGGCTGCCCGTGCTGCTGCTGAACGGGGCTTCCGGTATCGCGGTGGGCATGGCGACGGAGATTCCCAGCCACAACCTGGTGGAAGTGGGCAACGCGGCCATCGCGATGATCCGCAATCCGAAGCTGAAGACGGCCGATATCGTCCAGCACATCCAAGGCCCGGATTTTCCCGGTGGGGCGCAGATCATCACACCGCGCGACGAGCTGATCGCTGCCTACGAGAGTGGACGGGGTTCGGTGCGCGTGCGCGCGCGTTGGACCATCGAGCGGCTCGCGCGCGGCCAATGGCAGATGGTCGTGACCGAATTGCCGCCCGGAACGTCGACGCGCAAGGTGCTGGAGGAGATCGAAGGGCTCACCAACCCGGTGCCCAAGCCCGGCAAGAAGTCGCTCACGCCGGAGCAACAGCGCGAGAAGGGCCTGATGCTGTCGATGCTCGACAAGGCACGCGACGAATCCGACCGTACCCACCCGGTGCGCCTGGTGCTGGAGCCGAAGACCTCGAAGGTGGACGAGACCGAGTTCGTCAACCTGCTGCTCGCCAAGACCAGCCTGGAAGGCAACGCGTCCATCAATCTGGTGATGGTGGGCCTCGACGGCCGGCCTACGGGCAAGTCGCTGCGCGAGATGCTGCTCGAATGGACCGAATTCCGGCTCGCCACCGTGACACGCCGGACGCAGTTCCGTCTGGATCAGGTCCTCGATCGCATCCACGTGCTCGAAGGCCGGATGATCGTCCTGCTCAACGTGGACAAGGTCATCAAGGTGATCCGCAATGCCGACGAGCCGCGGGCGGAGCTGATGGCGGCGTTCTCGCTGACCGAACGGCAGGCCGAAGACATCCTCGAAATGCGCCTGCGGCAACTGGCGAAGCTGGAACACATCAAGGTCGAGCAGGAACTCGACGCCAAGCGCAAGGAACAGAAGGATCTCGAGAAGATCCTCGGATCGCGCAAGGCGCTCGAGAACCTGGTGGTGAAGGAGATCGAGGCCGACATGAAGACCTTCGGCGATGCGCGCCGGACGGTCATCCAGGTCTCGGAGAAGGCGGTGATGGCTGCGCCCGTCATCGACGAGCCGATCACCGTGATCTTCTCGCGCAACGGCTGGATCCGCGGGCGCCAAGGCTGGGAGGTGGACGCATCGGCCCTGTCCTTCAAGGAGGGCGACGGTCTGCAGACGCTGATCCAGTGCCGCACCGTCGACCCGGTGGTATTCCTCGACTCCAAGGGCCGCACCTATTCGGTCGAGGCGACTGCGCTGCCGTCCGGTCGTGGCGATGGCGTACCGGCCTCGTCGCTCGTGGAAGTGCAGGATGGCGCCAAGATTCTCTACTGCCTCGCCGGCAAGGCCGAGACGCAGGTGCTCGTGGCGTCGACCGGCGGCTACGCGTTCCACACCAAGCTGGCCGACATGGTTTCGAATCGTCGGGCCGGCCGCGAGTTCATGTCGCTCGAAGAGACCGAGACGCCGGTGCCGCCGGTGACGTTCACTGAAACGCCGGGAAGCTATGTCGCCTCCGTTTCCGAACACGGCAAGCTGCTGCTCGTGCAGTTGTCCGAACTCAAGTATCAGCCGAAGGGCCGCGGGCTGATCCTGATGGGACTCGACAAGGACGAGAAGCTGGTCGCGGTGCTCGTGTCCGATCTGCCGACGTTGACCGTGGTGGGTGTCGGGCGCGGCGGCAAGGAAAAGGAAGTCACGCTCGGCAAGCGGGAGCTCGGACACTTCGCCAGCACGCGCGCACACAAGGGGCGGGTGTTGCCGGAGAAGGTGAAGCCGACAGGGTTCAAGGTGGTGCCGAAGCTCGAGTTGAATGGGTGATGATGTGCCCTCGCCCTGACTCTCCCCCGGGGCAGCCGGCGCTGTGCGCCCCCTCCCTCCGCCCTTCCCCGGCACAGCCGGCGCTGTGCGCCCCCTCCCTCCGCCCTCCCCCGGGGCAGCCGGCGCTGTGCGCCCCCTCCCTCCGCCCTCCCCCGGCACTGCCGGGGGAGGGGACTTACGGCTCCTTCCCCCAGCTTTGCTGGGGGAAGGTCGGGATGGGGGCACGCGGTCTTCCTGGCAACAACGATCCCAAAGACCTCGGACGATGAAGCTGCTCAGAGCCCTGCTGCTGTCCCTGATCGCAGTCGTCGCATCCGCGCACGCTGCCCCGCCCGAGAAGCCCAACCTCACCATAGCCGTCGGCGGCAGGGCCACGCTCTACTACCTGCCATTGACGCTGGCCGAACGCCTCGGTTACTTCCGCGACGAAGGCCTCGAAGTGGAGGTGCTCGATTTTCCGGGCGGTGCAAAGGCGTTGCAGGCACTGATCGGCGGCAGTGCCGACATCGTCTCCGGTGGCTTCGAGCACACGCTCCAGATGCAGGCGAAGGGGCAGAAGGTCCAGGCGTTCGTCCTGCAAGGCAATGCCGCGCTGGCCCTCGGCCTCGCGAAAGGCAAGTTCGCTTCCTACGCGGGACCGCAGGATCTCAAGGGCCGCAAGATCGGGGTCACGGCACCGGGCTCGAGCACGCACACGTTCCTCAACCACCTGCTCGCGTCGGCGAAACTGAAACCCGAGGACGTCTCGGTGATCGGTGTCGGTACCGGGGCCACGGCCGTGGCGGCGGGGCGCAGCGGTCAACTCGACGCCATCGCCAACGTGGAGCCGGCGATCGCGATGCTGGAGAAATCCGGCGATCTCAAGGTCGTGCACGAAACCTTCAGCGAAGCCGGCACCCGCGCGATCTACGGCGGTCCGGTGCCCTCCGCGTGCCTGTACGCGAAGCAGTCGTTCATCCAGGGCAACCCGAACACGGTGCAGGCGCTGACCAATGCCATGGTCAAGGCGCTGCGCTGGCTGCGCAAGGCCTCCGCCGACGATGTGATGAAGGTGATTCCGCCCGAGTACACCTTCGGTGACCGCGCGGTGTATGCCGCCGTCCTCGATCGCCTGCGCACCGTGTATTCGCTCGACGGAACGGTCACGTCCGAGGGCGTGGAACGTTCCTATCGAACGACGGCGGCGAGCGATGCTTCGGTGCGCGACGCCGGTGCTGCCATCAGGCTCGACGAAGCGTGGACCAATGCGTTCGTTGCGAAGGTACCCCGCTGACGGTGGGCAGCGGCGTCGTGGTCGCTCCCGGTGCGCGCACCGCTTGCGTGACCGCTACTTCGGGTACTCGACGGTGGCCTTGATGGGTTTGCCGGAGACGGCATCCACTTCCACCGTCGCTTTCCTGTTTTCCGGCAGGGCCAGCGTATAGGTGTAGTAAGGCACGCCGCGCATGCTGATCGACAGCTCCATGCGGGTCAGTCGCGTCGGAGGTACGAACACCACCGGCGCGACGGCACGGGCTGCCGGCTCTGCCACCTTCGCGCGTTGGTACATCTCGTAGCGCACCAGCCCGGTCTTCTTGTCGAAGGTCAGCGGGGCGGAGTCACCGGGTTTGCACTGCGTCAGTCCGACGCTGCCGTCCTTGCCGACGATGCGCACGTAGTAGCCGTCCTCGGGCTTGTCGGTCAGTTCCTGCCAGCCGGTCACGGCGCCCTCGCGCGCCGCCTGCGCTTTTGCGATGCAACCGTCGAGCGGGCTGGTGGCTTCGTCGGCCCACGCGGACAGGGACAGGGATATGAATGCGGCGAAGGCGAGCGCCCGCCGGGTTCCGGGAAGGATCATGATGTCTCCTGGTTAGGTCGATGTTGGAATCGTGTCTGCGACAGCGTGCGGCCGGGATTCGTTCTCAAGGCTTGAACACGTCCACTGCCACGACCACGGTCGGCACCGTGCCCTTGTTCTGCGCCCAGTGAACCACGCCCTTGCCTTCGGTCCAGCTGTCGCCGGGCTGATGCACCTTCACCCAATCGCCGTCGCGGCGCTCGGTCAACTCGCCGCTCACGAGGTGGGCGACGGTCGGACGGCCGTCGTGGCTGTGGTTCGCCACCACGCCGCCGGGCTCGATGGTGACGATGCGCAGGCGCAATTGCCTGCCTTCGACACTGTCGACTTCCTTCGACAGTTCGAGATAGGTCGGAGCGCTCACGGTGACGCCCTGATTGGCCGAAGGCGGGGTCTGTTGGCCCACGGCGACACCGACGCCGAAAGCTGCGGCGGCGATGGCGGTGCCCGCGATGGCGAGCGAAACGGCGCGATGCATGATGTTCTCCCCTGATTGTCGTTGGTCGACCGCGGTGCTGCGGCGAGCCGTGACCATACGCCGAACCGGGAGCGATTGCAGGTGGCGTTCGCCACGAATCGCCCGGCGCGTTACGATGCGGGTTCCCATGCGAGACGGGGCCCCGAGAAGCCCCCTGCCGGAGGTGAAGAGCGTGATTCCAGATCGTATCGAAGTGAGCATCGCGGGCGGACTCGATTTTCCGCTGCCGCCCATGGCGCGGGTGCGCCAGAAATTCGATCCGGCACGGCTGGACGACATCGCCGGTGCGGTGCGGCGCGAGTTCCAGCGCCCCGAAGTGCGGGCGAAGGTGAAGGCGGGGCAGTCCATCGCGGTGGGTTGCGGCAGCCGAGGCGTGGCCAACATCGGGCTGATCGCACGTACGGTGATCGAGGAACTGCGCGCGTTGGGTACCAAGCCCTTCATCTTCCCGTGCATGGGAAGCCACGGTGCCGCGACCGCGGAAGGTCAGCGCAAGGTGCTCGAGACCTATGGCATCACGGAGGAGGCCACCGGCGTGCCGATCCGCGCGAGCATGGACACCGTGATCACCGGCCATCTCGAGGATGGAACGCCGGTGCACATGGATCGCAATGCGGCCGAAGCCGACGGCATCGTCGTCATCAACCGCATCAAGCCGCACACGGGCTTCCGCGGCGCCACGGAAAGCGGACTCACCAAGATGCTGTCCATCGGCATCGGCAAGATCGTCGGCGCTGCCACCTACCATCGGCACGGCATGGACCGCTTTCCCGAGCTTCTGCCGAAGATCCGCGACGTGCATCTCGCGAACCGCAACGTGCTGTTCGGTGTCGGCATCGTCGAGAACGCATACGACGAGACCGCGCACGTCGAACTCGTGCTATCGGGAGAACTCGCCACGCGCGAACCGGTCCTGCAGGCAAGAGCCAAGGACCTGATGCCACGGCTCTTCTTCGACGAGATTGACGTGCTGATCATCGAGGAAATGGGCAAGAACATCTCGGGCGCGGGTTTCGACCCCAACATCACCGGCCGCAATCGCCGCAACGTGCAGTGGTCCAACAAACCGATGGTGAAGAAGATCGTCGTGCTCGGCCTGACGCGCGTCTCGCACGGCAACGCCACCGGCATCGGCGGCGCCGACGTTGTCACCATGCGTCTGTTCCGCGATCTCGACGTGTCGTCCACCTACGCCAACGTGATCACGGCGGGCAACCTCGACGGTGCGGCGATCCCCATCGTGATGAACAACGACCACGAAGCCATCGCGCTGGCGGTGAAGACGGTGGTGCGCGTGAAGCCCGAAGGTTGTCGCGTGGTGCGCATCCGCAACACGCTGCATCTGTCGGAGATCGAAGTGTCCGCGCCCATGCTGGCAGAGGTGAGGGCGCAGCCGGAACGGTTCGAACTCGTCGCGCCGGCACATCCGTGGAGCTTCGATGGTCAGGGGAATCTGGGGCCGTTGACGGGACATATCGAGGCGGCGGCGTGAAGCGCGGCCCCCTCCCCGACCCTCCCCCGGCTAAGCCGGGGGAGGGGGTGTACAGCTCCTTCCCCCACCGAAGGTGGGGGAAGGTCGGGATGGGGGCCGGCGTCCGCACAAAGCGCCGCTAGCCCGAAGTACTCCACGACACGACCAACCGCACGACAACAACCTCGAGAGATGCCTTCGGCCGGCCAGCAACGACGCAGCTACTTCGTCAAGGCCGGAGCAGTCCCCGGCTACCATCCCGCCAACCACAGCGGCACCACGAACCGTCGCCTCGTCGGGCGCGAGACGGTCGGTGCGAAGCAGGTGGAAGTCATCCTTGGCGTCATCGAGAAGGGCAAGGGTGCCATGCCGCACGCTCATCCCGGCATCGAGCAGGTCTGCTATCTCCTCGAAGGGGCGATCCGTGCAGAAGTCGACGGCGAGGTCTGCGACCTGCAACCGGGCGACTGCTGTTTCTTCCCCCCGGACGTTCCGCATAGCGTGATCGTGCTGAGCGATGGGCCGGCGAAGCTGCTCGTCATCTATGCGCCGCCCTACGAAGAGCATCCGGAACGTGTGGTCAGGAGCTGAACGGTCCGGACCGCGGTTGTGTCGTCGCCTGCTGGCTGCGGCATTTCTTGTGCTGGCCGCGGCGCCGAGTCTCGCCGCCGATCCGCCTTATCCGAACCGCCCGATCCGCATGGTCGTGCCCTTTGCCGCAGGCAGTGCCACCGACAGCATGGCGCGCGTTCTCGCGCAGGAGCTGGGTCAGCGTCTGGGCCAGAACGTGGTCGTCGACGACCGGCCCGGCGCGTTCGGTCAGATTGCCGCCGTGTTCGTCGCGAAGAGCAAGCCGGACGGCTACACCATCTTCGTCACGACCAACACGACCCACTCGGCAAATCCGCACCTGTACAAATCCCTGCCCTACGATCCGGTGAAGGAGTTCGAGCCGGTGGCGCGCACGGCGACGCTGCCGTTCATGCTGGTGGTGAATCCGTCGTTGCCCGTTCGGAGCACCGCGGAGTTCATCGCGCATGCGCGCAGCCATCGCGGTGCGCTCACCTATGCCTCGGCGAGCAGCACCTCGCTCGTGGCGGCGGAAAGCCTCAACACCCAGGCGGGCTTGGGGCTGACCGGCGTGCTGTACAAGGCTAGTCCGCAGGCGATGCTCGACGTGGTGTCCGGCGAAGTGCCGGTCATGGTGGCCGACTTCGCCACGGCCATGCCGCACGTCACGGCCGGGCGCGTCAAGGTGCTCGGCGTTACCACCGCACGGCGCTCGGCACTCGTGGCCGGTGTACCGCCCATCGCCGAGACCGTGAAGGGATTCGACGTGACGTCGTGGAACGGGCTGTTCGTCCCGGCGGGTACACCCAGGCCCGTCGTCGATCGCCTCGCGAAGGAAACGCTTGCCGTCCTCTCCAGTAGCGAAGTGGTCGACAAGCTCGCGCTCATCGGTTTCGAGGTGGATCCGCTCGGCCCCGAGGAGTTCACCAGATACCTGCGCGCGCAGTTCGACTACTGGGGCAAGCTGATCCGCGATGCCGGCATCAAACCCGAATAGGAAACCCATGGCAGGCCCGCTCGAAGGTGTGCGCATCCTCGATCTCACCACGGTCGTGATGGGGCCGTTCGCGACCCAGATCCTCGCCGAACTCGGCGCCGACGTGATCAAGGTCGAACCGCGCGAAGGCGACAACATGCGCTACGCGGGGCCCATGAAGTCCGAAGGCATGGGTCACCTGCACCTGCACCTGAATCGCGGCAAGCGCGATCTCGTGCTGGACCTGAAGCAGCCCGAAGGGCGGGAGGCGCTGTTGCGGCTCGCTCAGGACGCCGACGTACTGATCTACAACGTGCGGCCCGCGGCCATGCAGCGCCTGGGTCTTTCCTACGACGACGTCCGCGCCGTGAATCCGCGCATCATCTACGTGGGCGCCTACGGTTACTCGGAGCGCGGTCCGAACGCCGGCCGGGCTGCGTACGACGACCTCATCCAGGGTGGCACCGGGCTGCCGTGGCTTGCCTCCCGCAACGGCACGACGGCGCCCCACTACGCGCCGGTCAATCTGGCCGATCGCGTGACGGGTTTGCACGTCACCTACGCCGTGAACGCCGCGCTGTTTCATCGCGAGCGTACCGGTGAAGGACAGGCGGTCGAAGTGCCCATGTACGAGAGCGTCGCGCAGTTCGTGCTGGGCGATCATCTGGCCGGGCTCTCCTATGAGCCGCCGATCGGCGGTACCGGGTATGCACGGCTGCAGGAGCGCAGGCCCTATGCGACCAAGGACGGCTGGCTTTGCGTGCTGGTGTACAACGACAAGCAATGGCGGCGATTCCTGCCGGCCGTCGGCCGCGACGATCTGCTGCAGGACGAACGTTTCGCCTCGCAGGGCAAGCGTGCGGCGAACATTGCCGCGATCTACGCGTTTCTCGCCGATCTGTTCAAGACGCGCACCACCGCCGAGTGGACGGCAATGCTGGAGAGAATCGATGTGCCCGTGGCACCGATGCGCACGGTTGCCGACCTGGTGACCGATCCCCATCTGGTCGACAGCGGTTTCTTCGTGCACGAAGATCATCCGACCGAAGGCGCGATGCTGGCGCTGCGCACGCCCACGAACTGGTCGAAGTCGCAGCCTGGACCACGTGAGCCGGCGCCTCGCCTGGGCGAGCACTCCGCCGAGATTCTTCGCGAAGCCGGGTATTCGGACGCCGAGATCGCGGAACTCGCGCGGAAGCAGGTGACGCAGCTCATGAGCCGGTAATCGCCGGTGGACTTCTCGTTCACCTCCGAGCAGCGTTCCATTCGCGACGCGATCCAGCGCGTCTGCGAACCCTTCGATGCCCGCTATTGGCTGGAGCGCGACGGCCAGGGCGGCTTCCCCGACGATTTTCACGGCGCCGTCGCGCGCGACGGCTGGCTCGGCATCGCGATGCCGGAAGCTTACGGTGGCGCCGGCCTTGGCATCACCGAAGCCGCGATCATGATGCAGGCGGTGAGCGAGTCGGGTGCGGGATTCTCCGGCGCTTCGGCCATCCACATGAACATCTTCGGGCTCAACCCGGTGGTGGTGTTCGGCACCGAAGACCAGAAGGCACGCTGGCTGCCGCCGCTCATCCGCGGGGAAGAGAAGGCCTGCTTTGCGGTGACCGAGCCCAACGTGGGTCTCAACACCACGCGCATCGAGACGATTGCCCGGCGCGAGGGCGACCGCTACGTGTTGAACGGACGCAAGATCTGGATCTCGACCGCGCAGGTGGCCGAGCGCATGCTGGTCCTTGCGCGGACCACGCCGCTCGCCGAGTGCCGCAAACCGACAGAAGGGCTGTCGCTGTTCTACACCCGGCTCGACCGCGACCGCGTCGAGGTGCGCGAGATCGAGAAGATGGGCCGCAAGGCGGTGGACTCGAACATGCTCTTCATCGAGGACCTCGCGATCCCGCTGGCGGATCGCATCGGCGAAGAGGGTAGGGGCTTCGAGTACATTCTCCACGGCATGAACCCCGAGCGCGTCCTGATCGCAGCGGAGGCGGTCGGATTGGGCCGGGCTGCGCTACAGCGTGCGGTGGACTACGCCAACGAGCGCATCGTGTTCGATCGGCCCATCGGCCAGAACCAGGCGATCCAGCATCCGCTCGCGGCGTCGTGGATGGAACTGGAGGCGGCGAACCTGATGGTGTTCAAGGCCGCCTCGTTGTACGACAAGGGCGAACCCTGCGGCGCCGAAGCGAATGCCGCCAAGTACCTCGCTGCGGAAGCCTGCTTCCGGGCCTGCGAGCAGGCGGTGCTGACACTCGGCGGCATGGGCTATGCGAAGGAGTACCACGTGGAGCGCTACCTGCGCGAAGCGATGGTTCCCCGACTGGCTCCGGTGAGCCCGCATCTCATCCTGTGCTTCATCGCCGAGAAGGTGCTCGGACTGCCGCGATCGTACTGACGGGCGATCGCCGGTGGGGTCGACGAGGCACGCGCACCATCGAGGTGCAGCGATGGACAGGACGGCGAGAGCACAGGCACGATCGCGAGTGCGGTACGCCGATCCCTTCTCCGGAGTTGCCCTTGTATCGACTGCATTTCGCCCCCGGCTACAGCAGCATGGCACCCCACATGGTGCTGCGGCTCATCGGTTGCCCGTTCGAATGCATTCCCGTGGACCTCGCGCACGGCGAAAACCAGGGCGCGTCATTCCTCGCGCTCAATCCGCTCGGACGCATTCCGGTGCTCCAGGATGGCACGCTGGTGCTTACCGAGGCGGCTGCGATCTGCCTGCATCTCGCCGACAAGCATCCGGGTGCCGGCCTCGTGCCGCCGCTCGGCAGCGCGCAGCGCGCGGATGTCTACCGCTGGCTCTTCTACCTCAGCAATACGCTGCAGGCCGAGATGTTCTGCTGGTTCTACCCGGAGCGGCACGCAGACGATCCGGCGGCCGTGGACAGCGTGAAGGCGCACGCGGAAACGCGGATCGCCGGCATGTTCGATCATCTCGCCTTGCACCTGAGCAAGGGCGGTCCCTACTTGTGCGGCAAGGACCTGAGCGTGGCCGATCCGTTCCTGCTCATGCTGGCGTACTGGGCGCTCGACATGCAGCGGCCGGCGCGCGCGGTGCCCCATCTCGGCCCTTATCTGGAGCGCCTCGCGCAACTCCCGGCCGTCACGGCCACCTTCCAGGCTGAAGGTCTCGCGCAGCCCTGGTTCTGAAGCCGTCGCACCAGCCGTCAGCGCTCGTCCAGCGATTCCTCGACCGCTTCCCGCTCCAGCGATTGCTGCAGCAGCCGCTCGAGCATGTCGAGCCGGTCTTCCACCTGCTTGTGCTTCTGCATCATGCCGCCGCCCTTCATCATTCCGCCCATGGCGCCATCCTTGCGCTCCGTCGGCTTCATGGCGGTCTTCGCGGTCGCCGGCTTCTGGCGGGCCAGAACGAGCTGATCACGCATCGCCTGCAGGTGTTCCGCGAGCAGGGTGCGCTTGCGATCGGGGTCGTCCGCCTCGCGAACCTGCTGCATCAGGGCTTCGATGCGGCGCATGCCGGCCTCAATGGCACCAGGCTCGGATTTCTCATGCTCGTGCTCGGCGGGAGCGGTTGCTTCCGTGGGCGGCGGGTGGTGGGCCGAGTGGTCCTCCTCGGCGGCCCGAAGGGCGGGCGGCGCCAGCGAGAGCACGGTCGCGGCGATCCAGGGATAGAGGAAAGTTCTCATGGCGGTACTCCTCGTGTTCGTGCCGGAGCCCGATTCGAGCGACGGCACTGCAACGGTAGTCCCGGGCTGCAGTGCCATCTTGATGTGCATCAATGGGACGTCGAGCCGCGCACCGGTTACCCATCCGTGCGTGTACGCTCGCGGTACATCGGGTCGATGAAGGAGGGCTGATGGACCTCATGGAACGCCGAGCCCGCGCACTGGTCGTCATGGGCCTGACACTGGTACTCGGGTGGAGCGCCTCGGTGCGGGCACAGTCGGATCCGGCCATCGCGGAGTCCGCGATGCGCGATCCGTGGGTCGCCCACCTGAAAGTGCTGGAATCGCTGCCGACCATCGGCGCGGATCGGAACCTTGCCGGTGAACTCGCCGAACTCGAAACGGCGCTGGGCGAATACGAACGGCAAGTCGATCGCGTCATCGACCGGATCGTCGGCGATCCGCAGTTCGCCTATGTGGCCGACGAGACGTCTCGGGCGTTGGCGCAGCAGCTCGCGCAGGTGCAGCTCCGGTTCGCTGCGGTCTACGGCGTGCTGGGCATCGGCGATCGAGCCGACGTGCGCGCGGCGCAAAGCGCGCTCGATGCGCTGCGCGCAACGCTGGCAGCCGAGAAGCCCTTCGAGAAGGATGTCCTGCAGGCACTCGGCTCGGGTTCCCGCCAGCAGATCGTCGGGCTCGCGACCCGCTGGTGGAATGGTGAGGAACAGGCGATCGCGGTGAAGAAAGCGGTGGGCGCTCTCGCGCGAGCGCCGAACCGATAGCTTCTCAGTGCCCCGCCTGCGCCATGTCCACGGCACGGGTCGGTCGCGGAGCCAGCCAGATGATCAATGCCGCTGCCACGAAGACCACCACGACGATCGACATGAGATGGTTGGTCGCCAGCATCACGCTCTGCCCCTGCAGCAGGTTGTCGATGGTGCTGTTCGCCGCATCCGGAGTCATGCCCGATGCGATGAGCGAGGTCCTGGTGCTGCCGTCGGGATCGATCAGGCCGACCAGCTCTGCGTGCTTGCGGCTGGTGTCGTCCTCCCACGCGGTGTTGACGATCGACGTGGCCACCGCGCCGGACAATGTGCGCAGGAAGTTCTGCAACCCCGCGGCCGAGGCGGTTTCGTGTTCCTCCACGCTGCCCAGCGCCAGTGCGGTCAGCGGCACGAAGAAGAACGGCAGCCCCAGCCCCATCAAGATGAGCGGATGCGCGATCTGCCAGTACGTCATGTCGGTGGTCGCGACGGCGCGCATGACGGTAACGAGCGCGAGCCACATGAGCCCACCGAAGATCAACTTGCGCGGGTCGATCCTGCCGATCAGATTGCCGGCCACCGGTGCGGCGGCCACGGCGAGCACGCCGCTCCACGCGGTCGTGAGGCCGGCCCACGTGGCGGTGTAGCCCATGTAGCTCTGCAACCACAGCGGCGTCAGCACGTTGGTCGCGAACATCGCTCCGAAGCCCAGGCTGATCGCCGCCACGGCCGCCGTGAATCCGCGATGGCGGAAGACCCTCAGATCGACGATGGGGTGGCGCTCGGTCAACTCCCAGATGAGGAACGCGGCGAAGCCGACGACGGCCACAACGGCGAGCGTGCAGATCTCGGTGGAGGCGAACCAGTCGTGCTCCTTGCCCAGATCGAGCATGAGTTGCAGCGCGCCGACGAACAGAATCAGCAGCACCAGGCCCACCTTGTCGATCGGTGCGCGGACGAGCGCCTGCTCGTAGCGCTTCAGCATGCGCCACGCGATCGGCGCGCAGATGATGGCGAGGGGCACGTTGATGAAGAAGATGATCGGCCAGGCGTAGCTGTCGCACAGCCAGCCGCCGAGGATCGGACCTAGCACCGGGGCGACCAGCGTGGTCATGGCCCACAGTGCCATGGCCGCGGGTGCCTTGTCCTTGGGGAAGATCCGCAACAGCAGGGTCTGCGAGAGCGGCATCATGACGCCTCCGGAGAGACCCTGCAGCACGCGCGCGACCACCAGCATCGAGAGCGAGTCGGCGAGTCCGCACAGTGCCGAACACGCACCGAACAACGCCATCCCGGCGGTGAAGACCCGCACCGCACCGAAGCGGCCGGCGAGCCAGCCGGTGAGCGGGACGATGATCGCCTCGGCCACGGCGTAGGACGTGATGACCCAGGTCCCCTGGCTGCTGCTGATGCCGAGGCTGCCCGAGATGTTCGGCACCGATACATTGGCGACCGTCATGTCGAGCACGGCGATGAAATTCGCCGTCGCGAGCACGATGGCGGCGAGCCACAGGGCGCCGCCTTCGAGCGGCGCTTCCGTGACGGGTTTCTGGGTCGAGGTGGACACGGTCGTGGTCTCTAGTTGGTGGCGTGGGTATCGATGGTCGCGTGCATGGACAGGCCCACCTGCAGCGGCCGTGCCTTCAACTCTTCCGCATCGAGCCGGACCCGCACCGGCACCCGTTGCACCACCTTGATCCAGTTGCCGGTGGCGTTCTGCGCGGGGATGGTGGCAAAGGCCGAGCCGGTGCCGCCGGACAGACCGGCGACGATGCCGTGATAGGTAACCTTCTTGCCGTAGAGGTCGGAAATCACTTCCACCGGCTGCCCGATGCGAACCTTGTCGAGTTGCACCTCCTTGAAGTTGGCATCGACGTGCACGTCGGACAGCGGTACCACCGACAGCAACGGCGATCCGGCCTGTACCTGCTGGCCCACCTGTACCGAACGCTTGACCACGACCCCGTCGACCGGCGCGCGGATCACGGTGCGCTCGAGGTTGACGGCCGCCTGGTCGCGCCTGGTGCGAGCCAGGGTCACTTCCGGATTGGTCTCCTCGGTGGCATCGGCGATCAATACGGCGTTGGCCGCGCGTGAACCGATGGCCGCGCTGTAGTTCGCTTTGGCTTGCTCGGCGGATGCCTGGGTGGCGGCCAGGTTCGCCCGTGCGGTTTCGTACGCGTTCTCCGCCTTCGTGATCTCATCACCCGACACCGAGCCGGAACTCGCAAGCGCCTTGCGCCGCTTCAGATCCACCTCGGCCCGTTCGAAATCGGCGCGGGCGGCGGTCAGTTGAGCGGCGACGCGTTGCTCGTCCGACACGCGAGCGGAAATCTGCGCCGCCAGTGAAGTGTCTTTGGCCACGTAGCCGCGCACCCGCCGGATCGAGCGCCCCAGTTCGGCCTCGGCCTGGTCGAGCGCCAGCCGGGCGTCGGTGTCGTCCAGCACGACGATGATGTCGCCCTGCTTCACTGCCTGGGTGTCGGACACGCGCACTTCGCGGACGATGCCGCTGATCGCCGGGGTCACCTGCGCTGTTTCAGCCGCCGTGTAGGCATTGTCGGTGGACACGAAACGGGATGCATGCAGGTATTCGTAGGCGCCATAACCGACGCCCACTTTCAGGACGACGCCGGCGAGTACGATGAACAGGCGCTTGCGGCGCTTGCGATTGCGGGCGTCGATCGTGGCCGTGGCCGCTTCGAGAACTTCGCTTTCCATTCTGGACATGGTGGGTTGCTCCTGGTTGATCACTGCTGGGTGGTGGTCGAATACCCGCCGCCGAGCGCCCGGTTGAGCGCGACGTCGAGCGTGAAAGTGCGCGACTGAAGATCGGTCAGGGTGCGCAAGCTCTCGAGCAGGCTGTCTTCCGCGGACAGCACGTCGAGATAGGTCGAGAGGCCGCCTTCGTAGCGGTTGTTCTGAATGCGCCACGCCTCGCGCGCCGCATCGACCGCCTCGCCGGTCTTCGTGAGCTGGCCGCCGAGTGCTTTGCGGCTGACCGTGACGTCGGCGACGTCCTGCAGCGCCTGCACCACGGCGCGGTCATAGTTGGCGACGGCTTCGGCGTACTCCGCCTCGGCGCCGTTCAGTTGGCCGCGCAGCCGACCACCGTCGAAGACGGGCAACGAGATGGCCGGGCCGACGCTGCCGATGGACGACCCGTTCCGCGCGAGGTTGTCGAGGCCGAGCGATTGCACGCCGACGAAGGCCATGAGGTTCACGTTCGGATAGAACGCGGCCTGGGCCTGGCGGATGCGCTTCGATGCGGCTTCGGCACGCAGCCGGGCAGCGGTCACGTCGGGGCGGCGACCGATGAGGTCGGCGGCGACTTGCGGCGGCAATCCGTAGGGCCGGCTGAGGTCGATTACCGGGCGGGCGATCTGCAGCCCGCGATCCGGTCCTGCACCCACCAGTGCGGCGAGGCGATTGCGCTGCAGGCCGATGCGCTCCTCCACCGCGAGCACTTCGGCTTCGGCCGCGGCGCGGCGGGCTTCGACGCCGCGGACGCTGCCGAGCGTTTCCAGGCCGTTGTCGTACCGACGGCGGAAGAGATCGGCAGTCTTGGTGCGGACCTCCAGTGCAGCCCTCGCGGTGTCGAGTGCGGCGAACTCGCGCGCCAGTTCGGCGTAGGTCGAAGCGATCGATGCGGCGAGGACCAGGCGCGCCTGGGCTACGTCCGCCCGTGCAGCCTCGGCATCGGAAGTGGCCGCGGCGAGCGCCGCGCGGTTCTTCCCCCAGAAGTCGAGCTCCCAGGTGAGATCGAGAGTCGCACGGCCGTAGTCGTTCCAACCCTGCGGCGTGAGCGCGCTCGGCGTGATGTAGTTGTAGCTCTGCTTCTGCTGCGACGCCGAGCCGTTCGCGCTCACCTGCGGACGGGTCGCGCCGCGCGCCACCTGGCTGTAGGCTACGGCGCGCTGCAACCGGGCTTCGGCGACCGCAAGATTCGGTGCGCCCCGCAACGCCTCGCCGATCAGGCTGTCGAGCTGCCGATCGCCATAGGCCGTCCACCATGTGTCCGCAGGCCATGCTGCCGTCGGCCCGGAGAACGATTTCTCCGTGGCATAGGCGTTGGCCGCTTTCATCTCGGGGCGACCGGCGCGCGGCGACAGCGGCGCGCAGGCAGCCACGGACAAGGCGCACAGGACCAGCGTCGCGGTGCGGGCGCGACGGCGCAGATGCCGGTTCATCGCAAATCCTCCTGTTCCTGGACCATGAGTCCCAGGTCCTGCACCAGGCAGGCGATGAGCTGCTCCGCGGTGCCGAACTCGAAATGATGCCCGGATGTCATGTTCTCCAGCCGGCCCGCGATGCGTTCGCGTTCGGGCGTGGCATGGCGTTCCAGCTTGAGCACGTAGCTGCGCTGGGCCGGGTAGCGCGTGAGGGGGCTTAAGGTCATGGCGTACTCCACGGGTCGTCGTTGTCGATGACCGGCAGAGTAGGGATCGCCGCCCCCGGAGTCGTTCAGGAACGGTCTGGTTTCGGTCTGGTTTCCGGCCGGATTGCGGCGCCGGAAGGAGCGAGCACCCGCGCCGGAGGCCCTGCTGGGCGGCCCCGGCCGTTACACCAGGGTGCTGGCTGAGGCCTGATCGCGCTACGCTTTTCGACGAGCGGCGCCGCGCCGGTCAACCAGCGGCCGGATCCGCGAAGCGGGGACGCGCCAGCAGGCCCTGGGCCTGGCGCGCGATCGACGTGTCGAAACCCTCCTGCAGGCGCGAGTAGGTGGATTCGAGGCGGTCGCGATCTGCCTCAGTCGCATCGGCGCGTTCGCACAGAGCCACCGACGCCCACAGTTCGAGCCAGAGCGATTCCTGGCGCGCCGCTTCTTCGAATGCTTCCATGAGCGAGCGGCGCGCCGCGGCGGAATCGCCTTCGGCCTCGGCGATGCGGGCTTCGATCAGCAGCAGGTCGGGCACGTGCACCCGCTCCCCGATGCTCCGTGCGCGCTGCAACGCGGCGTCGATCTGGCTGCGTGCATCCAGCAGGCGGCCCGCCAGCAGCAGTGCTTCGGCGCCGTAGCCGATGCCGGCGGCGCTGCCGGCGATGGTGCCGACCTTTTCGCTGTGCTCGACACCTTGGCGGATCAGTTCGTAGCCGGTCTCGGGATCGCCCAGACGCGCTGCCGCGATGCCCTTCAGGCACCGGCAGTACCCTTCCGCCAGACCGAGTGGATGGCGAGCGAGCTTGGTCCGCAAAGCATCGGCGTGGACCAGCAGGCGAGCGGTGTCACCGATCTTCGCCTCCATGAGCGCGCCGTAGGTCAGGGCCAGCATCTGAGTGAACGGCTGGCCGATGCGATCGGCGCGTTCCATCGCCAGGGCCCAGTGCGCACGACCCTGCTCGGGGCGGCCGAGCTGGGCCAGATTGAGTCCCAGGCGGACCCGGATGGAGACGGCGAGGTCGGCCACGAACGGTGCGGAACCGGCGAGCTTCACGCTGAGTTCCAGGCCGCGCTCGAGCCAGCGCGTACCCTCGACGACGTGGCCCTGGTGGGTCAGCGATGAACCCGTGAGATTGCAGGCGGCGACGCGGAGCATGTCGTCGCCGCAGCTCTCGCCGAGCTGCATGAGCCGGTCCGCCACCGCTCGCGATTGCTCGAACTCGCCGCGGGCCCAGAACACCCAGCCCAGGCCGCCGAGCTCCATGCCGCGCATGGGCATGGCCGGCAGCAGTTCGTGCAGCGCATGGGCACGTTCGAATGCGGCGCTCGCCTCCGGCGAGTTGACACCGAACAACTGCGCGCAAGCGGCGCTGCGCGGGCTGATCAGCGCGAGCTCCAGCGCGTGGCGCTCGATGGACTCCGGGCATTGCCGCAGCAGCTCCAGGCCACGGGCGGTGAGCGTCACCACTTCCGTCGGCGCGAAATGGTCGAACGCACTCGCGGCGGCAGCGGCATAGTGGCGCGCCGCCGCCATCGGATCGAGTCCGCGCTCGAAGTGCGAGGCAAGTTCTGCCGCTGCGATGGGTACGCCCACCGAGCGGCTGCGTTCCAGTGACAGCGCCACGCGCCGATGCCACTGTGCCCGGGTGACGGCACCGATGCCCTGATGCAGCACGTGCTGATGGAGCGCGTGCCGGAATCCGTAGCGCGCATCGAGCGAACCGTCGGGCAAGCGGCTCACGTCGAGTTCGCGCAACCATGGATGCCGCCGTGCAAGTGCCTCGCACCGCTCGGTGACCCAGGTCGCGTCCTGTTCCAGCACGTCCGCCACCGTCGCCGGGCGGAATTCGACGCCGCAGACGCTGCCGGCGGTCAGCACCGATTTGAGATCCGCGGGCAGGCGTGCCATCTGCTTTTCGATCACGCCGACGAGATTCTCGGGGACATGCAGCGCAGCCACGGTTGCACCGTCCTGTGCCGGCATCGTGCCGGAGGCGAGCGTTCCCTGGCCGATCAGGTCGTCCACGACGCTCGCGAGAAACAGCGGCAGGCCGTCCGTGTGGGCATGCAGGGCGCGTACGAACGTTTCGGAGGCGTGGCTGTCCGGAACGCGGGCATCGATGTATTCCGCCACTTCGCTTTCCGAGAACGGTTCCAGCACCGCCTCGTCGCACAGCCGGTGCAGGCGCAGCTCGTGGCGCAGTGCTTTCAGCGGGTGGTCCTCGGAGATGATTTCCGCAAGCCGGAAGCTCGCAATCCACAGCAAGCGGGCCGGATCGCGCCGCCTTGCCACGTGGTCGATCAGCCGCACGGTGGCGTGATCGCTCCAATGGAGATCTTCGGTCACGAGCACCAGAGGCCGGCGCGCGGTGTAGAGCGCCGTCAGTTCCGCAAACTCGCGCAGCATCCGGTCCTGGGAAGCGCCGGCGAGGTCGCGACGCAGGGCTTCCCGTTCGGCTTCGGCGCTCAGCCACGGCAGCTGCAGGAGCCACGTCGGCGCCGTGCTGCGCATCAATGCGACCAGCGCCGGATCGGTGCGACACAACGATCCCAATGCTTCGAGCACCGGCAGGTAGGGTTCGCCGGCACCGAACTGTTCGACACATTGACCGCGGACGCAGGCCTTCGGATCGAGAGTCGCGACGAAACCGTCGACCAGCGTGGTCTTGCCGACCCCGGCTTCACCGGCGACGAGGAGAATCTGTCGTTGCCCGGCGCATGCCCTGTTCCAGGCGGCGGTGAGGCGCTCGCGCGTCGCGTGCCGACCGATGGTCGGCGGGCCGTCGGTTGGTTGCAGCGCGGACAGACCATCGATCGTGTGCGACGCCTGCTCGCCACCACCGATGAACCGGTAGCCGCGCCGCGCGGCGGTCTCGATGATGCGCGGCTGTTTCGCGTCGTCCGCGAGAGCCACGCGCAATGCACTGATGGTGGTCTTCAGCACCGACTCGCTCACGTGCTGGTGGCCCCAGACCGCGTCGAGCAGCGCGTTCTTCGTCACGAGCTGGCCGGGCTGGCGTGCCAGCGCGCACAGGACGCCGAACGCTTTCGGCGGCAACGCGATCGGCTTTCCGCCGCGGGTCAGGCGGGCGTTGCCTTCATCCAGTTCGAATGTGTCGAAGCGCAGCCGGAGGGGCTCGGGTTCGTCCATCGATCAAGCGGCGGAGTCGTCGTCAGGAGCGCAGTGATGCCCGCGTGCCATATGATCGCACGCCTCGCCGGTGTCACGGCCGCGCTGCCGTGGCCCGGACGAAGGCGGTCGTGATCGCGGCCATGCGGTCGGTCGCCGAGGGCGAAAGTATGTCGCCCGCCAGCACGTGCTGCGCCGGATCGTCGGCGTAGTCCACCAGCTCGAGCTTTTTTTTTGCCGAGCCCAGTTCCGCGAAGCGCCGTTCGATGGCACGGGTGTCGACGAGCTTGTCGCCATGCGCATAGAACACGAGGGTCGGTGTGCGCACCGTCTTGAAGTCGAGTTCGTCCAGCATCGCGACACTCTGCATCATCGGCACCAGGGCGCGCACCGGGTAGCGCATGGTCCAGTGCCGGGCCTGGCGCGGGTTGGAAGCTTCCCATGTGCGGTACTCGCCGACGACCAGTTGCGCGATCTGCTCGCCCCAGGGCCAGAGGATGACGGGGGCGTTCCATTGGCGCACGCCGTAGTTGGGCGAGATGAGTACGAGGGCGTGCATGTCCCGGGCTTCCGGACGCGCCGCGAGCAGCGTGGCGAGACCGCCGCCGGTGGAGGTGCCGATCACGACGATCTTGTCACCGAGGCGCTGGCCGATCGCATAGGCCTCGAGCGAGTCGTAGACCCACGCACCGAGGGTCGCTTCGCCCATCGCATCTTCGCTGCGGCCGTGCCCGGCGAGCCGGGTGTAGAAGAGGTTCGCACCGAGGGCCTTGGCGACCACTTCGGCGAACGGACTGGTCTCCATGCGGGTCGACGAGAAGCCGTGGATGTAGACCACGGCGAAGGGCGTGCGTGATTTCGTGCCCGGGTCGGCCCAGACGATGCGCTTGTTCGCATCGGGACGCAGATCGGGGAAGCGCGCCTCGGACTGC
Source organism: Burkholderiales bacterium (assembly GCA_019747905.1). Classification (GTDB taxonomy): domain Bacteria; phylum Pseudomonadota; class Gammaproteobacteria; order Burkholderiales. The sequence goes on from JAIEQG010000038.1 coordinate 73,557, forward strand.
GCGAGCCACGGCTCGAGATCGGCCGGCAGTTCCACCGGCTCGATGCGGATGTCGCCGGCGGCACGGGGTCCGAGGGCGAAGACGACCGCGCCGACCAGGAGTGCCGCCAGGAACCAGCCGCCGAAGCGGGCGAGTCGAGACATGCCTGCTATGGTCGCACTTTCTGGTGCGCGGGGCGCAAGCTCATGCCCACCGCAACCAGCATCAGCGCCGCACCGAGGAATTCGAGCGGCGTGTAGCGCTCACCGGCGAGCGCCATGCCGACGCCCACGGCGATGATCGGTGAGACGAAGGCATACGTGCCGGCACGGTAGGGGCCCCAATCGCGCAGCAGGCGCAGGAAGACCGTGAACGCCACGAGCGAGGCGAAGAGGATGAGGAAGGCGAGGCTCGCCGCCACCGGCGGGTCGGCGAGACGGTGTACGTCCTCGATGGTCACATGCTCGAACGCAGCCGACAGGAGCGCCAGGCCGGCGCCGCCGATGACGTTGTGGATGGCAGCCAGCGCCAGCGACGGCACCTGGTCGAGCAGGGGACGGCTCAGGACCGACCCGAGCGTGTAGGAAAACGTGGCGGCGATGACGGCCAGCGATCCCGCGACCGCGAGCGGCGAGGGTTCGATCGAGAGCCGTGCCCGCATGAGGATCAGCAGGCCGACCACGCCCAGTGCCAGCGCAAACGCACGCAAGCGTGTGAAGCGCTCGTATCCGAAAAAGATACCGAACCCGAACAGCGCGATCGGAATCAGGGACAGGTTCACCACGCCGGCGAAACCGGAGGGTACGTACTGCATGCCCCAGAAGAGGGTGGCATAGCAGCCTGTGTTGATCAGCAGCGCGGCCACGACGATCCGGCCCCAGGCTAGCTTCGGCGGTAGATGGGATCCGCGCCAATGCGCCAGCGCGAACAACAGTGCGCCCGCCACCAGGAAACGGCAGGCCGCAAAGAACAGCGGCGGCACCGCGTCCACGCCGGTCTTGATCGCGATCCACGACAGGCCCCAGACGAGGCACATGGCGACGTAGAGGGCAGCGGTGGTGGTGTTCATGCGGGCGCCGGTGGTGGAGGACCCGCGAGCATAGCGGGACTCGGGGCAGCCTGCGGGTTACGATACGGGGCTTCGTTCATCCATGAGGGAGGAGACCCCATGCCGTACGTGATCCAGACGCAGGACAAACCGAACAGCGCAGCGGTGCGTGCCGATGCCCGGCCCGCGCACCTCGAATACCTCACCAGACATCAGAACCTGTTGCTGGCGGCCGGTGCCCTGATCGATGATGATGGCACGGGTGGCAACGGTGGCGTCCTGATCGTCGACACCGACAGCCGGGCGGAAGCCGAGAAGTTCATCAACGAGGATCCGTTCACCAAGGCTGGGCTGTTCCAGAAGGTGACGGTGACCCGGTGGCGGAAGGCGTTCTTCAACAAGGAGCGGTTGGTTTAACGGCAGGCCCCCATCCCGACCTTCCCCCACCTTTGGTGGGGGAAGGGGTGTACATCCCCTCCCCCGGCTGCGCCGGGGGAGGGTTAGGGTGGGGGCAATCTCACCCCACCTCGAAAATCCCATCCACCTCCACCGCCGCATTCCGCGGCAACGATGCCACTCCCACCGCCGTACGCGCATGGCGGCCGGCATCGCCGAGCACTGCCACGATCAGATCCGACGCGCCGTTCACCACGGCCGGCGCGAACCCGAAGTCGGGGGCGCAGTTCACGAATCCGCCCAGGCGGATGCACCGCTGCACCCGATCGAGATCGCCGTCGCACGCGAGCTTGAGGCAGGCCAGAAGATTGAGCGCGCACAGGCGTGCGGCTTTCACGCCGGCTTCCACGTCGAAACCTTCGCCCAGCTTGCCGACGAAGGGCACGGACCCGTTCCATTCGTTCACCTGACCGGCGAGAAACACGAGATTCCCGGTGACGGTGAACGGCACGAAGTTGGCGATCGGCACCGGCGGGCGCGGCAACTCCAGGCCGAACTCCGCCAGCTTCGCTTCGATGCGGCTCACTTCGCCGCCGCCAGCCCTGCCGCCAGCGCCTTCGAATCGGTGGTGAAGCCGAACAGCAGGTTCACGTTGTAGATCGTCGCCTGCATGCAGTAGTCGGGCGAGGTCGTGGCGACGCAGTCCTCCAGCATCAGCACGTCGTAGCCGAGGAACGAAGCGTCCTGCAAGGTCGTCATCACGCACTGGTCGGCGTTGACGCCCGCGAAGAACAGCGTTGTCAGGCCAAGGTTGCGCAGGATGCTGTCGAGTTCCGTATCCCAGAAGCCGCTGAAGCGATACTTGGTGACGTGGATGTCACGGGTCCCCGGGTTGATCTCGTCCACCACGGCCGCACCCCAGCTCCCCTTCACCAGGATCGGTGCGCCCCCGGGGATCCTTTCGCCGAGGCCTGCACCGGTGCCGTCGTGAGTGTGGGCGTGCAGGAGGGAAGGATAGGTGTTGAGCAGATCCGGGCGCACGCCCCAGTTGAGCCATATGATCGGCACCCGCTCCTTGCGCAGCAGCGGTACCAGTTTCGCGAGCGGGCGAATCGGCTTGCGATCCGCCCGGTAATCCACGCCGCGATAGTCGAGATAGCCGCCCGCAGTACAGAAGTCGTTCTGCATGTCGACGATGACCAGCGCCGACTTGTTGGCGTCCACCACGACGTTCTGTGGTTGTGCGGCGATCTTCACCTTGCGCACGGACCGCGGTGCGCTGCGGCTCATGTCGACCGAGCCCTTGGCCACCAACCACTGGTTGGCGGCCGCGGAGCCCATGGCCTTGGTCTTCGACAGCTTCGGTTTGCTCATGGCGTGTTCTCCGGGAGCGGCCTCACTTCACGCTGCCGATCACGCCCTTCACGAAGAAGTCCATGCTCTCCAGCATCTCCATCGCCATGGGTTTGCCCGCTGCGAGCAGTTCCTTGCCGTCCTGCCCGACGATCGGGCCGGACCACACTTCGAACTTGTCCTTGAGGATGTCGTCCTTCTTCGCGAGGATGCTCTTGCGCACCGGTTCGGTGACTGCGGGGCCGAACGGATCCAGCACCACGGTGCCGTCCTTGAGGTCGCCGCGAATGTGCGAGGGCTTCCACGTGCCGGCCTTCATCTCGTTCACCACCTTGACCATGGTCGGGCCCCAGTTCCACGAGGCGCCGGTCAGCACCGCTTTCGGTGCGAACTTGGACACGTCCACGTCCTTGCCGACCACGTAGATGCCGCGCTTCTCCGCCGTCTGCGCGATGGTGATGGGGCTGTCCACCTGTTCGCCGATCACGTCGACGCCGGCGTCGATCAGCGAGTTGGATGCTTCCGCCTCCTTCGCCGGGTTGAGCCAGCCGCCGGTCCACACCACGGTGGTGGTGGCCTTCGGATTCACGGCCTGGGCACCGAGGGTGAATGCATTGATCGAGCGCACCACCTGCGGAATCGGGAACGCAGCGATGAAGCCCAGCTTGCCGCTCTTCGTGACCGAGCCGGCAGCCATGCCGGCGAGATAGATCGCGTCGTCCGAGTTGGCCCAGTAGGTGCCGACGTTGTCGCCGAGCTTGAGCCCGCCCGCGTGCATGAACGAGACCTTCGGGTACTTCTTGCCGAGCGCGATCGCGTAGTCGAGATAGCCGTAGCTGGTGGCGAAGATGATGTTCGCGCCCGACTTGATCATGCGCTCCATCACCTTCTCCACTTCGGCGGTCTCGGGAATGTTCTCCACGTGCAGAGTCTTGGTGCCGGCGATGGTCTTCTCGACGTACTGGCGACCGAGGTCGTGGGAGGTGTTGTAGCCGTAGTCCTTCTCCGGTCCCACGTAGATGTAGCCGATGGTGTCGGCCGTGGCGGGTCCCGCGGCGAGGGCGAACGTGGCAACGGCAGCGCACAGCAGGTGACGCAGTTTCATGACAACTCCTTCGAGGTGACGTGGGTGGGAAGGCTTCATCGATCCATGACCGCTTTGAGGCCAGCCGGTGTGCCGCTGTCGCTGCGGCGCAGGCAGGTGAGCGTGAGCACGACGAGGCTCACGATGTAGGGCAGGGTGTGCAGCAGTTGCGCGGAGACGGGCGTGTCGGCGGCCTGCAGGCGCAGCGACAGCGCTTCGGCGCCGCCGAACAGCAGCGCGGCGGGCAAGGTCCACCACGGATTCCAGCGCGCGACGATGACCAGCCCGACCGCGACGAGACCGCGACCGGCGCTCATGCCTTCGGCCCAGGTACGCGTGTAGTCCACCGACAGGGCCGCGCCGCCCAGACCCGACAGCAGTCCGCCGACGAGGACCGCCTGAACCTGTACCGCTGCCGGTGATACACCGGCCGCACGAGCGGCTGCGGGTGACTCGCCGACGGCGCGCCAACGCAACCCGGTGCGCGTGCGGTAGAACCAGAGGCCGATCACCGGCACCAGCAACAGCGCGAGCAGTACCGTCGGTGTCATGCCCGCGATCACCGACCCGATCACCGGCCACTGCGCGGCGGACCCGACGTCGATCGAGTCGAAGGCCGTGACCTTCTGCCCGACGAGAGCCGCACCGAAGTACGCGGACAATCCGAAGCCGAGCATCCAGACCGCCAGGCCGCTCGCGAACTGGTTCGCCTGCGCACCGACCACCAGAAGCGCATGCACTGCAGACAGTGCGACGCCGGCGCCGGCACCCGCGAGCAACCCGAACCACGGATTCCCGAACGCCGCCGTGGCACCGTATCCGGCCATGGCCCCCACCAGCATCTGGCCTTCCGCGCCGAGGTTGATGACGCCGGTGCGTTGCCCGAGGCATTCGCCGAGCAGCGTCAACAGCAGCGGCGTGGCGCTGCGCAGCGCCGAGATGAGAAAGCCGGTGAAGACGATGTCGAGGCTATCCACGGCGCACCTGCAGTCGGTTCGCGAAGCCGCCCACCAGCAATACCGCCACGAACAGGAGGCCCTGCACCACCAGTGCGATCGACGACGGCACGTTGGCGAACATCTGCAGACCGTCGCCGGAAGCGAGCAGCGCACCCACCAGCAAGCTCATGGGGATGATGCGCAGACAGTGGTTGCGCGCGAGCCATGCCACCAGGAAGCCGCTCAAGCCCGCACCCGCCGACAGGTTCGCCTGCAACCGTCCCTGGATCGACGCGGTCTCCAGAATGCCGGCGAGGCCGGCCAGCATGCCGCCCAGGGCCATGGTGACCAGCACGTTGCGCCGCCAGTTCAAGCCGGCAGCAACCCCTGCCCGTGGATTGCTGCGCAGGACGTCGAGCGTCAGCCCCCAGCGCGTGCGCACGAACGTCCAGTGCAGCAACACGGCGAGCCCGATCGCGATCCAGAGTCCGGAATGCACGCGGCTGTCGAAGAACGTGTCCGGCTTGAACGCCTCCGGAAAATCCGCCGTGGCCGGCCATCCCAGATTGGCTGCGCTCTTCCACGGACCGTAGACGACCCACGTCACCAGCAGCGCGGCCACGTAGTTGACCAGCAGCGTCGAGATGGTCTCGTTCACACCCAGATGCGAACGCAGCACCGCGGGCAGCAATGCCCACGCCGCCCCGGCCAGCATCGCGACGACGATCATCGCCATGTAGGGGGCTGCGCCGGTCGCCCCGAGATTGGCGAGCACGAATCCGGTGCCCAGCAGCGCGCCGAAGTAGAGCTGGCCTTCGGCGCCGACGGTGATGAGCCCGAGGCGCGCCGGCAGCGCAGTGGCCAGCGCGCAGAGCAGGATCGGTGTGGCTCGTACCAGAGATTCGGTGATGGCGTAGCCGTCACCGACCGCCGAGCGCACGATCAGGCCCATCAGTTCCGCCGGGTCGCGGCCAATGGCAAGGAAGAACGCACCCGTGAGTACCAGCACGGCGAGAGTGGTGCCGGCGACGCGGCCGGGCCCCGACAGCATCAGGTCACGCATGCGCTGTCTCCGCTGCCGCGTCGATCGAATGTCCCACCATCCAGGCGCCGAGTTGTCGGCGCGTGGCCTGCGCGGTGTCCGCGATGCCTGCGATCCGGCCCCGATGCAGCACCGCGATCCGGTGCGCATAGCGCAGCAGGTCGTCGAGGTCCTCGGAGATCCACAACACCGCTGCGCCGCGTCGGGCGTGGGCGAACAGCGCTTCGTACACCGCCGCGGCGGCGCCGAGGTCGAGGCCCATGGTGGGATAGCAGGCCACGATCAGCGCCGGAGCACCGGCCAGTTCCCGTGCGGCGACGAGCTTCTGCAGATTGCCGCCGGACAGCGATGCCGCAGTCGCGCGCGGATCGGTCGGGCGAATGTCGAAGGCCGTGATGCGCTCCCGAGCGTCGGCGTCGAACTGCGACGGGTGCGAACGCCACGGCAGGTCCTGGATGCGCTTCAGCATCAGATTGACCGCGACGCTCAGGTCGGGTGCCACGGCATTGCGCAGCGGCTGTTCGGGCAGGTAGGCCACCGCAGGCTGCGCCGGCGTTTCGGCGCGCGGCGCTTGCAGTGTCTCGCCGTCCACGATCACCTCGCCCGCATGCAGGATCGCAAGCCCGGCGACCGCGTCGGCGAGGGTTTGCTGGCCGTTGCCCGACACGCCGGCGATACCGAGAATCTCGCCGGCGGCAATCCGCAGGTCGACATCGGCGATCGCGCCGGCCGTAGTGGTGGCGGACAGGGTCTTGATCCACGCGCGCGGGAGCGCGTCCGGTCTCCGTTCCACCGGCTGGGCGGTCGTGACTGTTTCGGCACCGACGATCAGCCGGACCAGGGCGTCCGGTGTAACCGAATGGGGATCGAGCGTTGCGACCATGCGGCCGCGACGCATCACGGCGACGCGCCGGGCGCAGGCGAAGACGTCTTCGAGCTTGTGGGTGATGAGAACAACGGCAGCATCGCCGGCGGCAATGCGCCGGACCTGTTCCCACAACCGTTCCGACTCCGCCGGCGTCAACACCGAGGTCGGTTCGTCGAGGATGACCACGCGGGCATCGAGATTCAGCACTTTCGCCAACTCGACCAGTTGCATCTCGCCCACGGCGAGACGTGACACCGGCAGGTCCGGATCGATCTCCGGCGCGATGTCACGCAGGCGCGCGACCGGATCGCCGAAGGCGCGTGCACCGCGGCCGATCCACCAGGGCGTGCGGCGATGGGCGAGCGCCAGGTTCTCGCGCACCGTGAGCGCGGGCACCAGGCTGAACTGCTGGAACACCATGCCGATCCCGAGCGCTGCCGCGGTGCGCGGCGAGTCGATCGCGACCGGCTTGCCGTCGATGCGGATCTCACCCGCGTCGGCCTGCTGGAAGCCGAACAGGATCTTCATCAGCGTGCTCTTGCCGGCGCCGTTCTCGCCCAGCAAGGCGACGACCTCGCCCGGGACGAGGTCGAGGTGGACGTCGTCGTTGGCGAGAGTTGCGCCGTAGCGCTTGGTGATGCCGGCGAGGCTGACGTGCATGAACGAGACCGATGAACGGGATGCGAGTCATGCTAGGGAGCGGAGCCGGTCGGCGGTATCGCGCGCGGCGCGATACCGGGGCAGCGGGAACCGCTAGGGCGGGCTAGCGGGAACCGCTAGCAGGGGAGGTCGGGGTGGCCTGCCCCCATCCCAACCTTCCCCCACGACTGCGTCGTGGGGGAAGGAGTGCATAGGTTTGCGGCTGTGCCAATCACAGGCACTCCTTCCCCCATCGCAGATGGGGGAAGGTTGGGATGGGGGCAGCGATGCAACTACTCCGCGTCCGCCGCCGCCTCGAGCGCAGCAAAAGCGAACCGCGCCAATTCCGTCGCCGACGCCAGCCCGAGCTTGCGCTTGATGTTGGCTCGATGCGCTTCCACCGTGTTCACGCTGCGATTCAGCGTGCGTGGAATGTCGCCGCTCTTCAAGCCGCGACCGATCAGCCGCATGACCTCCAGTTCACGATCGTTGAGGCCTGTCAGGCAAACGATGGAGTAGCCATGCTGAATCGGTAAGACCTCCGTAAGGCGCGCCTACGCATACTAAGGGACTGGTGCCCCTGTCGTACGACCACGGAAGCCTCGCGACAAACAAAGCCCCCGCCACGTCGATAGTTGAGATCTCCGTTCCAAAGAGATCCGAAGTTTGAACTTTTCCGTGTTCGTAGTCCGTCCGGATAGCATCGATCAAGGTTTCCCGACAGCACGTCGGCAACTTTCGTCGGTACAATGAGGGCGAGAAGTGAGTTTGTAGAGCCACATCTCCGACGCCGACAGGCGACAGATCAAGTGGCCTTGCCTTGCAGTGTGCTGTTGGCCCGCGCATTTGCGCGCGAGCCTTGCCCTCCAAGCGAGACCGCATGCCTGATCTACCCCCCCCCCCCCCGAGCGGCACGTGCCTGCTCCTGACGCCGGACTATTGTGCCTGTCGATCCTCTCCCGCCTTCACGGGATAGCCGCGGAGCCCACGCAACTCGCGCATGAACTGGGTTTGTCCGGCCGCGCGGGCGTCGACGACCTGCTGCGCGCCGCCAAACGCCTGGGCCTGCGCGCCAAGGCCGCTCCGCTGGACCTTGCCCGCGCCGCCGACGGCAAGACCCCGCTCCCCTGCCTGATCGAACTCCGATCGGTGAGCGAAGGCAACACCACCTTCGCCGTCCTCGCCAAGCTCGATCGCGAGAAGGCCTTGCTGCACGACCCGAGCCAGGAACGTCCCGTTGTACTTCCGGTGACCGAACTCGTTTCTCGCATGACCGGTCCAGCCGTCTTCATCGCCTCCCGCGCCTCGCTGGCCGCCGAACTCGCCCGCTTCGACTTCAGCTGGTTCATCCCGGCGCTGGTCAAGTACCGCAAGCTGGTGGGCCAGGCGCTGATAGCCTCCGTGGCCCTGCAGCTCTTTGCCCTGATCACGCCATTGTTCTTCCAGGTCGTGATGGACAAGGTGCTCGTCCACAAGGGCCTCTCCACCCTGACCGTCATCGGTGTCGCCCTGGCCGCCACCGTCCTGTTCGAATCCGTCCTCTCGGCCCTGCGCACCTACGTCTTCGCCCACACCACCAGCCGCATCGACGTGGAACTGGGTGCGAAGCTCTACCGTCATCTGCTGTCCCTGCCGCTCGCCTACTTCGAAGCCCGCCGCGTCGGCGATTCCGTCGCCCGGGTCCGGGAACTGGAGCACATCCGCCAGTTCCTGACCGGCCCGGCCCTGATGTCCGTCATCGACGCGGCCTTCACCGTTGTCTTCCTGGCCGTGATGCTGTTCTACAGCGTCACGCTGACCCTCATCGTCCTGGCCTCCATACCGCTCTACGGCCTGCTCATGTGGACCGTCATGCCCACCTTGCGCAGACGCCTGGACGAACGCTTCAGTCGCGGCGCCGAGAATCAGGCCTTCCTGGTGGAATCCGTCACCAACATCCAGACCCTGAAGGCCGGTGCCCTGGAACCGGTGAGCAGCAAGCGCTGGGACGAACAACTGGCCGGCTACGTCGCCTCCAGCTTCCGCGTCACCCGCATCGCCGCCTTCGCCGGGGAAGGCGTGCAGTTCATCCAGAAACTCGTCACCGTGGGCATCCTGTGGCTCGGTGCCTACGAAGTGATGGACGGGGCCATGACCATCGGCGCCCTGGTAGCCTTCAACATGCTGGCCGGCCGCGTCGCCCAACCGATCCTCAGACTGGCCCAACTCTGGCAGGACCTGCAGCAGACCGGCATCTCCATGGCGCGCTTGGCCGACATCCTCGACACCAAGGGCGAGAATGCGCTGACCCAGGGCCGGGCCCAGCTCCCACCCATCCAGGGCGACCTCCGCTTCGACCAGGTGCGCTTCCGCTATCGACCGGACGGCTCCGAAGTACTGCGCGGCATCTCCTTCCACCTGGCCCCGGGACAGGTGCTGGGCCTGGTGGGCCGCTCAGGCTCAGGCAAGAGCACCGTCGCCAAGCTGATGCAGCGCCTGTACGTCCCCGAGCGTGGAAGAGTGCTCATCGACGGCGTCGACCTCGCCCTGGCTGACCCCACCTGGCTGCGCCGCCAGATCGGCGTGGTGCTGCAAGAGAACCGTCTGTTTGCCCGCAGCATCCGCGACAACATCGCCCTGGCCGACCCCGGCGCGCCCATGGAAGCGGTCATCGAAGCCGCCAAGCTCGCCGGAGCCCACGACTTCATCCTGGAACTGCCCGAAGGCTACGACACCCTGGTGGGCGAGCAGGGCGCCACCCTCTCCGGCGGCCAGCGCCAGCGCATTGCCATCGCCCGGGCGCTGCTGACCCAACCGCGCATCCTCATCTTCGACGAGGCCACCTCGGCCCTGGACTACGAATCCGAGCGCATCGTGCAGGACAACCTGCGCGCGATGGCGAAGGGAAGAACCGTCATCGTCATCGCCCACCGCCTGAGTGCAGTCAAGGACGCCGATCGCATCATCGTGCTCGACCACGGCGAGATCGTGGAGGAGGGCACCCACACGGAACTCATCCAGAAACCGCTGGGGCGCTATGCACGGCTGCATCAGATGCAGGCGGGGTGATCGGACTGCCATGCGCCACACGCAGATTCAACCGTTTGCGTCGCCACTGCCACGACCATCTCCTCTCCCATCGGAGGAAGACTCCCTCCCCCGGCTGTGCCGGGGGAGGGCTGGGGTGGGGGCTGCATTCGGCTTGACAACGGATCCTCCCAAGGCACCCGCATGACCAGCGGCACGATCGACCTCTTCCAACGCTACGCGCGGGTTTTGCGGTTCGCCTGGAAAGAGCGCAGGCACCTCGAATCGCCCAAGCGCCAAACGCTCGAACGCCAGTTCCTGCCCGCCGCGCTGGAGATCACCGAGACCCCAGCACCGGTACTGGCCCACGCCCTCCTGTGGTTCATCATCGGCGTGTTCCTGTTCTTCCTGGGCTGGTCGATCCTCGGTAAGGTGGATGTCGTCGCCGTGGCGCAGGGGCAGGTCATCGCCTCCGGTAAGGCCAAGGTCATCCAGCCGGCGGAGACGGCGGTGGTGAAGCGCATTCATATCACCGACGGGCAACAGGTCGAGGCCGGCGATGTCCTGATCGAACTGGAAGCCGCGGGAACTGCCAGCGAGGCGGAATCCCAACGTATTCGGGAAGCACTGATTGCGGCCAAGCTCGAGTCCTTGCGCTATGGAGCACTGGCCAGCGCCGCCCGCAATCCCGCTCGCGCCACGACACTCCCGGTCAGCGCTGCCGCGAAGACCGATCTCCCGGCCGACCGCGTCGCAGGCGAAGCGCAAGCCCTCCGGGTCGATCTCGCCGACTATCGTGCCAAGCTCGCCTCGATCGATGCCGACATCGCGCACCGCACCGCCGAGCGCGATTCCGCGAAAGAACTCGTAGGCAAGCTGGCTCGTACCGCTCCCATCGCCCAGCGCCGCGCCGGGGACTACAAGGCTCTCGTGGACCAGAAGTTCGTCTCCGAGCACGGTTATCTGGAGCGGCAGCAAGCCATGTTCGAGCAGGAAGGCGATCTGGCGTTCCAGAGTGCGAGAGTGCGTGAACTGGAAGCCGGCATCCAGGAAGGGCATCAGCGGCGCTCAAGCCTGATCGCCGAAGTGGAGCGCACCGCGATCGGCCAGAAGCTCGAGGCCGACAAACGCATGGCCCAACTCGAACAGGAACTGCTCAAGGCCCAGAGCCGTCAGCGGCAACAGAGGCTCGTCGCTCCGGTCGACGGCACGGTACAGCAACTCGCCGTCCACACTGAGGGCGGAGTCGTGACAGAGGCACAGCCCCTGATGGTCATCGCCCCCTCGGACTATCAGGCGGAAGTGGAGGCGACGCTGGAAAACAAGGACGTAGGGTTCGTGAAAGTCGGGCAGCGCGCGGAGGTTAAGGTGGAAACGTTCCCCTTTACGCGCTATGGAACCATACCTGGCGTCGTGAGCTTCGTTTCCAACGATGCGGTACAGAACGAAAAGCGCGGGCCGACGTTTCAGGTCAGGGTGAGGCTAGACCGAGGGTCTCTGGTGGTGGACCAGCGAGAGGTGAACCTGAGCCCCGGAATGGCGGTGAGCGCGGAGGTCATGGCGGACAAGCGGACCGTGATTGCGTACTTAATCGACCCGATTCGAAGGCGGGCAGCTGAGAGTTTCCGCGAACGGTGATTTGCGACGAATGCTTTCGCAACGTACCGCATCGGCAATGAGGCGACCCAACACACGGGCCCATAAGGTTGTAAAAGCAACGAAGGAAATACAATGACGAAGGCCACGCTAGGCAAATCAAAGGTCAAGAGACCATGGCGAATCTTGGTTGTACTCATGGTCGTTCTCGGGGTTGGCTATTTTTCTTGGGGCGAGTACCACGAAATCAGGGGCTACTGCGTCGCTCAATCGAAGTATCTAACCGACGATGAGTTTGTTCTTGCTGCGCTATCGCATGTCAAGGGTGAGATATTGATGAGAGATGACGAGACATTGCAGTCATTCCTGAGTAGACATCCAGATTGCTGCGCTATTCAGCGACCGTCTGTGGCGACCACTTTGTGGACGAACTGGGGTCAGTACTTGGTGGAGGCAGAGGTGAGCTATGAACTCACGACCTCGCAGGTGGTAGGCACCGCTAGGTACATGACTCGGTTCGTTGAAATCACCGTCTGCGGCGGTCGCGGCAACATGTATGGCGAACGTTCTTCAAAGCTCCACTCCGCAACAGAAAGCACAACCAAGGCGAGGTAACGATGTATACATGGAATCAGCTCGACATCCTCGAAATCACAAAGCTATTTCTGTACGGCGGGGCAAACCTACCTCCAGACTTGGCTAACGAATCTCTGATTCGGAAGCAAACCTTTCTTGTTCCTACAGTATTGGTTGACGCTGTGTCATTTATGGCGACTGGGCCCGGACGCTTCGTAACTGGAGTGAACATTGCCGTCGTTGACAAGTTCATGTCAGGGACAATCTTCACCGCACCAGGAACCTACACGTTGGCACAGGCTTTGAGCACGCTGGGCGATCTGAAAGCAGATAGAACGAAGGATTTTCGAGCATACGAGTATTCGGATGCGCTGAACGATCACGCAATGCGCACATACGTTTGGGGATCTGAATCCTTTCGGCTGGATTCAAGCGCGCAGTTTGTCGTAAATCAGGACGGGAGTCGGGCAATCCTAAACTACCAGATTCGCCCGTTCGACGAGGACTTCGACTTCAAGTCTGACTCGAAAACATCAACGTTTGGCAACACGTACCTTCAACCACGTATCGATCCGTGGGGAATTGGGCGACCAGTACCCATAAGCTTTCAAGCGAATATCAACAGTATACCAACAAGAACATATACAAATGCCGACTATGAAGCTGACGTTCAGCGCCATACAGAGACATACAACCCAGTATCGGGTCTCGCTCGTCTGACTTATGAAATGCCTGTTGTGACCGAGAAACTATGGTCGAGTGGCATAACAAGATTCGTCGACACGCAGAACAGAGTGATCGTCTACGGAAGCGACGGCGGAGACTCCCTCGGATTGGCCTCGTTGCTGCAGTTACCGATCTTAGGGAATTTGAGGCAGTTCTACTCCTCCTCGGCGACTGGTTTGGTGCTGTTGGGTGGAGCGGGAGGAGATGTTCTGACCGGCGCAACCAAGAACGATAGGCTCGTCGGTGGCAGTGGTTTTGATGTCTACCACACTCAAAGTACTGGCGGTAACGACAGAATTGAAGAATTCCGTGAGGTAAATGGGAGGAAATCGGGAATTGTGGTGTTTGATAGCTTTAACCTGACCGGTGGATCACGCAATGTGGTGGTCGGTAGTTCTGCGCAAACAACGTGGACTAAAGGCGACATCACGTTCGTGACAAACGGTGACCCGAACGCGGGCGAAGTGCAGTTGACGATTTCGCGTAGCGGGAGTTCTAATTCGTTAGTGGTCGAGGGGTTCAAAAACGGCGATTTGGGGATTCGACTCGAGGACGTCCAAGCACACAGCCAGTTGCAGGTTTCGACCGCAAGCGAGGTAATCGCGAGTTCGGTGTACTTCGGTGTTCTCGTTGCTACGATCAGTGATACTCCGGGCAGTCTTCGAGAGATCACTGGGACGAGCGCGACGCAGGTGTGGAGCGGATCCGGCGCACTGCGTGGCAATGATCTCGACAACTACCTGCTGGGTGCCTACTTGTCCAGTTCAGGCATAGTTGAGATCGACGGCGGCAGTGGCAAGGACGCGCTTCTTGCTAGCGAGGATGTCTGGTCGGCGTTCGAGCACGCTAACCTTCGCGGTGGATCCGGAACCGATGCACTGCTCGGCAGCGGCGGCGATGACTACCTGGATGGCGGCAGTGAGAACGACATTCTGTCTGGATCCGTCGGGAACGATCTTCTGGAAGGGGGCGCGGGCGACGATGTACTAGCCGGCGGAGGCCATCTCGAACCCGTTTTCCACACGTGGTCGGTGGATTCCTCCGGCGACGTGATCGTTCTTCAAGGTTTTGACGGCGTCTGGCAAGTGGCTGCCGAGCAGTATGAAGAGGAAGACAGCGACGTTTTGCTCGGTGGCGCCGGCAACGATTGGCTCTACGGCGGAGAGTTCGACGACATTCTCGATGGCGGCCTCGACAACGACCTCCTCTTCGGAGACAGCGAGAGCGACACGCTGATCGGTGGCGGAGGTAACGACAAGCTCTATGGTGATTCGGGATTGTCCTCGACGGGGACGCCCAACATCCAGGCCCAATACCACGGGAGCGACTATCTCGACGGCGGCGACGGCGCGGATTATCTCGAGGGCGACGGGGGCGCGGATCAGTTGTTCGGCGGCATCGGCGACGACGTTCTCATCGGCGATGTCGATGGCCTCGATCCGGCTTTCCACGGCGCGGACTACCTCGAAGGCGGGGAGGGCGTCGATGACCTCTGGGGCGGTGGGGGGAACGACCTGCTGTTCGGAGACGAAGGTGACGACCTGCTTTACGGAGAGGAAGGCGACGACTATCTCGACGGCGGAACGGGCATGGACTTCCTGTACGGCGGGGCCGGCAACGACACCTACGTGACGGATGCTGCCGACGTCGTCGTCGACGACGTCGGGAACAATCGGATCATCGGGCCCACCCCGGAGCTACTGATCGAAGGAGGCAACTACGGATTTTTCGCGAATCAGGCTTTCGAAGCAGGCACGGGGCTGGAGCTGGTTGCCGTGGGCGCGGGTTCCGACATCTACTTCTATCTGGTCTTCGACAATCTCGCCCAGTCGTCCTTTTCTTTCGAGTTCGGTGAGGAGAACACCCACACTTCCGACGATTTCCTCGGCCTCTATCTCGCCCGTCAGGTTCAACGCTTCGGCGACGAGGGCGCTAATCGGCTGGTGGGTTTTGCCGAAGACGATTACCTGGCGGGTTACGGCGGTGCCGACGAGCTTCTGGGGAATTGGGGCTGGGATGTTCTGGACGGAGGAGCGGGTGACGACGTGCTCACGGGAGGTCGAGACAACGACACACTTGCCGGAGGCGAGGGCAGCGACCGCTTCATCATGGCCACCGATGAAGGACAAGACACGGTGCAGGATTTCGCGGATTCCGTCACGTCCAGCGACGTCATCCAGTTCGTCGATCGGGCGGCGAACCAGGTTCGGTTGACCCGCACCTGGTCGCCGACCACGACCCCCGACATGATCCGATTGCAGTTGCTTCTGGACGATGGAGGGGCCAGCGCCGACTGGGTCACCGTCAACGTCAACGAGAGTTTCGGCAACCTTGCCGCCACGGGCCACCGGATCGAGTTTTCTGATGCCACCTCATGGACTCTGGCGGATCTGCGGCAGATGTTGACCGTGGTAACGGCCGGGGATGACCGGGTCCGCGGTTTCTCCGGTGCCGACACGCTCGACGGGGGTCTGGGCAACGACGAGCTGGCGGGCGCGGAGGGGGCCGACATTCTGACGGGTGGGCAGGGGGATGACCGCCTGTATGGTGAAGCCGGTACCGATACGTTGAGTGGGGGCACCGGTGCCGATACGGTTTACGGAGGTGAGGGCGACGACCTGTATCTGTACGCCTTGGGCGATGGTTCGGACGAAATCAGCGACGAGATTGCACCGGGTTGGGCTGGCGGTGGTGCGGACACGCTTCGCTTCGGGGTGGGGATTCTCCCGGGGCAGATTCTCGCCTATCGCACCGAAGACCAGGCCGGGTCCGGAGGGGACTTGACGCTCGTCATTGCCGGCGGCGTCGCGCAGATCAAGCTCAACGATTTCTACACCACGGGCGGGGAGATCGAACTCATCCAGTTTTCCGACGGATCCGGCGGTTCCGTCGGAACCCAATGGACTCGGACGCAGATCGATGCCGTCACCAGTGGCGGCACCGAGAACACCCAGACCGGCACAGCCGGCAACGACGTGTTCGTCGTGGATCACGAGCGGGATGCGATCGTCGAGGCGGTCGGTGCGGGGACGGACCTGGTCAACAGCAATGTGAGCTACGTCCTGCCGACGAACGTGGAGAACCTCACGCTGACGGGAGTTCTCAACGCGTCGGCTACCGGCAACGCCCTGGACAATCAACTGGTCGGGAACGCCAGCAACAACGTTCTCGACGGGAAGGCAGGGCACGATACGCTCACCGGCGGCGCAGGCGACGATCTGTATCGAGAAGACTGGGACGGTTTTTCGGCGTTCGTCGCCGACACTATTGTGGAGTCGGCGGGCGGCGGTTACGACACGGTGCAAGCGCTGCTGCCCGACTACACGCTCGCGGCAAACGTCGAGCGGCTGATACTCCTTGACGGTGGGGGCGGGCAATCGGTGACCTGGACTGGAAACGCCAGCAACAACGTCATCGATGCTTCCCGTGTGGTTTCCGGCGGGTCACGCATGGTCATCCTCGACGGAGGAGCAGGCGCCGACACGCTGCTGGGACACGTCGGACCGAACACCTATCGCGTGGACAATCTCGGCGACACGATCGTCGAGATGGAGCCTTTGCCGTTCTCGGATCCAGTCGTCGACGTGCTGGAAACGGCCATTGCCTATGCGTTGCCGACGGGCGTGGAGTATCTCAAGCTGACCGGAAGTGCGGCAGTTGCCGGTACCGGCAACGCCCTCGCGAACACGCTCGACGGCAGCCAGAACAGCGCGGCGAACAGTTTGGCAGGTGGTGGCGGCGACGACGTGTATGTCCTCGGAGCGGGGGACACGGTGACGGAAGCGGCAGGAGCCGGTCACGACATCGTTCGTCTGACTACGGGCAGCGTCGGTCAGTACAGCGTGGCGAGCTACGCCAACGTCGAGGGGATCTGGCTGGACGATGCGCTGCTCGGATCTTCCCTGCTTGGAAATTCCGCCGACAATACCTTGATCGGCAATGCGTCCGAGAATCTTCTGACGGCCGGCCTGGGTTCCGATCTCCTTGATGGAGGCAATGGCGGCGACACCTACGTCATCGGGCGAGTGCAGGGCCTTCGTTCCGCGGTCAGCCTCGTCGAGCAAGACCGGATTGCCGAGAAGACCGTACTCGGTGCGAATCCCGTTGGAACCGACGTCATCGTTCTGGAAGGACTCATCACCGACGTGTCGAGCTTGCGCCGCGAGGGGGCCGATCTCGTCATCGAGCAGTTGCGAAAACATGCGTCGGATCCCCAGCAGGATCTGCTGTTCGAGTCCGTCCGCATCATCGATCATTTCAGTCCGTACGGCGCCATCGAGGTCGTGCGCTTTGCCGATGGCTTCGCACGCGATATCCAGCAGCTCCTCAACATCGGTCTCGAAAGCACCGGGATGCAGGGTGACTACGCGAGAGGCTGGACCGGGCCGGATCGCGTCGCGGCGATCGTGGGCGCCCCCGATCTCCTGGGAGACGCCGGGGACGACGTCCTGACAGGCAACGAGTTCGCGAACTCACTGAACGGCGAGATGGGCAACGATCGCCTGTTGGGCGGCGACGGGGACGATACCTATGTGGTGTTCTCCGAAAGCTCGTGGAATCCGGCGGACGGGCCTCATCAGGACTGGATCGAGGATACCGATGGCAACGACGTCTTGCGGTTCTCGAATCTGAACTACTTTTTCCGGCCCGTTAACGTAACGTCGGTCGTGCGTGCCGGGGACGATCTCGCGATCGTCTTCCAGGAGGGCCACAAGGTCGTGGTTTCTGGGCACTTCGCCGACAAGCCGATCGAGTCCGTGGTCTTTGCGGACCAGACGACCTGGACCGCGACCGATATTGCCGCGCTGGCGGTGAACGGCACCTTCAATGTCTCCCCGTTCGCGGAGAAAAGCCTGCGGGATCGCATGGTGGTGGAAAAGGCGGTTTTCTCTATCGCATTGCCGACCGATGCGTTCATCGATCTCGATGCCGGCGATACGCTGTCCTACACCATGACCACTGCGAGCGGACAGGCGCTGCCTGGTTGGATGAAGTTCGACCCGACCACGTTGACTCTCCATGGAAACCCCATGGCGTCGGCCATCGGCGAGTATTCGCTCAAGGTTATCGCCACGGACGTTACCGGGGCGAGTGGCGCACAGCCGTTTCAGTTGGCGGTTGCCAATGTGAATGAGCCGCCTGCCGTGGTCAACCTCCTCCCCGACCAGCGCGGCAGGATCGGGGCGGCGTACAGCTACGTGGTGCCGGCGGACACGTTTACGGATGTCGACGTCGGTGATGCAATCAGCTACACGGCAACCAAGGCTGACGGCAGCGCCTTGCCGGCATGGCTCACGTTCACCCCCGGCACGATGACTTTCGCCGGAACCCCTGTCGCGGGTAGTACCGGAACCTTGTCGCTAAAGGTGATCGCGACCGATGCTGCCGGTGCCACGGGGTTCGATGTCTTCGATCTTCGCATCGGCGCCGCGGCAGTGGACGGCACGTCGGCGGCCAATACACTCACGGGAACCGATGCGGTGGACGACACGTTGAACGGCCTCGGCGGCAACGATACGCTCCGTGGTCTGAACGGTAACGACACGCTCGACGGCGGAACCGGCACCGACATCATGGAAGGAGGCGGCGGCGACGACATCTACATCGTCGACAGCGGTACCGAAACCGTCACCGAGGCGGCGGGCGCCGGGATCGACCAGGTGCGCAGCAGTGTCACCCGGACGCTTCCGACCAATGTGGAGAATCTGACCCTCACGGGGTCGAGTGCGATCAACGGTACCGGGAATACGCTTGCCAACGTCCTGATCGGCAACTCAGGGGTGAATACGCTCACCGGGCTGCAAGGGGACGACACCCTCGACGGTGGTGCGGGGCAGGACACGTTGGTTGGCGGTGCGGGCAACGACACATACATCGTGGACAACGGTTCGGAAACGGTTACCGAGCTTGCGAACGAGGGTACCGACCTGATCCGCAGCTCTGTGACGAGGACTCTGCCGAACAACGTCGAGAACCTGACACTCATCGGCAACGGCGCGATCAACGGCACCGGCAACACGCTGGCGAACGTGTTGACCGGCAACGCACAGATCAACACGTTGAACGGAATGGATGGCAACGACACGCTGGATGGTGGTCTTGGACGGGATACGTTGGTTGGCGGAAACGGGAACGACACCTATGTCGTCGATGACTCGCTGGAAACCGTGACGGAAGCAGCGGGTGCCGGCACAGACGTCATTCTCAGCAGTGTCGACCGCACGCTGAGCGCCAACGTCGAGAACCTTACGTTGACGGGAACCGCGTGGACCGTCGGTACTGGGAATACGCTCGCCAACGTCATCACGGGCAATGCCGGTTGGAACGTTCTGGCCGGGCTGGACGGCAACGACACGCTGCGAGGGCTCGACGGCAACGATACCCTCGATGGCGGTATCGGTTCCGACGTCCTGGAAGGCGGCGCGGGCGACGACACGTACGTCGTGGACAACGCTGGCGACACGGTGACCGAACTCGCGAGTGCCGGCACCGACCGTGTCCAAAGCGGTGTCACGATCACCTTGTCCGCCAACGTGGAGAACCTGACTCTTACCGGATCCGGTGCCATCAGCGGGACGGGCACTTCGGTCGCCAATGTGCTGATCGGCAACTCCGGGGTCAATACGCTGACCGGTCTCCAGGGCGACGACACGCTCGACGGCGGCGCGGGAATCGACACGCTCGTCGGTGGCTCCGGCAATGACACCTACGTTGTCGACAACTCGGGCGAGACAGTCACGGAACTCGCGAATGAGGGTGTGGACCTGGTTCGGTCAAGGGCCACGTTCGTGCTCGCGACGAACGTCGAGAACCTGACACTGATCGGTACGACAGCGATCAACGGCACGGGAAACAACGTTGCGAACATCCTGCTCGGCAACTCGAAAGCTAATGTGCTGACGGGCTTGGACGGTGACGACACGCTCGACGGCGGGGCGGGGCAGGACAGCATGGTCGGGGGGCTGGGAAACGACACCTACGTTGTGGACAACCTGCTCGACGCTGCAACCGAGGGTCTCAATGCTGGAACGGACGCGGTGACGAGCAGCGTCGATTGGGTGCTCGGCGACAATTTCGAGAATCTCGCGCTTGCCGGAACCGAGGGGATCTCGGGGACCGGCAACGATCTGGCGAACGTGCTCTTGGGCAACAGCGGTTGGAACGTGCTGATCGGGATGGGTGCAAACGACACGCTCCGAGGCTTCGATGGCAACGACACGCTCGATGGGGGCGCCGGATCGGATACGCTCGAAGGCGGTACTGGCGATGACATCTATGTCGTCGATAGCACGCTGGATACCGTCACGGAGCTCGCGAACGAAGGCAGCGATCTCATTCGAAGCAGCGTGACGTTGACGCTGGGAGCCAACGTCGAGCACCTCGAACTGACCGGGACACAGGCGGTCAATGGAACCGGGAACACGTCGGCCAACTTCCTTACCGGAAACGCTCAGGTGAACACGCTGACGGGCCTTGGAGGAGACGACGTTCTGGACGGTGGTGCCGGCCTCGACGTGCTCGTCGGCGGAACGGGTAACGACACGTATGTCGTCGACACCGCCGGTGAGACCGTGACTGAGCTGAGCGGCGAGGGTACGGACGTGATCTTTGCCTTGGTCGACTTCTCGCTCGGTTCGAACGTCGAGAACCTGACGTCCCTCGGCACGAGCCTTGCCCTCACGGGCAACAGCCTGGACAACAGGATCGAGGGCGACTCCGGCGACAACGTCCTCGACGGCTCGAGCGGTAGCGACACCATGATCGGCGGTGACGGGGACGACCTCTTCGTGGTGGACGTGGGCGGTGACGCAATCACCGAGAACGCGGACGAGGGAATCGATACCATCCGCTCGAGCTTGACCTACACCTTGGGCACGAACCTCGAGAATCTCACGCTGACGGGGGCGAGCGCCATTGATGGGACCGGTAACGGTGTCAACAACGTCCTGACGGGAAATTCTGCGAACAACACGCTGACGGCCCTTGGTGGCGACGATACGCTGGATGGTCAACTCGGTGCCGATACGATGATCGGTGGGCTGGGTAACGACACCTACGTCGTCGAACAATCCGGAGACGTGGTGACCGAGAACGCCGGCGAGGGTACGGATACCGTCCGCTCCGACATCACATACACATTGAGCAGCCAGCTCGAGAACCTGGTGCTTACCGGGACAGGTGCCATCGACGGCACGGGCAATGCAAGTGCGAACAGCCTGACGGGAAATGCGGGTGCCAACACTCTCACCGGCAACGATGGTGCGGACACCCTGGACGGACAAGGCGGCGCGGATTTTCTGGCCGGCGGGACGGGCGACGATGTCTATGTCCTCGGTCGGGGCTATGGAGCCGATGCCGTGTTCGAGAATGACACTACGGCTGGGAATAGCGACCTGGCGAGATTCATGTCGGGGGTCGCCTACGACCAGATCTGGTTCAGGCAGGTCGGCAACGACCTCGAAACGAGCATCATCGGCACCGCAGACCACCTTCTCATCAAGGATTGGTATCTGGGGCCGGCTCAGCGTGTAGAGCAGATTCGGACAGTCGACGGCAATCGTCTTCTGGTCGAAGCGAACGTTCAGAACCTGGTGAATGCCATGGCGGCATTCTCGCCGCCAGCCCTGGGTGAGACGACTTTGCCGCCGAGCTACCAGACTGCGTTGAATCCGGTGATCGCCGCAAACTGGCAGTAAGAAAGGCTCGGCGTGCTCGTGGTGGGGGCTCTATGCTGTGCGACGCGCTTTGCCTTCGCTGGATCCCTGGCCCCCATCCCAACCTTCCCCCATCTGAGATGGGGGAAGGAGTGCCTGTGAATGGCACAGCCGCAAATCTATGCACTCCTTCCCCCGCGACGCAGTCGTGGGGGAAGGTTGGGATGGGGGCAACGCGGTAGTTCAGTCCGCACCCGCCGCCGCCTCGAGCGCCGCGAACGCGAACCGCGCCAATTCTGTCGCTGACGCCAGCCCGAGCTTGCGCTTGATGTTGGCTCGATGCGCTTCCACCGTGTTCACGCTGCGATTCAGCGTGCGTGCGATGTCGCCGCTCTTGAGTCCGCGGTAACCGTCCGGTCTTCACCGTCTTGAAGATGGTACGGAGAATGTCGCAGGATGGTGTCCACCAATTCGAGGGTGGA
>JAIEQG010000056.1 GCA_019747905.1 Burkholderiales bacterium
TTCATGGGTGCAGCGCTGGGCTATGCACTGACTCAGTCGGCGGCACAGGCGATGCTCGTGTTCACGGCACTCGCCGCGGGGATGGCGGCACCGTACGTGGCGCTGTCGTTCCAGCCGGCACTGGTGCGCTGGCTGCCGCGCCCGGGGCGCTGGATGGAAACGTTCAAGCAAGTGCTGGCGTTTCCGCTGTATCTCACCGCGGTATGGCTCGTCTGGGTTCTCGGCGAGCAGCTCGGCGTGGGGGCCGCGGCGCGCCTGCTCGCCGCCCTGGTCCTCGTGGCTGCGGCGCTGTGGGCATGGAATCGTTTCCGCACCTCGGCCCACGGCGTGCCGCGCGCGATCGCGATGATCGCGGCCATCGCGCTGCTCGCGGTCGGAGCCCTGTTCGGCTGGCCGGCGGGCGAGCCGCGGGCGGCAGCGGTCGACGCATCGGGCCGGTGGCAACCGTACAACGACGCAGCTCTCGAAACCGAACGCCAGCGCGGCCATGCGGTGTTCGTCGACTTCACCGCGGCGTGGTGTGTCACCTGCCAGGTGAACAAACGTCTCGTGCTGGAGTCCGAAGCGGTGCGGCGCGCCTTCGCCGACCGTGGCGTGGTTCGCCTGCGGGCGGACTGGACCAATCGCGACGCCCACATCACCGAAGCGCTGGCGCGCCTGGGCCGCAACGGCGTGCCGGTGTACGCGGTCTATTCGACGGTTCCAGGCAGCGTTCCGGAGTTGTTGCCGGAACTCCTGACTTCCGACATCGTGGTACGCGCGCTCGAGCGCGCCGCCGGGGGCAAACCGTAGTTCCTGCAGGAAAGGACCATCCATGAAGAAATTGCTGCGCGCGGTAGTGCTGATGTTCGTGGCGGCCAGCCCGGCGGCTTTCGCCAATGCCGTACCGGGAAAACCGGCCACCGACTTCACGCTGAAGGACGTCACCGGCAAGACCGTCCACCTGGCTGACTACAAGGGCAAGTTCGTGGTGCTGGAGTGGTTCAACCAGGGTTGCCCGTTCGTGCAGAAGCACTACGAGAGCGGCAACATGCAGAACCTGCAGAAGACCTACACCGGCAAGGGCGTGGTGTGGCTCGCGATCAGTTCCACCAACCCGAAGAGCGGCGACTATCGCGACCCGCAGGGCACACAGGGTGTCATGCGCGACTGGAAGATGAATCCGACCGCGTTCGTGCTGGACGAGGACGGCGCCGTCGGACGCACATGGGGTGCGCGCGCCACGCCGCACATGTTCGTGGTGGATCCGGCCGGCAAGGTGATCTACGCCGGCGCCATCGACGACAAGGCCACCTGGCGCCAGGAGGACGTGCGTACCGCGAAGAACTACGTCGCCACCGCGCTCGACGAAGCCATGGCCGGCAAGCCCGTGACCACGGCCAACACGGCGGCGTACGGTTGCTCGGTCAAGTACTGAAAGGAAGGACCTGCGGGTTGGCGGGCGTGCCGGGATGACCGGCACGCGCTGGGACATCTTCTGCAAGGTCGTCGATCACTACGGCGACATCGGCGTTTCGTGGCGCCTCGCGCGCCAGCTCGTGGCCGAACACGACCTCGCAGTGCGGCTGTGGGTCGACGATCTCGCCACGTTCCACCGGCTGTGTGCCGAGGTGGATGCGGCCGCCGAGCGCCAGACGATCGCCGGGGTCGACATTCTCCATTGGCGCCCGGATGCAGATTTCGGTGCGGCCGCGGACGTGGTGGTGGAGGCGTTCGGCTCGCGCGCGCCTGACCTCTATCTCGATGCCATGGCCGCCCGCCAACGCAAACCGGTCTGGATCAACCTCGAGTACCTGAGCGCCGAAGACTGGGTCGAGGAGTGCCATCTCGGCAGCTCGCCCCATCCCCGGCTGCCGCTCGTCAAGCACTTCTTCTTTCCCGGTTTCACGGCCCGCACCGGGGGGGTGCTGTGCGAGCAGGATCTCGAGGTCCAACGTCAGGCCGAACTGGCAACGCGGCCGCATCGGCCGGGGTCCGTCACCAGCGTCTCCCTGTTCGGCTATGGTGGGCCGGCGGTAGGTCCGCTCCTGTCGGCTTGGGCCAACGGCCCGGAAAACATCCTGGCCCTGGTGCCGGAGAGCCGGGTGTTGCCCGATGTCCTGCGGTACTTCGGGGCCGCCGGCGTGCTTCCGGGCGCGCGCCTGGAGCGCGGTGCGCTGGCGGTGCTGGTACTGCCATTTCAGCCGCTCGACCAGTACGACCGCCTGCTGTGGACCTGCGACTGCAACTTCGTGCGCGGCGAGGATTCCTTCGTTCGCGCCCAGTGGGCCCGGCGCCCGTTCGTCTGGAACATCTACCCCCAGGAAGGCGGTGCCCATTGGGCCAAGCTGCACGCCTTCGTCGACCGCTACACCGAAGGACTGTCGGCCGAGGCGACCGCAGCCACCCGCGACCTGTGGCGCCAGTGGAACCGGGGGGAAACGGCAGCCGGCGATATCGGGGCGGCCTGGCGCCGCTTCCGGGCAGTCCGGGCGGAGCTCAATGCCCACGGCGACACCTGGGCGACCCGCCTCGCCCGCCTGGGCGACCTTGGCTCCAATCTGGTGCGATTCGCTGCCGCGCGGCTATAATTCGCGGCTTTCATTTCGGCACCTGATTCCGGTGTGCCGGTGACTCTAAACCGACCTTGGCAGAACGTTCATGAAGATCGCTCAGGAACTGCGTTCCGGCAACGTCATCATGGTGGGCAAGGACCCGCTCGTGGTGCAGCGTGCCGAATTCAACAAGTCCGGCCGCAATGCGTCCGTGATGAAGATGAAGCTGAAGAACCTCTTGACCGGGGCCACCACCGAGACGGTGTACCGGGCCGACGAGAAGTTCGACGTGGTCGTGCTCGACCGCAAGGAAGTGACCTATTCGTACTTCGCCGACCCCATGTACGTCTTCATGGATGCCGAATACAACCAGTACGAAGTGGAGAAGGAGAACATGGGCGACGCGCTCATGTATCTCGAGGACGGCATGCCGGTGGAAGTGACTTTCTACGAAGGCAAGGCGATCTCGGTCCAGCTGCCCTCGTCGTTCGTGCGCGAGATCATCTATACCGAGCCAGCCGTGCGCGGCGACACCTCGGGCAAGGTGTTGAAACCCGCCAAGCTAGCAACTGGCTACGAAGTGCAGGTGCCGCTGTTCTGCGCCACCGGCGACAAGATCGAGATCGACACCGCTACCGGTGAATACCGCCGACGGGTGGCCGCTTAGGGCCGCACGCTGACCGGCGACGAGAGGCCGCGGCTACACCGCGGCTTTTTTTTCGGCAGCCCACGGGTTTGCTGACCCTCGCGGGGGCGGGGGCACAGCCAGCGCCGGGCAGGCCCAAGCTGCCTGGCCCCCCGGGGGGAAGGGCCGAAGGCCCGTCGGGGGGCACCGCCTCCTCACCGGTCCGGCAATGGGTCGGCCGCGCCGTCGCTGCAGGGAAACGTGCTCGACAAGGCGGTGAAGAGCATGAGGTGCGCGGGTTGATCGAGCCGCTCAGGGTGGTCCTTGAGGTAGGAAACGATCGCGGGGATCACGTCCCGCGCGGAGAATGTGCCTTCCTCGGCGCCCGGCAGGCAGAAATACATGTCGCGGGACGCACGCCAGGCCGCCCACCCGTGCCCCCAGAGGAAACCCTCGACGAACGCGAGGCAACGGGTGGCCTCGGGCCCCTCCGGCAAAGCTTCGCAGGCGCGGAGCAACTCCGCAGCGGGGCGCCGTGCCATCACGTCCGGCTCGGCTCCGGCGCCACCGACCATGAGCGTCCCCAGCAACAGCCCGAGCGATTGGGCAAAACGCAAGGCTCAGTGCCCGTCGAACGCGATCAGTGCGTGCATGCCGCATCCTAGCGCGGCGAGCCGCTCGCGTCCGCTCAAGGCCGGCAGTTCGACCAGAAAACAGCATTCGATCACGGTCGCACCGGCATGCCCGAGGATGCGCAGCGCCGCTTCAGCCGTGCCCCCGGTAGCAATGAGGTCATCGACCACCACGATCCGTTCGCCCGCCGCGACTGCATCGACGTGCATTTCGATGCGGTCGGTACCGTATTCCAGTTCGTAGTCGTGCCCGATGACTTCGGCCGGCAGGCGCCCCCGCTTGCGCAGCGGGACGAACCCCAGCCCAAGGGCGTGCGCGAGCGCGGCACCGACGATGAATCCGCGCGCCTCGATGCCGGCGACCTTGTGCACCGCTGCACCGCGATAGCGATCGGCCAGCAGGCCGATCGCCTGAGCGAAGGCCGGACCGTCTTTCAGGAGAGTCGTGATGTCACGGAACAGGATGCCCGGTTTCGGGTGGTCCGGGATGGTGCGGATCGATGTGGCGAGTGACATGGCTAGGTATGGACGGGGGTGGGCCAGCGGCGACCCGGAGCCGGGGCCCGGCCGGTGAACCGATCCCCCTAAATCCCGCTGGCCGCAGGCCGATAAGGTGACATTGAAGAGTGGCTTTGGCCATAATTCAAGGGGATGGGCGCTGCGGGGGGTGTAGCGAACCCGTCGAGGTCGTGAGCAACGCGTGATGTCAACAACAAGGTGAATCATGTCCGTACTCGATATGGCCATGATCGGGGGCTTCGTTCTCCTGGTCGTGCTGATCGTTCTGCGCTTCAAGAAACGCTGAACTGACGTGGCAGTACACGCGCGCGCACCCGCCCGAAGCCGGAGCGCGCCGCCACCGACCTCGACATGGGGCGGAACTTCCGGTCGTTGACACCCTTCTATGCAGTCAGCATCATCGTTCAACGACCACGGAAGGATTTGTCACCCATGCCCGACACACACTCGAACTACAAGTTTCCCGTAGCTCTCGTCATCGCGTCTTCGCTGGCGCTCGCCGCGTGCTCCAGCATGCCGGGCTCGTCGTCCAGCAGCAGCACCAGCAGTTCCAGCAGCAGTTCGAGCAGCTCGGCGAAGTCGACGGCCAGCAGCTATCAGCCGGTGTCGGACGTTCCCATTCCCGCCGGAACGAAGATCAACACCGACAAGTCGGTCATCCTCGGCCAGGGCGACAAGTGGTTCGGTCGCATGGTGCTGGTGACCGATCGTCCGTCGACGCAGGCCTACACCTACTACCAGGAGCAGATGCCGACCTTCGGCTGGGAGGCGGTAACGGCTGTGCAAGGCAAGACGAGCATCATGACCTTCACCCGCGGAGAACGCGCTGCGACGCTGGAGATCAATCCGGGAACGCTCTCCGGTTCGGAGGTGGCCATCACGGTGAGCCCGCGCCAGGCGGGCGCAGCCGCACCCGCGCCCACGGCCGAGAAGAAGTAAGGCTGCGCGCGTGCCGATCCGCGGGATGAACCATTTCACGGTACTGACCGCGGATCTCGCGGCAACGCGCGATTTCTACATCGGGGTGCTGGGTCTCAAGGAAGGCCCACGCCCCGATCTCGGCTTCCCCGGTACCTGGCTCTATGTCGGCGACGAGGCCGTCTTGCACGTCATCGCCGGCCGGGCCTTGCCGCCCGACCCGCGCGGCGTCCTGGACCACATGGCGTTCACCGCTGCCGACCTGCCGGGCATGACGGCCAGGCTGCAGGCACGCGGCATCAAGTACGACCTGCGGCGCCAGAACGAGTCGGGCACGTGGCAACTGTTCTGCTTCGATCCGAGCGGCGCCCGAGTGGAACTGGACTTCCCCGCCAGCGAGAATCAGGCAGCGGCCTGATCAGTTGAGGTCGGGTACGGCGGCGAACTGCTCGCGCAGGTAGTCGATCAGCACCCGGACCTTCGTGGAAAGCTGCCGCGCGGACGGGTAGACGGCATTGATCGCCGCCGGTGGCGGCGCGAACTCGACCAGGACGGCTTGCAACCGCCCGGCGCTCAGGTGGTCGCTGACCATCCATAAGGGAGCCGCGGCAACCCCGATGCCGGCCAGGACCGCGCGGCGGATAGCGCTGCCGCTGGTCGTGCGGAACGTGCCGGCCACGCGCACGTTGAACTCGCCCTTGGGCCCCTGGAACGGCCACAGGTTGCGGCCCGGCTGATAGCTGTACAGGATGCAGTTGTGCCGGTCGAGGTCCTGGGGCACGTGCGGCACGCCATGGCTTGCGAAGTACTCGGGCGTGCCTACGACGACGCGGCGGCTTGACCCCAATCGGCGTGCCACGAGGGTCGAATCATCGAGATTTCCGACCCGCACGGCGACGTCGATGCCCTCCTCCACCAGATCGGAGAAGCGTTCGCCCTCGATCAGGTGCAGCTTGAGTCCGGCATGCCGCGCCTGGAAGGCGATCAGCAGTTCGTCCAGGAACTGCTGTCCCAGCGCGTTCGGCGCCGCGACGGTGAGGGTGCCAGCGAGGCCGCTCGAAAGCCTCGCCACCCCGGCCTCTGCTTCCGCGAGATCGTCGAGGATGCGGCGGGCCGACTCGTAGAACAGGCCACCGGCCTCGGTCAGGCTCAGACGCCGTGTCGTGCGTTGCAGCAACGTGACCCCGAGAGTCGCTTCGAGCGCTGCCAACTGCTTGCTGACGGTCGGCTGAGTTGTGCCAAGCTCCCGTGCAACCGCAGAAATACTGCCTGTCTCGGCAATGCGCACGAAGGCGTTCATCAGACTGAATCGGTCCATCTACAGCCCCTTTCCATGCACGAAGCGAATGAATCATATTCCCACATCGAGCTTGGTTGTGCGGCGCAATATGACTAGAGTGGTACCCATGGGATGCACCGCTTGGCGCAGGGAGTGCCAGGTCGATGGATCCGGACCCCAAGAAAGGAAGAACAACATGCACGCAAGAATTCTGGCAACGGTACTTCTCGGTGCCTGGCTGGGCCTGCTCGCCAACGGCGCTGCCCAGGCCGCGGACTGGCACAGCTTGAGCGCCGACACGGCGACCCAGGTGTTCGTCGATCGGAGCTCGATCACCACCGACGGCGCCACCAGCGAGGCACTGGTGCTCGTCAACTATTCCTCGACCCACACGCTGGGCGACGACTGGTTCCCCCATCGCTCGCAAGTGGTGCGCTACCAGCTCGCCTGCTCGACCGGCGAAACCGCATTGAAGGCGTGGACCTTCAAGACGGGCGAACTAGGCAGTGGTGCTACGGTATGGAAGAGCGCGCAGACGGCGCCGCAACTCGCCAAGCCGGCGGCGGACACCGTCGAAGGACTGCTGCTGGCCAGACTCTGCGCGGGACCCGTATCGCTGCGCTGACGCCCGCGACAAGCAACGCCGCGTTCCGCTGCCGCTCCGGGTGCAAACCCGGAGCGGCTCGTCGTTCGGGCTCTGCGGGCCACGGCATTCAGGGTATCGTCGGGGTTTGATGCCACGTGCAGACCCATGCTGAATACCCTTGAACTCGCCACAGGCCCCGCGCCGAGCGCCGCCGTCATCTGGTTGCACGGGCTCGGCGCCGATGGCAACGATTTCGCGCCGATCGTGGGCGAACTCGCCCTGCCGGCCGCGTCGATCCGCTTCATCTTCCCGCACGCCCCGTCGATGCCGGTCACCATCAACGGCGGGTACGTGATGCCGGCGTGGTACGACATACTCGGCACCGACCTCAATCGCCGTGAAGACGAGGCGGGTGTGCGAGCATCGCAGCAGGCGTTGGAAGCCCTGGTGGCGCGTGAAGGCGAGCGCGGCATCGCGCCGAATCGCATCGTTCTGGCCGGCTTTTCCCAGGGCGGCGCAATCGCGTTGCAGACTGCACTGCGCCACTCTGCGGCCTTTGCCGGCGTGATGGCGCTGTCGACCTACGTGCCGCTCGCCGCCACCCTGCCCGCGGAACGCAGCGCTGCATCGAGCGCCGTGCCGATCCTGATGGTGCACGGCACCCTCGACCCGATCATTCCGCTTGCCATGGCAAAGCGCTCGCGCGACCTGCTGCGATCACTCGGCTACGCAATCGAGTGGCACGAGTATCCGATGGAGCACTCGGTGTGTCCGGAGGAAATCGCCGCCATCGGCGCTTTCCTGCGGCAGACCCTGGCCTAGCCGCACCTCACGCAGAGCGCTGCAGCACCCGATACTCGGCGATGTCGAAGTCCTGCCCCGCCTCCATCAACCGCTTCGGCACGAGCAGGTAGTCCATCGCATACATGCGCATGCCGTAGCTCTTCTGCGGCGAGAAGGTACCGAGCTTCATCACCAGCGTCACTTCCATCTTGCCGAGACTGTTGTCGGCCGCCGAGGGCAGCAGCAGCGCGTCTTCGCCGAGTTCGTCGTCGGGATGCACCCGCCCGTCCGGCAGCAACGGCAGCAGCTTCACCGTGGTGACGCCACGGGCGAACATCTCGATGCCGACGTTGCGATTGTTCTGCGCGTCGAAGTTGAGGCGCCGCACGATGCCCACCCCCCACGCTGCGCCGTCCTGATACTTGACTCCCAGCAGCGTGCCGATCTGCAGCCAGTCGCTGCGGTTGGCGGGCGCCACGGCGCCGAAGCCGCCGGAGCTTTCGTTGGTGACGCCCCAGCCTTCCATGCGGCGGTCGTCGAAATCGAGATCCATGATGTCGCGTTCCACCGCCGAGAGCACGTCCTCGAGGCCGTGGACCACATCGATGCGTTCGGCCGATTCCTTGCGCACTTCGCGGCGCGCAGGCGGCTGCGGTGCCCAGTAGCGCGACAGGTGTTTCAGCGCTTCGATCACCTGGTCGGGCGGATACTCGCCGCCCAGGTTGACGTTGGACGGCACCGCACCGCCGGCCTTCACCATCGCGCCGAGCTTCTCCAGTTCATAGGCCGCATTGCCGGGCCCGAAGAAGCGCATCGACGGCGACAGCGCAAGGCGATCGGCCAGGCGTGCCGGGGCTTTGTCGGAAGCGAGGTCGAACCAGAAGTGGCAACCGGTGGATGCCTGCTTCTGCATCACGAACCACTCGGAGAACTGGGCGCAGACGCGCTCCACGATCTCGACCTGCACAGCCGACAGGCTGTCGGTGGACGAAACCGACAACATGAAGACCTTGAGCAGCTCGCGCTGGACGCTCGATTCGCCGAAGATGCCCGGGTACACGATGACCTTGCCCGCGGAGAATCCGCGCGCCTCGGCCACCTGGTAGATGCGGCCGAGATCGCGCCAGAACGCCGGCGTCACCGGGCTGTACCGGAACAGCCGCCACTTGAGATACAGATTCGCGGCGCGGATCGAGCGGCTCGCCGCGGTCGACAACTGCCCGCGAATGGAGGTAGCCGTGGCGTCGCCCGCCTCGTGCATTTCGATCAACATGCGATAGGCGTTCGCGAGCCGCAGCCAGAACGTACCCACCACGTGGGCGATGCGCGTCTCCTGCGCCTTGGCCAGTGCCAGGCCGCCACTCACGTAGTCCTGCGATAGCTTGCGCTGAAACGGCTTGGCCGCCGTATCGATGGTGTCGATGATCTCGAACACTCGCTGGGCCTTGAGCCCGGAAGCTTCGCGCAGGCCCTCCAGTTGCTCGGACAGCATCTCGAGCGACTGCGACGGGTTCTGCGTCGGCAGCGTTTCGATGATCGCCCGAGCGCCCTTGGGATCGGCCATCGGATGGTCGGCGCCACCGGAGGATTTGAGCCAGCCTAGCATCGTGTGAGTTCAGCCATCCGTAACGAGATTGAAACGAGTATATCCCCTGGGATTCCCGGGGTGCACAGGTAACGGCCTGAATGCGCGGGAATTGAATCGGATTTCAGGGCTCGGCCGCGGCACGCCGGCCCCGTTCGGGATCGATGCCGGCCAGGATCGCCAGACCGGCCACGAAAAACCCGCCGGTGACGAGCATCGCCATCCGGTGGTCGCCGCCGGTGACCCAGCTCACCAATCCATACGTCATGGGACCGAATATGGACGACAGCTTCACGGCCAGGCCCCACAGACCGAAGAACTCGGCACGCCGTGATTCGGGACTGAGGTAGCCCACCAGCGCGCGGCCGGCCGATTGACTGGCTCCCATGCACAGCCCGGCGAGATTGGCAGCCACCCAGAACAGTCCCGGGCCGGTCGACATCCAGGCGACCAGTGTCGTCACCAACCAGCCGAGCAGCGTGAGGGCGACACTGCGGACGTGGCCCAGCCGGTCCTGGAAGTGACCGAACGCGAACGCGCCGATGCTCGCCGTGATGTTGACCAGGAGGACCAGCAGCAGTGTTTCCTGGGTACCGAACCCCATGGCC
This sequence comes from Burkholderiales bacterium, assembly GCA_019747905.1. Taxonomy (GTDB): domain Bacteria; phylum Pseudomonadota; class Gammaproteobacteria; order Burkholderiales. Next base: position 10,070 of record JAIEQG010000056.1, read on the forward strand.
TGCTGCGCATAGATGGCCGCGATGGCGATCACCGTCTGCACCCCGGCCTGATAGAACAGGATGCACACCAGGAAGCGCGCGAGATCGCCGTAGCGGCTCGCCTGGCGAATGGTCTCGCCCAACCGTGACCACACCGCCATGTAGGCGCCGCTCGGCAGCCTCTGCGGCTGCGCGCGCTCCTTCAGGATGAGAAACGTCGGCAGGCTCGCCACGGCGAAGATCGCGGCCGTGATCAACATGGTCACAGGCACGAACTGCGCTGCCGGCAGGCCCTGCCCCTGGGCCACGGTCACGTACACGAGGCAGGCACCAAGGCTGACGAGCCCGCCGATGTAGCCGAAGGCCCAACCCCACCCCGACACCTTCCCCAGAGCAGAGCCCTTGGCCAGTTCCGGCAGGAAGGCAGCGATCACGTTCTCGCCGGTACCGAAGAAGTAGTTGGAAATGACCAGCGCGATGATGGCGACCGCGAGATCGCCGGGCCGCGCGAAATACAGGGCGGCCGTGCCGAGGACACAGCCGATCGTCGTGATCACGAGCAGCTTCTTCTTCGCCGCGTGCGCGTCGGCCCATGCGCCGATGAGCGGTGCCGTGAGGACGATCGCGGCGTACGACAGCGACAATGCCGAAGTCCAGGCGAATGTGGCCCAGGGTGCGTTGTCGGCGACGACCGCGACGAAATAGGCGTTGAAGATCGCCGTGATCACCACCGTCGTGTAACCGGAGTTGGCGAAGTCGTAGCACGCCCACGCCCACACCTCGCGCGGACGCACGCCTTCGTTCAGGTATTGCGAGGAGGTGCTCAAGGATTGCCTTTCAGGGTTTGCCCGGCAGCCACGACGTGAGCCAGGGCAGGTAGGTGATCAACAGGACGCCGATCAGCAGGACACCGAAGGTGGGCAGCACGGCGCGGACCATCTCGGGCATCGGCTTGCCGAAGCGGTAGGCGGCGAAAATGACGTTCATGCCCACCAGCGGCGTGAGAAAACCCAGCTCCATGTTGGCAAGGAACATCACGCCGAGGTGCAAGGGATCGATGCCGAATGCCATGCCCACCGGCACGATCAGCGGCACCATCACGATGGTCGCCGAGAACACGTCCATCACGCAGCCGATGGCGAGCAGGCACGCGTTCAGCGCGAGCAGGAAGACCCAGCGCGATTCGATGTTCGCCTTGACCCAGTCGGTGACATGGTCCGGTACCTGGGCATCGACCAGATAATTCGTGAGGCCGAGCGCCACGCCGAGGATCAGCAGGATGCCGCCCACCAGCAGCCCGCATTCGCCGAAGACGCGCGGCACGTCGCGCGTGAAACTCAGGTCGCGGTGCACGATCACCGTCACGATGAACGTGTACAGCGCCGTGACCGCCGCCGCTTCCACCGGTGTCGCGAAGCCGCCGAACAGCATGCCGATCGCCACGAGCGGTGTCGCGAGTTCCCATTTCGCATTCCAAAGTGCCGCGCGAACCTCGCCGGCATCGAACGGACGTTCGGCGTCCGCACCGCGACCGCGCTGGCGTATGCCCCACGCCAGCAGCAGCGCGGCCATCAGCAATCCGGGCAGCACGGCCGCCAGGAACATGCGATCGAGCGGTACCTTGGCGATCACGGCATAGAGGATCAGCGGCAGCGACGGCGGCAACAGCACGCCGAGCGAGCCGGCGCTGGTGATGAGTCCGACGGCGGAGCGTTCGCGATAATGCGCTCCGACCAGCAACGGCAGCAGCAGCCCGCCCAGGGCGAGAATCGTGACGCCGGAAGCACCGGTGAATGCGGTGAAGAAGGCGCATGCGACCACGGTCACGAGCGCCGGGCCCGCGCGAAAGCCGCCGAACAACGTCTGGAACACGCGGATCAAGCGCGTCGGGGCACGACTCTCGGCAAGCAGATAGCCCGCCAGCGTGAAAAGCGGCACGGCGGGCAGCGACGGATTCACCACCAGCCGATAGTGATCGAGCGGGAGCGAAGCGATCGGCAGGTCCTCGCCCCAGAACAGCACCAGTGCCGCGCCACCCAGCAGCGCGAAGACCGGACCGCCGAGTGCGGTGCCAATGGCGATGATCGCGAGCAACGGCCAGGTGAGTCCGGCTGCCGGCAAAGGGGCGAATGCCAGCACGGCCGCCGCCGCAGCCACCGCCAGCAGCACGGCGATGCGCACCGACCACGCATCCGCAGCGCGCCACAGGAGCCGCGCCAGGATCAGCGCGAATCCGATGGGCAGCAGCAGTTCGACCCACCACGTCGGCAGGCCCGCGATGAGTTCGTCGCCGGCGCCGCGCTCGGATTGCACGTACTGCACCGCGGCCACACACAGGAACACCGTCACCACGGCCGCCACGCCGTTCGCTATGGCGTGGGCGCCGACACGCGCCTTGCCCGCAAGGAACAACTGCACCGTCGAGATCGTGAGCAACCGCCCTTCGCGCGCGGCGAGCGCAGGCCCGAGCATTCCGACCGCGAGCACCAGATGCTGGGTCAACGCCTGCACGCCGGGAATGCCGACGGCGAACACGGCGCGCAACACGATCTCCGCGATCGGCAGCAGCACCATTGCAGCGAGCGCCAGTGCCACGACACCGTTCTCGACGCGATGGGGCCACGCACGCGGCACCGCGTCCGTGACCGGGGCATGAGCAGCGAGCGCCTCGGGTGCGGCGCCGGCGCTCACGACTTCTTCTTGCCGTTCCGGTATTCGGCCAGGACCTTGATGATCTCGTCCCACATGTCGGCCGGCACGATCGGGCCGCGCATGCGCGGATAGACTTCCTCGGCGGCCTGGCGCCATTGCGCTTCCTGGTCCGGCGTCGGCACGGTGACCTTGAGGCCGCGCTTCTTCATGGCCTCGATGGATTCGAGATCTTCCTGCCGCGCGCGGGCACGCATGTCGGCGCCCGCCTTGTCGCCGGCGCGCTTCAGTTCATCGCGCGCCGCAGGGCTCATCGCGTCCCAGACCTTGCGCGTCATCACCGCTGCGCCGACGATGGGCACCCACTTCACGTCGAGCATGTTCGGCGCCGGCCCGCTGAACTGGCCGGCGAGAGCAAAGAACGGCGAAGCCGCCACCGCGTTGATGAGGCCGGTCTGCAGGCTCGGCAGGATGTCGGCGGTCTCGAGCGGCACTGGCTGGTAACCCATGGACTTCATCAGATTCACCTGCTCGGCGTTGCCGGCCCATGCAAACACCTTGAAGCGCTTGAACTCGTTCGGCGTCGCCGCGGGTTCCTTGGAAAAGTAGCGCACCCAGCCGGCGTCGGCCCAGAACAGCACCACGAAGCCCTTCTCGGCGATTCGCGTTTCAAGCTGTTGTCGGACGCGTTCGCGCACGTAGTCCACCTCGGCCCAGTCGCGGAACAGCATGGGCACCGTCTGCAGCGCGAGCGCGGAGCGATCGATCTCGGCCAAACCCACGGAGGAGAGCAGCGCGGCGTTCAGTTGCCCGACGCGCATGCGTCGGACCATATCGGCCTCGCCGCCCTGGCTGCCGTCGCCGTAGATGACGAAGGCGGAACCTTCGCCCTGGACCTTGCGCCAGTCCTCGCCCAATTCCTGAAGGATGCGGAAGTACGACGACCCTTTCGGGACGATTGTGCCGAGGCGTACCTTCACCGGATCGTCCGCCTGCGCTGCAGGCAGGGCCAGTACAGCGAGCAGCATCATGCCCAGGGCATGACGCCAGGATGGAAACAGGGTCGTCGGGCGCATCTCTCGGGTCATTCCGCGAACAGGGAATCCTTGTGGGCGAGCAACCAGCGTGCCCGTTGCTGCAGGACCACGTTGGCGAGCCGGTGACGCGGCACCGCGTCGGGATCGATGGCGAGTGCGGTCGCGAGCATGGCCTCGAACTGCACCTTGTCCTGCAACGGAACCGCCACGCTTTCGGCATAGCTTACGTACGGCGAGGCCTGCGTCTTGCCGCTCAGGGTGACGGCGCGATCGAAGCGCGCACGTGCCCGCGTGGCGGGATCGCCTTGGCCACCCTGCCGCACCATCTCGAGGGTGATCATCAGCGCCGGGATCGCGCCTTCGCCGTAGGCGTCATCCAGCGTCACGGCACGGTCGGCCAGTGCCAGCATCTGCGGCGCATCCGCCACGGCGTCCGGATTCTCCTTGGAAAGCGCGATCTCGGCGGCCCACGCGGCCGCGGTCCAGTAGAGCAACGGCACATCCGACTTGGTCGTGCCCGCGAGCGCCTTCGCAGGATCCTTGCGGAATTCCGGATGGCGCACTTCCAGACCGCGCTGCCCGTAGGCTCGCGCTCGTGCATATAACCTGCGCGCACGCAGAGCCTGCGCCTGGGACGCCTTCACGTCCTTGTCCTCGAGCCGGTCGGCGTCCTGCTGCACGAACGCGTAGGAGTACTGCGTGAAGCCCCGGCATGCGGCAAGCAGCAGTTTCTCGTTCCTGGGCGAAGCCTCGATGAGGCTCTCGATCGTCTTCAGGCTGAACGGCACCGCCTCGCGCACGAGTTGCGGATCGTCGTCCGACGCGAATGCCGAACCGCCTTCGGCCAGCGCATCGGCCGCACGGTCGATCGCGTACTGCTTCACGCTGCAGCCGGACGCGCCCAACGCGAACGCGAGCGCGATCGTCGTCACGCAGCGACGCGAGGCGAGGCAAACCGGAAGTTCGGGCACCACCCGGAGTCGGGATCGGGGAGGAGGCATCGGGCAGGATTCTAACAACGTCACCGCGAAGATTACGTGACTAAGGCCTGTTGACACCTAGAACGGACCTGGCGGGACTCCCCTCGCCTGCACGATCACGCCGGCCGCTTGCAACTCCTGCATTTCGGTATCCGTTACACCCGCGGCGGCCAGCACCTCCGCCGTATGCGCGCCCAGTGCCGGGCCGAGCCATTGCGTCCCGCCGGGGGTCTCGGAAAGCTTGGGCACGATGCCGGGAAGCTGCACCGAACCGCCGCCGGCCAGGGCGAAACGCTGGAACATCTCGCGCGCCACGTACTGCGGATCGGCGACGATATCGGCAATGTCGTAGATCTTGCCGGCCGGCACCTCGGCTGCTTCCAGCACGCGCAGGACCTCGTCGAGGTCGTGCGCGCCGGTCCAGGCGCCGATGGCAGCGTCGATCTCGTCGGTGCGGGCGGTGCGGCCGTCGTTGCGCGCGAGTTGCGGATCGTCGGCGAGGTCGGCACGGCCGATACCGCGCATCATCCGCTTGAAGATGCTGTCGTTGTTGGCCCCGATCACGACGTACTTGCCGTCGCGCGTGGTGTAGGTGTTCGATGGCACGATGCCCGGCAGCGACGCGCCGGTGCGCGTGCGCACGAAACCGTACATGTCGTATTCCGGCAGCAGGCTTTCCATCATGGCGAACACGGCTTCGTACAGGGCCACGTCGACGATCTGACCGCGTCCGCCGTTCACCTCGCGTTCGCGCAGGGCCGCCAGTGCCCCGATGGCGCCGTACAGTGCAGCGATGGAATCACCGATGCTCACCCCCACCCGCACCGGCGCGCGATCCGGGTAGCCGGAGAGAAACCGCAGCCCGCCCATGGCCTCGCCGATGGCACCGAAGCCCGGCCGATCCTTGTACGGGCCGGTCTGCCCGTAGCCCGACAGGCGCACCATCACGAGACCGGGATTGTCGGCGGACAACTGCTCCCAGCCGATGCCCCAGCGTTCCAGCGTACCGGGACGGAAGTTCTCGACGACGATGTCGGCCTCGCGCGCGAGCTTGCGCACGATCGCCTGGCCAGCCGGGGCCTTCAGGTCGATCGCGACGGATTTCTTGTTGCGTGCCTGCACGAGCCACCACAGCGAAGTGCCTTCGTGCAACTTGCGCCAGGTACGCAGCGGATCGCCGCCGTCGGGCGATTCGATCTTGATCACGTCCGCGCCGAACTCCGCGAGGATGCGGCTGCAGAACGGGCCGGCGATCAGGGTGCCAAGTTCGATGACTCGAACACCCTCCAGCGGGCGTTTCACGGAGTCAGCTGTTGAAGGAGCGCAGCACCTGTCCGGCCAACGGCGCCTGCGGCAGCAGGCCCTCGGCATTCGCGACCTGCTCGCCGTTCACCCAAACACCGTGAAGGCCGCGCGCGGGCGTGACGAGGCGCGAAGCGCCGGACGGCAGATCGTGCTGCCGTACCGCGGGTCCGCGACCGACGGTGGCCGGATCGAACAGCGCAAGATCGGCCCATGCCCCCGGCGTGATATGCCCCCGATCCTGGATACCGAGCGCCTCCGCCGGCTCCGACGTGAGTCGGCGCACCGCGCGCTCGATGGGCATGATGCCGCGCTCGCGGACCCAGTGGCCGAGCAGATGCAGGCCGGCACCGGCATCACAGAAGAATTCCAGATGCGCGCCGGCATCGGACAATGAAATGAGCGCGTTGTCGTCGGTCAGCATGCGGGTGAGCGCCGCTTCGTCCGAGTTGAGCAGGGTCGCGATGAACATCGTGTCCAGATCCTCGGCGAGTGCCAGGTCGAGGATGAAGTCGAGCTCGTGCTTGCCGGCCTGGGCCGCCGCCCGCGCGACGCTGACGCCTTCAAGGTGCTTGTGCTCCGGCCGGCGCACCATGAGCACGTGCATCCGCTCCCATTCGCCGTTGAACATGCGCCGGGTGGGCTGCGCGATCTCGGCCTTCACCTTGGCGCGGAATTCCGCACTCGCCAGCAGGGCGCGGTACGCCGGGCCCGCGTGGGCTTCCATGGCAGGCAGCCATGAGGCGAGGCCTTCGAGCACGTACGGGGCGTGGAAATTGAACTCGAAGGTGAGCGGACAGGGCGAAACGGCACCGTACAGGCGGCGACCTCGGGCGCGGGCATCGCCGATAGACGCGAGGTCCTCAAACACCTGTTCGGGCGTGACGTTGCTGTGCAGGAGTGCCGCGACGATGAACGGCCGCCCGGCGAGCGCGGAGAGCGCTTCGAGGCGCGCCATCGGGGTTGCCTGATTCTTGGTGATCATCAGCGTGCCCTTGTGCGCCTCCGCCAGGATGGACGCGAGCGCGTCGAATTCGGCATCGTCCGCGAGGCGCGAGGGCATCGGGATGCCGGCTTCCCCGTTGTGCTGGAGCGACGTGGTGGTGGAAAAGCCCACGGCCCCCACCGCCATCGCCTCACGCACCATGGACTGCATCGCGCCGATCTCGTCCGCCGTTGCGACGCGCTTCGATGCATCTCCGCGCAGCGCCCAGGTTCGCACCGAGGAATGCCCCACGAACACGGCGGCATTCGGGCCGACACCGCGGTTCTCGAGAAAATCGAGGTACTCGGGAAAGGTCTCGAACTCCCATCGGATGCCGGTGCGCAGCGCGTCCAGCGACATGCCCTCCACGTGGGTGAGATTGCGCATCACCAGGTCGCGGTCGTCCGGACGGCACGGTGCGATGGTGAAGCCGCAATTGCCCATCACGACCGTGGTCACGCCGAGCGCCGGCGATGGCGACGCGAACGGATCCCAGGTGATCTGCGCATCGTAGTGGGTGTGGTTGTCGATGATGCCGGGCATCAGCGACAGGCCCTGCGCATCGACCCTTTGATGTCCCTTGCCCACACTTTCGCCGACGGCGGCGATCCTGCCCCCCGCTACGGCCACCGACCCGGGAAAGGCCGGCCGGCCGGTGCCGTCGATGATGGTGGCGTTGTCGATGACCAGGTCGTGCATGTTCGATCCCCACTGAAGTTGTTCCGAATGCCGGGCTTCGTATCGGCCCGTCGTCAAGCGCGATGTTACCTCCCGCCGTTAGAATCGACAGATGGACATCCGCCGCACCGCCCGTCTCGCTCTCGTGCTCGCCCTGCTGGCGGCCACGGCGCTGCCGGTTCGCGCCGAGGAGGCGCGACGGCCCAAGGACGCTGCCGAGGCCGTGCAGGAAGGCAACGTCAAGAACTGGGTCGAATATTACGAGCGCACGCGGGAAGCGCAGCGGGCTCCCGCCAAACCGCCGCCGGCCGGTGCGGACACGCCTGCGCCGAAGGAACTCCAGCCCGCTACAGCGCCGCGTTGACGGCCGGCGTCAGTGGCCCTTCGCGTCGTCCGGGGATTTCTCCCCCGGCGCCGGCACGTGCCCTTCCGAGGCGTGGGTGAGGTAGAGGGCCAGGCCGACCAGGGCGATCGCCCCGCCGAGGTAGAGCAGTTCGAGCACCGTATCCATCTTCATCTTCACCGCGTGCTCGAACAGCTTCACGATCAGGATCATCAGGATGACCTTGGCGAGCCGGGTCTTGAGATCGTCGAGGCTCTCGATCAGCAGCACCTTGCTCGACGTGCGCGAACCCTGCGCCGCGTCGATATCGCTCACGAACAGTTCGTACAGGCCGAGCGCGAAGATCAGCATCACGGTGGCGAGCAGGTAGCCGTCCACCACTTCGACCACGTGCGTGACAGTGTCGTCGTGCAACAGCTTGCGGGCCTCGGCGGACAGGGACGGATCCGAGTAGTGGAAGATGTGTACCACCAGGTACCAGACGTCCACGGTGGAGATGAAGAAGACCGCGATGGCCGAGACCATGCTGGCCACGACGGCAACCACCACCACGAAGCGGCTGTTCCAGAGGAGACTTTCGAACCAGCGTTCGATGACCTTGAGCATGGGGAGCAGCAGCCGAGCAAGGAAGAAGCGCGATTATAGGCACCTACCCGGTAGTAATCCGATACCACCCGGGCGCCGGAGGCACGCCGCACCATCGCCGCTCGTCCACATCTCGGGAGTCCCCATGCATGCTTCGGTTCGCCGCACCGTCGCCGCGACAGCCCTCGGAATGGCAGCTTTCGCGAACCCCTGTTCGGCCCAGGATGAACTCGCGACCGCCAGGAAGCTCGCACTGAATCATTGCGGCGTCTGCCACACCTTCCAGGCCGGTGAGCCGGTCCGGCAGGGGCCGAACCTCTCCGGTGTGTTGACGCGAGCCGCGGGAACGGCGGACGGCTTCGCCTACTCCGATGGTTTTCGCAAGGCGCTCGCCGGCAAGCACTGGGACGCCACCCTGCTCGATCGCTGGCTCACCGACCCGCAATCGGTCGCGGCCGGCACCGTGATGCTGTACAGGCAGGACGATCCGGAGAAGCGGGGCCTGCTGATCCGCTTCCTCGAATCGCTGCAGTAGGGCGCCCTGCGGTCGCAAGTCAGGCATTGCGCTCCAGAAGGAAAGGCGACCCTTTCAGGAGTGCCGTCGTCCGGGAGCCTTGCGCGGTCGCCCGCTCGGGGAAGGGCGTTTCCCGCAGAGAAACGCCCAGAGCTCCCCACTGCTCGTGAAGCTCACCCGTTCGGTGCTCCCGGTACGTTCGACCAGGCCGGCCGCTTCCTTGCCGGGCTGGTCGCAACGGCGATAGATGCTGACGACGTAGATCTCGGCGCGCGTTCCCACCTCCAGATCACCGGGTAGCTGAGAGAGTCCCGTCGTCACCCTTTCTCCTGGTCAGGGCGTCTCCCACTCCCATTCGATGTCATCCCAGAATACGCGCTCGGTGACCCCGACAAAGTTGTACTTGCCCCTGCCCTTGATGCCCTGGAACGGTCCCGTGCCGCCCAACAAAGTCACGGTCCCGCTGCTGCCTTTGGCCGTCGCATTCGTGAAATCGCATCGGGCGAACAGCTTGTGACCTTCCTTCGTCGTGAAGGTCTTCATGCAATAGCCGCTCCCCGCCCCGTCACCCACCCAAACCACGTTGTAGTGCACGCGATCCAGCATCCGATCGAGTGTCGAGGTTCCGCCATTGTGGAAGATGAGGCCGTCGTTCTCGCCGGCCATCGCCGACTTCATCGGATGGCCGGGCTGAGCATCGAACGCGGCGAACTTCGTGCCTTCCAGCACCGCGTGCCCTTGGAAACGACCCTTCTCCGCCGCGACCACCAACGGCTGCACGCCCAGGATCGCCAACAGTGTGGAGCGCAGCACCAAACGTTGAATCTTGGAAAATCGCATGTTCGGTCTCCCTGGAAAAGCTCGTGAATGGATGAGCATCCCCGCAGAGGACACTCCGGTCGCGAACCGGGCCATATCGAGACGCAGAGCCCCGTCGCGCCTCGGAGTCTAGGTACGCGAAACTACAGATGCCCTACCGACCGGCCGCGCGAACTACAGCAGACTTACCGTTCTCGAAAATTCCCGGCCGGGCCCGCCTCACGACGCTGATCCGGGGTTCCCTGAGCGCAGCATCTGCACCAATTGCTCCGTCCGCGCGGAAGGGCTCATGCCGAGCACCACGGACAGGGTTTGTCGCAATCGCCGATAGACTGCAATGCCCTCGGCAGCACGCCCCGTGGCGGCATAGCAGCGCATCACGCCCTGATAGAAATCCTCGGCCAGTTCGTCGGCATCGATGCCGCGTCGGTAGCACGCGAGCGCGGCGCTCCAGTCACCGCTCGCCTCCATCTCCTGCCCGACGGCGAGGACCAGCCGGGCGAACTGGTCGCGCATCCGCAGCCGCATGACGACGACGCTGCGGTCATCTTCATCGGCCGGCAGAAAATCACCGCGGTAGAGCTCCAGGGTCTGCAGCCCCAGTCCGATCCGCGCCTTGGGGTCCCGGTCGACCGCTTTAACGGCATCCGAAAATGCCCATGCGTCGACCCAGCAGATGGCGCGGTTGAGAACGATGTGCTCGTCGCGCACCTGCACAGACTCCGCGTCGCCCAGAAGCTTTCTCAGACGGACCAGCGACACATCGAGTGCCTTGCGTCCTGCATCTCCATCGCACTCCTGCCAGAGCGCATCCGTCAGTCGCGAGCTCGGCACCGGACGATCGCCAGCAGCAACGATCGCTTTCAGCAGCGCCAGCACGCGGCGCGGCGCCCTCCCCGGGAACTCCAGGGCAGCGCCGTCCCGTTCGATCTCCAAGCTTCCAAGCGTGCGAATCCGGACCACCCATGGCCACGCTTCCGGAGCATCCGGGGGTGCCGGGACCCGCAGCCGCCCGATCAGGTCGACGACGTAGTCACGTTCCACCCCGAGGCGCAGGGCTTCCGCGAGGACCGTGGGGACCACGACCGTATACCGCGACATCTGGGGAAACTGGAAGTCGCGTTGCCGCGAGAACACGACGGCCTCGCGCGTGCGGGTCCGCCCGCGCTCCGCGTCACCGTGCACGAGCTCCACAAAGGCTTCGAGGAAGCGGGCGTGACATTCCAGGAAGGCGAAGCACGTACCTGCGATCATGCGCCGGAGCCGGACCAGCGCATCGTCAAAGCGGTCGAGGTCCCCGATCACCGCCAGCGCGGCCGCCTCGTGGTCGACACCCAGGATCTCGATGAACTGCATGCCGGTCTGCGCCGCCAATCCGGTCGCCCGCCGGCTACTGTCCGCCATGGCGACGTAGTTTCCCGCGATGCACTCGACGTGGACTTTCGCCTGCACGACGTGCCACACATCCATCGGCCGGTCGGGTGAGGCTCTCGCCACGATCCGCTGATGCCATCTGCGAACCTCGCGCGGATCGAGCAGCATGACGCAGTAGATCTGGTAGGCCGCGGTCAGCAGGTAGGTCCGGCGCAGGCTGTGCAGCCCGTGCTGCTGCGCGATTTCCCCCGCCTGGTTCAGCGCGTCCCGCCCCTCCGGGTACCGTCCGAGGATCGTCAGATAGTAGCCCTTGCGCAGACACCACCAGAGTCGGTTGAATGGTGTCAGTTCCGGATGCCCCATCAGGGCGTCCGCGCACGCCACGGCGATCCGGCAACGGTCCATGTCGCAGGCGAGGTTGCAATAGCTCATCAGGATCATCGCGGTCGCTACCTTGCTGTTCACGTCCATCTCTTCGTCCAGCATTTCCGTCACCCGCTCGACCGTGCGCGGCAGCAGACGATGATCGGGGGCGGCATAAAGCATCCCGAGTAGTGCGCTGGTGTAGATCCTTCTCTCGGACGCCGGATCGGCTGAGAAGCGCGCGGCGTCGAGCACCGGGCTCAGCATGTCGAGCCAGCGGCGCATCGGCTTGAAGTCCGACCACTCGAAGAAGTAGGTATCGATGACGCCCGCGGCGGAAAGCGCCTCGCCCGTGAGGTCGCTCGACGCCGCGAACTGGGCGAACGAATGTTCGAGATTGCTGCGTGCCAGCTTCTGATCGACGGCGATGAGCGACGTGCCGAGCCAGTAGCGCAGCCACGGTGCATCCTCCAGGATGCCAGCGGGCAGTGCCACGACCCAGTCGCGCAAGGTCTGACCGCGGCCCTGCGCCAGCAGCGTCGACGCGTGACGCTCGATCATGCGCCGAGCCGCCTGCCAGTCGCCGGCCTCGTGAAACAACTGGAACGCCCCGTCGACATCCTGCCGCGCTTCCAGCAGCCGCGCGGCCTTGCGCTCGATTTCCCGCACAGCCTCGGTCGTGAGGATCTCCGCGGCCTTGTCCCGCAGGAATTCGCGGAACAGCGCGTGGTACCAGTAGGTCGGCTCGGCACCAGGGCGACGATGGGTGAAGAGGTGGGTCTTGTGGAGCTCCTCGAGGATCTCGTTGGCGCGCGCGTTTCCGGTGAGGTCCCGCGCGAGGGAAACCGGCACCTGGGACAGCACTGCCGTCGACGCGAGGAACACGCGCGTCGTGGGCGGCAGCCGCTCGAAGATCTGGGTCGCGAAGTAGCGAAAGATCGATTCGCGCTCGGTCGGCAGCCCGGGCGGGGCGTCGCTGTGCCGGCGATAGTTGCTGAGGATCAGCGTGAGGCCGGCTGCCCAGCCGCCGCTTTCCTCGAACAGGAGTTGCTCTTCCGAGTCCGCCACCCCCTGCAGTCGCGCGCGGATGATCGCCTGCGCCTCGTCGAGGTGCAGCTTGAGGTCATCCCAGTCCACGAATCCCACGCGCTCGTTGGCGATGAGGCGGGCATAGCTGTCCGGGGGATCAAGACGGCTGATGGCGACCAGCGTGCTTCCCGCAGGAATCTCCGCCACGGCCTGGGCAACTAGCTCGTGGAACACGAGGTCAGCCCCGACCTCCTGATAGTTGTCGAGCACCAGCACCGACGCGGGCGGAAGGAGGCCGAAGAGCTGACGAAAGAACCGTCGCGAGAACCCCGCCACGTCATGCTGATACTCCGGCGTGAGCAACGGCAGGGTCTGACGCGCCTTCTCGGCATACGGGGCGGCAGCCTCCACGAGGTAGTAGAAGAACGTCGCTACGTCCGCATCACCGGCATCGACCTGGTACCAGAGGCCGGGCGCGCCGCTGGAGTCGAGCCAGGTGGCGACCAGCGTCGTCTTCCCGGCGCCCGGCGGTCCGACGACGCAGACAGCGGCGTTGCGGCTTCGGCACTCATCCAGCCGGATGAACAGGCGCGCCCGCTCGGTGGCGCCGTGCAGGCGCGGTCGAGTCAGCTTCGCCAGTGTGCTCGAGCGCCTTGGCATGGGCTGCAGGCCGACCTCTGTGCAACGCAGGGACCGTGCAAAAGTATGCGCCGACGCAACCTACACGACGCCTACCGATGCCGGTTCGGGCCCACAAAAAAAACGACCCGCGAGTGGCGGGTCGAAAGTCACGGAGGATCTCAGTGGGCAACCGCCGCGGAGTGAACCGCACCGATTGACACCACTTATCGTTTTGCAATCGGCGTGCCATCCGTCATTTCTCTGTGAATCATGAAGTTATGATTCGCGAGTCGGGATGAATCGGCTCCACCCGGGTGCGGCCACCCGAGCCATCGCACCAAAAGCGAGCCGCGCGCGCCAGTTGTTGCCTGACGACGACGTCTCAGGAGATCCGGTAACGATCGAGAACGGAACGATCCACCTCGACCCCGAGACCGGGACGCGAAGGAATATCGACCCAGCCGTCGCGCTGCTCCACGGGTTGCGCCACGAGCGCCTGCCGGAACGGATGCGACGAACGGTCGTATTCGAAGATCGGTTCCTGCGCGAAGACGGAGTGATGCGCGATGGGTACGGCCGCGATCAATTGCAGCGACGCGGCCTGCGCGATCGCCGAGCCCCAGACGTGCGGGTTCACCTGAACGCCATGCGACTGCGCGAGCGCGATCACGTGACGGCACGCGGTGAAACCACCGACCGATCCGATGTCGGGCTGCGCGATGTCCACCGCTCCCGCGCCGAGAAAATCGCGGAAGCCGTAGAGGGTGTGTTCGTTCTCGCCGCCCGCGATCGGCATCGAAACGCGGCTGCGCACTTCGCGATAGCCCGCGATGTGCTCGGGGGCGACCGGCTCTTCGTACCAGCGCAGGTCGTAGGGCGCGAGCGCCTGTCCGAGCCGCACGGCGTCGCCCACGCCATAGGCGTGATTGGTGTCGACCATGAGAGTTACGGGACGGGTATCGAGCGATCGCGCCACGGCGGCCATCACGGCGATATCGTCCGCGAGGCCGTAACCCAGCTTCACCTTCATCGCACGAAAGCCAGCGTCGTAGTGCGCGATCGCTTCGTCACCCAGTCGAGCAGATTCGCCCTGCCCCGAGATCCGGTAGAAGCCGGTGGCGTACGCCTGCACCCGGGTACGGAAAGCGCCGCCCAGCAGGCGATAGACCGGAACGCCATAGGCCTTGCCGGCGATGTCCCACAGCGCGATGTCGATGGCGCTGATGCCCGCGGTCACCGAACCCTTGCGGCCGTAGTCACGCGTCGCGTGATACATGCGATGCCACAGCACTTCGATGTCGAGCGGGTCGGCACCCAGCACCAGCGGCGTCAACGCCGATTGGATCACCGCCGCGGCGATCTGCGGCGGCTCGAGGCCCTGCGCAAACGCTTCACCCCAACCCGTGATGCCTTCGTCGGTGACGACTTCCACCAACGTGGCCGAGCGGTTCTTCACCCACCCCTGCGAGAACGCGAACGGCTGCTGCAGCGCCGTGCGCAACGGATGTACCTTGACCTCGACGATCTTCACCGACCTGCTCCCGGATTCAGGACTTGTTGCAGGGAAACGCTGCGCGCAACCCCTGGATGATGAGGTATCGCTGCGGGCGCCACAGCTCCTGCGGATGCTCCTCGAGATACTTGAGGACCGCCTGGAAGCGCGCCTCCTCGCGGTCGTCCTCGGGCGTGCAGACCACCCTGCCCTCCCACTTGTTCGCCGCGTTGTCGATGTGCTTCTGCGCGACTTCGCGCGTCACCTTCTGGTGCATGAGCTTCAGGAACTCCTCGCCGTCGTCCTCGGCGAAAACCGGCGCGGCGACCAGCACGCACGCTGCGGCGATGAAGCTGCGTAGAGGCATGGTGTTTTCTCCCTACAAACAAAAAATGGTTAGCCGAAGCTAACCACCTTTCCCTGGTTGGTGCCGCTGGCCGGATTCGAACTGGCGACCTTCGCATTACGAATGCGCTGCTCTACCAACTGAGCTACAGCGGCGTAAGGGCGCGCATTATATCCACAAATCCGGGGTTTCCTCCTGGTTTGCCGGGGAAGCACCAAAGCCTCCAACACGAAGGACTCGAAGGACACCAAGGTCCACGAAGGTGTCGGAGCTGCAAACCTTCCTGGCCTTCCTTAGTGTACCTTCGTGCCCTTCGCGTCCTTCGTGGTTGACGCGGTGCCTGCTCTACCGATGCCTGAACACCGGCTTGCGCTTCTCCACGAACGCCGCCATGCCTTCCTTCTGGTCCTCGGTCGCGAAGGCTGAATGGAACAGGCGCCGTTCGAAGCGCACGCCTTCGGCCAGCGTGGTCTCGTAGGCCCGATTCACCGATTCCTTGGCCATCATCACGATCGGCAGGGACAGCTCGGCGATCTTCGCGGCGGTTGCGAGCGCATCCTCCAGCAGTTTGTCCAGCGGCACGACGCGGCTCACGAGGCCGACCCGCTCGGCTTCGGCGGCGTCCATCATGCGCGCCTGACCGAGCAGCGTCATCTCCATCGCCTTGGATTTGCCGACGAAGCGCGGCAGGCGCTGCGTGCCGCCGGCACCGGGAATGATGCCCAGATTGATCTCCGGCTGGCCGAATCGCGCGTTGTCCGCTGCGATGATGAAGTCGCACATCATCGCGAGTTCGCAGCCGCCTCCGAGCGCGAAACCCGCCACCGCCGCGATGACCGGCTTGCGGCAGCGCGTGACCTGTTCCCAATTGGCAGTGATGAAGTCGGACATGTAGACGTCCATGTACGACTTGTCCTTCATCGCCTTGATGTCGGCACCGGCGGCGAAAGCCTTCTCGTTGCCCGTGATGACGATACACCCGATGCCGTCGTCCGCCTCGAACGTCTCGAGGGCCTGGGTCAGTTCGTTCATCAGTTCCGGCGACAGCGCGTTGAGGGCCTTGGGACGGTTCAGGGTGACGAGGCCGACTCGACCGCGGGATTCCACCAGGATGTTTTCGTAGCTCATGGGTGCGCGTCCGTAGCGATGGGGATGTGATGGGATAATGCGGTCGACAAGACCAACCAGCGGCCCGCGACCGGAGGAAGAGACCTCGATGACTGCCCAGACGATTCTATTTGAGATCGCCGATCAAGTTGCCACGATCACCCTGAACCGCCCGGAGCGGCTCAACAGCTTCACCGAGCAGATGCATCGCGAGCTGCGCACGGCCCTCGATGCGGTCGAGAAACCCGGCGCCGCGCGGGCCCTGATCATCACTGGCGCGGGGCGTGGTTTCTCGGCCGGGCAGGATCTCGCAGAGGCGATCGACACCGGCGAGCCGCGCGACTTCGACGTCGGCACCACGCTCGAGCGTAACTACAACGTGATGCTGGGGCGCCTGCGCGCCCTGCCCATGCCGGTGATCGCCGCGGTGAACGGCGTGGCTGCGGGCGCTGCGGCAAACGTGGCTCTCGCGTGCGACATCGTGATTGCGGCGCGGTCGGCTTCGTTCCTCCAGGCGTTCGCGAGGATCGGGTTGATCCCCGATGCGGGCGGTACCTACAGCCTGCCCCATCGCGTCGGAATGGCGCGCGCCATGGGCCTGGCACTGCTGGCTGAACCGCTGCCGGCCGAAACGGCTGCCGAGTGGGGCCTCATCTGGAAATGCGTGGACGACGACAAGCTGATGGAAGAAGCCCGTGGGCTCGCCAAGCGCCTTGCCGCCGGACCGACCAAGGCCTACACGCTGATCAAGCGGGCACTCTACGCCGCGGCCGACAACGACTTCGACCGCCAACTGGCGGTGGAAGTGGAACTGCAGCGCCAGGCGGGACAGTCGGAGGATTTTCGCGAGGGGGTGAAGGCGTTCCTCGAGAAGCGGCAGCCCAAGTTCACGGGCCGCTGACAGCCGTCCAGCGCTTTACGCAGTCGCCCGCTTTACGCGGATGATCACATCCATCCCCGCAGCGACCTTCCCGGCGGGCAAGTCGGGGAGCCCTGCAATCGAGACCTTGGCAGCATCGATGTCGGTGATCTCACCCGTCTCGATGTCGTAGAAATGGTGATGCGGATCGGTGTTCGGATCGAAGAACACCTTGCTCGGATCCACGATCACTTCGCGCACCAGGCCGCTTTCCACGAACAGCTTCAACGTGTTGTAGACCGTGGCCTTCGACGTTTCCGCGTGGCGCTCGTTGACGATGGCGAGCACCTGGTCCGCGGACAGGTGCGCCATCTTCGAGAACAACGCGTGGGCGATCTCGATGCGCTGGTGCGTGGGCGTGATGCCGTGCCCGCGTAGCACCTCGGCCAGGTTCGCCCGCGAATAGTCGGTATTCATCATGGACTTGAGTTTAAGATAAGAATTGGACTCTGTCTAACTCCGGCCTCGGCTACTGCAGGGGAACGGCTCGCACCCCGGAAGCCACGTCACCCGGAGCTATGCAAATCGGGTTCCCGGAGCTCGGATAGCTGCCGTCCCGCGTCCGTCCGACTGCCGAAATTCCGCCGTTCCCAGGCCCCGCATCGACCGGTTTCCAGGTCGCCAGGCCGACCCGACCAGGACTCCAGCCCTCCCCGCTACCGTTCGTTCCCGGGAACCGACCGTTCGTACCCGGGCGTCCCCGTTGGGCGGTTCGAAACCCCGCCACGACGTCGATCAAGACTGGAACGGCGTAAATCTTGCCTTGGATTAACAAGGGGTTGGGTTCGCTGGTCCGCCGGTCGTTCCGCCGATTCAACCACCCATCGGGCCGATTTGCCGGATTGCCGACGGGCTCCATACGATGCCATCAACCTTGAAACGGGGAGCGGTAGCCATGAAACGAAACCAGACGGGCGTCACCTTGATCGAGCTGCTGATCGTCGCAGCGCTGATCGGCATTCTTGGCGCCATCGCCGTGCCCGCCTACCGTGACTACGTGATCCGCGGCAAATTGTCCGAGGCCCATTCGATCCTGTCGGGGACCCGGGTGCGGATGGAACAGTACTACCAGGACAACAAGGCCTACCCGCCCTGGTGCGGCAGCGCCGCGACGGCCGCATTCACGGCACCGGCCGCAACCCAGTACTTCACCTTCACGTGCGCCGCCGGCGCCACGGCGGGCCAGAACTACACCATGTCCGCCACCGGCATCGCCGCCGGCGGCACCGGCGGCTTCACCTATACCATCACCGAAGCCAACGTCCGCGCCACCACGGCCGTGCCCACCGGCTGGACCACCAGCACCACGTGCTGGGTGATCAAGAAGAACGGCAGCTGCTGATCATGCGCGCGCGCCAGCAAGGCATGACCCTGATCGAGATCGCCATCGGGCTGATCCTGGTGGCGGTGCTCGCCGCCCTCGCGGTGCCGTCGTTCCGCGACTGGATCCAGAACGCGCAGGTGCGTACGGCGACCGAATCGATCCAGGAAGGCCTGCAGCTCGCCCGCGCGGAGGCGGTGCGCATGAACGGTCCGGTAGCCTTCACGCTGACCAACACCGCCGGCGCCGGCTGGACCATCCGCACCCTGAACGTGAACGATCTCTCCGCGGTCGCCACGACGCAGACCCGGTCGGCTGCCGAAACCGGCAACGCGCGGGTCACGGCGTCGGCCACGGTGGTGTGCTTCAACGGTACCGGCCAGCAGATCGCCGCCGCCGAGGGCGTTTGCCCGGCGCGCACTCAGGTCACCTTCAACATCGACAACCCGACCGCTGGCACCTGCGCACCGTCGGGCACCGTCCGGTGTCTGCGCGTGGTCGTGCGCACCGGCGGCCAGGTGCGCATGTGCGACCCGGCCCTGCCCACTTCCGATTCGCAGTCCTGCTAGACGACGAGGAGCGAACCCACCATGAAACCGATGCCACGCCACCGTCGCGACCAGTCCGGCGCCATGCTGCTCGAAGCGCTGATCGCCATCCTGATCTTCTCGCTCGGCATTCTCGCCATCATCGGCCTGCAGGCACAGTCGATCCGCAACAGTGCGGAGGCCAAGTACCGCTCCGACGCGGCATACCTCGCGAACCAGTTGATCGGGCGCATGTGGGCGGACCGCGCGAACCTCGCGAACTATTCCCATCGCCCCGGCGGCACGACTGTGTGCAGTCCGACCGGCACCGCGGCAGGTGCCACGACCAACGTGGGACGCTGGGTCGCGAGCTTCACCACCACCGGCACCGGCGCCAGCAACCAGATCCTGCTGCCTGGAGCGACTGCGAACAACCAGCAGGTGATCATCGGCAACGTCGTGAACAACACGCGCACCGTCTTCATCCGCATCTGCTGGAACTCGCCCACCGGGCAGCACAACTACGACGTGCGCACGGCCATCAACGTATAGAGCGGCGGACCCAGCGATGAAACTCCCATCCCACGCGATGTTCGCCGCCCAGCGGGGCTTCAGCCTCGTCGAGATTCTGGTGGCCATGGTCATCGGCCTGATCGGCATGCTGGTCATCTTCCAGTCCTTCGACACCTTCGAAGCCCAGAAGCGCACCACGACCAGTGCCACGGACGCCCAGGAATCGGGCCTGATGGCCTTGGCCTCGATCGAGCGCGACGTGCGGCTCGCGGGTTACGGACTGTTCTACAACAATCAGCTCGCCTGCAACCGCATGAACGTGTGGACCGGTGCCGCCGCGAGCCAGGTACCGATCATGCCGGTGATGATCACCGACGGCGGTTCGGCCTCCGACACCATCGTCACGAGCTACAGCACGTCCGCCTTCGGCAGCCTGCCCTCGCAGCTGCTGCTCGACACCAGCACTTCGGCCGCGGTGCTGCAGGTCAACAACGCCGCACGCACGGCGAGCTTCGCCGTGGGCAACATGCTGCTGGTCGCGAATCCGCTCCTGGGGCAGAACTGCACGCGCCTGCAAGTGAGCGCCACGGCTCTGACGCCGGACGGTGCGGCCCTCTCCATCACGACTGCGCCGGGCAGCGCGACACCCGCGAACCCGCCGGCGGCTACCAATCTGTTCGCGACGGCACCCAATCCGGTCGCGCGCTACGGCAATTCGCCGGCCGAGCCGTCCGTGGTCATCAACATGGGGACCTTCACGCGCAATCAGTACTCGGTGGTGACCATCAACGCCACTACGCGCGAGGGCGAGCTGCAGCAGCTCGATCTCACCACCACCGGTGCGACGGCGGTCAGTCTCGCGTCGGGTGTGGTCAACCTCCAGGCGCAACTGGGCGTCTCCGCCACACCGCAGACCCAGGAGATCAACACCTGGGTCAACCCCACCGGCACGTGGGCGCCGACGTCGATCACCACCAATGACATCGGTCGCGTGAAGGCGGTCCGGGTCGCCGTGGTCACGCGCAGCTCGCAGATCGAGCGCACCAACGTCTCCACCACTTGCACCACTCCGGTGGGTACCGCCAACAACGGTCCCTGCGCCTGGGACGATACCGGCACCACGGCCGCGCCGCAGATCGATCTTTCCGGCGACACGAACTGGCAGCGCTACCGCTACCGAGTCTACGAAACCATCATCCCGCTGCGCAACGTGATGTGGCAGACCTTCTGAGGACAGAGCGATCATGACCCATCACTCGATCCGTATTTCCGCCCGTCCGCAACGCGAACGCGGCGTGGTGCTGGTGATCTCCCTGATCATCCTGGTGGCCCTGTCGCTCGCCGGGCTAGCACTAGTGCGCTCCACCGATACCGGCAACGTCATCTCCGGCAACATGGCCTTCCGCGCCGCGGCGGTGCAAGCCGTCGACACCGGGGTCGAGGATGCCTTCACCACCGTGGTGGGCGCCACCGGCTACGCCCTGTCGCCCGAAACGGCGGTCGCCAACCGGTATTTCCCGCAGATCGCCGATACCACCGGTCCTGACGGAGTGCCGGACGGACTGCCGGACGTGACCTGGGCTAGCGTGACCGGAACCACCGTGGGCGAAGGCAACGTGGTGCGCTGGGTGGCCGAGCGCATGTGCAACGGCGCCACCACCTCCACCGAACTGATCGTCGCCAACTGCGCGACTTCCCCGGGCAAACCGAACAGCAGCCAGAAGCCCGGCCTGCAGCCTACCAACACCAACTATGCCGTGGCCTACCGCGTGACCGTGCGCGTCGAAGGCCCGCGCAACACCGTCGCGATGGCCCAGGCCGTCGTCGCGCGCTAGAGCTTGCCGCAATGACACGCCCGCTTGAAGGAGTATCCGCAATGAACACCCTTCGCTTCAACGTGAAACGCACCGCCGCCTCGGCACTGGCATGTCTGCTCGTCTGGGCCGACCTCAGTGGGCTCGCCCAGGCCGTACCCACGGACATCGCCAACATCCCGATGGCGACCAAGAGCCGGGCCAAACCGAACCTCATCATGGCGGTGGACGATTCCGGCTCCATGGACGGAGAGTTCTCGCCGGTGCGCGGTTTCTCCACGAACGACGGCTCCGCCTGGTGGAACACGCGGATCAACAGCTTCGTGGGTTGCGGGTACCCCAAGGAGCAAACGAACACCTGCGCAGGCCCATCGATACCTCTGTCCGGCGCTTTCGTTGGCGTTCCGCAAATCACGCCGAACGACTGGAACTTCAACATCCAGGGCAACGCGAACACCGACTGGAAGAAGTACACCTACCTCTTCCCGAACGGCCAGTGCGGCAGGAACTGCGACACGCGCTCGTACGGCGACGCCCGGCACGACCATTTCGCGATTCCGCCCACGCGCGAGTTCGCGTGGTTCCGCAGTCCGATCTTCAACGCCCAGTACTACAACCCGGCGATCAACTACGACCCGTGGCGCCCCTACAACAACGGCTCCACGACCACTACGCCGCCGGCCTACGACAACGGCGGCACCGGTCGCGACTGGATCGCGGTGCGCAGCCACCCGATCTACTCGGGCACCACCATGAACCTAACGTCCGACATCAACAGCAGCGCTGCCAACTGGACGTTCCGCATGTACCCGGGCATGATTGTTCCCGCTGGTGCCAAATACCGTAGCTGCACCACCGAGGACAACGGGTCCTGCGGCACCACCTGGGTCACGATGGGCACGAGCGACCTGTGCTACCGGACCGTCGCCGAGAACTGCGTCTTCGGTGCGGCATTCGGGGCCGCCGTCGGCAACCTCACCATCGCCGGCAGCAACCACCTCGATGTCCAGATTTCCTACTGGGCCCCGACCGTTTGGGTCGCCTCCACCGGCACCGGTACGCTCGCCGCCGACGAGGCCTGGGGGCCGATCGTACCGCCCGCGACCACACCGACCCGCCTGAAGCGGATCGAGATCAAGTCCGCGGTGGGCAGCTACACCAAGTACACCGCCCGCACCGACTGCGCGGGCGCCACCTGCACCTACAACGAAGAGATGCAGAACTTCGCGAACTGGTTCGCCTACTACCGCAAGCGCCACATGTACCTCAACGCGGCCACCGGCCTCGCGTTCGACCAGGTCACCGGCATTCGCGTCGGTCAGTTCCAGTTCAACAAGCGCTTGGACGTCTCGATGTACGACTTCGACAGCACCACCGACTCGAACAATGCCAAGCGCCTGCTCTACGACCTCTACAACGTCAAGGGCGATGGCGGCACGCCGACCCGTCCGTCGCTGGAGTTCGCCGGCAGGCAGTTCCAGCGCACCGGCACCGGCGCGCCGATCAACGCGGCCTGCCAGTACAACGGCGCCTTCGTCATCACCGACGGCTTCGCCAACGACGAGAAGGCAAGCACCAGCTACGGTAACGCCGATTCGAGCTCGACCAGCCGCTTCAACATCCCCTATGACCCGGCAAACCCGAGCCTGCGACTGGATACTGAAGAACCACTCGGTGTCGGTACCTTGCCGGCCCCGCCGACCGCCCCCCCCGCCGTTACGGTGAGTCCCGCAGCCCCGTACCCGGACAACTGGAGCAACTCGCTGGCCGACATCGCGATGTATTACTACTCCAACAACCTGCGCCCCGACCTCGCCGAGCGCCAGGTGCCGCTCGACCTCAACGACATCGCCCCCGACGCCGATCGCCAGGACTATTTGCACATGGCCACTTACGCACTGGGTCTTGGCGTCCAGGGCTTCATCTTCAACCGCGCCGACACGACGCCGCTGGTCAACAGCAACACCAATCCGTACCAGTATCCGCCGGACTGGAACGCCAACGGCGACCCCACGACTCAGGTCCGCAGTCCGACCGCCGTGGATGAACTGTGGCACGCCACCATCAACGGGCGCGGCGCCATGCTCTCCGCAAGCTCACCGGAGCAGGCCCGCAGCGGCGTGGTGGACGTCGTGAACAGCGTCGGTGCCAAGGGCGGCGCCGGCGCGGCGGTGGCCGTGGCCAACCCGAACCTGTCCTCCGCCGACAACTTCGCCTACGCATCGTCCTACAACTCGGGCGCGTGGTCGGGCGACATCAACAAGTTCACGATCGACCTCGTGACCGGCTTCCAGAGCACCACGCCGGTGTGGAATCCGTCGCCGCAGAAGCAGCTCGCCAACCGCGAGACCAGTCCCACGGATACGCGCAAGCGGGTGATCTTCACCTTCGACGGCACCGTCGGGCAGCCGTTCCAATGGGCCAACCTCTCCACCGCCCAGAAGGACACGCTCAACAACGACACCGACATCCTTGCCTTCCTGCGCGGCAATCGCGAGAAGGAAGTGGAGAAGTTCCGCTCGCGCGGTCCGCGTCCGGACCAGGCGACCTCGCCGCCGTCGTACCCGAACGGCGTCACGCCGGCCAACATCTCGGTGCTGGGCAGCATCATCAACGGCGAGCCGGTGGTGATCGGCACGCCGCAGCTGCGCTACTTCGATCAAGGCTACTTCGACTATCGCACCGCCAACGCCAGCCGACCCACCGTCGTGCTGCAGGGTGCCAACGACGGCATGATGCACGCCTTCGATGCCGCCTCCGGTGCCGAGAACTGGGCGTACGTACCGAGCTTCGTGTACGGCAACCTGAAGAACCTGTCGGACCGCAACACGTTCACCCATCGCTACGGCGTGGATGGCACCCCCAACTTCAACGACGTCGACATGTCGTACACGGATCCGATCCCGACCGGCGCGTATACGCCGAGCTGGAGGACGCTCCTCGTGGGCAGCCTGCGCAAGGGTGGCTTCGGCTACTTCGCGCTCGACGTGAGCCTCGCGGGTACCGGTACGGAAGCAAGCCAGGCGGGCCGCGTGCTCTGGGAGTTCCCCAATGCACTGACGCCCGACGTGGATCGCCGGAACGTGGGCTTCACCTACGGCCGCCCGGTGATCGTGAAGACGCGCGCCGCCGGCTGGGTGGTGGTCGTGTCCTCGGGTTACAACAACGGCACCGGTCCCGGATCCAGCGGCGGTGATGGCCAGGGCCGCATCTGGATCCTGAACGCCCGCACCGGCGCCATCATCCGGTCGATCAGTACCGGGGTCGTCGAACCTGCAAGCGACCCGAGCGGTCTCGCGCACCTGTCGGCCTTCGTCGAACGGCCCGACGTCGACGCACTGGTCGAAGCGGTGTACGGCGGCGACCTCAAGGGCAACCTGTGGCGCTTCGATCTCTCCGGCACCACCACGGCCTCGTGGTCAGTCACGCGGCTCACCACCCTGGTGGACACCGCAGGCAACATCCAGCCCATCACGAGCGAACCGGAACTGGGCATCGTGAGTCGCAAGCGCATGATCTACGTCGGCACCGGCCAGTACCTGGGGGATTCCGACGTGCCCGGCGCCACCAGTCCGAACGTCTTCGCGACGCGCAAGATGGCCTTCTACGGGATCAAGGACGATCTGTCGGTACCGACCTTCCCCAACCCCGTGATAAGCGCGCTGCGTTCGAATCTCGTCGCGCAGACGGTCTCCAAGAACGCGACCACCGGCCAGGCTACCGTGACCTCGAACACGGTCGACCTCGGTACCAAGGCCGGCTGGGTCGTGGACTTCGTCGACAACGCGGAGCGTTCCGTCACCAACCCCGTGCTGTCGGGCGGCGTGCTCGGCTTCACCACCATCATCCCCGACCAGTCGGACCCCTGCATCCCGGGCGGATCGTCGTGGCTCTGGTTCCTCGACTATGCCACCGGCGGCAAGGTCATCAATTCGACCCTGCCCTCGGGCAGCAGGCTCGGTACCGGTCTCGCCTCGCGACTGGTGCTGGTACGCCTGCCCAGCGGCAAGATCGTGGCTCTGATCCGACGCGACCAGAAGGTCGACAAGGAAGATTTCCCGTCGAATCCGGATGCCGCGAGCAGCCGCCGCATGTCCTGGCGCGAGCTGGTGCAATAACCGGCCGGCCGGTCACCCCTCGAAAGCCCCGGGCTACCACCCGGGGCTTTTTTCTTGCGGCGGTTGCGCTCAGACCGCCGACAGCGCCTTCGGGATCGGGAACGTAACGTCCTCGACGATGCCCGAGACCTCCTCGACCTCGAGCGCACCAAACGACTTCAGCCGCGCGATGACGTCCTGAACCAGTACTTCCGGGGCCGAGGCTCCGGCCGTGACACCGATGCGCTGCTTCCCCGCGACCCAGGCCGGGTCGAGTTCGGCCGCGTTGTCGACCATGTAGGAAAGCACCCCCGCGTTCGCCGCGACTTCACGCAACCGGGTGGAGTTGGAACTGTTCGGCGAGCCCACGACGATCACCACGTCGCTCGCGCTTGCCACCGCCTTCACCGCATCCTGCCGGTTCTGCGTGGCGTAGCAGATGTCGTCCTTCTTCGGCCCCACCACCTTGGGAAAGCGCTGCTTCAAGGCCTCCATCACGGCGCGAGCGTCGTCCACGGACAGCGTGGTCTGCGTGACGAACGCGAGGTTGTCGGGATCCTCGACCTCCAGTCGCTCCACGTCTGCCGGCGTTTCGACCAGGTACATGCCGCCGCGGGATTGCCCCATGGTGCCTTCGACTTCCGGATGGCCTCGATGCCCGATCATGACGATCTCGCGCCCCTGCTCACGCATCCGGGCGACCTCGACGTGCACCTTCGTGACCAGCGGGCAGGTCGCATCGAACACACGCAGGCCGCGTGCCTCGGCCTCGGTACGCACCGCCTGCGCGACGCCGTGAGCACTGAAGACGACGGTCGCGCCGCGCGGCACGTCTTCCAGTTCCTCGACGAACACGGCTCCCTTGCGGCGCAGGTCGGCGACGACGAACTTGTTGTGCACCACTTCGTGGCGTACGTAGATCGGCGCACCGTGAAGCTGGAGGGCACGCTCGACGATCTCGATGGCCCGGTCGACACCGGCGCAGAAGCCGCGCGGATTGGCGAGCAGTACTTTCATGGGCGGTCTCCGTGGTTGCAGCGCGTGGTACTCATCGATCGCCCGCTTCCCGTGCCGTACGTCGGTGGCCCGATCGGTCGAAGAAACTCTCCCAGACGAGCACCGCCGCACCGCAGAAGATGGACGAGTCGGCGAGATTGAACGCGGGCCAATGGTAATCCGCCACGTGGAAATCCAGGAAATCCACCACGGCACCGAGCATGACGCGGTCGACCAGATTACCCACCGCGCCGCCCAGGATCAAGGCAAGGGCGAAACAGAACAACGGCTTGTCGCGATGCTTCACGATGAGGAAGCTCACGAACACCGCGGCCGCGAGCGCCACGGTGACGAAGAATCCGCGCTGCCAGCCGGAGGCCTCGGACAGGAAGCTGAAAGCGGCACCCGGGTTGAACACCAGAACGAGATTGAAGAACGAAGTGACGCTGACCGATTCGCCGACGACGAATGCCTGCCGCACCGCATGTTTCGAGAGCTGATCGAGGCCCACCACCAGCACCGCCAGCGCGAACCAACGCACGCTCGCCTTAAGCGCAGGCACGCGGCTCCCCCGCCCCGAACAGATTGGCCGTGCACCGCCCGCACAGTTCCGGGTGGGCGGCATCGCGCCCCACATCGGCGCGCCAATGCCAGCAACGACCGCACTTGGCATGCGGACTCGCGTTCACCCGGACGTATTCCTGATCTGCGGCATCGACCCGCGTCAGCGACGCCTGCGAGGTGATGAGGACGAACCGCAGATCGTCGGCCAGGGTCGCCAATGCCGCATGCCGTGTGCCGTGCATGGCGAGTTCCACCTCCGCCTGCAGCGACGAGCCGATGGCGCCGGAGGCGCGGACCTCCTCGAGTTCCTTCTGCACCCAGGCACGAGCCTCGCGAATGGCGTTCCATTTCTCGACGAGAGCGGCTTCGCCGGATTGAGGCAGCAGCTCGTACCAGGTGTGCAGCAGGACGCTGTCGTCGCCTTTCCCCGTGAATGTGGCCCACGCCTCCTCCGCGGTGAACGACAGCACCGGTGCCATCCAGGTGAGCACGCTCTGCGTGATGTGCCACAGCGCGCTCTGCGCGGAACGACGGGCCTGGCTGGTGGCGGCCGTGGTGTACAAGCGATCCTTGAGGATGTCGAGGTAGAAGCCGCCGAGCTCTTCGGAACAGAAGGTCTGCAGCCGCTGCACCACCACGTGGAACTCGTAGCGATCGTAGGCCGCCGTGATTTCCGCGTGCACCGCCCGTGTGAATGCCAGCGCATAGCGATCGATCTCGACCCACTGCTCGGGCGGCAGCAGATCGCGCTTCGCATCGAAATCGGAAACGTTGGCGAGCAGGAAGCGCAGCGTGTTGCGGATGCGCCGATAGCTTTCGACCACCCGCTTCAGGATCTCGTTCGATAGCGAAATCTCGCCCGAATAATCGCTGGCTGCCACCCACAGGCGCAGGATCTCCGCGCCGAGCGTGCCCGAGACTTCCTGCGGGTTGATGCCGTTGCCGGCCGACTTGCTCATCTTGCGGCCCTTTTCGTCCACGAGGAAACCGTGGGTGAGCAATTGCCGGTAGGGAGCACGGCCGTCGATCGCACAGCCGGTGAGCAGTGACGACTGGAACCACCCGCGGTGCTGGTCCGAGCCCTCGAGATACAGATCGGCCGGCTTGGCGAGATGCGGCCGGCGCTCCAGCACGCTCACGTGCGTCGTGCCGGAGTCGAACCAGACGTCCAGTGTGTCCGGCACTTTCACGTAGTCCTTCGCTTCAGCGCCGAGCAATTCGGCCGCATCGAGCGCGAACCACGCTTCGATGCCGCCCTGCTCCACTCGCTGTGCCACCTGCTCCATCAATTCGAGCGTGTGCGGATGCGGCTCGCCGGTCTCGCGGTGCACGAACAGCGACATCGGCACGCCCCAGCTGCGCTGGCGCGACACGCACCAGTCGGGACGGCCCTGGATCATCGCTTCGAGACGCGCCCGGCCCCACTGGGGGAAGAACTCCGTCGCATCCACCGCCTGGTGGGCCGACTGCCGCAGCGTGCGCCCGTCGGGACCGTGATACTCCATGCCGATGAACCATTGGTGCGTGGCGCGGAAGATCACCGGCGTCTTGTGGCGCCAGCAATGCGGATAACTGTGACGGTAGGCCTCGTTGTGCAACAGCAACGTCTTTTCTTCGAGCACCGCGATCACGTCGGCGTTGCCCTCCCAGACGGTCTTGCCGCCCACCAGGCCGATGCTCTCCTTGAAACGGCCATCGGGCCCTACCGGATTGTCGACCGGCAGGCCGTACTTCTGGCCAACCGCGAAGTCCTCGACGCCGAGGGCAGGCGCGGTGTGCACGAGACCGGTCCCGGCATCGAGAGTCACGTGATCACCCAGCACGATCGGTACTCGGCGCGGCTGGAACGGATGCCACACCTCCAGCTTCTCGAGCTTCTCGCCCTTGACCGTGCCGATGATCTTCCACTGTTCGATGCCGTAGCGCTTCATGCAGGCCTCGACCAGTTCGGCCGCGAGCAGCAGGAAGTACTTGGGCCCTTCGACGAGGGCATAGTCGAGCTCCGGGTTCACCGAGATCGCCTGGTTCGCCGGCAGCGTCCACGGCGTGGTGGTCCAGATCACCGCATACGAGGGCATCTGCAGGTGGCTGAATCCGAAGGGCCGTGCCAGTTCCTGCGCATCCCTCGCGGGGAATGCAACGTCGATCGCCGGCGAGACGCGGTCTTCGTATTCCACCTCCGCCTCCGCCAGCGACGAGCGGCAGTCGAGGCACCAGTGCACCGGCTTGGCACCCTGGTAGAGGTAACCGCGCGCATAGATGCGCGCGAGCGATCGGATGATGTCGGCCTCGGCCTTGTAGGCCATGGTGAGGTAGGGATCATCCCAATCGCCGAGGACACCGAGGCGTATGAAGTCCTTCTTTTGGCGCTCCACCTGCGAGGCCGCGAAGTCGCGGCACAGCTTGCGGAACGCATTGGGTTCGAGGCCCTTGCCGTGCTTCTTCTCGATCTGGTGCTCGATGGGCAACCCATGGCAGTCCCACCCCGGGACGTACGGCGCGTCGAAGCCCGCCAGCGTGCGGCTCTTGACGATGATGTCCTTCAGCACCTTGTTGACGGCATGTCCCATGTGGATGTCGCCGTTCGCATAGGGCGGGCCGTCGTGCAGGATGAACTTGGGGCGGCCCGCCGACTTTTCGCGGATGCGCTGGTACAGGCGGCGCTCCTGCCACTGGGCGACCCAGCCGGGTTCACGTTTCGCCAGGTCCCCGCGCATCGGAAACGGCGTGTCGGGGAGATTGAGGGTGCTCTTGTAGTCGGCCATGTCGGAGTGGGAAGTCGAGGGCGCTAGGCGCCTGCTCTGCTGCGAAAGAATTCCTGGGTGGCGCGCACGTCGCGCGCGATCTGCGCCTTGAGGAGGTCCAGGGTCGGGTACTTCTCCTCATCCCGCAACTTGTGGAGGAAGTCCAGACGTACGCGGCGCCCGTAGATGTCCCGGTCGAAATCGAACAGGAACACCTCCAGGGTCGGCCGGTTGGTGTCGCTCACGGTGGGCCGCACGCCCAGGCTCGCGGCACCGCGCACCGGCGCATCGCCGAGGCCGTGGGCTTCCACGGCGTAGATGCCCTTGAGCGGCGGGCGATTCAAGGTCATGTGGATGTTGGCGGTGGGGAAACCGAGCTGGCGGCCGAGCCGGTCGCCGCCAACCACACGACCGGTGATGCCGTAGGGTCGACCCAGCAGTTGTCGCGCGGCATCCAGCTCGCCGGCAGCGAGCGCGTCGCGCACGGCAGTGCTGGAGGCGCGGGCACCATCGACCAGGATCGTGTCCATGCGATCGATCTCCATCCCCGACTCCGGTGCGAGCCGCTGCAACAGCTCGACGTCGCCGGCGCGTCTGGCACCAAACCGGAAATCGTCGCCCACCAGCAGCCAGCGCACGCCGAGCCGGCGGACCAGCACCTCGCGGACGAAATCCTCCGGGGACTGCCGGGCAAACCGCGCATTGAACCGGCACACGTAGACGCGATCGACGCCGAGGGCTGCGAGTTGCTCCACCTTGTCACGCAAGGGTGTGAGCCGCGCCGGCGCCTCGTTCGGGGTGAAGAACTCGCGCGGGTGCGGTTCGAAGGTCATCACGCAAGCCGGTAGCGACCGCGCCTCTGCCGCCGCTTCGAGACGTGCCACCATGGCCTGGTGGCCACGGTGGACGCCGTCGAAGTTGCCGATGGTGAGGGCAATGCCCCCGTCGGCTCGGGATGGGAAGGTGCGATAGATGCGCATTGGGGCCGCGCATGGTCCGGACCGTGCGCAGGCTGCTGAAAAGACGCGGATTGTATCGGCTGGGGGGTAGCCGGGTCCACGCGTACCGCCTATATGGCCCGCTTCTGGAAGTCCCGGAGACGAAACCCGAAGGCCCACAGGGCCGCAAAATAGGTGGCGGCACCGACCAACACCACCATCGCCAGGCGACCCGCCCGCGTCCAGACGCTGCCGGAGAGCCAGGATGCATCGGGACCGGCAGCGAACCAGATGACCGCCCCCATCACCAGGAGTGCACCCACCAATCGGAGGTAGAAGCGTGCCCACCCCCCCTGGGGCAGGAAGATCCTCCGGCGCCGCAGGGTGTGATAGAGCAGGGTCGCGTTGAGGCAGGCACCGAGCCCGATCGCCAGGGCCAGTCCGGCGTGACCGAGCGGCCGGTAGAACGCGAGATTCATGACCTGGGTCGCGATCAGCGTTGCGATACCGATCTTCACCGGCGTTCGGATGTCCTGGCGGGCGTAGAAACCTGGCGCCAGCACCTTCACCAGGATCAGTCCGATGAGCCCCGCGCTGTAGGCAACGAGCGCGCGCCGCGTCATCTCCACGTCGTGGGCCTGGAAGGCACCGTGCTGGAACAGGGTGGAGATCAACGGCACGGCAAGGATCGCGATGGCCAGGGCTGCGGGCGCGGCCAGCAACAGCGTCAGGCGCAAGCCCCAGTCGAGCAGCTTCGAGAATTCCTCGGTGCTCCCGTCGGAGTGGCTCTTGGCCAGGCTCGGCAGGAGGATCGTCCCGAGGGCCACGCCGAGGATGCCGGTCGGAAACTCCATGAGGCGGTCCGCGTAGTAGAGCCAAGAGACGCTGCCGGTCACCAGGAACGACGCGAAGATGCCGCTGATCAGCAGCGATATCTGGCCGATCGACACGCCGAAGATGGCCGGCCCCATCTGGCGCAGGACCCGCCGCACGCCCTCGTCGCGCAGATCGAGGCGCAACCGCGGCAGCATGCCCAGCCGGGCCACGAACGGGAGCTGGAAGCCCAGTTGCAGCACGCCACCCAGGAACACTGCCCACGCGAGTCCCATGACCGGCGGATCGAAGTACGGCAGCAGGAACAGCGCGAACACGATGAACGAGACGTTGAGCAGCGCGGGGGTGAAGGCCGGGATCGAGAAGCGGCTCCACGTGTTGAGGATCGCACCCACCAGCGACGTCAGCGAGATGAAGAAGATGTAGGGGAAAGTGATGCGCAGCAGATCGACCGTGGTGTCGAACTTCTGCGGGCTGGCGGCAAAGCCGGGCGCCGTGAGGTACACGATCAACGGGGCAGCGATGATGCCGATGATCGTTACCCCCAGGAGCGCCAGGGCCAGCAGGGTCGCCACATGATCGACGAGATCGCGGGTCGGACCGTCGCCGCGCCGGTTGCGGTATTCGGCGAGGATCGGCACGAAGGCCTGCGAGAACGCCCCTTCTGCGAAGATCCGCCGCAGGAGGTTGGGCAGCTTGAAGGCCACGAAGAAGGCGTCGGTGGCGATGCCGGCACCGAAGGCGCGGGCGATGACCGCATCCCGGACGAAGCCCAGGATCCGGGAGAGGAACGTCATGCTGCTGACCGTGGCCAGCGCCTTGAGCAGATTCAACGAGGAAAGGGTCGGGAGAAGACCGGGCGCCGGCCCGTGCGGGACGCCTTCGCGGCTTGCGCGATGGCGTTAAGTTCGCGTATTATCGCGCCCTTTTCGTATTTCCCCCAAGGAACCGATCCGCATGGCCAATACCGTCCAAGCCCGGAAGCGCGCCCGCCAGGCTGAAGTCCGGCGCCAGCAGAATGCCGGTCTGCGCTCCCAGATGCGCACCGCGATCAAGAACATCCGCAAGGCCATCCAGGCCGGCGACAAGGCAGCCGCCACGAGCGCCTTCAGCGCGAACCAGTCGACCATCGATGCCATCACCGGCAAGGGTGTGGTTCACCGCAACCTGGCCTCCCGCACCAAGAGCCGGCTGGCCGCCGCAATCAAGGCGATGGCCTGATAGCAGCAGCACCCTGAATTCGAAGAACGCCGCCGTGGGGCAACCCCGGCGGCGTTTTTGTTTGGGCGCTAGTAGGCATTTTCCTTCAGCCCGCCGGCCGGTTCTCACGCCTCCTCGGACAGCGCGCCCCATCCGGACTTGGCGCACGGCAACGCCCGCGTTCCCGTGCCAGGTTAGTATCCCGAAACCCCTTGTAGCACCGCGATTTCTTGCTTGCACCCCGGGCGGGAATCGGGACAATATCCCCCTCGCAACGACCCGGCACGGCGGCGAAGCAGTCCGCCGTGTTGTTTTTTGGAGGCTCGAAGAGTCCATGCATCTGATGAACACGTATGGCCGCCTGCCCGTGGCATTCGCCCGGGGTGAAGGTGTCTGGGTCTGGGACACCGAAGGGCGCAAGTACCTCGACGCGCTATCCGGCATCGCCGTGACCGGCCTGGGTCATGCCCATCCGCGTGTGGTGGGCGCAATCACGGAACAGGCCGGCCGCATGATCCACGCCTCCAACCTGTACCGCATCCCGGAGCAGGAGCGCCTGGCCGACAAGCTGTCCGCCGTCTCGGGAATGGACCGCGTGTTCCTGTGCAACTCTGGTTGTGAAGCCAACGAGGCCGCCATCAAGCTGGCGCGGCTGCACGGCCACCAGAAAGGCATCGAGCAACCGGTGATCATCGTGATGGAGAAGGCCTTCCACGGCCGCACCATCGCCACCCTCTCCGCCACCGGCAGCCGCAAGGTGCAGGCCGGCTTCGAGCCGCTCCTGACCGGTTTCTCGCGCGTGCCCTATGGCGACCGCGAGGCGATCGAGCACGTGGCTGCCAATAACCGCAGCGTGGTGGCCGTGCTGGTCGAGCCGATCCAGGGTGAAGGCGGCATCAACGTGCCCGACGACGCGTATCTGGGATTCCTGCGCGAGGCCTGCGACCGCCACGGCTGGCTGCTGATGTTCGACGAAGTGCAGACCGGCATGGGCCGCACCGGCAAGTGGTTCGCCTTCCAGCACACCGGCATATCCCCCGACGTCATGACGCTGGCGAAGGGGCTCGGCAACGGCGTCCCTATCGGCGCCTGCCTGGCGCGGGGTCCCGCCGCCGATGTGTTCAGTCCGGGCAAGCACGGGTCCACCTTCGGGGGCAATCCGCTTTGCTGCGCAGCCTCCCTGGCGACCCTCGAAGCGATCGAGGCCGAAGGCCTGATGGAGAACGCTTCCCGCGTCGGCGGCCTCATCCGCGCGGAGCTGTCGCAGCGGCTCGCCGGGGAACCCGGCGTCAAGCAGATCCGCGGCAAGGGCCTCATGATCGGCATCGAACTCGATCGGCCCTGCGGCGACCTGGTCAAACGCGGCCTCGAAGCGGGTCTGCTCATCAACGTGACGGCGGACACGGTCGTGCGCCTGCTGCCGCCGCTCATTCTCCGCAACGGCGAGGCCCAGCTGCTGGTCGAACGCCTGGCTGAACTTATCCGGTCCTTCCTCCACATCGAGTCCCCCGCGGCGGTCACCGGCTAAAGGCCCGCCCAGGGCGCGGCGCCACTGGCATGCGGCCCCTCAAACACTTCCTCCAGTTCAAGGACCTGTCGCTCGACGAGTTCGAGCATCTGTTCGCCCGCACGCGCTGGATCAAGGACCGGTTCAAGCAGTACCAGCAATACTGGCCGCTGGTGGACCGCACCCTGGTGATGATCTTCGAGAAGGCCTCGACCCGCACGCGCCTCTCCTTTGAAGCCGGCATGCAGCAACTGGGCGGGGCCGCCATCTACCTCAACACGCGCGACTCGCAACTGGGGCGTGGCGAGCCGGTGGAAGATGCCGCGCAGGTCATCTCGCGCATGTGCGATGCGGTCATGATCCGCACCTTCGAGCAAGAGATCATCGAGCGCTTCGCCCGGCACTCGCGCGTGCCGGTGATCAACGGCCTCACCAACGAGTACCATCCCTGCCAGATCATGGCGGACATATTCACCTTCATCGAACATCGCGGCTCGATTAAGGGCAAGACCGTGGCGTGGATCGGCGATTCCAACAACGTGTGCAACACGTGGCTGCAGGCCGCGGAGGTCTTCGATTTCAACGTGCACGTGTCGACTCCGCCCGGCTACGAAGTCGAGGCGGAACGCGCCGGCCTGTACGGCGATGACCACTACGAGCAGTTCGCCGACCCGATGGACGCGGCGCGGGGGGCGGACCTCGTGACCACGGACGTGTGGACCAGCATGGGCTTCGAGGCCGAGAACGAACAGCGCTGCCGCGTGTTCCAGGACTGGCAGGTGGATGCCGACATGATGCGCGTGGCGAAGCCGGACGCGCTGTTCATGCATTGCCTGCCGGCCCATCGCGGCGAGGAAGTCGCGAAGGAAGTCATCGACGGCCCGCACAGCGTCGTCTGGGACGAGGCTGAAAACAGGATGCACACGCAGAAGGCCCTGCTCGAGTATCTGCTAGTCGGGCGCGTCACCGCATGACTAGGCACGGGCATCCTGTTTCAGTGAAGGCTAACCTGCGCGGCGCGCAGGTTGAGCGCAGCGTGCCGCAACTAAAATTGCATGCACACGCAGAAGGCGCTTCTCGAGTACCTGCTGCTGGGCCGCATCGAGAACTAGGATGAAACGACCCCGACGCTTTCTTCGTTCGCTGCCCCCCGAGGGGACGCTTCAGTGCCTTGGGACGGCCCGGCGGCACTGAAATCAGAGGCGGCCTGAGCCGTCCGCAATTCACAGGGTAGAACCAACGACCATTCCGGAGCATTTGCCATGAACCGATTCATCGCATCGTTGTTGCTGACGTTCCTGTGCGCGAGTCCCGCCCTCGCCGCGGATGACGATCCCAAATTCATCAAGGACCAGAACGGCTGCAAGGTGGTCAATCCGAACCCGCGCGCCGAAGAGACCATCACCTGGTCCGGCAAGTGCGGGGCGGACGGCTACACCGACGGCACCGGCGTGCTGCAGTGGTTCCAGTCGGGCATCGCCGACGAGAAGTACGAGGGCGAGATGAGCCACGGCTATGCCGAGGGCAAGGGCGTGCAGACCATGATCGACGGCGGCCGCTACGAGGGCGAGTTCAAGGAAAGCCGCCAGCACGGGGACGGCACGTTCTACGGCCCCGACGGCTCGGTCTTCAAGGGCAGCTGGAAGGACGGCAAGCCGCACGGTCCGGGAGTGCTGCGCACGCCCGAGGGCAAGGTCATCCGCGGAGAATGGGAGAACGGGACGTTCAAGGGCGGCGACACCGACCGCGAGAACGACCCGAATCGCACCTGATCAGAACACAACCAAACAGTCACGAGGCAACATGGCAAGCGGCATCAAGAAGGTGGTACTGGCCTATTCGGGCGGACTCGACACGTCGGTCATCCTGAAATGGCTGCAGGACGTCTACCAGTGCGAGGTGGTCACCTTCACGGCCGACATCGGCCAGGGCGAGGAGCTGGAGCCGGCGCGCAAGAAGGCGCTGCAGCTCGGCATCAAGAAGCAGAACATCTTCATCGAGGATCTGCGCGAGGAATTCGTACGCGATTTCGTGTTCCCCATGTTCCGCGCGAACACCGTCTATGAAGGCGAGTACCTGCTCGGCACATCCATCGCGCGGCCGCTGATCGCCAAGAACATGGTGGAAGTGGCGAAGAAGGTGGGGGCGGATGCCATTTCCCACGGCGCCACCGGCAAGGGCAACGACCAGGTGCGGTTCGAACTGGGCGCCTACGCCCTGATGCCGAACGTGAAGATCATCGCGCCCTGGCGCGAGTGGGATCTGCTCTCGCGCGAGAAGTTGCTCGCTTACGCCGACAAGCACCGCATTCCGGTGGACTTCAAGAAGCGCAAGGGCGGCGGCGCCCCCTACTCCATGGACGCCAACCTGCTGCACATCAGCTATGAGGGCGGCATCCTCGAGGATCCGGATTTCGCACCGGAAGATTCCATGTGGCGCATCACGGTCTCGCCCGAGAAGGCGCCCAACAAGCCGCAGGTGATCGAGCTCGAGTACAAGGCCGGCGACATCGTCGCCATCGACGGCAAGAAGCTCTCCCCTGCCGGGGTGCTGACCACCTTGAACGCGCTGGGCGGCAAGCACGGCATCGGGCGGCTCGACATGGTGGAGAACCGCTACGTCGGCATGAAGTCGCGCGGCTGCTACGAAACCCCGGGCGGCACCATCATGCTGAAGGGCCACCGCGCCATGGAGTCCATCACCATGGACCGCGAAGTGCTGGCACTGAAGGACGATCTCATGCCGCGCTACGCCCGCATGATCTACAACGGCTACTGGTTCAGCCCCGAGCGCAAGCTGCTGCAGGGCCTGATCGACGCCTCCCAGGCCACCGTCAACGGCACCGTCCGGCTCAAGCTCTACAAGGGCACGATCATGTGTGTGGGCCGCACGTCGAAATCCGATTCGCTGTTCGACGCGCGCATCTCCACGTTCGACGACGACAAGGGCGCCTACAACCAGGCCGACGCCGGCGGCTTCATCAAGCTGAATGCGCTGCGCTTGCGCATCGCCGCCAACCGGAAGAAGCGCAAGTGACCGGCACCGCACGCCGATGACCACCATCGCCGTCGTCCGCAAGGGCGGTGTCGCCGCGATCGCCGCGGACACGCTGACCAAGTGGGGCTCGGCCAAGGAGTCGGCCGAGTACGTGGTCAATCACGAGAAGATCTTCCCGCTCGCCAACGGCTTCATCGCCGTCACCGGCGATGCCGTGTTCAAGCACATCGTCCGCGACTACTTCGGCGGACAGGAAGGCGCGCCGAAGCTCGATAACGTGGCCAACATCTTCCGCACGTGGAACCGGCTGCACGCCGATTTCAAGGAGCGCTACTTCCTGCAACCGGAAGAGGAAAAGGAGGACGCGGTCGAATCCACCCGGGTCGACGTGCTGCTCGCGAATCCGCACGGCATCTTCGGTGTGTCCGGCCAGCGTACCGTGCAGGAGTTCTCCAAGTTCTACGCCTACGGCAGCGGCAGCGATTACGCCCTCGGGGCGCTGTATTCGGTCTATGATCGTCCCGACATGGACGCCGAAGCGGTGGCGCGCCACGCCATCGCCGCGGCGATCGAGTTCGACGACGGAACCGGCGGCCCGATCCAGTCCCATACGGTCGCCCTGCTGCGTTCCTGATCGCGTTTCGGGAGAATCGCGATGCCCAGCTTCGACATCGTTTCGGAAGTTAACCAGGTCGAGGTCCACAACGCCGTGGACCAGTGCAACAAGGAAGTCTCGACGCGCTTCGACTTCAAGGGCTCGGACGCGCGGGTCGAGATGGCCGAGAAGGTCTTGAGCGTCTTCGCCGACGACGAGTTCAAGCTGGGTCAGGTCCGCGACATCCTCACCACCAAGCTCGCCAAACGCAACGTGGACGTGCGCTGCCTCGACCTCGGCAAGCCGGAGAAGATCTCCGGCAACAAGGTGAAGCAGGTGGTCACCGTGAAGACCGGCATCGAGACCACGCTCGCCAAGAAGATCGTGCAGACCATCAAGGACAGCAAGCTCAAGGTGCAGGCGAGCATCCAGGGGGACGCCGTGCGTGTGTCTGGTGCGAAGAAGGACACGCTGCAGGACGCTATCGCCCTGGTACGCAAGACCGTGACCGATTTCCCGGTGCAGTTCCAGAACTTCCGGGAATAGAGGTAGTCCCCCCCCGATGGGCCTGCGGCCCCTCCCCCCAAGGGGGCCAGCCCTCTTGGGGCGGCCCGGCGAGGGCTGGAGAGCCCCCCAACGGGCCTGCGGCCCCTCCCCCCGAGGGGGCCAGCCCTCTTGTGGGCTGAGGCCGGACACAGACAGTCCCTGCGGACTGTCTGTGCCTGACGAAGGCCATCGGCCTCCGGCCGATGGCAGTCCCGGCGAGGATTGAGGCCAAGCCTCACCAATTGGTCAATGACCCTTTTCCCATTTGGGGGTCGGAGTTCGCATTCAGGGGGCCGCGTTGGCAATCGCAGCACCGCCGCTGCGGCCCCAATCCAACGCGAGGTGCGGCGTTACCGGGAAGTGCGCCGGCCGCCACCTTACTCGCGCATCCTCCTACTTCTTGCAAACACCGCTTGCGAGCAGCACCCAGTTGCCCTCCTTGAGCAACTCGGCCTTGAAGCTAAACTGCTTGTCACCTCTCGTGATGGGTATCCGAAATCCACCCGCGTCCCAGATCCACACCCCGTTAGACCAGCCAGTCGAAACATGCTCGTGACGACCGCCATTTCCGTCGACACCATTGCGTACATACCGCTGATTCTTGCTGTCGTAGGTCCACAGGTGAATGATCGAGAAGGGTTGTTGGTGCTGCGCGGATTTCTCCTCGACATAGCGCTCGACGTAAACCCCGCCGTCGAGCTCCCGCGTAAGGCTGAACGTTGCCGTGAAGGGATGAGCTCCTTCGCCAGTTGTCTCTCCGGTGCATCTGTAGGACCCAACCGCCCACCGATAGTCGTCTAGTTGCGGTGGCGTTTGCGCAGAGGTTGGTGCAGCGACAAAGCCCAAGCAGCTTAGCCCGATCACAAGCAATCTCTTCATGGCTCCTCCCGTGTTTTTGGTACAAGGCAGAAAAATGACGGGGATGCTCTCGCTCCCCGCGAAACCATACTACAGTCTTCGCAGGTCGCTCGAAACGACGTTGGCATGTCCCACTTGGCAAGGCGTTCCACCTGCCATCGGATGTGACGCCGATCGTAAGGGCTAAACACGCATTACCTCCCCTGCGGCCGAACCTCCTGCATGTGCTGGCGCAGGTAGGCGAGCAGCGCCGAGCGGCGCTCCGCGCCGCGGGGCGTACCCGGTTCGTGCGGCGGGAAGAGATCGGGACGGGATTCCGAAGCGTGTTCGAGAATCGACCGCCAGCGCATCGTCACGGTATGGGGTGAGATACCGAGGCGCTCGGCGATGCGGGCGTCGGTGAAACCGCGCAGCGCCAGCACGAGCAAGTCCTGTTCACCGGCCCCGAAGCGGAACTGGGCATTGCCCGCCTGGAAGAACCACCACATCGTCGATCCCACACTGGAATCCGCTTCGCTGCGGGTACCGCCGACCAGGTAGCGCGGACGCGGCCGAGCGCCGCTTTGCGTATCGGATGGAACCGGTAGACGCACACTTCGCATACCCGATGTCCGCGCGAGCGCATACAGGTCCCGGCCGGCAATCTCGCGGTGGAAGGAATGCACGCGCCAGCCGCCAAGCCAGTCCCGCGCCGACGCGAGCATGGGCGGGAGCCAACGCAATGTGAGCGGATTGGCAAAATTGTCGTTCTCCAGCGCGAAATCGACCCCCACGGCGTGTACGCCCCCGTCACCCTGGGCCGCCGCGAGGGAGGCGCGTGTCGCGAGCGGTGAACGCCCCTCCAGCGCCAGTTCGATGATGCGCCGGGACAGGCCCGCCGTCGGCGCCGCGATTTCCGCGGCAATGAATTCGCGCTCGACGAACACCCCGCTCGCCACCCCTCGCACCGGGCGATCGGCTGCGCTGTCGTCCACCAGCACGTGCAAGGTGTGGTGCAAGCCATGCACCAGCGGCAACCAGAACCGGGGCAGTTGGTCGAGCAGCGCCTCGGGGTAGTCGAGGCGACCCCAAGCCCTCATGAGGTCGACACAGCG
Source organism: Burkholderiales bacterium (assembly GCA_019747905.1). GTDB lineage: Bacteria > Pseudomonadota > Gammaproteobacteria > Burkholderiales. Next base: position 50,337 of record JAIEQG010000056.1, read on the forward strand.
CGGCAGATCCTGGGGTTCGGCGTGGCGAAAATGAAGGGCCATGGTGTCAAGCGGTTGCGCGACGTCCGTCTATGGATGAATCCCGCCGCCGAAGGAAGTCGCTCTACCTTTTTTCGGTAATTGTACGGGGCGCTCCGACCCGACATAGTCCGGCCACCGCGATTCGTTCCGAGGACATGCACCGTGCGTTCGAACATATGCTTCGCAATCGGCATCAGCGCCACGCTGCTGGCCGGTACCGCATTGGCCGACGACAGCTTCTTCCTGAACAGCATAGTCACCACCGCGACGGTCGAGCGGTCCGAGCGGACGGCAGCCCCCGGCGCGGTGTTGACGCTGCGTGCGCAAGACCGGGATGGCGGTCTGAATTTCGATGGGTTCGCGACGCTCGACATCCGCCATTCGGCCTATCAGAGCTACTCCGGATTCAATTCGGTCCGCGTGGGTGTCCTGGCCGCCAACGGGTTGCCGGAGAACTTCCTGGAGGCGAGTACGACCTATGCGGTGAACCTCACGACCCTCGGCAGTCCCAGCACCCGAGCGCATGCTCTCTACCTCGACTACCTGGTCTTTCCGGGCGCAGTCGGGCTCAATGCGAGCGCCCCGGTGAACTCGCGCGCCGGCGTGTCGATCGACATCGCCGCGACGAACTACTTCAAGTTCGATGCGGCCCTCACGGGCAAGAGCGGCAGACTCGAAGTCGCAAAGCGGGGTACCGGCCTCGATACCCGCATCGATCCTCTGTTCGTGGCGGCCGGCACCCAGGGGGGCATATCCGAGATCGATGGTGTCCCGATCCAGGTCCTGGAGTCGAAACCCTTCTTCGACAGCGTCTATCTGGGCGAGTACGGGCCCGACGAAGTCGCTGAGTTTCTGTATGTCATGCGCGCGTACGTTTCGGTACCCGGGTACGAAACGGCCGGGCTCGCCACACTTGGCGACCCGTTCGCCCTGCGGGCGGACCCGAACGGCGCGATCGCGCAGGCTTTCCCCGAGGGAACGCTGCCGTTTCGCATCCGTATGGCGCCCGTTGCGCCGGTCCCGGAACCCGGCGCCCTTGGCCTGCTCCTGACCGGCCTTGCCAGTTTGGGGCTGTGGGTGCGTGGGCGCGCGGTCGCACGGTCATGTCCGTAACACCGTAACCGCACTCGCGACGCTTCAGCGCTTCAGGCCCTCGCTCCAGACGTCGTAGAGCCGCGCAGCCACCTGATGCAGCTCGTCCAGCTTGCGCTGGGCGTTTGCCTTCATTTCCGCCTCGGTCTGCACCGACGGACCACGGTTCGCGGCGATCTCGTCCTGCCCGTCGCGGCACCAGTTGTCGATCATGCGCTCGGTCATCTCGACATGGCATTGCATGCCCAGATGAGGACCGATCGCGAACCCCTGGTTGGAACAGTAGGGGCTCGACATCAACCTGGTCGCGTTGGGCGGCAGCGAGAACGTCTCGCCGTGCCACTGGAAGGTCTCAAACGAGCGGATATCGCCGAACCATTTCCTGGCGGTCGGATTGTCCTCGACCTTCACCTCGCCCCAGCCGATCTCCTTGATCGGGTTGCGCGTGACGACACCACCCAACGCCTTCGAGATCAGTTGACCGCCCAGGCAATGGCCCAGGGTCGGCACGTCCTCGGCCGCCGCCTTGCGGATCAGTTCGAGCACCTTCGGGATCCACGGCAGGTCGTCGTTGACGCTCATGGGGCCGCCCATGAAAACGAGTCCCGCGTAGTCATCCGGGCTCGCCGGCACCGGCTCCCCCGCATCCAGGGCGATCAGTTTCCACGGTACGCTTCGTGCATCGAGATAGTCACCGAAGTACCCGGGGCCTTCAGTGGGAGAGTGGCGGAAGATGGCGACTGGCTTCATACCTCGGCTTTCGTGGGGATCGGCGGCGCGCCATGGTATTTCATGGGCCGTAGCGTGGCTATTGTTGACGCTGCCCGCGCATGCGGTGGACGTCACGGTCGTGGGTCTCACCAACGGCAAGGCCATCGTGTCCGTGAACGGCGGCCGGCCCAAGACGCTGTCGGCGGGCGACGTCGGCCCGGAGGGCGTGAAACTGATCAGCGCCACGTCGGAATCGGCGGTGCTCGAGATCGACGGCAAACGCCGCACTCTCACCATGGGCCAGGGCATCACCACCAATTTCGAATCCACCGGCCGGTCGAAGGTGATCCTGAACGCCGACGGGACCGGTCACTACCTCACTTCGGGCACGATCAACGGTGGACAGGTGAAGTTCCTGGTCGACACCGGTGCCACCATGGTCTCCATGGGCACCTCCGACGCGCGGCGCCTCGGCATCGAGTATCTGACCGGCGTGCGCGGCTCCAGCAACACGGCCAACGGCGTGGCCACCGTGTATCACGTGAAGCTCGATTCCGTGCGCGTCGGCACGATCACCTTGCGCAACGTCGACGGCGTGGTGCACGAGAATTCGGACATGCCGTTCGTGCTGCTCGGCATGAGCTTCCTCGGGCGGCTGGAAATGAAGCACGAGGGCCGCACGCTGACGATGATGCAGCGGTTCTAGCTGCCGCTGCCCAGCCCCCATCCCAACCTTCCCCCGACTGGGTCGGGGGAAGGGGTGTACATCCCCTCCCCCGGCTTTGCCGGGGGAGGGCTAGGGTGGGGGAAAATGCTCTAAGCGCGCTGCCCGCGTTTGTCCCGCTCGATCAGTGCATACGCACTGTGATTGTGGATCGACTCGAAGTTCTCCGATTCGACCACGTAGGCGACGATGCGCTCGTCGCTGTTGAGCGCCGTGGCCACGTCGCGCACCATGTCTTCCACGAACTTCGGATTGTCGTAGGCACGCTCGGTGACGTACTTCTCGTCCGGCCGCTTGAGCAGCCCGTAGAGTTCGCATGACGCCTGCTCTTCCGCGACCCGCACCAGGTCCTCGATCCAGACGAAGCCTTCGGTCTCTGCGGTGATGGTCACGTGCGAGCGCTGATTGTGCGCGCCGTACTCGGAAATCTTCTTCGAGCACGGGCACAGGCTGGTCACCGGCACCACGACCTTCATGGTCTGGCGATAGCCGTTGCGTCCCACCTCGCCGATGATCGTCACCTCGTAGTCGAGCAGGCTCTTGACACCCGATACCGGCGCCGACTTGTTGATGAAGTACGGAAACGTCATTTCGATGTGACCCGACTCGGCCTCGAGGCGCTTCACCATGTGGCGCAGCATGTCCTCGAAGGACTCGACCGACACCTCGCCTTCGTGGCTGTTCAGGATCTCCACGAAACGCGACATGTGCGTGCCCTTGAAGTTGTGCGGCAGGTGCACGTACATGTTGAACGTCGCGATCGTGTGCTGCACGCCGCTGCTGCGATCACGCACGCGGATGGGATGCCGGATCGCTTTGATGCCGACTTTGTCGATGGCGAGCTGGCGTGTGTCGACCGAGCTCTGCACATCGGGAATGACGATCTTTTCCGGAGAGTTCATAGGGTTATTCCTGACGGTCCGCGACTTGCGGCCGATTATAGACCCCGCCTCTCCAGGAAACGTTTCGAGGGTTTACCTTATCGGTGCAGGCGGGACTGGACGGATTGGACGATTCCGGCGCTGTCCAACCCGCACTGCTTCAACAGCAGTGCGTGATCGCCGTGTTCGACGAAGCGGTCGGGCAGCCCCAGTTGCAGTACATGGCGCTCGATGCGCGCGCCTGCAAGGGCTTCCAGCACCGCTGACCCGGCTCCGCCGTCGAGGGCGTTCTCCTCGACCGTCACGATGAGTTCATGGCCGGCCGCAATCTCGGCGACCAGCGCCTCGTCCAGCGGCTTCACGAATCGCATGTTGACGACCGTGGCATCGAGCACTTCCGCCGCATCGAGTGCCGGCTTCACCATGGAACCGAAGGCCAGGATCGCCACGCGCTGCCCACGGCGCTTGATCTCGCCCTTGCCAACCGGCAGAGCGGTCATCCCCGGTGCCGGCGTGACACCCGGCCCGCTGCCGCGCGGGTAGCGCACGGCGGTGGGCGTATCGAGGGTGAAGGCGGTGTAGAGCATCTGGCGGCATTCGTTCTCGTCGCTCGGCGCCATCACGATCATGTTGGGCAGGCAGCGCAGGTACGAGAGGTCGAAGGCACCGTGGTGCGTGGGACCGTCCGCGCCCACGAGTCCGCCGCGATCGAGCGCGAAGACCACCGGCAGATTCTGGATGCACACGTCGTGGATCAGCTGATCGTACCCGCGCTGAAGGAACGTCGAGTAGATCGCCACCACGGGCTTCAGGCCTTCGCAGGCAAGCCCCGCCGCAAAGGTGACGGCGTGCTGCTCGGCGATGCCCACGTCGAAGTAGCGCTCCGGATACTCCTGCGAAAAACGCACGAGGCCCGAGCCCTCCCGCATGGCCGGCGTGATGCCGATCAGGCGCGCGTCCTGCGCTGCCATGTCGCACAGCCAGTCGCCGAAGATCTGCGTGTAGGTGGGCTTGCCGCCGCTCTTCGCGACGATGCCCACGGCCGGATCGAACTTGGACACGCCGTGGTACAGGATCGGGTCATCTTCGGCCACTTCCATGCCCTTGCCCTTGCGCGTGACCACGTGCAGGAATTGCGGCCCGGACAGCTTGCGGATGTTGGACAGGGTCGAAACCAGCGTGTCGATGTCGTGACCGTCGATGGGCCCGATGTAGTTGAAACCGAACTCCTCGAACAGCGTGCCGCCGGTCACCATGCCCTTCATGTGCTCCTCGGCGCGCTTGGCGAGTTCCCACATGGGCGGCACGACACCGAGCACCTTCTCGCTCGCCTTGCGGGCCGAGGTGTAGAGACGTCCGGAAAGCAGGCGCGCGAGATAGTTGTTGAGCGCACCGACGTTCTCGGAGATCGACATGTCGTTGTCGTTCAGCACTACGAGCAGATTGGCGTCCATGGCGCCGGCGTTGTTCAGCGCTTCGAACGCCATGCCGGCCGTCATCGCACCATCGCCGATCACCGCCACCACGCGTCTGCCTTCGCCGGCGAGCTTCGCCGCCACGGCCATGCCGAGTCCGGCGCTGATCGACGTGCTCGAATGCGCCGTGCCGAAGGTGTCGTAGGGGCTTTCCTCGCGCCGGGGGAAGCCGGCCACCCCGCCGTACTGGCGCAGGGTCGACATGCGTTCGCGGCGACCGGTGAGGATCTTGTGCGCGTACGTCTGATGGCCCACGTCCCACACGATGCGGTCGGCGGGCGTGTCGAACACGTAGTGCAGCGCCACCGTGAGCTCGACCGTGCCGAGATTCGAAGACAGGTGGCCACCGGTCTGCGAGACGGATTCGACGATGAAGTCGCGCAGCTCGCGCGTGAGCTGCGGCAGGCGCTTGCGGTCGAGCTTGCGCAGGTCCGCCGGTTCGTTGATGGTTTCGAGCAGCTCGTAGCCCAATCTAGAACTCTCTGGTGACGATGAAACGGCCAAGTTGCGCGAGGCGCTCGCCCTGCCCGTCCAACTTGTCGAGGGAACCCAGCGCCTCGTCCAGCAGTTCCCCCGCGAACCTGCGGGCCGCTTCGACCCCCAGCACGCTCACATACGTGGGCTTGTTGGCGTCCGCGTCCTTGCCTGCCGTCTTGCCGAGAGTGGCGGTGCTGGCGGTGGCGTCCAGCACGTCGTCCACCACCTGGAACGCGAGGCCGATGCACTTCGCATAGCGATCCAGCGCTTCCAGGCGGGCAGGATCGGACGCGGTTCCGCATTGTGCGCCAAGCAGCACCGAGGCCCGGATCAGCGCGCCGGTCTTGTGGACATGCATGAATTCCAGTTCGGGAAGCGAGAGCGGCTTCCCCAGGCTGTCCAGGTCGACGGCCTGGCCACCGGCCATGCCGCGCGAGCCCGCGGCAGTGGCGAGCCGCGCCAGCATGTCGACCAGTACCGCGGCATCCGGCAACGAGACGCCCGCCAGCACACCGAACGCAAGGCTCTGCAGGCTGTCTCCCACCAGCAGGGCGGTGGCTTCGTCGTACTGCACGTGCACGGTGGGCTTGCCCCGGCGCAGCACGTCATCGTCCATGCAGGGCAGATCATCGTGCACCAGCGAGTAGACGTGGATCAGTTCCACCGCGGCACCGACCCGATCCGCCGCTTCGAAGGGGGCACCGGTAGCTTCCCCGCCGGCATAGGCGAGCAAGGGGCGAATACGCTTGCCGCCGCCCAGCACGGCATACCGCATCGCTTCGTGCAGCCGCTGCGGGGCGATGTCGGCGGCCGGCAGCACGCGATCCAGTGCCGATTCGATGCGGGCCTGGCGGGCCTGCATCCAGCCGGAAAAGTCACTCGGTATCGTCTGCACCGGACCAGTCTGCCAGCGTGTCGCCTTCGAGCACCTTGATCTGCTGCTGGGCATCCTCGAGCGCCGACTGGCAGTATTTCAGGAGCTCCGCGCCGCGCTTGTAGGCGGCGAGCGACGCCTCCAGCGTGAGCTGGCCGCCTTCCATGGAAGCCACCAGGCCTTCGAGTTCGGCCATGGCGGCCTCGAAACTCTGCGGAGCCTTGGGTTCGGCGGCTTTGGCCATGGGTTCGGGCATTAAAAAGGGGCGAACATACCTTGAGCCCCAAAGCGGGTCAACGCACCCACGAGCCAGTCCGTTCTCGAGCCCCGTTGCAACCCACAATTCGCTTGCCCCGGGGGGTGTTTGGGGGTACTTTCCCCCCGGGGACGACGAAAAAAGGGCCGTTACACGCGCTATCTGCGGGGACGGCCTTTTGCTTTCTTCGGCCTCCTCTGTCAGTACCGCAACCCGCTGTCTTCAACTCACGATCACGGAGGTAGCTCGAGCATCATGTCCGACCTGGCCAACGTCGCCGCTCTCGCCCGCACCCCCACCCAGTTGCCGGTGGATTGGTATTTCGACCCGACCATCTACGAATGGGAGAAACGTCTCCTCTTCGATGGCGGTCCTGGGTACGTCGGCCATGAGCTGATGGTGCCCGAGGTCGGTGACTACCATACGCTGGAGTGGATGGGCCACGGCAAGACCCTGGTCAGGAACGCGAATGGTGTCGAGCTCTTGAGCAACGTCTGCCGCCACCGGCAGGCTGTGATGTTGAAGGGCCGGGGGCACGCGCAGAACATCGTCTGCCCGCTGCACCGCTGGACCTACGACATGGGCGGGAAACTCATGGGCGCGCCGCACTTTCCGGGCAACCCGTGCCTCGACCTGGGCAAGACGCCGCTGCAGAACTGGAACGGCCTGCTCTTCGGCGGCAAGCGCGACATCGCGCGCGATCTCGGTCGGATGGCGGTCGGCAGGAAGTTCGACTTCACCGGCCACGTGCTCGACAAGGTGCTGATCGAGGAATACCCGGTCAACTGGAAGGCCTTCATCGAGGTCTACCTGGAGGACTACCACGTCGAACCGTTCCATCCCGGCCTGGGCCGCTTCGTCGACTGCAACGGGCTCAAGTGGGAGTTCGGCGACTGGTACAGCGTCCAGACGGTCGGGGTCTACCAGCAGCTTGGCAAGCCCGGCACGCCGACGTACCGCAAGTGGCAAGACCAGGTGCTGCAGTACTACGGCGGCGAGCAACCGCCCCATGGCGCCATCTGGCTCACCTACTACCCGAACATCATGGTCGAGTGGTATCCGCACGTGCTCGTGGTTTCCACGGTCGTGCCGCGCGGTCCGGAAGCCTGCACCAACGTGGTGGAGTTCTACTACCCCGAGGACATCGCCCTCTTCGAGCGCGAGTTCGTCGAAGCCGAGCAGGCCGCCTACGCCGAAACCGCGGTGGAGGACCGCGAGATCTGCGTGCGCATGCAGGAAGGCCGCAAGGCCCTCTGGCTGCGCGGCGACAACGAATTCGGGCCGTACCAGTCACCGATGGAGGACGGCATGGTGCACTTCCACGAGTTTGTGCGCAGGGAGCTGGAACCCGCCCTGCGCTGAAGCGCCGATTCCGGCCGAGGACGCCGCCTGCGGGCGGCGTCCTCGTTTTTAGCGACGCAGACGTCGTGCGAGGAAATCCACCGTCGCGGCGATCACGGCATCGGGCTGGTCGCGGTGGGGCGAATGGGCGCACTCGGCGAGCCTGAGGGTTTCGACATCCGGCGCCAGCCGCACGATGCGATCGATCTGGTCCATGGTCCCGTATTCGTCCTGCTCACCCTGGATCGCCAGGACGGGCACCCTGACCCTCGGCAGATACTCCTCGATGTTCCATGCGAGGAAGTCGGGGTGCAGCCAGATGTCGTTCCAGCCGCGGAACGCCGATTCGACGTTCGCATGGCGGCGCGCGAGTCGCTCCCTGAGATCGGTGGTCTCGTAGGCGACCTTCGCGTCGGCGATGCTGGCCACGGAGAGGTCCTCGACCAGCACGTGCGGTGCCAGCACGATGAGCCCGGCCACCGGGCGACCCGACCCGCCGGCATGGATCAGCGCGATCGATCCGCCGTCGCTGTGGCCGAACAGGACCGGCCGCTCGATCTCGAGGCGATCGAGCAGTTCGGGCAACACGATCAGTGCTTCGTCGTGCATGTAGCGCACCGCGCGCGGCGCCGTGATCGGGTCGGATTCGCCGTAGCCCCGGCGCGAATAGACCACGACCTCGCTGCCCGTGGCATCGGCCATCCGCTGCGGAAACTCCTTCCACAACGAAACCGAACCGAGGCCTTCGTGCAGGAACACGATCTGTGGCGCGTTGCCGATGGCGCGGGCAGGTACCACGCGCAGGTATTCGAGCCGACTGCCGGCGATGTTTGCGAATGGCATTCAGCCCTCTCCGGCTTCAGCCCACAAGAGGGCTGGCCCGCTCACCCACCGCTCGAAAAGCGTGGGAGGGGCTGTGCGCCCCGGCTGCGCTGGACGCTGCCCAGTCACGGCCGCTGACATCTCTTGGGGAAAGACCGCAGGCCTGTCGGGGGGGTAGTCATTCTTCAGACGCCCAGGTGGGTATGCAGCAGCTCGGGCTTTGCACGCAGTTCGGTCGCCGTTCCGGAAAACACGACCTGCCCCTTGACCAGGATCACCGCGCGATCGGCGAGCGCGGTCACGGCCGCATGATTGCGGTCCACCACCACGGTCGCGATGCCACTCGCGCGAATCGCAACGATGATCGCCCAGATCTCGCGCGCCATCAGCGGGGCGAGCCCTTCGGTCGCCTCGTCGAGAATCAGCAGGTCCGGATTGGTCATGAGTGCCCGGCCGATGGTGAGCATCTGCTGCTCGCCTCCGGATAGCGCATCGCCGGCATGGCCGATGCGATCCGCAAGCCGCGGAAAGCTCGCGAGCACGCGATCGAGCGTCCACTCGCGCTGGCCGCGCGCGCCGCTGCGCGCCGCCATCACCAGGTTCTCGCGGACCGAGAGGTTGGGGAAGATCCCGCGCCCTTCCGGAACGTAGGCGATGCCGCGCCGCGCGATGCGGTGCGTGGGCTGGGCGGTGACGTTCTCGCCGCCCGCCCGGACCTCGCCGCGCTGCGGCCGCACCAGACCGAGCAGCGATTTGAGCAGCGTGCTCTTGCCCATGCCATTGCGACCCATCAGTGCCACGGCTTCGCCCCGACTCACGGTGAAATCCACGCCGCGCAGGATGTGACTCGCCCCGTAGTACGTGTGTAGATCACGGCCCTCGATGATCGGAGTTGCGGTCACGCCGACGCCTCCGGTTCGCCGAGGTAGGCTTCACGCACCGCCGCGCTCGCGCGGATCTGGTGCGGCAATCCCGATTCGAGCACCCGCCCTTCCACCATGACGGTCACGCGATCCGCCACTTCGAAGACCGCGTCCATGTCGTGCTCCACCAGCAGGATGGCGTGTGCCGGCCGCAGACTCTTCAGCAATTCGATCATCCGTGCCGACTCTTCCGCACCCATGCCCGCCAGCGGCTCGTCGAGCAGCAGCACGTCGGCACCCGTAGCGAGCACCATCGCGATTTCGAGCTGTCGCTGCTCGCCATGGCTGAGCGCGGCGCCGACGACGTTCGATCGCACGCCAAGTCCGGCCTGTTCGAGGGCCGAGGCCGCCCGGTCGCGCACCGAAGCGTTGCCGTGGGCACGGCCAAGGATGCGCCACGCCTGTGGATCGCGCGACTGTGCAGCCAGTCGACAATTCTCGAAGGCCGTGAAGCGGGCGAAGATGTTGGTACGCTGGTAGCTGCGCCCGAGCCCCAGCAAGGAACGTCGATGGTTCGGCAGCGGCGTCACGTCTGCGCCCCGCAGCAGGATGCGACCGCTCGTCACGGGCAGGTCGCCGGACAGCAGATTGATGCACGTGGACTTCCCGGCACCATTGGGGCCCAGCAAGGCATGCACTTCGCCGCGCACGAGCGACAGCGAGACGTCGCGATTGGCAGCCAACCCGCCGAAGCGGCGGGTCAACCCGTCCGCGGCCAGCAGCACCTCAGCCACCGCCGGCTCCGAACGCGCGCCTGACGCGGCCGGGCAACGCCGCCAATCCTCCGGGCAGGAACAGCACGGCAGCCACGATCACGCCACCCATCAGGAGCTGCCAATGCTTGGTCCACCCCGAGAAAACCTCCTGCATCGCGACGAAGGCGAAGGCACCGCCCACCGACCCCGCGAGACTGCCGATGCCGCCGAGGATCACCATGAGCAACACGTTGCCCGACTGATGCCACGACAACAGCTCCGGCGTGACGAAACCGAACAGGATGGCGTAGAGACTGCCCGCAAGGCCCGCGAGGGCGCCCGCGATGGCGAACGCCGCCAGCTTGTAGCGCACCGTCGCGAAGCCGAGCGCGCGCATGCGTTGCTCGTTGCTGCGGATGCCGACGATGGCGCGCCCGAATGGCGACTCGAGCAGCCGCGCGAGAAACCACCACGTGAGAAACAGCAGCGCTGCCACGAACCAGCATTGCTGGCGTGCCTCGCCGAGGTCGAACGGCTGCAAGCTGCCGATGGCAGCACTGGGTTTGAAATTGAGATAGATCCCGTCGGACCCGCCGCCCAGCCCGGTGTCGTGGAAGACGTAGAAGACCATCTGTGCGAATGCCAGCGTCACCATGATGAAGTAGATGCCGCGAGTACGCAGGACGAACAGGCCGATCACCAGGGCGGCCAGCCCCGCTGCAACTACTGCTCCCGGCAGCACCAGCCACAGGCTCGCCGGGTCGTACTTCGGTGCTAACAGCACAGTCGCGTAGGCACCGATGCCGAAGTACGCCGCATGGCCGAAGCTCACCAGGCCCGTGTAACCCACGAGCAGATCCAGGCTCAGCGCGAAGATGGCAAGGATCATCGCCTTGGCCAGCAGTTCGGTGTAGAAGGCCGAGTCCGTGAATGGAAAAGCGATCACCGCAACCGCAGCGACCAGCAACGCGACCCTGGAAGCACGCAATCTCATCCGCGACGGAAAATGCCCTCGGGCCGCCAGAGGAGCACCGCAGCCATCACGAGATACACGGCGAGTCCGGCGTACTCCGGGACCAGGACCTTGCCGAACGTGTCGGCCAGTCCGATCACGAGCGAGGCGACCAGCGCACCGGTCACCGAGCCGATACCGCCGATCACCACGACGACGAACGAAATGATCAGCACCTGGTTCCCCATGCCCGGGTACACCGACGACACCGGCGCGGCGAGCATGCCCCCGAATGCCGCCAGCGCCACGCCGAGCGCGAACACGATCCGGTAGGTGCGATCGATGTCGATGCCGAGCGCCTGCACCATGTCGCGATCGTGGCTGCCGGCGCGGATCACCATGCCGAGCTTGGTGCGGCGGATCAGCAGGAACAATCCGGCGGCGAGCGCGATGCACGCTGCGGAGATCACGAGGCGGTAGACCGGATACGAGAGTGTATCGGTCAGCGGGATCGACGCCGCGAACAGGGCCGGCACATCCACGCCGTGCACATCGTCGCCGAACAACAGACTGCGTCCCTCCTCGAAGATCAGGATGAGGCCGTAGGTAAGCAGCACCTGCTCGAGGTGGTCGCGCTTGTACAAGTGCGCGTACAGGAGCCATTCGAGCAGTGCACCGAATGCGAATGCGAGCGGGATACCGAGCAGGATCGCGAACAGCAGGTTGCCCGTAAGGCCGGTGAGCGCGAAGGCCAGGTACGCACCCACCATGTAGAAGGCGCCATGCGCGAGGTTGATGACGCCCATGATGCCGAAGATGAGCGTGAGGCCGCTCGCCACCAGGAAGAGCAGCAGGCCGTACTGGACGGCGTTGAGGAGCTGGATGAGGAAGGTGGGGAGGTCCATCGTGGGCGGTAGACGAGCTGGCGAGCATCGCTGGCCCCACCCCAACCCTCCCCCGCCCAGGCCGGGGGAGGGAGCCGTACACCCCTTCCCCCAGCTTCGCTGGGGGAAGGTTGGGATGGGGGCCGGCGCCAGCCCAACGACTACATCTTGCAGCCCCGCGCCGGATCCGCCAGCGCCTTGATCGATACAGCCACCATCTTGTTCTCCTTGCCCTCGGCCTTGCGCAGGTAGATGTCCTGGATCGGGTTGTGCGCACGCGACAGCGTGAACGTCCCGCGCGGGCTCGCGATCTGGGCGGTCTCCATTGCTTTCACCAGCTCAGCGCGCTTGCTGACATCGCCCGCAACGGCGGTCAACCCCACTTCCAGCAGTTGCGCTGCGTCGAATCCCTGCACCGCGTACACGTCGGGCTGCACCTTGTACGCCTTCGCGTAGCGCAACCGGAATGACTGGTTCTGCGGATTCAGGATGCCGTCGGCGTAGTGCAGGGTCGTGATCAGGCCCTGCCCCGCGTCGCCCATCGCCTCGAGCGTGCCGTCGGTCAGAAAGCCCGAGGCGTACAGCGGGATCGAAGCGCGCAGACCCGCGGCGGCATAGTCCTTGACGAACTTGACCGCACCCGCGCCCGCGAAGAACACGAACACCGCATCGGGCTTCGACGCCGCGATCTCGGTGAGGAACGGCTGGAACTCGACGTTCGGAAACGGCAGGGTGAGCTCCTTCACCACCTTGCCGCCCTCCTTCTCGAAGGCTTCCTTGAAGCCTTCCACGGACTGCTGGCCGGCCGAGTACTTCCAGGTGAGCGTAACGACCGTCCTGTGCTTGCGTGCCGCCACCTCGCGGCCCATGGCGTAGGCCGACTGCCAGTTCGAGAACGAACTGCGGAAGATGTTCGGCGCGCACAGCGGACCGGTGATTTCATCCGCACCGGCGTTTGGTATGACCATCAGCGTGTTGGTCTCACGCGCCACCTTGGCCATCGCCAGCGCGACGCCCGAATGCACGGTACCGACCAGGACATCGACACGGTCGCGCTTGACCAGCTTGTTCACGTTCTCCGTGGCCTTCGCCGGATCGGATTCGTCGTCCACCGTGAAGAACTCGACCGCGCGGCCGCCGAGCTTGCCGCCGTTGGCTTCCACCTGCAGCTTGAAGCCGTTGGTGATGGCATTGCCGAGCGCAGCAAAGGTGCCGGTGTAGGGAAGCATGAGGCCGACCCGGAGTTTGTCCTCGGCCTGGGCGCATGCGATTGCGGCAACGCTGAGAGCCAAAGCTTTCACCACGAAGGACGCGAAGGACACGAAGGTCACGAAGGAAGGAAAAGCCTGCAGGCCACGATCGCGCACCTCATCGGGACTCGCTCGGGACACAAGATTCCTTTGCCTTTCCTTCGTGTCCTTCGCGTCCTTCGTGGTGAAAGCGTTTGCAATGGTTCTTTGCATGATCCCGAACCTTCCCGGTTACCGCGCCGCGACGCGAGCGCGAAGTTTGAAGCGCTGGATCTTGCCCGTGGCCGTCTTCGGCAACTCGTCGACGAACTCGAGCCAGCGTGGATACTTGAAAGGTGCCAGACGCGACTTGACGTGCTGCTTGAGGGCCTCCGCCAGGTCCGGCGCTGCAGCGTGACCGGGCTTCAACACCACGAACGCCATGGGCTTCACCAGGCGGTCGATGTCCTCACGACCGATCACCGCCGCTTCCAGCACGGCCGCATGGGTGATCAGCGCCGCCTCCACTTCGACGGGCGAGACGTACATCCCGCTCACCTTGAGCATGTCGTCGCTGCGCCCCGCGTAGACGTAGTAGCCGTCGGCATCCTGCAGGTACTTGTCACCGCTGCGCGTCCAGGGCCCCTGGAACGTGGCACGCGATTTCTCGCGGTTGTTCCAGTAGAACGCAGCGCTGGTGGGGCCGGAGATCTGCAGTTCGCCCGGCTCCCCCGGCGGTACCGGTGCGCCGTTATCGTCGACGATGCGAACTTCGTAGCCGGGTACCGGCTTGCCGGTGGTGCCATAGCGCACGTCGCCGGGGCGGTTCGACAGGTAGATGTGCAGCATCTCGGTGCTGCCGATGCCATCGAGGATGTCGATGCCGAAATGGGCGGACCAGCGCTTGCCCAGCTCCTCCGGCAACGCTTCTCCGGCGGACGTGCAACGGCGCAGCCGCACGTCGCTGCGGGCCGGCAGTTCGGCGTTCGCCAGCAAGGCGGCATAGAGCGTCGGCACGCCGTAGAAGACCGTGGGCCGGTGCTGTTTCAGTCGGGCGAAGACGGCTGCGGGCGTAGGGCGCTCGGCCATCAGGATCGCCGTGGCTCCGACCGCCATGGGAAAGGTGAGGCTGTTGCCCAGGCCGTAGGCGAAGAACAACTTCGCCGCGGAGAACACGACGTCGTCTTCCTGCAGTCCCAGAATGGGGCGGGCGTACAGCTCGGCGGTCTCGATGAGGCTCGCGTGAACGTGCACCGTGCCCTTGGGCGCTCCGGTCGACCCGGAGGAGTAGAGCCAGAAACAGGAGTCGTCCGACGTGGTCGCCGCCGGCTCGAACGGCCGATCGGGCCCCTCGAGCAGCTTCGCGAAGGGCCGCAGTCCGTCACCGCCGGCACCGGACACGACCACGTGCGCGAGGGTCGGGATCTTTCCGATCAGCGGTGCAAACACCGGCAGTAGCGGGGCGGACACGAACAGCACGCGTGCGCGGCTGTCGCGCAGCATGTACTCGTAATCGCTGGTGGTGAGCAGCGTATTGGCGCACACCGGCACGATTCCCGCCTTCACGCACCCGAGAAACGCGGTCGGAAAGTCGATCGAATCGTGCAGCGCGAGCAGTACGCGCTCTTCCATGCGTACGCCGAGGTCGACCAACGCGTGCGCGAAGTGGTCCACGCGGCGCGCAAGTTCGCCGTAGGTGCACGCACCGGTGTCATCGATGAACGCCGCCTTCCCGGCCCGCCCGGCGCGCAGGTTGCGCTCGAGCAGATCATGCGCGGCGTTGTAGTCGCGCGGAATGACGATCCGGGGCGGGCTCGATCCGTGATCCGCCGTACTGAACTCCGGCAAGCGCTTCTCCTCCCCGATTGATTTCGTATCCCGCGCCGTCGTTGCGGCCGGCCTGCACTCTAGCGTGACCCGACCAGTCCGGTACAGCACTGCACAGCCGCGGGATCCGGGCGCGCTCCTCCGTCGGTTCCACCTGCGCCACCGGGACCACGACAGCGGATTCGGCAATATATTGCTGCTCTCACGCCCTGAACGATTAACTGCTCTAGTTCATCGCCTTATACGTTCTCCAGTAACGCCCTGCAAGCCTGACGGAGGCGCAGGGACCGGATCATTTCAAGGAAATCGGCAAAATAACGCTTGCGCCATGAAACGTCCGGAACTAGAGTTCTTCCGCCGTTCTCACCCGTCCGAGGTTCTTTTTGAATCCAGCCGCCGCCCTGCCGGTGAGTGTCCCATCCGATGCGATGGCTGATGCTGACGCCGCGTTCCTCGTTTCCGTGGGCCTGCGGGTGCGCCAGCGGCGAACCCAACGGGGGCTGACCCGCAAATCGCTCGCGCTCGCCGCCGACGTGTCGGAACGTTATCTCGGCCAGCTCGAGACCGGCGAGGGCAACATTTCAATCCTGCTCCTGCGGCGTGTAGCCATGGCGCTTCACACCCCGCTCGCGCAACTGCTCGAAACGAATCACACCGATCCGGAGTTCGAGCGCATGGTCGCATCGCTGGCACGCATTCCCGCCCATCGCCGCGGCGAGGCCGTCGCCCGGCTCGTTGCCGAGTTGGGCGATCAGGACGGCACCAAGCACCAACGCATTGCACTGATCGGCCTGCGCGGCGCCGGCAAGTCGACTCTCGGCTCCGCGCTGGCGCAATCGCTCGACGTGCCGTTCTTCGAACTCAACCGCGAGGTGGAGCGCGAAACCGGCATGCCCACCGCCGAAGTGTTCGATCTCTACGGCCAAGCCGGCTACCGCCGGATCGAGCGGCGCTGTCTCGAACGGCTGATCGAGCGGCACGACCGGGCCGTGCTCTCGCTCGGTGGCGGCGTCGTTGCGGACGACGCCACATTCGATCTGCTGTTGCGCCGCTGCCGCACCGTCTGGTTGAAGGCGACCCCGGAGGAACACATGACCCGCGTGCTGGCCCAGGGCGATCTGCGTCCGATGGCCGGGCACGCGGATGCCATGGACGATCTCAAGCACATCCTCGCCGCGCGCGAACCCCTGTACCGCAAGGCCGATGTAGTGGTCGACACCTCCGGCCAGCGCCCCGAACAGAGTTTGCAGGCCTTGCGTCACGCCGTATCGGCCTAGGATGAAACTGCCCCCACGCTCTCTGCGTTTGCAGGTCCACGATCGGGCCTGCATGTCCGGGCTCAGCCCCTCCGGCGCGCGCCAGTTGATTGGGCGGCCCGGCACCACTGACTGACTTCGGAGTCGATCATGACCGCTTCCCTGGCCCCCGCCCCCGAGACCGCCGCCACGTCGCCGGTCGACTACCGCACCGACCCGTCCCGCTATCGCCACTGGCGCCTCGACTTCGACGGGCCGCTCGCGCGCCTCACCCTCGACGTGCAGGAAGACGGTGCACTGCGACCCGGTTATCGCCTGAAGCTCAACTCCTACGATCTCGGTGTCGACATCGAACTGCACGATGCCCTGCAGCGGGTGCGCTTCGAGCATCCGGAAGTGCGCACCGTCATCCTCACGAGTGCCAAGGAGCGCATGTTCTGCTCGGGCGCCAACATCTTCATGCTGGGGCTGTCGTCGCACGCGTGGAAGGTTAACTTCTGCAAGTTCACCAACGAAACACGCAACGGCATCGAGGACTCCAGCGTGCATTCGGGTCTCAAGTTCGTCGCTGCCTGCAACGGCGTGACCGCCGGCGGCGGCTACGAGCTGGCGCTCGCGTGTGACGAGATCCTCCTGGTGGACGACCGGTCGTCCGCCGTGAGCCTGCCCGAGGTGCCGCTGCTGGGCGTGCTGCCCGGCACCGGTGGCCTCACGCGCCTCACCGACAAGCGCAAGGTCCGCCGCGATCTCGCCGACATCTTCTGCACCACCACCGAAGGCATACGCGGCCAGCGCGCAAAGGATTGGCGCCTGGTGGACGATGTGGTCAAGCCACAGCAGTTCGCAGCCCGCGTCACGGAGCGTGCGCTGCAGCTTGCCGCGACCAGCGATCGTCCGGCCACTGCCCAAGGCGTCGCGCTGTCGCGCATCGAACGGCAGGACGACGACACCGGCTATCGGTATCGCCACGTGGACGTGCGCCTCGACCCCAAGGGGCGGCAGGCGACCTTGACGGTCAGCGCGCCGGCTGAGGCCGGCCCCGAGGACCCGGACGACATCCTCGCACTCGGCGCCGACTGGTGGCCGCTCGCCATGGCGCGCGAGCTGGACGACGCGATCCTCGTGCTGCGCACGAATCATCTCGAGCTCGGGACCTGGATCCTCAAGACCGCCGGTTCCATCGCGCACGCATTGGCCGTCGATGCGACCCTCGCGCGGCACGCCGGTCATTGGTTCGTGCGCGAGACCATCGGCATGCTGAGGCGGACCCTCGCACGGATGGAGACCAGTTCGCGCACCCTGTTCGCGCTGGTCGAGCCGGGGTCCTGCTTCGCGGGGACCCTGTTCGAGCTGGCGCTCGCCGCCGATCGCACGTACATGCTCGACACCCCGGACGCGCCCGAGAGCGCGCCGCGCATCGCCCTGTCGGCGCTCAACTTCGGCACCTATCCCCGCATCGACGGCCGTTCGCGCCTGGCAGCCCGCTTCTACGAAGAGGCCCCACCCATCGATGCCGCACGCGCAGCCATCGGGCAGCCGATCGATGCGCGAAGCGCACTCGACCTCGGCCTCATCACCGCCGCCCCCGACGACCTCGACTGGGGCGACGAACTGCGCATCGCGCTCGAGGAGCGCGCGAGCCTTTCGCCCGACGCGTTGACCGGAATGGAGGCGAACCTGCGCTTCGGCCTCGCCGAGACCATGGACACGCGCATCTTCGGGCGGCTCTCGGCGTGGCAGAACTGGATCTTCAATCGGCCCAACGCGGTCGGCGAGTTCGGGGCGCTCAAGGTCTACGGTACCGGCCACAAGGCGCAGTTCAACCGCGAACGCGTATAGGAACATCCCGATGAACATCGACTACAGCCAGAAGATTCCGAACAACGTCGGCCTGAGCGACGATCGCACGCTCCAGCGCGCGCTCGAACATTGGCAGCCCGAATTCCTGAACTGGTGGGCCGACATGGGGCCGGAAGGCTCGACCGCCTTCGACGTGTACCTGCGCACCGCGGTCAGCGTCGACCCCGCCGGCTGGG
Organism: Burkholderiales bacterium; assembly: GCA_019747905.1. Classification (GTDB taxonomy): domain Bacteria; phylum Pseudomonadota; class Gammaproteobacteria; order Burkholderiales. Next base: position 68,813 of record JAIEQG010000056.1, read on the forward strand.
CCAACTTCGGCTACGTGAAGATGCCCGACTACCGCTGGGGCATCTTCCTCAATCCGGCAGAGACCGATCGGCGCATCGGTTTCGGCGACCACAAGGGCGAGCCGGCATGGCAGGAGATCCCCGGCGAATATCGCGCGAACCTGCGGCGCATCGTCGTGACCCAGGGCGACACCGAGCCCGCGTCGGTGGAACAGCAAAGACACCTCGGACTCACCGCCCCGTCGCTGTACGACCTGCGCAACCTGTTCCAGATCAACGTCGAGGAAGGCCGCCATCTGTGGGCCATGGTCTACCTGTTGCACCGCTACTTCGGCCGCGACGGCCGCGAGGAAGCCGAAGCCTTGCTCGAGCGCCGCTCCGGCGACCAGGACAATCCGCGCATCCTCGGCGCCTTCAACGAACGCACACCCGACTGGCTGTCGTTCTTCATGTTCACCTTCTTCACCGACCGCGACGGCAAGTTCCAGCTCTGTGCGCTGGCCGAGTCCGGGTTCGATCCGTTGGCGCGCACCACGAAGTTCATGCTGACCGAAGAAGCGCACCACATGTTCGTCGGCGAATCCGGCATCGCGCGCATTCTGCAGCGCACCTGCGAGGTCATGAACCAGCACAAGACCGATGATCCTGCGAAGCTGCGCGCGCTGGGCGTGATGGACCTGCCGACGATCCAGCGATATCTCAACTTCCACTACAGCGTGACCATCGACCTGTTCGGGGCCGACCTGTCGTCGAACGCCGCAACGTTCTACAGCACGGGTATCAAGGGCCGCTTCGAGGAATCGAAGCTGGGCGACGACCACGTGCTGAAGGATGCCACCTATCCGGTGCTGGAGATTTCCGGCAGTGAGATCGTGACCCGCGAAGCGCCCGCATTGAACGCACTCAACGAGAAGCTGCGCGACGACTACATCCGCGACACCATGGCCGGCGTCGGCCGCTGGAACAAGGTGATGCAGAAAAACGGCATCGACTTCCAGCTCACCGTACCGCACAAGGCATTCCACCGGCAGATCGGAACGTTCTCCGGTGTGAGGGTGGCCCCAGATGGAAGCATCGTCGGGCAGGCCGAGTGGGATGCCAAGGTACGGTCGTGGTTGCCCACGGAGGAAGACAAGGCTTACGTGCAGTCGCTGATGGGGCGCGTGGTGGACGTGGGCAAATTCGCGAACTGGATCGCGCCGCCCCCGCTGGGGATCAACAAGCAGGCGATCGATTTCGAGTATGTGCGGTTCAATTGAGCGGTTGATGGCGCCCATCCCAACCCTCACGCGCATGCAGCGGATGTTACCCCCATCCCAACCTTCCCCCGGCGAAGCCGGGGGAAGTGGTGTACGTCCCCTCCCCCGGCTTCGCCGGGGGAGGGTTAGGGTGGGGGAAACAGTTGGACGCGAAGATCGATGATCGCCCCCGACCTCGCCCTCCAGCACGTCATCGACCCGGAGATCTGCATCCGGTGCAACACGTGCGAAGAGACCTGTCCGATCGACGCGGTGACCCACGACGAGCGCAACTACGTCGTGAAGTTCGACGTGTGCAACGGCTGCAACGCCTGTGTGCCGCCCTGCCCCACGGGCGCCATCGACAACTGGCGCCACGTGGCGCGGTCGAGCGCATACTCGGTCGAAGAGCAGCTCTCCTGGGATGTCCTCCCGCCGCAGACCGCTGCGACCGACGACGCCGAAGCGGCCCTTCCTGAGGAAGTTCAGCGCCTCACCGCCGAAGCCACCGCTGGTCTCGGTACGGCCGTGGCGGCACCCTGGTCAGCCGAAACACCTTCGGTCAACCTGTTCACGCCGCGCAGCCCGGTGACAGCAACCATCGCCGGCAACTTCCGGCTCACCGAGGATGGCGCTTCGAGCGACATCCGCCACATCGTGCTCGACTTCGGCGGCGCGGTGTTTCCGGTGCTCGAAGGCCAGTCCATCGGCATCATCCCGCCGGGCACCGATGCGAACGGCAAGCCGCACTACGTGCGGTTGTACTCGGTGGCGAGCCCGCGCGACGGCGAGCGGCCCGGATACAACTTCCTCTCGATCACCGTGAAACGGGTCGAGGAGGACCACGACGGCACGCCGGTGCGCGGCGTGTGTTCCAATTACCTCTGCGACCTGCGCAAGGGCGACACGGTGCAGGTGGTCGGGCCCTACGGCACGAGCTTCCTCATGCCCAACCACCCGGGGGCGTCGTTGCTCATGATCTGCACCGGCACCGGTTCGGCGCCGATGCGTGCCATGACCGAGCGCCGCCGGCGCAATCGGTCCTCCGGCGACGGCAGTCTGCGTCTCTTCTTCGGGGCTCGGGCACCCGGTGAACTGCCCTACTTCGGCCCGCTGATGAAGTTGCCGAAGGATTTCATCGACATCAATCTCGCCTTCTCGCGCGTACCCGGCCAGCCCAAGCAGTACGTGCAGGATCTGATTCGCGCGCGGGCCGGCGAAGTCGCCGCGATGCTGACCGACGAGAATTGCTACATCTACGTGTGCGGACTCAAGGGCATGGAAAGCGGAGTGCTGGAAGCCTTTCGCGACGTCGCACGGCAGCACGGTTTCGATTTCGATGCCCTCTGGCCACAGTTGCTCGCGCAAAACCGCGTCCACATCGAAACGTATTGAGGTGAGGCGCCAGCTCTGCGGCACCGCGCCTTGGCGGGGCGGGCGTTCCGAAATACACTCCCGCCACCATGATTACCATCCAGCATGAAGGCGGTCTGATCACCGCCGGCGTATTCGGCGAGTTCACGCTCGGCGACTACCGCCAGTTCGAACGCGAAGTGCTCGAACGGTTGCGCGTCCAGGGCATGGTCGACCTGCTGGTCGACCTGCGCGACATGCAGAGCTACACCCTCGACGTGGCGTGGGAGGACGTCAAGTTCGTGCGCGAGCACGCACACGATTTCCGCCGTGTCGCGGTCGTCTCCGACGACCAGTGGACCGTGTGGCTCGCATGGCTCACGCGCCTCATGGTGGACGCCGAAGTGCGCGTCTTCGACGAGGAAGGCATCGCCCGCGAATGGCTGGATGCCGCTGCCGCGCCGCAAAAGTCCTTCACCACCCTGATCTCCATCGCCGAACTGCTAACGCGGCTCGACGACCCCGGCACCGTGATCTTCGATTGCCGGCACGACCTGATGAAACCCGATGCCGGTGCCGCGGCCTATGCGAAATCGCACATTCCCGGGGCCCGTTTCGCGAGCGTCGATCGCGATCTCGCCGGGCCGCTCACCGGCAGGAACGGTCGCCATCCGCTGCCCGATCCGAACAAGTTCATCGCCTGGCTCGGCAGCCAGGGGGTGTCGAACGACACCCAGGTCGTCGCCTACGACAGCGGCGGCAGCATGTACGCCGCGCGCCTGTGGTGGATGCTGAAGCACTGGCTCGGGCACGAGAAGGTCGCCGTGCTCGATGGCGGGTGGGACATCTGGGTGCGCGCCGGCCATCCGGCGACCGACGCCGTGCGGGAGCCTCAGCCCGCGACATTCACCGCGACACCGCGCGATGCCTACGTTACGGTCGATCAGGTGCTCGCCCATCTTGGCAAGCCCGGCATGCAGGTGATCGACGCGCGCGCGGCCGACCGCTTCCGTGGCCAGAACGAAACCATCGATCCCGTGGGCGGCCATATTCCGGGCGCGGTCAATCGCGTGTTCCGCGACAACCTCGATGCGTTCGGCTTCTACAAGCCGCCGGCCGAACTGCATGCCGCCTTCGAAGCGCTGGTGGGCAATCGCCCGATGCACGAAATCGTCCACCAGTGCGGCTCGGGCATCACGGCAGCGCACAATCTGCTCGCGATGGAGATCGCCGGCATGAAGGGCACGAAACTGTATCCGGGGTCATGGAGCGAATGGTGCGCCGATCCGGCGCGGCCGATCGCCACCTGATCGGCGCAGTCATTCTTCGCGGGGGACGGCATGCAAGACGAGCGAACGCAAACCCTGGAACAGATCGGCACCGCATTCCGCCAGTCGCGCCCGCCGGAACCGGAAGCCGACATGCCCCCTCGGCCGACGTTGGCGAACATCTTCAACTTGAGGCTCAACACGCCGAAGTTCGGCCTGCCGATCGCTGCCGCCGTGCATTGCACGCAATGTGCGGCGCAGGCCCTGAAAGCCGGCATGGACGAGGAGACCGTGCTCGCCTGCCTGCTCCACGACATCGGCCTCGCGGTCTGCCGCCCCGATCACGGCTGGTGGGGTGCACAGCTGGTGGAGCCCTACGTCTCGGAGAAGGTGGCCTGGGCGATCCGCTATCACCAGGCGCTGCGGTACTTTCCGGACGAATCGGTCGGCTACGAATATCCGCAGATGTACGTGAAGATGTTCGGCGAGGACTACCGACCGCCCGAATACATCGCCGCAGCCCACGAGCACGCGCGCAACCACAAGTGGTACATGTACTCCCGCAACATCACGTTGTTCGACGACTACAGCTTCGAGAAGAATCCGACCTGGTCGATCGAGCCGTTCACCGACATCATCGGACGCCACTTCCGCCAGCCGAAGGAAGGTCTGGGAAACGACGCGAGCGCCACCTCCCACATGTGGCGCACGCTGATCGACCCGAGCAAGCCGCTGTAGCCGACCGCAACGCGGGGCTTCTGAGCGTGCCGCGGAGAACGGGCGGGAGTTGCCGCCCGTTCCCTGATGCGCCAGACGGAATCAGTACGCCGCCACCGGGTTGCCTGGCGAGCCCGTGGCCCCCACCAGCTTGAGCGGCGCCCACGAGAACAGGAACTCGTAGGCCTTGTCGGCCGACAGGTCGTCGAGGTCCAGGTTCTCGAAGTTGTAGATGCCGCGCCGCACGATGAGATTCATGTGGCAGTAGGCGAACGAGGCCGGCGCGCCGTTGGCGAAGTCATAGGGCTCGAGTCCCCAGGTGTCGGAGCCGATCATCGAGATCTTCTTCGCCGCCAGGTAGTCGCAGACCTCCGGGGATACGCCAGGTTCGCCGGAGCCGAACTCGGCGTTGTCCTTCGCCATCTGTTCATCCGACTTCACCTTCTCGCCGGCCGGGCGCCCGAGGTGATTGGTCTTCCACAGGGCATTCCAACCCGTGCGGAACACCACGACGTCACCCTGGGTCGCATCGCCGACACCCTGCTTGGCGAGCGCTGCCTTGTAGTCGGCGAGCGTGATGGCGTAGCCCTTGGGCAGCGTTTTCACCCCCTTGAGCGCGGCGACATCGATCAGGAGGCCGCGGGTGAAGAAGCCACCCGCCTTCTCGGGTCCGAGCTTCTTGAAGCCGCGCGCCGTTCCAATTTCCTGGGACAGGTTGCGGTTGTAGAAGTAGTCGCCGTCCTTCCAGCCCGGCTGCCCTTTCACCCGGATGGTCGGGTGGGCGAGGCCGTCCCACTGCGTACCCACCTGACCGATCTCGGCCGTGACCAGTTCGTCGTAGAAGGTCTGATCGAAACCGTCACCCGGCCAATTAAGTGGCCCGTGGGTGGTCGTTCCACCGCTCGGGATGCTCAGGGCAAAGGTGCGTCCGGGAACGAGCGGCATGTGATTGCTGTACGGGTGCCCGAGCAACGCCATCTTGCCCTTCTTCACCAGCTTGGCCGCCTCGATGCGCTTCTGCGCCGTGATGTAGTTCGTGCCTCCGGCTTCGTCGTCGGCGCCGAACTCGCTCGGCCACCATTTCTCGTCGACCGGGTTGTTCTCGGCGTGCGCGAGCGTGGCGCTCAACGCGGATGCCAGCAACGATGCTGCAAGTATCTTGAGTTTCCCCTTCATGTCGTATTTCTCCTCGTGGACTATTTGTTGGTCGGAACTCGGAGCCGACACCCCGGCTCGTGCATCATGACTTCGCTCGGCGCGCGAAGTCCATGCGGCCCACCGGACGACCCGCCGGCTTCGACACGCATCCCTGCGACTGCATCAGCCAGCGATCCATGGCCCCAGGAGGGACACATCCGGATCGAAGCGACCCTTGCACAACGACGGCGACAGCAACAGTGCAGGCTGGCGGGCGTCGAATATGGCTCCACGTTGTGCGCGCGGGCGACGCCCGGTTCCTGCAACGACCGGACTCGATTCGTCTTGGGTTTGCCGCCCGGGAATGCGACCACCGACGGTGCGAACGAGGCGCTGCACTGCGGGACTCGTGGCGGCCCCGCCAGTATCCACAGCCCGCGCGCCATCCGTCAATCGCTCCTGATGCGCCTTACGCGATCACAAGCCGAAGGCTCGGGTATCGATCACTGCGCCCCCGCCAAGATGGGCGCACATCGATCAACCCGAGCAGACTCTGTTAGAGGCTGCGCAGCCCGGCTGCCCTGTGGCGAGCGAAAGTCCTCACCACCACCAGACCGACTCCGAGCAGCAACCAGGTCTGCGGCTCCGGTACGGCGAGGGCGTAGGCCGCGTTACCCAGAATCTCATGCACCCGCGCAGTGGGGTGAATACCGTCCCAGAAGAAATACTCTTCCGGATTGGAGACGACGGTTCCGATGGTCAAGAAGCCGAGGTCGTCCCCGTTGTATGCACGCCCGGTCGTATTGGTGAACCCGAGAGCAGCCGCATCCGCGATGGTGTCATTCAGCAGGTCGTAGACATCGAGCTTGCGGATGTCGCGACCCGCAGCCAAATGGCCCGCGACGATGGCGTCAATGCCGACATTGATACCGTTGCTGGCTGCCCGCGCACTGAACGAGGCCACCGGATTGTTGAGTTCGATGATGCGCGGCACCAGGCTCACGTCCGGCACGTTGGCGAGGATCAGATGGCGGGCACCCGCGCCGTACAGACTGCCCACGACGCTGCTGATGTCTGCGATGGTCTCCTGCACATTGCTGGGCGCGCCCAGCCCTTCGTTGCCGGGCGACCGGACGCCAGTGAGCATGTCCTGCACATTGTTACCGCCGCCGAATACCACGTAGAGCGCATTCGGATCGAGGCCGCCCGGATGGTCCGCGAGCAGCCTGTCGCGCTGCGCGGTGAGGCCCAGGAACGAATTCGAGGCGAACTGATAGATCTGGTAGTCGGTACGCGCACCGCCGAAGGCGTAGTTGGTACCGCCCGGCAGCAGGCTCGCCTTGGCCGCGAGGCCGAGTTTCTCGGCGAGCACCTGGCTGTAGTTGGGGCCGTTGCTGAAGGTCGCGCCGCCGGTGCTATCGAGGTAGTACGGCGGCGGAGGGATCTGCGTCCCCAGGACGCCCGGAACCGGACTGTTGCCACTGTTCGCCGCGACGATCCCGTCGTAGACCTGCTTGACGTTGCCAGTATCGGACAGGCTGTCGCCAAGAATGTACAGTTTGGTATAGGGTGCTGCGGCGAACGACAGCGCCGGAGCGAGCAGTAGCGCAACCAGGATGCTTCCAGCAGCTGCCGATAGTCTCATGGCTCCTCCTCCGCAAATGACCCGTCGAGTATTCTTGTCACGGTGCTGCACGATCATAGAGAACCCCCGCCCATCCGGATAGGGCGAGCTCGGCAACGCGTTGTGCGACCACGGCGCAGTAACGGAGACAACCCTTGGCGGCCGACGCGGTCCTGATCGTCCATTTCGCTTTCGTGACGTTCGTCGTGGGCGGCTTCGCCCTGATCTGGATCGGCCACTTCGCGGATTGGCGCTGGATCGGCAACCGCATCTTCCGCTCACTGCACCTGGCGGCCATCACCTTCGTGGCCATCGAATCCCTCATCGGCATGGTCTGCCCGCTCACGCAATGGGAGGACGCGCTGCGCGGTCGGACCGAAGAGCGTTCCTTCATCGCGCGTGGCCTGCACGCGATTCTGTTTTACGATCTGCCCGAATGGTTGTTCACGGGGTTGTACGTGGCCTTCGCCGTGCTGACGGCGCTCACCATCCGCCTCGTGCCGATGCGGCCTAAGGCGGCAGACCCCCCGACCATGCGCATTTGAGAACGTTGCAGGATTTCCGCGTCCGGCGCGGAACTCTGCTTGCCGAAACCACGTCCGAGAGCCAACTTTCCCAGAAGGAGAACGTTCCATGATCGAGTTCAGTGTGAACGGCCGCACCGTCCAGGTGGACGTCGAGCCCGAGATGCCCCTGCTGTGGGTGCTGCGTGACGAACTCGGCCTGACCGGCACCAAGTACGGCTGCGGCATCGCGCTCTGCGGCGCCTGTACTGTGCACGTCGACGGTGCGCCAATGCGCACCTGTCTGCTGCCGGTAGCCGCCGTGGCCGGCAAGAAAGTCACGACGATCGAAGGGTTGTCCAAGGACGGGACCCATCCGGTACAGAAGGCCTGGGTGCAGCTCCAGGTGCCGCAATGCGGCTACTGCCAGAGCGGCCAGATCATGGCGGCCGCGGCACTGATCGCCACCGACCGGAAGCCGAGCGACGAGACCATCGACACCACGATGAGCAACATCTGCCGCTGCGGCACATATGTGCGCATCCGCGAAGCCGTGAAGCTCGCGGCGACGCTGAAGTGAAGGGGCCCGCCATGACCGACACGATCGACAACAGCCGCCGCCAGTTCATCGTCTCTTCCGCCGCCCTCGGGGGCGGCATGATGATCGGCGTGAACTTCCCCTTCCTCGCCCAGGCCGCCGAAGGCGCCGTGGCCGAAGTCACCCACTGGATCGTGATCCAGCCGGACGAGACTGTGGTCATCCGGATCGCACGCTCCGAGCTCGGCCAGGGCAGCTTCACCGGCCTCGCCATGCTGGTGGCCGAAGAGCTCGAGTGCGACTGGGGCAAGGTGCGCTCCGAGTACGCCGACGTGAACGAGCACGTGCGGCGCAACCGCATCTTCGGGCCCATGACCACCGGCGGCAGCCGCTCCATCCGCGATTCGAACAAGTACCTGCGCGAAGCCGGCGCCGCCGCGCGCGAGATGCTGATGACCGCCGCCGCGAAGGAATGGGGAGTACCCGCCTCGGAACTGACCGTGAGCAAGGGCGTGATCACCCATGCGGCTTCCGGCAAGTCCATCACCTACGGCAAGATCGCGCCGCAGGCGGCACAGCTCGAAGCCCCGAAGGAGCCGAAGCTCAAGGACCCCAAGGACTGGAAGCTGATCGGCACCTCGCCCGCCCGCTTCGACATTCCTGACAAGACCACCGGCAAGCAGATCTACGCAGCCGATGTGCGCCTGCCCGGATTGGTGCATGCCTCCATCCGCCAATGCCCGGTGTTCGGCGGCAAGCTTAAATCCGTCGACAAATCGAAGGTCGAAGGCATGCGCGGCGTGAAGGGCGTGGTCACCGCCGAGGACTGGGTCGCGGTGGTCGCGGACAATTGGTGGCGTGCCAACCAGGCGCTCAATGCGCTGCCCATCGAATGGGACGCTGGCGCCAATGGCGAAGTGTCCAGCGAATCGATCCGCACCTTCCTGCGTACCGGCATCGATGCGACCGACATCCCGGTTGCCCGCAAGGACGGCGATGCGGCCGCGGCGTTCGCCGGCGCGGCGAAGGTGCTGGAAGCCGAGTACTCGGCCCCGTTCCTCAACCACGCGACCATGGAACCGCAAACCGCCACCGCGCTGATCAAGCCGGACGGCATCGAAGTCTGGGTCGGCACGCAGAACGGCGAGGCCTCCATCGCCGCCGCTTCCGAGGCCGCAGGTGTGCCGTTGGAGAAGGTCATCCTGCACAAGATGCACGCAGGTGGCGCCTTCGGCCGGCGCACGGCCTTCAACGAGTTCACCAAGCAGGCGATCAAGATCGCGCAGACCATGCCCGGCACGCCGGTAAGGCTGCAGTGGTCGCGCGAGGAAGACATGGTGCAGGGCCGTTATCGCCCGGTGTCGCTCACGAAGCTGCGCGGCGCCCTCGACAAGGACGGCAACTGGATCGGCTGGCACGTGCGCCAGTCGGAACCCTCCATCGCGGCCGCGGTGCTGACGCAGTTCCTCAAGGACGGCATCGACCAGGTGGGCACCCGCGTGTTCATCGACTCGCCCTATGGCGTGCCGAACTACACGCTCGAATACGCGATGCGCAACACCCACGTGCTGCTCGGACCGTGGCGCGCGGTGGCCCACACGCACAACCCGTTCTTCCGCGAGTGCTTCATCGACGAACTGGCGCAGGCCGCCGGCAAGGATCCGTATCAGTTCCGCCGCGCCATGCTGGAGAAGAAACCAAAGGATCTCGCAGTGCTCGATGCGGTGGCCAAGGCCGTGGGCTGGGGCACCACGCCGCCCAAGGGCGTCTTCCGCGGCCTCGCCGTGTCGGATTCGTACGGCAGCTATTCAGCCGCGGCCGTGGAGATCTCGGTCAAGGGCAAGGAAATCGACGTGAAACGGGTCATCGTCGCGCTCGATCCCGGTTACGTCGTCCATCCGGACGCCGTCAAGGCCCAGATCGAGAGCGGCGTGGTGTGGGCGCTCAGCGCCGCGATGCTGGAAGAGATCACCATCGACAAGGGTCGCGTGGTGCAGACCAACTTCGCGGACTATCCCGTGCTGACCCTGCGGCACACCCCGAAGACGGAATCGATACTCGTGCCGAGTGGCGGCTTCTGGGGCGGCGTGGGCGAACCACCGATGGCGGCTGTGGGCCCCGCGTTGGGCAACGCGATCTTCGCAGCCACCGGCCAGCGTGTCCGCCAGCTGCCGCTCAAGCATGCGGGCTTCAGCTACGCCTGAGCGGCACCGCGCCGTGCACCCCTTCCCCCGGCTACGCCGGGGGAAGGCCGGGATGGGGGCGTAGAACCGCCGTGCCACGCCCTGGCTCATTGCAGCCGACACGCTCGAGACGTCGAGCCCTGCAAGCTGCGGCTGCAGGGATGGCGTTGTCCATCCTCCCCATCCGTACCGCCCTGGCCACGCCTGAATCCCTTGCCACGGCGTTGCGCGAAACCTTCGGCGACATCGAAATCCGGCGCGGCCGCGTCAAGCTCGACATCGCCTTGATCGCCGAGGACGGGACCATCGTCCCGACCACCATCACCGTCGACAGCCCGATGACGGAGGCCGACCACGTGCAGGAGATTCATCTGTTCGCCGAGCGCAACCCTCTGCCCCGGGTAGCTGCCTTCTACCTCGGCCCCCACAACGGCCGCGCGCAGGTCTCGACCCGCATTCGTCTCGCCGAAGCGCAGCGGGTGATCGCCATCGCCCGCATGAACGACGGATCGTTGTGGTCCGACGAGATGCAGGTGGAAGTGTCGCTCACCGCCTGCGGCGGGTGACGTTCCACAGCCCGATGGCCCGAACCTTCATCCGCATTCCCTCCGCAGTGAAACTCGGCGAGATCGTCGAAGTGAAGGCGATGATCGAGCACCCGCAGCACTCGGGGTTTCGGCTGGACTATGTCGGCAAACCCATTCCGCGGCACATCGTCACGACATTCACGTGTACCTACGCCGGGCGCGAAGTGTTCCGCGCAAGCTTCCATCCGGCCATCGCCACCAACCCCTACGTCACTTTCTTCGTGCGCGCGACGGCGGCGGCCGAACTCGAACTGACCTGGATCGACGACCGCGGCGCGGTCGTCAAGGAACGCGCGGCCCTGAACGTGGCGTGACCGATCGCCGCCGAGTCAGCCCTCGCCGGGCCGCCCCAAGAGGGCTGGCCCCCTGGGGGGAAGGGCCGCAGGCCCATCGGGGGGAACGTCACCTCAGCGCGGCCGCTCCATCTTGCAGCGGTGTGGCAAAGCCAGTTCCTCCGCCTCGATCCGGCCTTCGGTCTTCCAGCCGAAGCCGGTACCCTCGGCGTCGTACTTCACACCGGGGCCCACTTTCGTGAACACTGCGGCGTACAGCGGCTGCATGATCTGGTGGTCGTCGGCACGCATGGACATCGTCCCGGTGCCGGCGTCGTAGCGCATGTTCTCGAGCGCCAGCGCGATCTTGATCGCGTCGATGGACTTCGTGGATTCGATCGCCCGCGCCCACATCTCCACCGCCGCCTTGATCGGCAAGTGGTTCCATTCTTCCTTGTACTTGCCCTTGAACTCGAGATAGTAGGGCTGAAGCTTGCCGTCGCTCACGTTCGGGTGCCAGGCATTTACGTTGACGAGGCGTTCGGCACCGGCTTCGCCGATGGCGGTGGGCGTCCCGATGAAATGGGAGTTGAGCGTGTAGAAGCGCGCCGCGAGTCCGGAATCGTGGCTGGCCCGCATCAGGAGGATCAGGTCCGATCCCCAGACGCTGGTGATCACCGTGTCGGCTCCGGACGCCCGGATCTTGGCCACGTAGGGTGCGAAGTCCTTGGTCTTCTGCAACTGGATCAGATCGTCCCCGACGACCTCGATATCCGGCCGCTTCTGTGCGAGCAGTTCTCGCACCAGCTTCCGGACCGCCTGCCCATAGGAATAGTCCTGGTTGAGCAGATAGGCCTTGCGCACGTTCTTGCTCGCCAGGACCTGCTGCAACAATCCGACGACCTTCTGGTCCCCATTGGCCTCGAAGCGGAAATGCCAGAAGTTGCACTGCTCGTTGGTCAGCTCAGGAGCAACGCCGCCATAGTTGAGGAACAGCGCCCGGGCATCGGGATTGCGCGCGTTGTGCTTCGCGATCGCCTCGGAGAGTGCGAGCGCGACATGGGATCCGGCCGTACCGAACACGAAACGGATGCCCTGATCCGTGGCCGCCTTGAGCACGATCAGCGCTTCGGCCGGGCTCGACTTGCTGTCGAAGGGCACGAGTTCGACCTTGCGCCCGAGCACTCCGCCACCGGCATTCAATTGATCCACCGCGAACTGCGCATGGTTGGTCCACCACTTGCCCACGGCAGCCGGCGGACCGCTCAGGGGTTCGATGGTGGCTATGCGGATGGGCGGATCGGCAGCGTCGGCTACTCCGACGGTCAGGATCAGCGACAACATCACAGTGAAAACCCTGCTGGCAAGCAACTCGTTCTCCTCCCGAAACACACACCCGGACAACGGTCGGAATCCTATCCGGTGACCGGGGGCCACTCCCGGTGCTGCGGCAGATTATCGGTGATCTCGAACCACGGGGCCTTCGACCCCACGAACATGTGCAGAGCCGGCCGCACCGCCGGATCGGCGTCGAGCGTACCGATGGCCAGCCAGAAACCACCCGGATAGCCTGCGGAAACGTACTGCAGCGTGGAACCGCAGTTTCCGCAGAACGTTCGCCTCACGCCGGGCGAAGATGCGAAGGCCCGCACCGCATCGCTCCCTGCCAACCACTGGAATGCAGCGTCCTCGATCCAGGAGTAGCTGCCAAATGCAGCACCGTGGGCCTTCCGACACTGGGAACAATGGCAGTGAGCCGCATCAGCCACCGGGCCGCTGACCTGGTAGCGAACCGCACCGCAGAGGCAACTCCCGAGCAGCACCGCCTCCCCCATGGGCCGACTACATGTTCCTCCGGTACTGCCCGCCCACCTCGAACAGCGCGTTGGTGATCTGCCCCAGGGAGCAACACCGCACGGCATCCATCAGCACAGCGAAGACGTTCTCGTTGCGGATCACCGCACCCTTCAGCCGCTCCAGCATCGCCGGCGCTTCGTGCGCGTGCGCTTTGTGGAAGTCGTCCAGGCGCTTCAACTGCGACTGCTTCTCTTCGTCGCTCGACCGCGCCAGTTCCAGCTTCTCCGGTACCGGATCACCGTGCGGGTTGCGGAAGGTGTTGACCCCGATGATGGGGTACTCGCCGGTGTGCTTGAGGTGCTCGTAGTGCAGCGACTCTTCCTGGATCTTGCCGCGCTGGTAGCCCAGCTCCATGGCACCCAGCACGCCGCCGCGCTCGCTGATCGCCTCGAACTCCTTCAGCACCGCCTCTTCCACCAGGTCGGTCAGCTCGTCGATGATGAAGCTGCCCTGGTTCGGGTTCTCGTTCTTGGCCAAGCCCCACTCGCGGTTGATGATGAGCTGGATCGCCATGGCGCGCCGGACCGATTCCTCGGTGGGCGTCGTGATCGCTTCGTCGTACGCGTTGGTATGCAGCGAGTTCGCGTTGTCGTACGTGGCGATCAGCGCCTGCAGCGTCGTGCGAATGTCGTTGAAGTCGATTTCCTGCGCGTGCAGCGAGCGACCCGAGGTCTGGCAGTGGTACTTCAGCTTCTGGCTGCGCTCGTTCGCACCATACTTGTCGCGCATCGCCACGGCCCAGATGCGCCGGGCCACGCGGCCCAGCACCGTGTACTCGGGGTCCATGCCGTTGCTGAAGAAGAACGACAGGTTCGGCGCGAAGTCGTCGATGTGCATGCCACGAGCGAGATAAGCCTCGACGAAAGTGAAGCCGTTCGAGAGCGTGAACGCGAGCTGGCTGATCGGGTTCGCACCGGCTTCGGCGATGTGATAGCCCGAGATCGACACCGAGTAGAAATTGCGCACGTCGTGATGGACGAAGTATTCCTGGATGTCGCCCATCACCTTCAACGAAAACTCGGTGGAGAAGATGCAGGTGTTCTGCCCCTGGTCTTCCTTCAGGATGTCGGCCTGCACCGTGCCGCGCACGTTCTCCAGCACCCAGGCACGGATCTTCTGCGCTTCGTCATCCGTCGGCTCGCGACCGTTGTCGGCCTTGAACTTCTCGAGGTTCTGGTCGATGGCAGTGTTCATGAACATCGCCAGCAGCGAAGGCGCAGGCCCGTTGATGGTCATCGACACCGACGTGTTCGGCGCGGTCAGGTCGAAGCCCGAGTACAGCACCTTCATGTCCTCGACCGTGGCAATGGATACGCCCGAGTTGCCCACCTTGCCGTAGATGTCCGGCCGCAGATCGGGGTCGTTGCCGTACAGCGTCACGGAATCGAATGCAGTCGACAGCCGTTTGGCCGGCATGCCTTGCGACACCATCTTGAACCGGCGGTTGGTGCGGAACGCATCTCCTTCACCGGCGAACATGCGGGTCGGGTCCTCCCCCTCCCTCTTGAAGGCGAACACGCCGCCGGTGAACGGGAACGAGCCGGGCACGTTCTCCATCCAGAGCCAGCGCAGCAGCTCGCCGTGGCATTCGTAGCGCGGCAGGACAACCTTGCGGATCCTCGTACCGGACAGCGACTTTGTGGTCAGCGCCGTGCGAATCTCCTTGTCGCGGATCTTCACCACGTATTCGTCGCCGCTGTAGGCCTTCTGCATGTCGGGCCACATGGCGAGCAGCTTCTTCGACGCAGCGTCGAGGCGTGCGTCCCGATCGGCGATCAGCGCGTCGAGCTTGGTGGCCCCGGCGTCGGCACCGAGCATCCGCTTGGATTCGGCAAGCTGCTGCCGCTCGCGAGCGATGCGCGCCTGCTCCAGCCCGCGCTTGTGGTGGGTGCGGATCGTGTCCGAGATCTCCGCCAGGTAACGCACCCGGGGTGCGGGAACGATAGGCGTCTGATGGGTCGAATGGCGCGTGGATACCGGAGGCAGTTTTGACATGGCTGTCTTCAACCCCAGATCGGTCAGCTTCGGCAGGATCGCCTGAAAAAGTGCAGTGACACCATCGTCGTTGAAACGAGCGGCCATGGTGCCGAACACCATCATCTCGTCCGGCCGCTTGGCGAAGTCGCCCTTGTTGCGCTGGACCTGCTTCGCCACGTCGCGCAGCGCGTCCAGAGCGCCCTTGCGGTCGAACTTGTTGATCGCCACGAAGTCGGCGAAGTCCAGCATGTCGATCTTCTCGAGCTGGCTGGCGGCACCGTACTCGGGCGTCATCACGTACAGGCTCGCGTTCACGTGCGGCACGATGGCGGCGTCGCCCTGGCCGATGCCGGAGGTCTCCACCAGAATCAGGTCGAACCCGGCCACCTTGCACGCCGCGATCACGTCGGGCAACGCCTTGCTGATCTCGCTCCCTGCTTCGCGCGTGGCGAGCGAGCGCATGTAGACTTTCGGGCCCTTGCCCCACGGGTTGATCGCGTTCATGCGGATGCGATCGCCGAGCAACGCCCCGCCGCTCTTGCGGCGCGACGGATCGATGGAGATGAGCGCGATCGACAGCGTGTCGTCCTGGTCGAGCCGCAGGCGGCGGATCAGTTCGTCGGTCAGCGAGCTCTTGCCCGCGCCACCGGTGCCGGTGACACCCAGGCTGGGCACCTTGGACTTCGCGGCCGCCTCATTCAACGCTTCGCGCAACTTCGGATCGGCGCGTTCCAGCTCCAGCGCGGTAATGACCTGCGACAGGGCGCGCCAGCGCTTGCCGACGTCCTTGTCCTTGAGCGCGTCGATCTTGGTGGGTGCAAAGGGTGCCAGGTCCACGTCGCACGCCGCGATCATCGAGCCGATCATTCCCATCAGGCCGAGCTTCTGCCCATCCTCCGGCGAGAAGATCCGCGTCACGCCGTACTTGTGCAGCTCTTCGATCTCGGGGCCGACGATCACGCCGCCGCCGCCGCCGAACACCTTGATGCGTTCGCCGCCGCGTTCGCGCAGCAGGTCCATCATGTACTTGAAGTACTCGACGTGGCCGCCCTGGTAGGAGCTCACGGCGATGCCCTGCACGTCTTCCTGGAGCGCAGCGGTCACCACTTCGTCCACCGACCGGTTGTGGCCGAGGTGGATCACCTCGGCACCCATGCTCTGCAGGATGCGCCGCATGATGTTGATCGAAGCATCGTGTCCGTCGAACAACGAGGCGGCGGTGACGAAGCGCACCTTCTGGGTCGGACGGTACTCGGCGAGTTTCTTGGATTCGGAGAGATCGGTCATGACATGCTCGGCGTCTTGGGTTGTCAGGCAGCTTGCTGGTTCGCGGCGGAGGTCTTGGTGCCCCCCAGTTCTGCGTCCAGCGCACGCCAGCGGGTTCTGGTCTTGTCGAGGTGATCCTGCTTCACGTGGCCATAGCCGCGGATGTGTTCCGGCAGGCTGGCTAGTTCGAGCACGCGTCCGGCATTATCCGCCGAGAGCCGCGCCAGTGCTGCGTCCAGGGAGGCCCGGTACTCCCCGATGAGCGCCCGTTCCTGCTTGCGCTCCTCGGTCTTCCCGAAGACGTCCCACGCGGTGCCGCGCAGGAAACGCAGCTTCGCGAGCAGGCCGAACGCCTTCCAGGTCCAGGAGCCGTACTTCGCCTTGACCAGATGCCCCTTGGCATCGCGCTTGGAGAACAGCGGCGGCGCCAGGTTGAAGCTCACCGAGAAATCGCCTTCGAACTGGGCCTTCAGGCGCTGCTCGAACTCGCCGGTCGTGTACAACCGGGCGACTTCGTACTCGTCCTTGTACGCCATCAGCTTGAAGAGATACTTGGCCACGGCCTTGGTGATCACATCCTTGCCGGTCACGCGCGCCTCGGTTTCCCTCACCTTGGCGACGTAGCTCGAGTAGTCCTCGGCGTAGGCGGCGTTCTGGTACTCCGTCAGGAAGGCGACGCGCCGGCGCACGAGCGAGTCCACGTTTTCCGGCATCTGCACCACCACCGGCTTCGGCGGCAGCGCGATCCGCTCCACCTTGGCGAGGTCGACCGCCGCACGGCGGCCCCAGAGGAACGCCTGCTTGTTGGCTTCGACAGCGACCGCGTTCAGTTCGATGGCACGCATCAGCGCCGCCTCGCCCACCGGGATCAATCCGCGCTGGAATGCAAAGCCCAGCATGAACAGATTGGTCGCGATGGAATCGCCCAGCAATGCGGTGGCAAGCGTGGTCGCATCGATGAACGTCGACTTGCCGCCGACGGCTTCGTCGATCAGTGCGCGGATCCGATCGGCCGGGAACTGCCAGTCCGGTTGCTGCGCGAACTGGCCGGGCGGCTGCTCGTGTGAATTGATCAGCGCGGCCGTGACGCCGGGCCGGGTCTTCGAAATGGCGTCCTGCGCGCCCGCGGTCAACATGTCACAGCCCAGGATCAGGTCGGCTTCACCGGTGGCGATCCGTTGCGCACGGATGCGCCCGGGCTGCCGTGCAACGCGCACATGCGAAGTCACCGCCCCGTTCTTCTGTGACATCCCGGTCATGTCCAGCACCGAGACGCCCTTGCCTTCCAGATGGCCCGCCATGCCGAGGAGGGCACCGATGGTGATCACGCCCGTGCCGCCGATGCCGGTGATGAGGATGTCGTACGTGCCATCACCCGGGTCGGCCACCGCCGCGTCGGGCAACGCGCCGAAGTCTTCGGTCTTCGCGGTCTTGGCGGCCCTGGACTTGCGCACGGTGCCGCCGTCGACGGTCACGAAGCTCGGACAGAAACCCTTCACGCACGAGTAGTCCTGATTGCAGGAGGACTGGTCGATCATGCGCTTGCGGCCGAACTCGGTTTCCACCGGCAGGAGCGACGTGCAATTGGACTGCACCCCGCAATCACCACAGCCTTCGCACACCGCCTCGTTGATGAACAGGCGCTCGGTCGGCGTCGGCAATTCCTTCTTCTTGCGCCGGCGGCGCTTCTCGGCCGCACAGGTCTGGTCGTAGATCAGCACCGACGCGCCCTTGTGTTCGCGCAGCGCCTTCTGCACCTCTTCCATCTCGCTGCGATCGTGCACCGTCACCGAGGCCGGAAGCTTGGAGCGGTCGTCGTAGCGCGTGATGTCTTCCGACACGAGCGCGATGCGGCCCACGCCTTCGGCCACCATCTGGGCCGCGATCATCGGCACCGTGATCGTGCCGTCCACGGGTTGGCCACCGGTCATCGCGACCGCGTCGTTGTAGAGGATCTTGTAGGTGATGTTCACGCCGGCGGCGACGGAGGCGCGGATCGCCAGGAGACCCGAATGGAAATACGTACCGTCGCCCAGATTGGCGAACACGTGCTCGCGCTTGGAGAAGGGTGCCTGTCCGATCCACGGCGTGCCCTCCCCGCCCATCTGCGTGGTGGTGCGGTTGTGCTCGGGGTAGATCGCAGTGGCCATCACGTGGCAGCCGATGCCGGCCAGCGCCAGGCTGCCCTCGGGCACCTTGGTCGAGGTGTTGTGCGGACAGCCCGAGCAGTACCAGGGCGGACGCACCGGCGTATCCACAGTCTTGCGCAGCACAGCCTCCTTCGCTTCCAGGAAGGAAAGGCGTGCGCGAATGAGATCGCTGTCGTGAAACCGCGCCACCCGTCCCGCGATGACGCGCGCGATCTGCGCGATGGAGAAGTCGGCCTTCGCCGGCAGCAGCCACTCGCCGCGCGGCGCGACCCACTCGCCCTTCTCGTCGAACTTGCCGATGACCCGCGGCCGCACGTCGGGGCGCCAGTTGTAGAGCTGCTCCTTCAACTGGTATTCGACCATCTGGCGCTTCTCCTCGACCACGAGGATCTCCTCGAGGCCACGCGAGAACTCGCGGATGCCCTCCGGCTCCAGGGGCCAGGGCATCGACACCTTGAACAGGCGAATGCCGATCTCGGCGGCGCGCTGCTCGTCGATGCCCAGTTCTTCCAGCGCCTCGAGCACGTCCATGTAGGACTTGCCGGAGGCGACGATGCCGAGTCGCGCGTTCGGGCTGTCGATCATCGTGCGATTCAGCCGATTGGCACGGGAGTACGCCATCGCCGCGTAGATCTTGTAGTCCTGCATCAGCGCTTCCTGCTTGCGCGCCTGGATGCCGAGCAGGTCGAGCGAGCGCCGGCCGTTGAGACCACCTTCCGGCATGACGAAGTCCGCCGGGATGATCGTCTGCAACTTGTACGGATCCGCTTCGATGGACGCGGACGATTCCACCGTGTCGGCCAGCGCCTTGAAACCCACCGCACAGCCGGAGAAGCGTGACATCGCCCAGCCGTGCAGGCCGAGGTCGATGTATTCCTGCACGTTGCAGGGGTAGAGCACCGGAATCATGGACGCCGAGAACAGGTGGTCGCTCTGGTGCGGCAACGTGGACGAATAGGCTCCGTGATCGTCGCCCGCCACCAGCAGCACGCCGCCGTATTGCGCCGTGCCCTGGAAGTTCATGTGCTTGAACACGTCGCCGCAACGATCGACACCCGGCCCTTTGCCGTACCACAACGCGAACACGCCGTCGTAGTTCGATTCACCGATGAGCTGCACCTGCTGGGAACCCCAGACTGCGGTGGCCGCGAGTTCCTCGTTGACGCCAGGCTGGAAGTGGACGTGATGCGCAGCGAGATGCTTCTTAGCTTTCCACAGCGCCTCGTCGAGGCCGCCCAGCGGCGAGCCGCGATAGCCGGAGATGAAGCCGCCGGTGTTCAACCCGGCCGCCAGGTCTCTGCGGCGCTGCACCAGACCCAGGCGGACCAACGCCTGAATGCCGGTGAGATAGATGCGTCCTGAGTCGGCGACATACTTGTCGTCGAGGGTGACTGCCTGCATGGTGCGCTCCTGTAGGATCGTCCTTGGGGATCAGCTGCCAGGGTGAGGCAGCGTACCCGTTTTTGCGCCGGGCCGGGTAGGCGTGGCGACTACTTCATCGTGCTGCGTGCTTGCCTGCCCCCACCCCAGCCCTCCCCCACCTGCGGCGGGGGAGGGAGTGGTCCTCTTCGAGACTCTGTGGTGTTCGCCCCTTCCTCCGACGAAGTCGGGGGAAGGTTGGGATGGGGGCCGCCGTACTACACCTTCTCCTCCCACCTCGTATTCGCATCGAGCATCACTTCGTGATGCCCACAGCCGCTCGGTATCATCGGAAAGCAGTTTTCCGCTGCGGCCACCACCACGTCGAGAAACACCGGGCCGTCGGTCGCGAGACAGCGCTCGACCGCAGCCGTGAGATCCTTGGGATCGCTGACCCGTTCCGCGTGCCAGCCGAACGCCTTCGCGAGCGCCACGAAATCCGGCAACGCTTCGGTGTAGCTGTGCGACAGGCGGCCACCGTGATTGAGTTCCTGCCACTGCCGCACCATGCCCATGTAGCCGTTGTTGCAAAGGAACACCTTGACCGGTGTGCCGTGCTGCACGGCGGTGGACAGCTCCTGGATGTTCATGAGCACCGATGCATCGCCGCTCACGCAGACCACGGTCTTGTCCGGATGCGCGATCTGCGCGCCGATGGCAGCCGGTAGCCCGTAGCCCATGGTGCCGGCGCCGCCGGAGGTGAGCCAGCGATTCGGCTGCTCGAAGGCGAGATGCTGCGCAGCCCACATCTGATGCTGACCGACGTCGGTGGCGACCACGGCATCGCGTCCCGCCAGGGCCTCGCGCAGACTCCGCATCAACTGCTGCGGCACGATGCGATCGGGCTGCGTTTCGAAGGCGAGCGAATCGGCGCCACGCCAGGTCGCGATGCGCGACCACCAGTGGTCGAGACGCTCAGTGGGCTGCGCCGGACCGAGTTCCTCCAGCAAGCCCTCCAGCAGCCGGCGGCAGTCGCCCACCAGCGGCACATCGACCTGGACGATCTTGTTGATCGACGACGCATCGATGTCGAGGTGGATCTTCTTCGCACCCGGCGCGAACGAATCGAGCTTGCCGGTCACCCGATCGTCGAAGCGCGCGCCGACGCACACGATCAGGTCGGCGTGATGCATGGCGAGGTTCGCTTCGAGAGTACCGTGCATGCCCAGCATGCCGAGGTACTGTGCGTCGGAGGCGGGAAAGGCGCCAAGCCCCATCAGGGTCAGGGTGCACGGTGCCCCGGTTTCTCGTACCACGCGGGTGAACGCATCGCACGCTGCGGCACCGGAATTGACCAGCCCGCCGCCGCCGTAGAACACCGGCCGCTGCGCGGCGCGAATGAGTGCCGCCGCCTTGCGCAGGTTCCCACGCGGCAATGGCGTCTGCCGGGCGGCGCCGGGCGCCGGTTCCGAGCCATCCACCGCGGGCACGGGCGCCAACTGCACGTCCTTGGGAAAGTCCACCAGCACCGGCCCGGGGCGCCCTTGTGTCGCCACCTCGAACGCCTTGAGGACCGTCGCTCGAACATCGCCCGCAGCGCGCAACTGCGTGTTCCATTTCGTCACCGGCCGCGAGATGCCCAGCGCATCGCATTCCTGGAACGCGTCGGTGCCGATCAGCGCCGTGGCAACCTGGCCGCTGATGCACACCACCGGCACCGAATCGCACAGGGCATCGAGCAGGCCCGTGGTGGTGTTGCTCATCCCTGGGCCCGAGGTCACCAGTACGACGCCGGGCTTGCCGGTACTGCGCGCATAGCCTTCGGCCGCGTGGACCGCAGCCTGCTCGTGCCGTACCAGCACGTGTCGCAGACGCGTTTCCCCGTGGAGGGCGTCGTAGATCGGCAATACCGCACCCCCGGGATAACCGAACACGACCTCGACCCCTGCTTCCACCAGCGCGTCGATCAGCGCTCCCGCTCCGTTGCGGAGGGGGCGTACCTGCTCCAGCGGAGCAAGCAGTGCAGAAGTGGCGACGCGGTCGTTCATGGCAGGACGAATGGTAGGCGCCCCACCCCGGAAAAGGCTTCCTATATTTCTGCGATCAGGCTATCTTTGCAGAATATTTTTCTACTATCGTATAGATATTGGAATGAATCTCGACAAATTCGACCTGGCCATCCTTTCCGTTCTCCAACGGGATGCCCGCGCCAGCCTGCAGGACGTGAGCGCCGCCGTGGGCCTGTCCACCACACCCTGCTGGACGCGCATCAAGCGCATGGAAAGCGCCGGCGTGATCCAGGGCTACACCGTGCGCATCGACCCGGCCGCCGTCGGGTTCGCCGAGTCGGTGATCGTCCAGGTGACCCTCGAGAGCCACAACGACGAAACCCTGGTCGAGTTCGGCCGCATGCTCGAAGAGATTCCCGAGGTCATCGAGGCCTATCTCATCTCGGGCGACTATGACTACTACATCCGCATCGCCGTGCGCGACACTCGGGACTACGAACGGCTGTTGCGCCAGAAGCTCTACCGCATTCCGGGCATCCGCCACAGCCGCTCGAGCTTCGTGCTGCGCACGTTGAAGCAGAGCCTCATCCCGTTGCGACCTTCATCGGAGGTCAACGACGGGAGCGGCGACGTGTCGGCAGGTCGCGGCAAGAAGGCTCCCGGGAAAAGCCGGCGCGCCCGCTGAGGTTGTCTCGGTGTTTGGTCGCCTGGCCCCCATCCCAACCTTCCCCCACGCTGCGCGCCGGGGAAGGAGTGCCAGCCATACCGTCGTCGAGTGTGCTTGCGATAGCGCCGCCGATTTGCGCTCCTTCCCCCATCGCAGATGGGGGAAGGTTGGGATGGGGGCCACGCAGCACTACTCGCCCTGAAAGACCGGCGCCTCCGCGCGCTCGCCCGCAACCGATTCGTCGTGGCGTGCCGCCCACCCGGAGACCCCCACGTTGCAGCGCGAGAAACGATCGACCTCGCTGCGCCGCCGCGCGAATTCCGCAAGCCTGAATGCACCGGGTGTCGTGCCCGTCAACCGCCGGAACACCCGGTTCATGTGGCTCTGGTCGGCGAAACCGGCGTCCGCCGCGATCAGCACGAGATCGCGCTCCGATTCGCACAGAAGCGTCTTGACGAGCGCCACGCGCACCTGCAGCAAGTAGCGATGCGGCGCCAACCCGGTGATGCGCCGGAACTGCCGCGCACACTGCGAGACGCTGAGACCGGCGAGGCCAGCGATGTCCCGGCAGCCCAACGCCTCGCCTGGATGTGCGTGGATGTACGCGATGGCGCAACGCAAAGTGGCACGCAATGGCAAAGCGGTCGTGGTCGATTCACTCGTCGCGTGCGCCGCCATGGATGACGAGGCTTCCCCTCCGGACATCTTTCGCCCTCTCGTGACTCCGGCTCCGGATCCGGAGCAACGGCTTGTGCCTTTCCCCCCAGAGCCTAGCCACGGTCGCCGGCTGCGCAACCCGATGGGTGCCCGCCATTAGCGGGCAAATTTCCCGGAGCGTTCCCCGGCGCAAGTCCTGCCCGCCACCTAGAATGACACCCGAAATCGTGGCCCCCCTCTGCTGGCGGCGCCGCAGGAGGTGATCCCGTGAACCTGAAGCTCTATCTCACGCTGCGCGTCGCGCTGCTGGCGTTCCTGTGCCTGGTATTCGCCTCCGGCTATGTCCTGTGGCAAGCGCAACGCGAGCAGCACCGGGCGATCGGCACCACCCTGTCGACCATGGCGAAACAGTTCCAGATCCGTCTCACCAGCGTCCAGGTCGGCTTCGATCGCGTCGGCCGCTTCCTGTACTGGGACCCGCTGGTGGACTCGGAGATCGCGGCCGGCTTCTGCGTCCGCTACGAGGACGCGCAGGGCCGGACCGTCACCACGAGCTGTCGCGGCTACGACCCCGACGAACCGCAGGAATCCCAGGCCCCCGCGTGGTTCGACATGTTCTATCGCGCAGCCTTCGACCCCGGCCATGAAACCGCGCAGCCGCTCACCTGGCGCCAGCGCGACTACGGCCGGCTGGTCGCCACACCCGATGCCGGTAGCCAGGTCGCTCGGGCATGGCACGCCGTGCGCTCGCTCATGAGTCTCACTGCGGTCACGGTGCTCGCGCTGTGCGTGCTCGTCTACTTCGCGATCGATCGCGCGCTGCGCCCGACGCGCGAGATCCTCCTGGGGCTCGAACGCCTCGAGCGCGGCGAACTCTCGGCGCGCCTGCCCGCGTTCGAACTGATCGAACTGCGCCGGTTGAGCACGGGGTTGAATCGTCTCGCGGCGAGCCTCGAGCACGGCGTCGCGGAGCGCGCCGAGTTGACACGCAGGCTGGTCAGCGTGCAGGAGGAGGAGCGGCGCCATCTCGCGCGCGAACTGCACGACGAGTTCGGCCAGTGCCTCGCGGCGATCAGTGCGGCCGCGGCCAGCGTCGGACTGACCGCACGCGAGCGATGCCTCGAACTGGTGGGCGAGGCCGAACGGCTGACACGCATCACGGAGCACATGATGCAGATGTTGCGGGGGATGCTGCAGCGCCTGCGGCCGCCCGGCTTCGACGAGCTCGGACTCGTCGAGAGCCTGCGCGGGCTGGTCGCACAATGGAACGGCCGATCGACCCGGATCGACCTCGACGTCAACGGCGACTTCGAGCGCCTGCCCGAACCCGTGACGATCGGCATCTTCCGCATCGTGCAGGAATGTCTCACCAACGTCGCGAAGCACGCCGACGCCACCCGGGTCTCCGTGCACCTGCGGCGCAGCGGGTCCGCGTCCACGGATGGCAGCGCCGGCCAGGTGGACGTGATCGTGCAAGACAACGGCCGATCCGATGTCAACGCCGCGAGCAGCGCCTCGGGGTTGGGTTTGCTCGGGATGCGCGAGCGCGTCGCGGCGCTCGGCGGCCAACTGACGCTCCGCGGCGCGGACGACTCGCAGGGTCTGGTGGTGCATGCCCTGATTCCGGTCGCGGCCTGACGGAGGGCAAGCGATGACCCCTGCGCCCATCAGAATTCTGCTCGTCGACGATCACGCCATCGTGCGCGAGGGCTACCGGTCACTGCTCGCCAAGCACGCCGGACTGGAAGTGGTGGCGGAAGCCACCAACGGCGACGAGGCCTACGCACGTTTCCAGGATTCCGCCCCCGACGTGGTGATCATGGATCTGTCCCTGCCAGGCCAGGGTGGCCTGGAGGCGACCGCACGCATCTGCCGCCGCGACCCCGACGCGCGCATTCTCGTCTTCAGCATGCACCAGAATCCCACCTTCGCGGTGCAGGCGACCCGCGCCGGCGCCAAGGGCTACGTCACCAAGAGCAGCGCGCCCGAGGTCCTGATACGCGCGATCTACGACGTGCATCGGGGGCGCGCCGCGTTGAGCCCCGACATCGCTCAGGCGCTGGCCCTGGCCAAACTCGGCGGCGACGACCAGGCGCTTGCGCAACTCACGGCGCGCGAATTCGAGATCCTGCGCATGCTGGTCGAAGCGCGCTCCACCGACGACATCGCGCAGGCCCTGCACATCAGCCCGAAGACCGTGTCCAACTGCCACTACCAGATCAAGAAGAAGCTGGGAGCAGCCACCGACATCGAACTGGTGCGCCTCGCGCTGCGCATGAACGTGCTGGATCCCCTCGCGATCTCCGATCGGGCCTGACGCGCCGCCCTGGAGCTTCACGCGAGCTGCACCCGCTCCCCGAACGGCACCTCGCCCTGGCCCTTGACCAGCCAGAGCACGGGATACGTCGGCGGCCGCTCGGGAAACTCACCCATCGCATCGGTGAAATAGATCAGCAGGTCGGGCGTCAAACCGTCACGCTCGACCCAGTCGAACACGGGCGTGAAGCGCGTGCCGCCGCCGCCCCCGATGCCGCTCGGCAACACCACCTGCTCCCATGCGGAGAAGTTCCACGGCCCGTCCGCGGCCAGGCGTTCGTCGCACGCATGCACGGTGAGATGTGCGCTCACCTGCGCTTTCAACGCATCGAGTTCGGCCGCGAACTCGCCCAACTCCGTTTCGGTGATCGAGCCGCTGGTGTCGAGCACGGCCACCAGGCGGATGGAACCCTTCGCGAGGCGCGGCAGGAGCGCAACACCATCGCGACGCGGCGGCCGCTGGAACGTGTAGTCCTCCTGGGCGAGGGCGTAGACGTAGCGGGCCAGCAGCGCACGCCAGGGCAACGTCGGCTCGAGCAGGCGCTCCAGGCGACGCAACCACGATTCGCCGAGCCGTCCGGCCTCGCGCGCTGCTTGCGCCGCGGCTGCAAGACGGCTCTTCCACAACTGCTCGAGTGCCAGCGGATCGCCCATGCCCTCGACGTGCAGATCGCGTTGGCCGTCGGGGCGATGGCGACGCGCTTCGGACCCCGCGTCGTCCCACGCATCCTCGTGCGCCGCGGCGCCCGCCGTTCCACCCTCGCCTGCCGTCGGCGACGCCGCACGCGCACGGTGTCCGTCGCGCAGCCGCAGTTCGCCCAGGTATCCGGCCAGGCCGCCGTGATCGTCACGATCGAACGCGTGCCGATCGAAGCTGCGTTCCCCGGTCGTGTCGGGGATCAGCGGATAGATCTCCTCGGCCGACAACCCCCGGAACATCGGGTCGAGCAACGCGCCGGCCGGCGGCACGAACCCGTCGTCGCGCAGCATGTGGTTGACCGCATGATCGCAGGCCACGTCCCAGCGGCGCTTGATGCGATGGTCGCGCCGCGCGAAATGACCGAGCGCGCAATGCAGCGCCTCGTGCGCCAGCCAGAACTGCAGGTCGGGGAAGGCGACGGCTTCCACGAACGCGGGATTGAAATGCACGCTGCGCGCATCGGTCGCCAGGGTTTCGCACCATTGCGGATCGCCGGCACGGAAGCCGAGGTGCAACGACAGCGAACCGATGAACGGCCGTTCCAGCACGAGCCGGGCGCGCGCGGCGGCAAGCTTGGTGAAGGCGCGCGCCAGCAGGTCCGGCGATTCGCTCACGCGCTGCCGCGATCGAACAGCACCAGTTCGCCGACGCTGTCCGCCCACTCGCTGAACTCCGGCACGTCGATGAGCGGCCGGCCCACGCAACGCTGCATGTCGGTGACGAGCATCACGCCGAGCTCGCGTTGCGTGAACCCCCGTGCGTAGCGCAGGATGTTCGCGTACACCGTCGGCGCCTCCGGGGCCCGATCGGCCCGCAACGCCCGGCGCACCAGTGCCGCCGCCACCCCGTATTGCAGGTCGATCCCATCGGGCATGCGCTGCGATTCGCCGCGGACGATGGCGTCCACGTCGGGCATGCGTTCCATGTGGTCGATGAAGGCCTTCAGCTCCACGCCGGCGGCCTTGCCGACGCACGCCTGCAGTCCCTCCAGCAGCAAGGCGCCGTCGTCGCCGAATTTCTCGAGGGCGCGATGGGCATAGAACCATGTCCGCGGCGACGGAAACGCCACCGGCATGCGCGTCGGGTCGAAGTCGAACAGCAGTTCCGGGCGAAACCGCAGGAACGCGATGACCCGCGCATCCACGCCGGTGCGATGCGCCCAGGCGACCCAGTCGTCGAGATGGGGCTCCACTTCGTAGTGCGTGAACCGGTTGGCGAGCGGCGCCGGCATGGCATAGGTGACACCACGGTCGCCCTGCCGGTTGCCGGCCGCGAAGATCACCCACCCGTCCGGCACCGCATAGTCGGCGAGGCGCCGGTCGAGGATCAGCTGATAGGCGGCGGCGGTGACGGTCGGCGCCGCCGCGTTGATCTCGTCGAGGAACAGCACGCCGCGCGCGCCGTGCCGCGTTGCCGCCGGCAACATCGACGGCACGGACCATTCGACTCGGTCCCCGTCGCGAAACGGGATGCCCCGCAGATCGGTCGGCTCGAGCTGGGACAGGCGCAGGTCGATCAGCCCGACGCGGGCCTGGGCAGCAAGGTCGCGCACGATCTCGCTCTTGCCCACCCCGGGCGGGCCCCAAAGCATGACTGGCGTGTGTGCTCCCGCGACTGCGCTCCGGAATTCGCGTTCAAGGATGGCGGCGATGTGCGAGGGTCTCATCCGCCTGATTCTACCGGGCGTCGTCCGGGACATCGAGGGCCCGGTCAACCTGCGACTGTGAACTGTCCGTTCACTAGGAGTGTCAACACTGTCTGATTACATCGGCGATCAGCGCAAAATGAATGAAGACGGTGAACATGACGTCGAGCTTGTTGAACCGGGAGAAGATTCGACGGAATCCTTTGAGCCGACGGAACAGCCGCTCGATTTCGTTACGCCGTTTGTACATCGCCTTGCTGTAGTGCTAAGTGGTGACCTGGTTGAGCTTTAGCGGCACCACGGGGGTGAAGCCCAGTTCGAGGACCAACTGGCGAGTGTCATTGCCCTCGTAGGCCCGATCCACGATCAGGTGCATGGGGCGATGCGGCCCACCCAAGCCGCTGAGCAGCTTTCGACCTTCCGGCGCATCGCGCGCCTGCCCCGGCGAGAGGCTGAAGGTTGTGGCAGTTCGAGCATTCGCGGCAAGCATGGGAACCGTGGTGGTCCCATCAGCCGCGGGACTTTCCGATCGATTGCGAACCGTTTTTTCTGCCGCCCCGGTACAGTCCGGAGTCCCCTTGACGATGGTGCTGGAGGCGCTGTCCAGCGCAACCGCTTCGATCCGGATGCGCACGATCCGAGCGGGATGAAATTTTTCAAGCACCCGGTTCAGCAGGCCCGTCTTGGACCAGCGGTTCATCCTCGTATGGACCGTGTGCCAATTGCCGAAGCGCTTGGGCACTCCGCGCCACTTGCGGCCATGCTCGGCCACCTACAGGATCGCGTTCAAAACCTTCAAGTTGGTCAGACGGACATTGCCTCGCTGGCGCGGAAGGCAATTCTCGATTTGCTCGTACCACGCTCGGGTGATTTCCATACCAGAACGGCAGTCGAGAAATCATCATGAGCGCGAACACGCTCTACGACATGCGCGCGAACTCGCTGGGTGACATGCCCGTCATACGCCGGAACGTGCGCGAGAAATGGCTCTGATCGAAGAAGCCGAGCGACAGGGCGATCGAGCAGATGGACTGGTCGTTCTGCGCGAGCAGTGTCTTCGCCCGTTCGATGCGCATGCGCAGGAGGTGATACATGGGGCTGGCGCCCATGCTCACGCGGAACAAGCGCGTGAAATGCGAGCGACTGACACAAGCGGCCCGCGCGATGTCGTCGAGGCTCACGTTATCGCCGATGTGGCGCTCCATGAACTCGAGGGCACGCACGCGAGCGCTGCGGGAAAGGCCGTTTGGTCGCGCGGACGACCTGCTGGATTGCCGGGCCTCGAAGGGCACTACGGCGTCGTGCCGCGGTTCAGGGTGGATGCGTCGACCCGGAAACGGCACGCCTTCGAGGGACGTGGTGCCAGGGTGCTGAGCGAAGGACCGGGCAGGGGTAATGCCGAATCGCCCCTTGGTGTCCAACTCGGGGGCAGTCGCTACATCGAGCTCGGGCGGCGCTTCAGCGAGCAAGCCCCGCGGAATCGGCGGTCGGGTATCGCGGAGATCGAGGTTCATGATCAGGTCCTACGGGCGGAAGATGGACGATGAAGCCAGGTGGGGCGCCAATGCGCCGAGGCGCGGCGCAGCGTTGCGGTGGTCAACGCGATCGCGCTGCGCGCGCCGGATGAATCGGCAAGCGCGTTCCCGTTCAGCATCGCGAGATCGTGGAGGGTGCCGAGCACGCGCACGGCGGAGACTGAGACTCCCGCTTGCACGAGGCGCGGCATACGGTTCACCCTCGTCGCGCAGCTCGTCGTTCTCGGCCGTGACGATCAACGCCGGCGGCAGATCGGCAAGTTGAGCAAGGGTTGCCTGCGGGGGTGCTGCGAGGCGATTCCTGAAGCGCGATTCCCCCGACAGGTATGCACCCCCGAACCACTTAACGGTGCTCTTCGTGCGCCTGCAGCCGTCGGCGTGCTTCTTGTAGGAGTGCGTTTCGAAACTCGCGTCGGTCACCGGTACATCAATCTCTGGCGGCGCAGCGGCGGCCCGTTGCGTTCCTTCGTCAGCAGAGCAACTGCGGCTGCCAGCGGTAATCCAACAATGTCCGCCTGTGTTCTCAGGACCTGCAAGTTGGTCAGGCGGACATTGCCTCGTTGGC
Source organism: Burkholderiales bacterium (assembly GCA_019747905.1). GTDB lineage: Bacteria > Pseudomonadota > Gammaproteobacteria > Burkholderiales. The sequence goes on from JAIEQG010000056.1 coordinate 98,915, forward strand.
GCGGAAGGCAATCCTCGATTTGCTCGTTTCGCGTCCGGGTGATTTCCATGCCGATACGAGGCTCGAGAAATCATCGCCAGTGTCAACACGACCCACTTCAAAGGCGGCATGAGAGTGATCCGCTTTGAAAAGGAGAAAAGTAGGGTACCTCACAGCCCCCTGGAGTCCCCGCGGTGTCCTCGAAGGTTCGATCGGGCTTGTTCGATTCGGGCTTGGATTTCCCCGCAGTCTGCCCGGTGCTGCGCCCCACCCCGTTGGAGTCTGGCCTGAGTTTGGCCCTGCCTTCATCGACCGAGTGTCCGGCAGAATGAAGCAGCACCAGACCCGCTGCTACCAGAGTGAAGATCAACCTGCGCATACTTACCTCCTTTCTGCACCACCCGCCACCGCAGAGCAGTCGCCTGGCGGATAAAGAGCACCTCATTCAAATGCCGCGTACAGGCTAAGCCCCGGCGTACGGCAAGTCGTCAGCGAAACGTCCGTGTTTGGTCCGGATCGCCATCAGGCTGCGGAAGCGCAGCGGTCAGAATATCCAAGACAAGCTCAGCGTCCCGAAGTCAGGGGGCGCCCGCTCGGTTCGGAAGGTCTTGCTGAAATAGGTCCGGCCGAGGAAACCCACGAAATGGCCATGTCGCACGCAGACACCGAACGTCGTCATCCCGACGAAAGGCTCGGAGTCCACGGATCGGCTGTCCCTGAACAGGGTGCCGTCGAGCGGCAGGTAGTGGGCGACCCCGTAGCCGGCGAAGCCCCCGGAAAACGACACCGACCAACCGTCGACCGGCCCGACTCCGACCGTGGATGCTGTGTTGAGGCCTTGACGCAGCGCCGTTCCGCCCAGGGCATCCACGAGGTTCCAGCCGACTTCGCCGTACAGGCCGAGTCCGACTCCCGTGAAGTAGTTGCCGACGCCGGCGTTGGTCACGGGGATGATGCGCCACGAAGCTGATCGGGTCAGATCGCCGCGCGCGAGGAGGTACGAACCGGTGTATCCCACGTTGAGCACAGCTTCGTTCGGCAACTGCGTGTCCCAGCCCTTCGGCTCGTCCGAGCCGACCCGAGCGTGCACCCATTTCTGCGCAGGTTCGGCCTGCGCTGCCGGACCGACGACACCGACCTTCAGCTGCCACACATGGGTCCATCGCTCGCCCTTGGCATACAGGTTACTGTCGAGGTAGAGCACGCCCGAATAGGGCTGATCGTCGAGGGGCGGACTCGGTGTGCGGATGTCGTCGGGCGTATTCATCTCCTGGACAGCCGACCACGCTGCGTATGTGCGGTAGCCTGGGTCCCCCACGAACGGCAGGAACGACCAGAACTTTGCCCAACGGCGCACCAAGCTGCGCTCGCCGTAGGTGTCTGTGGCGTCGGAAGCCCACGAAATGCCAACCCCGTTGGTGTAATTGTTGTCGGAGCCGGTGAACACGTCGTTCTCCAGGGTGAACGTCAAGGCGCCGTGGTGCGTACCACGCGTTTCTTCCGCCCAGGCCGCTGGGGCCGCGACCAGAACCGTCAGCAGGCAACACGACGAAATCGAGCGTGCAACCCCGGACTTCGAGACGGCTGAAAGTCCTTCGCGGAGCACCGGCAGCAGGCTCTCGCCGTCCGTGCGAACCGGCGCCTCACCCGGAACCGCCGGCAGATGAACCCCCGATGATTTCATCGCCCCGTCCTCAGTTGGCAATTGCCGGTTCGCCGGCGGGCGCCGGAGCCGCATCGGGTGCGGTGGTACGGTTGATCCTGAACCACGCCGCGTACAGTGCCGGCAGGAAGAAGATCGTCAGGAAGGTCGCCACCGTAAGACCGCCCATGATGGCGATGGCCATGGGACCCCAGAAGATGCTGCGGGTCAGCGGGATCATCGCCAGCACCGTCGCCGTCGCGGTGAGTACCACCGGGCGGGTTCGATGGACGGCGGCCTCGACGACCGCATTCCAGGGGTCGGCTCCGGCATCCATCTCCGCCTGGATCTGGTCGATGAGAATGACGGAATTGCGCATGATCATGCCGCTCAGGGCGATCACCCCGAGGATGGCCACGAAGCCGAGTGGCGCCTGGGCGACCAGCAGTGCGAGCACCACGCCGATCAACCCGAGCGGCGCGGTCAGGAACACCATGGCCATGCGCGAGAAGCTCTGCAGCTGCAGCATCAGGATCAGCAGCACCGTCACGATCATCACCGGCGCCACGGCGGCGAGTGCCTTGTTGGCCTTGTCGCTCTCCTCCACCGCTCCCCCCACGTCGATACGGTAGCCGGCCGGGAGCTTCGCCTCGATGTCCTTCAGCTTCGGACGGAGCTCCTGGGTCACCGAGACAGCCTGCTCGCCGTCCTTGACGTCCGCACGCACCGTGATCGCCATGTCGCGGTTGCGCCGCCACAGCACCGGCTCCTCGAGTTCGGTCCGCACGCGCGCCACCTGGGACAGCGGCACTACCGTACCCTGGCGCGTGAAGAGATTGATGTCCTTGAGGCTGTCCAGGTCCAGGCGTTCGGAAGGTTCTGCACGCGCGACGATGTCGATCAAGTCCTCGTGCTCGCGCAGCTGCGACACCGTGGCACCGTTCATCACTGTCTGGGTAACCAGCGCGACGTCGCCTGGCGCCAGACCCAGGGCGCGTGCCTTGTCCTGGTCGAGGTCCAGCTTGAGCGTTCGCACCGGATCGTTCCAGTCCAGTTGGACATCGCGCACTTTGGGACTCGACGCCACGACGCGCTCGACCTCGCGCGCTATCGCGCGCACCTTCTGCGTGTCGGCTCCGACCACCCGGAACTGCACGGGGAAGCCCACCGGCGGACCCAGTTCGAGGCGGGAGAGTCGCACCCACGCCTCGGGAAACTGCTGGTCGACGCTCGCCATGAGGCGCGCACGCAACCGCTCGCGCGCTTCCATGTCCTGCGTCATCACCACGAACTGCGCGTAGCCCGGATTCGGGAGTTCCGGATTGAGGGAAAGGTAGAAGCGCGGCGACCCGGCGCCGGTGTATGCGGTGAAGAACCTCACGTCGGGGTCCCCCTTGAGCAGCGCCTCCATCTTCTTCACTTGCTCCGTCGTGGCGGCGAAGGAAGCCCCTTCCTTCAGGCGCAGATCGACGATGAGCTCCGGCCTCGTGCTCGACGGGAAGAACTGCTGCGGCACGAGCTTCATGCCGGGCAGCGCGAGACCCAGCGCCGCGGCGGTGGCGCCGATGACCCACCAGCGCCGGTCGATGGCGAACCGGATGCAGCTGCGCAGCCTGCGATAGAACGGGGTCTCGTAGGGATCGGCGTGCGCCCCGGGCTGATGATGCTTGGCGAAGTCCGGCAACAGCTTGACGGCGAGATAGGGCGTGAACAGACCTGACACGACCCAGGAGAAAAGCACCGCCGTGCCGACGATCCAGAAGATGCCCCCAGCATACTCACCGGTGGATGACCGCGCGAAGCCGATCGGCATGAAGGCCGCCACTGTGATCAGCGCCCCGGTGATCCGGGGCATCGCGGTCGCCTGGTACGAGAAGGCGGCCGCCTTGACGCGGTCCCAGCCCTGCTCCATCTTCACGACCATCATCTCCACGGCGATGATCCCGTCGTCGACGAGCAGGCCCAGCGCGATGATGAGCGAACCGAGCGAGATGCGCTCCAGGTTCCACCCCATCGCCAGCATGACGATGGCGACCGCGCCGAGCACGATGGGCACGGACAGACCCACCACGATGCCAGTGCGCCAGCCGAGGCTGATGAGACATACGACGAGCACGATGGCCAGGGCTTCGAGCAGCGAGCGTTCGAACTCCCAGATCGACTCGCTCACCGTGGTGGGCTGGTCGGCGACCCGCTCGAGCTCCACGCCGTAAGGCAGTTCCGTCTGGATCCCGGCCACTTCCTTTTCGATCGCCTTGCCCAGATCCACCACGTTGCCGTCGTCGGTCATCACGATGCCGAGCATCAGCACCTGCTGGCCGTTGTGCCGCACGGTGTAGGTCGGCGGATCCTCGAAGCCGCGCGTCACGGTGGTGAAGTCACCCAGCTTGATGGTGCGCCCACCCGCGGTTACCGGAACATTCCGGATGTCCTCCTCGCTCGCGAACTGACCGCTCACGCGTACCAGAACACGGTCGCCCGAGGTGTCGATGGAGCCGGCCGCATACACGCTGTTCTGGTTACGGAGGCTCTCGGCTATCGCCAGCGGCGTGATGCCGAGGGCGGCCAGCCGCTGGTGCGAGAACTCGATGTAGACCTTCTTCGCCTGCTTGCCGTAGATGTCGACCTTCTTGACCATCGGTACGCGCAGCAGGCGCCGCTTCACAAGCTCGGCCTGATCGGAGAGCTCCGCCTGGTCGACGCCATCGCCTTTGACGGCGTACATGAGGGCCGATACGTCACCGTACTCGTCGTTGAAGATCGGGCCGACGACGCCTTCGGGCAGTTCGAGCTTGATGTCGCCGAACTTCTTCCTCGCCTGATACCACGCTTCGCGTTGGTCCTGCTTCGACGTGCCGTCGTGGACGCTGAGGGTCATGCCGCCGTACCCCTGCCGCGCGAAGGTCTTGACCTTGTCGAAGTGATCGAGCTGCTCGAACTTCTTTTCCATGCGGTTGAGCACTTCGTCCTGGATCTGCTGGGCCGAGGCCCCGGGCCACAGGACCATGACGGTCATGGAAGGCACAGAGAAGTTCGGGTCTTCGAGCTGCCCGAGCCGGGTGAAGCCCAGCATGCCGCCCACGCCGATCACGAGGATGAGGAACAGCACGACGGCGCGATGGTTGAGCGCCCATTCGGTCAGATTGAACGATTTCATCGGGTCGCCTGCTTCGTGGTTGCACTGCGCGCGTCCGCTTGCAAGGCGACACGCAATCCGGGCGACATCTTCTGCACGCCCGCCGAGATGACCAGGGCCTCGGGCGGCGGTCCCGACACCAGGACCTGGTCGTTCCGATAGCCGTGCACGACCACGCGGACCAGATCGACCGTCCCGACGGTCCCGGGGCTTTGGGGGTGAACCATCCAAAGAGCCGGTTGCCCGTTGTCCTGGGTGATGGCAGCCGCAGGAATGGACGCCACGGGCGTATCACCCGCCGGATACTCGACCACCAGTGTGGCGGTCGCGCCCAGCGGCAAGTGCCGAACGCCGGTGGGCTTGAGGCGGGCCCGATAGGTACGCGTTTGCGCTGCCGCCTGCGGCGATACCTCGCGCAGATCGACGTCGAAGGCGTCGTCGGGATCGCTCGCCAACCGCGCCTTGTACCGGGCAGTCTTGAACGCTGCCAGCTGATCCTCGGGCACGTCGACGACCACCTCCGGCTCGCCGTCATCCGCGATGGAAACGACGGGCTGACCTTCGGCGACCACCTGGCCCACCTCGAACTTCCGGGACGTGACCACGCCCCCGCGCGACGCGTACAGTACGGTGTACTTCAGGCGGTTGCGCGCCAGCTCGAGCTGCCGGCTCTGGGCCTCGGCCGCCGCCTGCGTGGTGAGGGCGCGGCTATGCGCCTGCTCCTCGTCCGACGCGCTGACCGACCCGTCGGATTTGAGCGCAGCGAGGCGTTGCCGGTCCGACTCGGCCTGGCGCGCCTGCGCCAGGGCGGCCGCCAGCTGCTGCCGGGTCGCCTCCTCGGCGAGTCGGTAGTCGGTGTCGTCGAGCACCGCGATGACGTCGCCTTCACGAACGGTCTGGCCCACTTCGACCATCCGCTTCGCGACCTTGCCGCCGACACGAAATGCCTGATCCACCTCGTGCCGAGACTGTACGGTGCCGACGTAGCGGTTGGTCTCCGCGGCATGGTCATAACGAAGCGCCACGGTGCGCGCGGGCCGGAGTGCCTCAGCAGGCGGCTTTTCGCGGGAGCAGGCGGACAGCATCAGGACGATCATCAAGAGAGCGGCTGGGGTCGCAGTAGCGATTGGTTTCACGACGATTCCTCTGGCGGGCAATGGATGTCAGGAGTGCGATGCAGGGGCGGCACCGGCGGTTGCGGACTGGCCGGCAGGCTCGAAGACCTGCCAGCCGCCGCCCAGCGCCTTGTAAAGCTGCACGCTGTTCAGCAGCAGTTGCGTATTGCTGTCGTTCGAGTTGAGCCGTACCGTGAGGCGCGTGCGTTGGGCGTCGAGCAGCGGCAACAGGTCGATCTGTCCGCGGTTGTAGAGCGACTGGGCGCGGCCCAGTGCCGCATCGGCAGACTTGGCGGCGGTCTGGAGCGATTCGGCGCGTTGCCCTTCATCCTTCAACGCGACCAGCGCGTTCTCGACATCCTCGAGCGCGCGCACGATGCCGTCTTCGTAACGGAGCAGCGCCTCGGATTGGCCGGCAGCCGCGATGTCGTTGATGGCCTGGGTGCGACCGGCGTTGAAGATCGGCATCGCCAACAGTCCGGTTGCGAGGCTGAAGCGCGTGGCGCCCAGGTCGATCGCATTCAGGTCTACCGACTGGCTCCCGAACAGCGCTCCGACGAAGAGGCGCGGGAACCACTCCGCCTTGGCCTGCCGTCGGCGCGCGTTCGCGGCGTCCAATTGCGCATTCAAGGCGAGCAGATCGGGCCTGCGCTGCAACAGCGTCGCAGGCTGTCCCGCCTCGGCAGCCGGCACGGCGACCTCGCCGCTCCACGGGGTCAGTGTCCCGGCGCTGAAGGCCTGATCCCCGATCAGTACCGCCACGCGATGGCGCGAAACGGCGGCTAGCGTCTCGAGGGGCGGAATGGCGGCATGGGCCCGGGCAGCTTCGGTCTGGGCGCGTTCCACGTCGAACGACGTCGCCAAGCCCACGCGCTGGCGCGCGGTGACCAGGCGCAGCGTCTCGTCATGGGCAGCGGCGATCTCGCGCACAGCCTCCAGTTGGCGCAAGGCGCCGACCAAAGTGAAATAGTTCGACGCGACGTCGGTCATGACCAGCAGGCGCACGCCCCTGGCGGTGTGCTCGGCAGCCATGGCATCGGCGGCGGCGGCCGATGCGCCGGCCCGCAGGCGGCCGGACAGGTCGGCTTCCCAGGACACGTTGAGGCCCCCGCCCACCGCCTTCACATCCGGCACGGCCAGCTTCGCGCCCCCGCCGTAGCCCGTGTCGTACCGCACCGCGCCGCCGGTCGCACCGATGCTGGGCAGCAGCCACGAGCGGCTGATGGTCTCGCCGGCGCGGGCGGCACGCACGCGCTCGGCGGCAATCTTCACGTTCCGATTCTCGCGCGCCGCGCGACGCACCAGATCGGACAGCACCGGGTCGCCGTACTTTTCCCACCAAGCGACCTCGGGTTCGACCTTGTCGGTCGGGGCGGCGGCGTACTCCACCGGCACCTTGACTGTCGAGTTCAAGGCGGGTGTGGAACATCCCGTCAGGGCGACTGCGAGCGACATCGCAGCCGCCGCCGTCACGGAGCGCACCGCACTTCCGCCAACGCGCACCCGGTTACGCCAATGAGGGCTGGCGCCCTCCGGGCACGACGCGCTGGGCGCCGGGCGGGTCGATGCCTCGAACCTGCAATTCAGTGTTGCGTGCTCTGACATCCGAGAAACCTTTCGCAAGGGCAGCATGGGATCGGGTGAGATAGTTGATTTCATGGGATGCCAGCGTAATGAACGGTGAGCCCGGAGTCGTCAGCAAAGGGTCGGCAATTCGTCGGGATTTCGTGGAACCGGATGCGGGCTGTCCGTGCGGATCGCGCAGCCGAAGGCTTTGCGGACCGCGCACGGCGTGGCCTGGCCTACATCGCTCCGCCGATCGACTCGAGCTCGGCGCGGCAGGCTTCGCCGAACGCGCGCAACGGATCAGCCTCCTCGGAACCTGCGAGCTCGCGCAGATCCTCCACCGTCAGATTTGCCGCGAAGTACTGTTCGGTGATGAGACGAAGCAGGCGCTCCGCCTCGGCGAGGACCGCGGGAGAGCCGCACAACCGTATGCGATTCAGCAGCGCATACATCGGCAGTAACTTGTCCGGGTGGTCCAGGGTGTGAATGAAGGAATCCATCAGAAGCTTGGCGCACTCGCCGATGAATTCGCCGTAGAGCGCCTCGCGCTTGCGCGTCTCGGCTTGTAACAGATCGCGCTTGTGAAGCGTCCGTTGGGAAAACCACGCCGTCGCGACGGTGGCAGAGGCTCCCACCAAGGAGCCCATCAGCACCGCTACCGCCGGCACATTGGTCGAGTCGATGATCATGCCGACGGCCACCTCTGCAGAACTTGCCGGAGCACGCCCGGCTCCGGCCGCCGAAGCCGGCACACCACTGCGAGCCTGAGGATCGCCCGATCCACATCCTCGAGACTCTCGCTACACGGAACGCGGCAGACCGGGACCATCGGGGCGCCGGCGTGATCGCTCATGGCTTCACCTCTGCAGCCGCCGCCAGGTCAGCGGCGATGAGCCGCAGGAGTTCCTCACTGGAGGCGAACTCCCGGACCTTGCCGCTCACGAAGTTCTCCAAACGGCCCGACAACGCGTCGGGCTGGGCGTCGCCGCGGACCTTGATTACGTAGGCACTGAAGTTCGCGTTTTCCGGTTCAGGCGTGAACGGCACAGGACACCTCGGCGGGCAGAAGATCCACGGGATGGGACGCCGCGATCCATTCCTGGTTGGTCGGCTCCACCGCGACCGGCACGCGACTGGCTGTGGTGGAAATGGTGGCCGCGTGGGCGGCGTTCGACTCGGCGTCGAATTCGAACGAGAGACACATGGACAGCCACCTTAGCCTCCGGCGTCTGGCGAGTCGTCAAGGAATGGTCGGCAATAGGTCGCGATTGGGTCGGCAAGCTGCAAGGTCGCGTGGCCTCTTCCGGTGTTCCGGGATCGGCGAGGAACGAATCGCCACGGGGCGCCGCTACGGACTCAACGGCGACCTTTCGCTGACGACTTGGGACCGTGCGTTGCGCATCATCGCGGGCACCGTCATCGGACACGGGCAAGCTGCCGTGCGTGGCGGCGCCGCCTGGCCGCGCGGGCGCAAGGTCCCCTTCCCAATCTCGCGGTGCAAGCATAGGAGCGCCTCATGGACACCCACGGATTGAAACGCGACCGGGCGCATAGCGACGAACCCGACGGATCAGGCGCAGGCCAGCCCCGCGGGCTCGGAGGAGCCCGGACCGGCATCGGCTCGCTCCATGCGGTATTGATCGTTGTCGCAACCGTCTGGGTCCTGATGGCCTGCCTCGGCGGTTTCGAGGTGCTTGGCACGGTCGGGCTGGTCGTCGGCCCGGTCCTGCTCGCGCTCACTCGCGAACTTTGGGTGGGTCGCCTGCGCGCATTGTCGGCTGCCGAGACCGGCGCATCGCTCAGCCTGGCGGGAGACCGCAGCAACTGATCCTGTGAGTACGGCGGATCCCGATCAGGTGACCGCCGGCCGAGTGATGGTTACGTCGAGCAGGGCTCCCGCTCGCTTCACGAGCTGCGTGTCCCCCGCTTCGTTCATCCGCTCGAACAACTCTCTCATTGCGTCCCGATCCTCTGCGGTAGCGCCGGGGGATTGGCACAGATCCAGCCGGGCAAGCAGTTCGAGCCATGGTGCCTCCTGCCGTCTCGCCTCGTCGATGGCACGAAGAACCGAAGTTCGAGACGCCTGCTCTTCACCGCGTCCTCGGGCGATCGCGGCCTCGATCAGCAGGAGTTGCGGCAGGTACACACGTTCGTCATGTTCAGCCACGAATTGCAACGCTTCCCGAAGTTGCTCTTCCGCGGCGTTCCAGTCGCCGGCGAGCACCAATGCCTCGGCGGCATAGCCGAGATTCTCGCTGCCGCCCGCCAGCATCCCGAGATCGACGTTCCTGTAATGGGCCTCGCGAATCCGCCGATGGCCCGCGAGCGGCTGTCCCATGCGCGCGTCCGCCCAGCCGCGAAACCATTGCCACGCGGTCCGGCCTTGCGCGAGTGCGAACCGGTCCACCAGCGCTCGCATTTCGTCGGCGAGGGCTGCGACCCGCTCGGTGTTTCCCAGCCGAACCTCCAGGAGGGCGTCGATCCAGATGGCGAGCATTCCCGCCACCGGCTGTCGCAGTTGGTCTGCACGCTCGTAGGCTTGACGCATGCGTGCGCGCGCCTGCTGGATCAAGCCGAGGTGAAGCAGCTGCAGGCTGAGCAGACCCAGGAGCATGATCTTTGGATCGACCACGAACGTGGTCCCGGTCGTGGCGTCGAGCGATTCCAGTGCCGGCAGCCCGCGTTCGAGCCAGGAGCGAGCGGCGAGCGGACGGCCCTGCAGCATGTGCACCTGACCTTGCACGGTGCATGCGCCGAGCAACAGAACCGGATCCGCCGTCGCGGCGGCAAGCGCTTGTTCGCCCACGGCAAGCGCATCGGGGTACTCCGCGCGCAGGAAATGCACCAAGGCACAACCGTGTGTCGCGAGCCCGCGCAGGGGATGCCGCCCCACTGCTCCGAGCAGCGTGTAGGCGCGCAGCAAAGCACTCTTCGTCTCGGACCCGACGCCCAGCAATTGGAAAGCCGCCACTCCACGCAGGGTCGTGAGCGTGATCTCGAGGGCATCCCGCTCCTCCCCCGAGGGCGCCCGCTCGAGGAGCTTCAAGCCCCTTTCGCTGAGTGACATGCCTTGCGCGGCACTGAAGTGAAGCAGCGCTGACTCCGTGGCCTCGGCATAGAACTGCAATGACTTCATCGGCTCGCGGCCGCGCTCGAAGTGCATGGCGAGCTCCACGGGCGCGACAGGCAGGCCGGCGGCGCGCGCCCGCTCCAGCGCCATGCCCACCTGGCGATGGAGTTGGGACCGTGCGGCAGGCGCGGTGCGTTCGTACAGCACTTGACGGAACAGAGCGTGGCTGAACGCGTAACGATGGTCCAATGCGTCGCCGCCATCGCGGTCGCGTCCGGCCTGCAGCCACAGCCCCTCGCGCGCGAGTTCCTCGCACGTCTGACCCACGGTCGCCGCATCGAGCCCGAGCACATCGGCGACCGCGGTGACGCGGAACTCGACCCCGCAGACCGCGGCTGCGGACAGCAGTGCCAGCTCCTCCTGTCCGAGGCCGCTGATGTAATGCTCGATGATGCCGGTCAGATTTTCCGGTACTGCCAGATTGGCGAGCCGGCCCGCGGCGTCGGTGCCGAGGCCCTCTCCCGCGGCGCTGACCGCCATCACTTCCTTGAGGACCGACGCGACGAACAACGGGACACCGTCGGTATGCTCGTGCAGCGCGCGGACGAACGCCACGTCGCTGGCAAGCGCCGGTGCACATCCCGCGACGTAATCCGCCACGTCCGCCTCGGTGAAGGGATCGAGAGCAATCTCCTCGCACAGCCCGTGCAGGCGCAGCTCCCGCCGGACCGGAGTGAGTGGATGTTCGGTCGCGATCACTTCAGCGGTACGAAAGGTCGACAACCACATCAAGCGGGCGCTACCCCGCCGGCGGGCGAAGTAGTCGACGAGCTGGATCGTGGACCGGTCGCTCCAATGCAGGTCTTCGGTCACCAGCAACAGCGGCCGAATCTCGGTGAAGCGGTCCATGAATTCACCCATTTCGCGCAGCATCCGGTGCGGGCTGATGCCCGCGAGCTCCCGGCGCAGAGCGTCGCGCTCTTCCACACTGCTGAGCCATGGCAACTGCAGCACCCAGGTCGGGGCCACGGTACGCAGCAACCCCGGTGCCTCCGGGTAACCGCGACACAGCGGCCCGAGCGCTTCGAGGACGGGGAGATAGGGCTCCCCTGTACCGTAGTGCTCCACACACTGGCCGCGCGCGACGGCAATCTCTCCGACGCTCGCGACGAAGTGTTCGATCAACATGGTCTTGCCGATACCGGGCTCTCCGGCGACCCAGACCACGGAACGGGTACCGCTGCAGGCCGCGTTCCAGGCCTTATGCAGCCGTGACAGCGCGTCCCCGCGCGCGATGAACGACGGCAAGGGAGCCGCGGCGCCGCGTGCACCGCCTGCACCGCGTGCGGGCGCCGCCGGCGGCGCGGTAACCTCGGTGGCCGTGGCAATGAACCGATACCCTCGTCGCGAAACGGTTTCGATGAAGCGCGGCTGCCGCGCGTCGTCATCGAGCAGGGTCCTCAAGTCGCTGATGACGGTCTTCAACACCGAGTCGCTGACGAATTGATGCCCCCAAACCTCGTCCAGCAGCACGCTCTTGCTGAGCAACTTGCCCGGATGTCGGACCAGTTTGCACAACACGGCGAACGGCGTCGGCGCCAGGGGCACCGCCTTGCCGTCACGCATCAGGGAGGAATTCGCCTCGTCCAGCTCGAACCGGCCGAAGCGTACCCGCCGGGCGCTCGGTGCAGCCGTCAGGTCGGTCAAAGCAGCGCTGCCTGCTCTCTCACCGCGATCAGGATCCACGGCATTCCCCTCAAGTCCCCGCCCGGCCTTGGAACAAACGCCGACCACCGAAATCTGCTGACGATTATGCACCCACCGCCTGGCGTCCGCGCACGGTCACAGGACCTCCACGCGGGCAACCCGAGCGGTGCACTTGTACTACACCTGCTGGAGGATGACGCATCGACACCCATGGCTGCTCCAGAGCATGTTGGCCAAGTGACAGACGCGGGACCATCTGGCACAACCGCGCGCCCCCTATTCGGACCAAACCGCGACGTTTCGCCGACCACTCCAGGAACGGATGCGCCTACGCTGTATTCACTTTCCTGCGGACGCAGTCCATGTCTCTCAAGCATGAACCGAAACATCCGAGCCGCCGCGCGTACGTGTTGAAGCTGCGCAGCGACACCGCCCCCGGGACATTCGCCGGTTGTCTGGAAAACATGGTCACTGGCATCCGACGCGAGTTTGCGTCAGGCGAGGAGATGGTGGCCTCCATCGCGAGCGACATCCTGGACGGCAGCAGTACGGAGGGCGGAGACCCAAGCATCGAATGACAGCGCGGCACCATCGTGCGGCGTCTTTTCGCTTCCGATGACGCGGTTCGGGCAACGCCACCACTCCGTGTTTGCATCGGACCCGCCGGTGTCCTTGTCTCAACCCGTTGTCGAACAAAGAACTTACAAGATGCGAGCAAAGTCGCTGTTCGGGTTCTGCGCATGGCCGACCGTTCGAACGGCGCTGCCGCGCGCTGCCCACTGCGGAGCTCGCCCCTCGCGGACGTCGCGGGCCGCGAGCGATCCGGCAGCCTACCAGAGCTCCCGCACTGTGAATTCAAGCCCTTCCATCCGCCACGCCGGGACAGTATCCTTCCTCATCAAAACTATCTGGTTTGCCGCGTGAACTTCTGCAGCCATTGCGGTGCACCCGTCGTCCACGAAATCCCGCCCGACGACAACCGCGAACGCGCGGTCTGCCACGCCTGCAACACGATCCACTACGAGAACCCGCGCATGGT
>JAIEQG010000013.1 GCA_019747905.1 Burkholderiales bacterium
GCCCTGGGCGCACTCCACGCCGAGCGATTGCAGCATGACGAGCGTGGCTTCGTCCTCGACGCATTCGGCCACTGAGATCTTGCGCAGGCCGCGTGCGACGTCGACGATGGCCTTCACGAACACCTGGTTCGAGCGATCGTTCGGCAGGTCGCGAATGAACTGTCCGTCGATCTTCAGGATGTCCGCTTCGATGTGCTTGAGATACGCGAACGAAGAAAAGCCCGCGCCGAAATCGTCGAGGCAGACCTTGCAGCCGGTATCGCGCAGCGCCTGGATGAAGCGCTGCGCATCGTGCAGGTCCGACACGGCCGAGGTTTCGGTCAACTCGACCATCAGCCGCTCGGGCTTCACGCCGGCCCGCTTCAACTCGTCGGCGATGAAGCGCGGCAGCTGCGGTTCGTTGAAGCTGCGTCCCGAGATGTTGACGGCGATCGGCGGGATGCGCTCGCTGGTTCCGAGCAATCGCACCACTTCGGCGATGACCCAGCGATCGATGTCGAGGACCTTGCCGGTCTTCTCCGCGACCGGAATGAAGTGTCCCGGCATGATGAGACGCTCGGGAGTCGTGGCATCGCGCATGCGCACCAGTGCCTCGAGATGCCGCAGTTCCGAGGTCGCGCAGTGGAACACGCCCTGGAAGTGCAGCACGAACAGATCGCCTTCGAGCGCGCGATGGATGCGGTCGTTCCAGTTGAGTCGCGTCAGCATCGCCTGCGACGCACCCTGGTCCTCCCGGTACATGCGCCAGGTGTTCTTGCCGGCTTCCTTGGCCTGGTACATGGCGAGGTCGGCGTAGGCGACCAGATCCTCGCTGTTGGCGGCGTGGGCCGGATACAGCGCCACGCCGAGGCTGCAGGTGAGTCGCAGGTTGTGACCTTCGTACGCGAACGGGATGCGTGCGATCGCCCGCACGATGCGCTCGGCGAAGGCGGCTGCCTCCTGCTCGGTGGCTTCGGGCGCGAGGATGGCGAACTCGTCGCCGCCCAGTCGCGCGAAGATCTCGTTGCGCCGCACCTGCGCCGACACCTCGCCCGCGACGCGCACCAGCATCGCGTCGCCCGCCCGATGACCGAAGGTGTCGTTGATGTGCTTGAACTCGTCGATGTCGAAGAACAGCAGGGCGACGCCGGACTGGTGGCGGTCGCCGTCGGACAGCATGCGCGAGAGTTCGTCCTGGAACCGGTGGCGGTTGTACAGGCCCGTCAGCGCGTCACGCTCGGCGAGGTACAGGAGCTGCTCGGCAGTCTGGCGCTCGCGGGTCACGTCCTCGTACAGCCAGAGGTGTCCGACGAGTTGCTGTGCGCTGTCGCGGACCGGATGGCACAGCTGGGTGATGAGGCGCCCGTCGGCCATCTCGAGCTCGGCCGTGACGCCGATGTGATCGGCGTCCGGCAGTCGCATCAGGTCGCGTCCGGAACGTTCCGGTCGCGCCAGGAGTTCGCCGACGTTGGACAGCAGGGAATGGGCATCCATGCCGACGAAGCGCATCTTGCTGTTGCGCAGGAGCCAGATCTGCTCGAAGGCGGGGTTGGAGTAGATCACCTTGTTGGCGCGATCCACGAACAGGATGCCGATGTGCATCGCACCCAGCAGCGCGTTCAAGCGTGCCCGTTCCTCGGAAGCGAGGGTCAGGTATTCACGCTGGATGGCGTAGGCCTTCTCCAGTTCCTTCAACGTGTCCGAGAGCTTGTCCTCGGCCTCCTTGCGCTGGCTCACGTCGTGGATCGACAGCCGCACGCCGATGTACGCGCCGGTCGCGTCGTAGATCGGCCGCCAGTCGGCCGAAGCCCAGAACTCGTCGCCGTTCTTGCGGCGGATCCGGAACGAGACGTCGGATGCGGAGGCGCCCGAGAACGCGCGATCCAGCTCGAGGCGCAGGCCCGGCGCGTCCTGCGGCACCACGACGGCGAGCGGGAACCCGGCCACCATGTCGAGGCATTCCTCGACGCTGTAGCCGGTCATCGGCAGCACGCGCGGATTCACCCAGAGCAGGCGGCCGGTGGGCGAGAGCCACAGTTCGCAGTCGGTGCTGTAGTCGGCGATCGCGTGGAACTTCGCTTCATTCGCCCGTACCTGCGCGACGCGATCTTCCACGGCGCGCGCCATGCTGTTGAACACGGTGGCGAGCTGCCCCACCTCATCGATCGACTGCACCTCGACGCGCACGGCGAGGTCGCCCTTGGCCATGGCCTCACCGGCCTCCGCAAGCTGCTTCAGGTGCCGCGTCAGGAAGTATCCCACCCACCACAGCAGCAGCGACGAAAGGATCACGCCGGTGATGCCGATCAGCAGGCTTTCGATCAGCAGCTTGCGCTGGGCTTCGGCGATGGAGCCGGTTTCCAGGCCCGCATGCAGCGTGCCGTAGACCTGGCCGGCGAGTGCGATCGGAATGCGGGTGTCGTAATGCCTGTCGGGGTCGGCGGCGTTCATCGTCGCGTCGAACGCGGGCAAGGGGCGGTCCGCGGCCCAGCCGGCCGCCGCGACGACCGAACCGGAACGATCCGTCAGCACGAGGTACGACAACGCCTGATCCGACCGGATCTCGGTCAAGGCCTCCTGGACGGTCGCGTAGTCGCGTTGGGCCAGCGGCGCGGCCAGTGCGACATTCAGCAACGGTGCTGTGCTGTGGGTCCATTTCTGGGCCTGATCGACCAGCGCGGCGCGATTGAGGCGGATCGAGTTGCCCACCAGCACCGACAGCGCGAGGATCTCCACCACGACGGCCGCGAGCACCAGCCGGAAGCGCAGCGATCGGCGCGGCTTGATCATGGGGTCGAGGACTTGGCTCCGGGGATCTCGTTCAACAGTCGCCGATGCTCCTGTGCGTAAGGGTCGAGCGACTTCATTTCGGTGTCCGTGGGCACCCGCACGCCGGTGATCCCGGATTGCTTGGAAAACCGCGCTCCCTCGGGGGCAGTATCGAAGAACTCGGCGATGGCCGCACGCATGCTGCGTTGCGCCTCGGCGCTCACGTCGCCGCGGGCGAGAAAGATGACATGCGAGATGTGCCGCGTCTCGGTCACCACGCGAACTTTCGCCCGGGTTTCCGGTGCCATCTGGTGGAACGCGGAACCGTTCATCACCATGGCGTCGATCTCGCCGCGCAGCATCGAGAGCAGGATCGAATCCTGGAACCCGGGCGGGTGCACGACGCTGTCGCCGCCGAAGCCTTCGGAGGCCAGGAGCTCACTACCCAACTGTGCGGTGGTGGTGAAGCGATCGGGCAACGCGATCTTCGAGCCCGCGAGATCGCGGACGCTCGTCGCCTTGCTGGCAGCCGGCACGATCAGCACCCCGAAGAGGTCGTCGGCTACGCGCAACAGCGGCACGTAGCCGGCCTCCTTCTGGGCGAGGCGTGCCGCCTGCGGCGAGAGCATCGCGAACTCGTAACCGCCCTTCAGTGCGCGCAGGTCGAACTCGCGCAGGCTGGGTGCGGTCACCAGCAGCACCTCGCGGCCGAGCCGCTTCTGCAGGTGCGTGGCGAGCGGTTGGAACAAGGCGAGCAGCGGGCGCGTGCTGATGTAAGGCGCCAGCGCGAACTCGAGCGGTGCCGGTGCTTCCGGCGACTGGTCGGCGCTCGCCCCGACGGGCAACGCGGCGGCGAGCAGCCAGGCGAGCGCGGTGAGCGGCCGGTACGCGATGGGCCGATCCTCCGCTACAGGCTCTTCACCAGCACCTTCGACCGGCGCTGGAAGTTGTAGAGCTGCTGGCGGGTGCGGGGCAGCCGATCCACGCCGGTTTCGGTGAAGCCCTGTTCGATGAACCAGTGGGATGCCCGAGTCGTCAGCACGAAGAGCCGTTTGAACTTCGCCTTCGCGGCACGTGCCTCGATCGCCTGCAACAGGCGTTCGCCGGCGCCGAGGCCGCGATAGTCCGGGTGCACGGCGAGGCACGCGAACTCCGCGGCGGCCTCCGACTTGAACGGATACAGGGCCGCACAACCCACGATGAGGCCGTCGTGCTCGATCACCGTGAAGCGGTCGATCTCGATCTCGAGCAGCTCGCGCGAGCGCTTCACCAGCGTGCCGTCGGCTTCGAGGGGTTCGATCAGGTGCAGGATGCCGCCGACGTCGTCGATGCTCGCCGGCCGCACGCGCTCGAGCGGGTCCTGGGTCACCATGGTGCCGACACCCTTGTGGGTGAAGAGCTCGAGCAGCAAGGCGCCGTCCTGGTGGCGGCTGATGAGATGCGCGCGCTTCACGCCGCCGCGACAGGCCCGTGCCGCGAACGGCAGATACAACCCGGTGTCGGCGCCGGGCTTGCGCTTGCCCTTCTTCATGAGCCGCTCGGCATCCGAGACGGTGAGCTCGCGCAGCAGTTCACCCTTGCCGGCAGGGACTCCCGGTTCGTCCATCAGGAACACCAGCTTGTCGGCCTTGAGCGCCATGGCCGCCTGGGCGGCGACGTCCTCGAGCGTGAGGTTGAAGATCTCGCCCGTGGGCGAGAAGCCGAGCGACGACAGGAGCACGAGTTCGCCCGCGTCCAGGCGGCGCGCGATGGCATCCGCATGCACCTTGCGCACCTCGCCGGTGTACTGCATGTCGATGCCTTCCACGACGCCCACCGGGCGTGCGACGACGAAGTTGCCGCCGCCCACGCGGATGGTGGCGTTGGCCATGGGTGAGCCCGGCAATCCCATGGACAGCAGCGCCTCGATCTCCATGCGTACCCGGCCGGTCGCCTCTTTCACGTCGGCGAGCGCGGCCTCGTCGGTGACGCGCATGTCGTGCACGTAGCGGATCTCGGCCTTGCGGCGCTTCAGGCGTTCCTCGATCTGGGCGCGGGCACCGTGCACCAGCACCAGCCGCACGCCGAGGGCGGCCAACAGGTTGAGATCATGGGTCAGCGCGACGAACTTGCCGTCGGCCACCACCTCGCCGCCGAACGCGACCACGAACGTGCGCCCGCGGAAAGCGTGGATGTAGGGTGCCGCCGCCCGGAACCAGGGCACGAACGGTTGATCCGCGTGGTCGTCCATCGGCGCGCGCGTCGCTTGGAAGGGCTTGGAGTAGGAGGGGTCGGTTATTTCGGCGCCATGCGGATGGCGCCGTCGAGGCGGATCGTTTCGCCGTTCAGCATCTCGTTTTCGACGATCTGGCGCACCAGTTGAGCGAATTCGTGCGGCTTGCCGAGCCGCGACGGGAACGGCACCTGTTGTGCGAGCGAAGCCTGCGCCTCCGGCGGCAGGCCTGCCATCATCGGCGTCTCGAACAGGCCCGGCGCGATGGTGCAGACGCGGATGCCGAAGCGCGCGAGCTCCCGGGCGACCGGCAGAGTCAGGCCGACCACGCCGGCTTTCGATGCGGCATACGCCGGTTGGCCGATCTGCCCGTCATACGCTGCGACCGAGGCAGTGTTGATGATGACGCCGCGTTCGCCGGACGCGTTGGGCGAACCGGCGGCCATGGCCTCTGCCGCGAGGCGGATCATGTTGAACGTGCCGATCAGGTTGATGCCGACGATCTTGGTGAATCGGTCCAGCGGATGCGGGCCATCCTTGCCGAGCACCTTGGCCGGCACGCCGACGCCGGCGCAATTCACCAGGCCCTGCAGGCCGCCGAAGGTTTCGCGGGCGAGTCCGATGGTGCGCTTGGCGTGCTCCTCCGAGGTGACGTCGCATTCGGCGAAGCGCGTGCGCTGGCCGAGCTTGGCGGCAAGTGCTTCCCCCGCCGAGCGGTTCACGTCGGCTATGACGGCGTTGCCGCCGGCGGCGACGATCAGTTCGACGGTGGCCTGGCCGAGGCCGGAGCTGCCGCCGGTCACGACGAACGTGCTGTTCTCGAGCTGCATGGGGATCCTTCCGTGTCCGTTCTATTCTTGCGAGCGCAAAGCTTCGCGCGAGTATACGGAGCGGACTCTCAAAAATCTCCCCACAACGCCTGGATCGCCGCGAGTGCCGCAACGGCCGCGGTTTCGGTGCGCAACACGCGCGGTCCGAGACGCACCGCATCGAACCCGCGCAGTTGCGCGAGCGCCGCCTCGTCGGCCGTGAGTCCACCTTCCGGTCCGGCGAGCAGCGTGATCCGTCCGGCCGGGCGCGGCAGAGCGGCGAGGCGTTGCGCCCCCGCCGGCGACAGCGTGAACCGGGCATCTCCGGTGTCCGGTGCGGGCAGATCGCCGAGCCAGCGCTCGAAGGGCAGCGGCGGTTCCACGACCGGAACGCGATTGCGGCCGCATTGTTCACAGGCCGCCACGACCAGCGCGCGCCAATGGGCCGTGCGGCGGTCCGCACGATCGCCGCTCAGTTTCACCACGCTGCGCTCGGTGAAGACGGGGACGATGTGCGCGATGCCGAGTTCGACCGCCTTGCGGATCGTGTAGTCCATGCGCTCGCCGCTCGACACCCCTTGCACCAGTGCGACGGCGAGCGGCGATTCGCGCTCCACGTCCACGAAGGCCGTGGTGCGCACGACGACTTCGCCGCGGCCGATGCGCACGATGACGGCGAGATATTCGCCGCCGGAGCCGTCGAAGACGGTGACCGGGTCGTTCTCCGTGAGGCGCAGCACGCGGACGGCGTGGTGCGCGGCGTCCGGCGGCAGGGGGATGTCGGCGCCGACGCCGAGCGTGCGTTCTATATGAAACCGGGCCCCCGGGCGGGGTGTCCGAACGGTTTCGGGAGGCGCCTTCATGCTACCATTCTGCCACGCGATTTCTGCTTTGTTTACTTGCACTTGTCGCTAGACATCCAGACCGGGTCCGCAGTACGGGATCCTGCGCCTGCCGCCCCGCCCGACCTGGTGGCGGCCGACCGGGATCTGCTGCCCCGCGTGTGCGAAGTGGTGCGGACCGTGGCGGCCGAAGAGGTGATGCCGCGCTACCTCAAGGTGGCCCGGCAACGCAAATCCGACGGCAGCCTGTTCACCGAGGCCGACCTGGCGACCCAGGCAGCACTCGTGACCAAGCTGTCGGCCCTGCGGGCCGCCCCCGTGGTCGGCGAGGAGATGACGGCCGAGCAGCAGACCGAGCAATGGCTCGCGGGTGAAGCCGGTCTCTGGTGCGTCGACCCGATCGATGGGACGTCCAATTTCGTCAACGGCGTTCCCTACTTCGCCGTCTCGGTCGCCTTCATGCGCGCCGGGCGCAGCGTCCTGGGGGTGGTCTACGATCCGGTGGCCGACGAGATGTTCTATGCGGCGCGCGGCAGCGGTGCCTGGCTCGACGGCGAGGCCTTGCCCATCAAGGATCACGTGCCGCGCCTGCGCGGGGCCATGGCCAACGTCGATTTCAAGCGCCTGCCCAAGGCCTTGGCACGGGCGCTGGTGGATGCGCCGCCCTACGCTTCCCATCGGAACTACGGTGCCGGAACCCTCGAGTGGTGTTACGTCGCGGCCGGCCGCTTCGACGTCTACCTCCACGGTGGCCAGAAGCTCTGGGACTACGCGGCCGGCTGCCTGATCCTGGAAGAGGCCGGCGGGCGGATGGCGAGCCTGGAAGGCCCGGATTTCTGGGCCGCCAGCCTCTGGCAGCGTTCGGTCGTGGCGGCTCTGGATCCCGAGCTCTTCACGGCCTGGAACGACTGGGTAAAGGCGCACCGGGACCCCCGCTAGCGACCGCTAACGTTCTGACTATCCACCGTTTCGTTGACCGGCATCGGGCGAGCCGGTATCGTCACCGGTTCTTTGCATAGTCAGAACAGCCCTTAAGAGGGGCGTCACGGAACATGGAACTCACCGGCGCGGAAATCACGATGCGCTGCCTCGCCGACGAGGGCGTCGAATATCTGTTCGGCTACCCCGGCGGCGCAGTGCTGCACATCTACGACGAACTGTTCAAGCAGGACCGGGTGAAGCACATCCTGGTACGGCACGAACAGGCCGCCGTACATGCCGCCGACGGCTATGCGCGCACCTGCCAGAAGCCGGGCGTCTGTCTGGTGACTTCCGGTCCCGGCGTGACCAACGCGGTCACCGGCATCGCCACGGCATACATGGATTCCATCCCCGTTGTCATCGTGTCCGGCCAGGTGCCGACCCATGCCATCGGCCAGGATGCCTTCCAGGAAGTCGACACCGTCGGCATCACGCGGCCGTGCGTGAAGCACAACTTCCTCGTGAAGGACGTGAAGGATCTCGCGGTCACGATGAAGAAGGCGTTCTACATCGCCACCAGCGGTCGGCCCGGCCCGGTGCTGGTCGACATCCCGAAGGACGTCACCACTGCCCGCTGCGAATACGTGTATCCGGACAAGGTCGAGCTGCGCTCGTACAACCCGGTCGTGAAGGGTCACTCCGGCCAGATCAAGAAGGCGCTCGGGCTGCTGCTCGAAGCGAAACGCCCGATGATCTACACCGGCGGCGGTATCGTGCTGGGCGAAGCTTCTGCGGAGCTCACGCAATTGGTGCGTGCGCTGGGCTACCCGTGCACCAACACCCTGATGGGTCTCGGCGGCTATCCGGCGACCGACCCGCAGTTCATGGGCATGCTCGGGATGCACGGCACCTACGAGGCCAACATGGCCATGCAGCACTGCGACGTGCTGCTCGCCGTGGGAGCGCGCTTCGACGATCGCGTGATCGGCAACCCGAAGCACTTCTTCCAGGAAGACCGCAAGATCATCCACATCGACGTGGACCCGTCTTCCATCTCCAAGCGCGTCAAGGTCGACGTGCCGATCGTCGGTGACGTGAAGGAAGTGCTGGGCGAAATGAGCCGTCAGCTCGCCGCCGGCGGCCAGAAGCCGGACGCGGCTGCGCTCAAGGCCTGGTGGACGCAGATCGAGCTGTGGCGTGCTCGCGACTGCCTCAAGTATGACCGTGCGAGCCCCATCATCAAGCCGCAGATGGTGGTGCAGAAGCTGTACGAGATCACCAAGGGTGAGGCGTTCGTCACGTCCGACGTGGGCCAGCACCAGATGTGGGCCGCGCAGTTCTACAAGTTCGACAAGCCGCGTCGCTGGGTGAATTCGGGCGGGCTCGGCACCATGGGCTTCGGCCTGCCCGCTGCCATGGGCGTGTATCTCGCCCACCCGGATTCGCAGGTGGTCTGCGTCACCGGCGAGGCGTCGATCCAGATGTGCATCCAGGAGCTCTCCACCTGCAAGCAGTACCGCATGCCCATCAAGATCGTGAACCTGAACAACCGCTACATGGGCATGGTGCGGCAGTGGCAGGAGTTCTTCCACGGCAACCGCTACGCCGAGTCCTACATGGACGCGCTGCCCGATTTCGTGAAACTCGCCGAGAGCTACGGCCACGTCGGCATGCGCATCGAGAAGCCCGAGGACATCGAGCCGGCGCTGAAGGAAGCCTTCGCGCGCAAGGATCAGCTCGTGTTCATGGACTTCGTCACCGACCAGACCGAGAACGTCTTCCCCATGGTCCCGGGCGGCAAGGGTCTGTCCGAGATGATCCTCGTATAGGCGAGCGACAGACTCGCCGCGCGGCGCCGTGATGCCGCACTCCTTCCGCGAACCCTTCCCAATACCGATGAAGCACATCATTTCCCTGTTGCTCGAAAACGAGGCCGGCGCGCTGTCGCGCGTCGCGGGGCTCTTTTCCGCGCGCGGCTACAACATCGAGTCGCTCACCGTGGCCGCCACCGAGGATGCGACGCTGTCGCGCATGACCATCGTCACCACCGGGTCCGACGACGTCATCGAGCAGATCACCAAGCAGCTGAACAAGCTGGTGGACGTGGTGAAGGTGGTCGACCTGTCCGAAGGCGAACACATCGAGCGCGAGCTGATGCTCGTGAAGGTGCGCGCCGCCGGCAAGGATCGCGAGGAGATGAAGCGCATGGCCGACATCTTCCGCGGCCGCATCATCGACGTCACCGACAAGACCTACACCATCGAACTGACCGGGACCGGCCAGAAGCTCGACGCCTTCATCGAGGCGCTCGAGGAAGGTGCCGTGCTCGAGACGGTGCGCACCGGCGCTTCGGGCATCGGTCGCGGCGAACGTATTCTGAGAGTGTGAGGGCGCGGCCAACGCACCTCGCCAAATTCAACAAGGGGACATCATGAAGGTTTACTACGACAAGGACGCCGACCTCTCCCTGATCAAGGGCAAGAAGGTCACCATTCTCGGCTACGGCTCCCAGGGCCATGCGCACGCGCTCAACCTGAACGACTCCGGCGTCAAGGTGACGGTGGGGCTGCGCAAGGGTGGCGCTTCCTGGGACAAGGCGAAGAAGGCGGGCCTCGGCGTGAAGGAGATCGCGGATGCCGTGAAGAGCGCCGACTTCGTGATGATGCTGATGCCCGACGAACACATCGCCCGCGTGTACCGCGAGGATGTCGAACCGAACATCAAGAAGGGCGCGACCCTTGCCTTCGCGCACGGCTTCAACATCCACTACGACCAGGTGTCGCCGCGCGCCGATCTCGACGTCGTCATGATCGCGCCCAAGGCGCCCGGCCACACCGTGCGTGGCACCTACGCCCAGGGCGGCGGCACGCCTTGCCTGATCGCCATCGCGCAGAATCCATCGAAGAAGGCGCGCGACAACGCGTTGTCCTACGCGGCGGCCATTGGCGGCGGCAAGGCTGGCGTCATCGAAACCACCTTCAAGGAAGAGACCGAGACCGATCTCTTCGGTGAACAAGTGGTCCTGTGCGGCGGCACCACGGCGCTGATCCAGGCCGGGTTCGAAGTGCTGGTGGAAGCCGGCTATGCGCCCGAGATGGCGTACTTCGAGTGCCTGCACGAACTGAAGCTGATCGTCGACCTGATCTACGAAGGCGGCATCGCGAACATGCGCTACTCGATCTCGAACAACGCCGAGTACGGCGACTTCACGCGCGGGCCGCGCATCATCACCGAAGAGTCGAAGAACGAGATGCGCCGGATCCTCAAGGAAATCCAGACCGGCGTGTACGCCCAGGAATTCCTGCTCGAGAATCAGACCGGTGCCACCAAGCTCGGCGCCATGCGCCGCATCGGCCGTGAGCACCAGATCGAGATCGTGGGTGCCAAGCTGCGCGACATGATGCCGTGGATCAAGAAGAACCGTCTGGTGGATACGTCGCGCAATTGATGCACGGCGGATGCGTCTGGCGTGAGGGGTGAGACGTGAACTACCCCCACCCCCTCATCGCTCGCGAAGGCTGGCCGTTCCTCGCGCTGGCCGTCGCGGTCGCGCTGGTGGTCACCTGGTTCGGCGGCTGGTGGTCGATCCCGTTCTGGCTCGCTGCGCTGTTCGTGCTGCAGTTCTTCCGCGATCCGCCGCGCGTCGTTCCGGCGGAAGCGGGAGCGGTGCTGTCGCCCGCCGATGGCCGCATCGTGGTGGTGGGCAAGGCGCGCGATCCGTATCTCGATCGTGACGCGCTCAAGATCAGCGTCTTCATGAACGTCTTCAACGTCCACTCGAATCGCAGCCCGGTGGACGGTGAGGTGCGGAAGGCCTGGTATCACCCCGGCAGCTTCCTCAATGCCGCGCTCGACAAGGCGTCACTTGAGAACGAGCGCAATGCCCTGCACATCGTCACTGCCGAAGGCCGCGACGTGACCTGCGTGCAGGTGGCGGGCCTGATCGCCCGCCGCATCCTCTGTTACGTGAAGGCCGGCGACCGCCTCACCCGCGGGCAGCGCTACGGCTTCATCCGCTTCGGCTCCCGGGTCGACGTGTATCTGCCGCCCGACGCCCGCCCCCTCGCGCAAGTGGGCGACGTGGTCTACGCTACGGCCACCGTACTCGCGGAGTTCCCGACTCGCTGATGGACTACGACCGCCCGCGCAAGAAGTGGCTGGGCAAGGGCCGCTTCCGCCCGGGCATCTACTGGCTGCCCAACGCCATCACCACCGCCGCACTGTTCGCGGGTTTCTACGCGATCGTGCAGGCGATGAACGGTCGCTTCGAGGCCTCCGCCGCTGCCATCTTCGTGGCCATGGTATTCGACGGCCTCGACGGCCGGGTCGCGCGCCTCACGCGTACCCAGAGCGCGTTCGGCGCCGAGTTCGACTCGCTCTCCGACATGGTGGCGTTTGGTGCGGCGCCGGCTCTGGTCGTCTACGAGTGGTCGTTGAAGGGCATGGGCAAGATCGGATGGGCCGCGGCCTTCGCCTACTGCGCCTGCGCGGCACTGCGACTGGCACGGTTCAATACGAACATCGGCACGGTCGACAAGCGCTTCTTCCAGGGCTTGCCCAGCCCGGCCGCGGCCAGTGTCGTCGCCGGTTTCGTATGGTGCATGGAAACCTTCGCCTACAAGGGCATCGAGCTGCGCGGCATCGCCGTGGCAATCACGGTGTTCGCGGCGTTCACCATGGTGAGCAACGTCCGCTATTACAGCGGCAAGGACATCAATATCCGGCGCAGTGTGCCGTTCCCGGTGGTGGTATTGATCGCGCTGGGTGTCGCGCTGGTGTTCTTCTTCTCCGACAACCTGCCCGAGTTGCTCTTCACGGTGGCGGCGATCTATGGGGCATCGGGCTACATCTACTGGGCCTATACCAAGGTGCGCGGCAAGCCCACACCGCCACCGCCGCCGTTGATGCCGCCGGTCGCCTGACAAGCGCGACTGGATGGGTTCGCGCTGCCCCCATCCCAACCTTCCCCCGACGTAGTCGGGGGAAGGGGTGTACATCCCCTCCCCCAGCAAAGCTGGGGGAGGGTTAGGGTGGGGGCCGCCGCGCAGCGAAGTGTTGCCCACCCCCGGAAAAGCCCCTATATTCGCTCCCATGAGTCTCTTCGCAGCCCAAACGTTGGTCCTTCCTGCCAGTCTCCTGCTGGCCGGGCTGCTGCTGCGCGGCCGCGCGCACTGATACCCCACCCCCTCCCGTAGTACCGCCGTACCCCGCCCCGGACTTAAAGTTGAAGTCCCGGAGGCCCGTATATAGTTGCGGCGCCGCGCCTTCGAAGGCTAGAGAGCCCGCGCGGCCCGATCTCAGGAGAAAACCATGAAAGACCGCCTCGTCATATTCGACACGACGTTGCGCGACGGCGAGCAGAGCCCCGGCGCATCCATGACCCGCGAAGAGAAGATCCGCATCGCGCGCCAGCTGGAGAAGCTGCGGGTCGACGTGATCGAAGCGGGCTTTCCGGCCGCGTCCAACGGCGATTTCGAAGCAGTGCGGTCGGTGGCGGGCATCATCAAGGACTCCATCGTGTGCGGCCTCGCGCGCGCCAACGACAATGACGTTCGGCGTGCCGGCGAAGCGCTGAAGGACGCCAATGCCGGACGCATCCACACCTTCATCGCCACTTCGCCGATCCACATGGAGAAGAAGCTGCGCATGAGCCCCGATCAGGTGCTCGAGCAGGCGGTGAAGGCGGTGAAGCTGGCACGTTCCTACCGTGACGACATCGAGTTTTCACCCGAAGATGCGGGTCGCTCGGAGATCGACTACCTCTGCCGCATCCTCGAGGCAGTCATCGACGCAGGGGCCAGGACGATCAACGTGCCGGACACCGTGGGCTACACCATGCCGGAGCAGTTCGGCGGCCTCATCCGCTCCTTGCGTGAGCGCATCCCGAACTCCGACAAGGCGGTCTGGTCGGTGCACTGCCACAACGATCTCGGTGTCGCCGTCGCGAACTCGCTCGCCGCGGTCATGAACGGGGCTCGACAGGTCGAATGCACCATCAATGGCCTCGGAGAGCGCGCCGGCAACGCTTCGCTCGAAGAGATCGTCATGGCCGTGCGCACGCGCCAGGACTTCTTTCCCTGCGAGACGCGCATCGATGCCACCCAGATCGTGCCGGCCTCCAAGCTGGTCTCGAGCATCACCGGCTTCCCGGTACAACCGAACAAGGCGATTGTCGGTGCCAATGCGTTCGCGCACGAATCGGGCATTCACCAGGACGGCGTCCTGAAGAGCCGCGAGACCTACGAGATCATGCGGGCCGAAGACGTGGGCTGGGGTGCCAACAAGCTGGTGCTCGGCAAGCTCTCAGGGCGCAACGCCTTCCGTCAACGCCTGACGGAGCTGGGCATCGAGCTCGGCAGCGAGGAGGCGTTGAACTCCGCCTTCGCGCGCTTCAAGGATCTCGCCGACAAGAAATCCGAGATCTTCGACGAAGATCTGCAGATGCTCGTCTCCGACGAGACCATCACCCAGGAACGCGAGCACTTCAAGCTGCTTTCGATGCGCATCCATTCCGAAACCGGCGAGACGCCCACGGCGCAGGTCGTGATGGCCGAAGGTGCCGAGGAGCGCAAAGCCGAATCGCCTGGCAGCGGTGCGGTCGATGCCACCTTCAAGGCGATCGAATCCATGGTGTCGAGCGGCGCCGAGTTGCAGCTGTTTTCCGTGAACAGCATCACCGGCGGCACCGACGCGCTGGGTGAAGTCACCGTACGACTGAAGAAGGAAGGCCGCATCGTCAATGGTGCTGGCGCCGACATCGACATCGTCGTGGCGTCGGCCAAGGCCTACATCAACGCGCTCAACAAGCTGCATTCGAAGCTGGAACGCGCTCACCCGCAAGTGTGAGCGATTGAAGTGTACGCATAGCCCCCTGACGGGGGGCTATGCACGTGCACTTCAATTGAGTTGAAATGCACGACGGGCTTGGGGCGGCCCGGCGCCCGTCGTGATGACAACTGCTTGGACGGGAGGCGCCGCGGCTTCGATGTTGGGGTCGAGGTCTGTTGCGGTCGGGCTTCGACCGGTTGACCGTCGCCCTTAGTGCTTGGTGCTGGTGACCGGGATCAGGCGGGCGTTGGTCAGTTTCAGGCGCTCGGCCATGATGCGCAGCAGGGCGCGGGTCACTTTCAGTTGCGTCATCGCCGGGAGTTGCAGCAGGTCGGCGGCGGCGAACTCCGCGACGATCGCGTCGGTCGCGGTCTGGACGGTGGCGCTGCGGATGGCATCGGGGCCCTGCACGAAGGCCATGTCGCCGAAGCACTCGCCGGCGCGCAGCAGGTCGAGCATGCGGCCTTGCACCAGCACCTTGGCCGCACCGCGGGCGATCACGAACAGGCTGTCGCCGCGAGTGCCTTCCTGCACCAGCACTTCCTGTGCGGGGATGCGCCGCCATTGCGCAAGCCCCACCAGTTCCCACAGCTCGAGTTCCTCGAGTTCGTTCAGCAGCGGGGCGGCGCGCAGCGAAGAGTATTTCTCGCTGTCGGGCACGATCTGGTCGTAGACACTCATGCGGCCGAGCTTCGCCAGTTCGAGCGCGGCCTCGGCCCAGTTGTCATAGCGCTCGCCGGGGAACTTGGCGAGCATGCGCAGCACGATCGGATCGACGGCGGCAGGCAGTTCGGGGCACAGCCGCGAGGGCCTGGTCGGGTCGAGAGTCAGGATGCGTTCCAGTGTTTCCGACAGGTCGGCGCCGCGGAACGGCTTCTGGCCGGTGAGCAGTTCGTAGAGCATCACGCCCAGGGAGAACATGTCGCCCTGCGGCGTGGGCGGTTCGTCGCGGATCTGTTCGGGTGCGACGTAGGCGGGCGAGCCGAGCCGCGAATGTTGCGTGGTGACCACACCGCGCACGAACGCGGCACCGAAGTCGGCCACTTTCACGTCGCTGCCGCTCGAGATGAGGATGTTCGACGGCTTGATGTCCCGATGCACCACGCCGTGGCGATGCGCATACTCGAGCGCGCCGCAGCACTTGAAGCCGATCTGGATGACGTCATCGATCGGCAGCAGGCGATCGCGCAGCGTGTGCCGCTGCAGGTTGCCGCCGGGCACGTACTCCATGGCGACGTAGCGCAGGTTGGCTTCGGCCACGGCGTCCACGATGGTCACGATGTGCGGGTGCACCAAGCGGCCGGCCAGGGACGCTTCGCTCACGAACTGCACCGCCGCGGCGTTGGCGCGTTCCGGCTGCGATTCGGGCAGGTACACCTTCACCGCGAGGTCGGAGTTCAGGAACTCGTCATAGGCGAGATAGACGACGCTCGACTTGCCGCGGCCGAGTTCCGACCTGATCTGGTACTTGCCGATCCGCCCTTCCATCGCCATACCGCCTCCGGCCCCCCCCGTAACCCTAGGACGGATTGTATGCGGGTCCGGGGCGCTGTGCCGCAGGACGGAACCGCTACCGGTGTCGGTGCCGTTTCCACTATCCTCTAGGGCGGACGAAACACACAAGAACATGGACATGGACTCAGTTCGGCAGCAGGCACGCTCGGGCGGGCTGCATCGCATCGTCGTGGTCGGCGGCGGTGCCGGGGGCCTGGAACTCGCCACGCGCCTGGGTGACCGCCTCGGCCGCAAGGGCAAGGCACGCATCACGCTCGTCGACCGCTCGCGTACCCACCTGTGGAAGCCCCTGCTGCACCAGGTGGCGGCCGGCAGCATGGATCAGAACGACCACGAGCTCGACTACCTGGCGCAGGCGCGCTGGCATCACTTCGATTTCCAGCTGGGCCGCATGCAAGGCCTCGATCGCGCTGCCAAGACCTTGCTGCTGGCGCCCCTGCTCGACCAGGAGACCGGCGCCGAAGTCCTGCCCGAGCGCAGGCTTCCGTATGACACGCTGGTCATGGCCGTGGGCAGCCACACCAACGATTTCGGGACACCAGGTGCCGCACAACACGCGATCGCGCTCGATACGCCCGGTGAAGCGGAGCGCTTCCGCTCGCGCCTGCTCAATGCCTGTCTGCGTGCGAATGCGCAGAGCGCACCCCTCGGGCCGGGCCAGTTGCACGTCGCGATCATCGGGGCGGGCGCCACCGGTGTCGAACTCTCGGCAGAATTGCACAACACCACGCGCGAGCTCGTGGCCTTCGGTCTCGATCGCATCGATCCCGAGCGCGATCTCAAGATCACCATCGTCGAAGCCGCACCGCGCATCCTGCCGGTGCTGCCCGAACGCTTGTCCACGGCGACCCTCAAGCTGCTCGAGAAGCTGAAGGTCGAGGTGCTCACCAACGAACGCGTCACCGAAGTCACCCCCGCCGGTCTCAAGACCGCGAGCGGCCGTGAAGTGCACGCGGAACTGGTGGTTTGGGCTGCGGGCATCAAGGCCCCGGAGTTCCTGAAGGACATCGACGGTCTTGAGACCAATCGCATGAATCAGCTCGTGGTGACGCAGTCGCTTGCGACCACGCGCGACCCCTCCATCTTTGCCATCGGCGATTGCGCCGCCTGTCCGTGGCCGGAGAAGAACGGCTTCGTGCCGCCGCGCGCGCAGTCGGCGCACCAGCAGGCTTCGCACCTGGTGAAGTGGCTGCCGCGCCGCCTGGAAGGGCACGACGTGGCGCCGTGGAGCTATCGCGACTTCGGTTCGCTCGTCTCGCTCGGCGACTACAGCACGGTGGGCAGCCTGATGGGCAGCATCACCCGCGGGTCGTTGATGATCGAAGGCATCTTCGCCGGCCTCATGTACCGCTCGCTCTACAAGATGCACGAACTCGCCTTGCACGGCGCGGTCAAGGTCACGCTCGACACTATCGCCCGCCTGATCACGCGGCGCACCGAGCCG
Organism: Burkholderiales bacterium; assembly: GCA_019747905.1. GTDB lineage: Bacteria > Pseudomonadota > Gammaproteobacteria > Burkholderiales. The sequence continues at coordinate 17,320 of JAIEQG010000013.1, forward strand.
CACGTCAAGCTGCACTGATGGGGTATCGACTGCTCTGCGCCGCGATCGCGCTCGCCTGCGTGGCTGGGTGCGGGCGGCAGGCCTATCGCGAGCAACCGCTCGATTCGGAGGCGGGGGAACGGGCCTATCGCGCACGCACGCTGAGTTCCGGCGAGCTGCACGACTACTTCGTGGCGCAGAGTCACGCGGTGACGCCGTGGCCCCTCGCGAAGTGGGACCTGCCGGCCCTCACGCTGGCCGCGGTGCTGTATCACCCCGAGATCGAACTCGCCCGTGCCAAGGCGCGCGTGAGCACGGCGGAGACGCAGACCTCGCGCACGCGCCAGCCGATCTCCATCAATGCACGGCCCGAATACAACTCCAAGGCAGGGGAGGGCGAGACGCCCTGGGGCATGGGCGTCCTCGTCGGGCTGCCGATCGACATCGGCGACAAGCGCGGCAAGCGCACCGAGCAGTTGACCCGTCTCGAGGACGCGGCGAATCTCGAAGTGGGGGTGGCGACCTGGCGCGTGCGCAGCCGACTGCGCCGCCATTTCGTGGAGCTGTACGTGGCCGATCGCACGTACGCGGCACTCGAGCGCGAGCAGCAGGAACGCCGCCAGCTCGTGACCTTGATGGAGAAGCGCGAGGCTAAGGGCTACGCGTCGGCCACCGACGTGAGTACGCTGCGCCTGAGAATGGCCGAGACCGAAGTGTTGCTCCGGCGTGCGGCCGTGCGCCGCGATCAGGCATTGGCGGGCGTGGCGGAAGCGGTGAGCGTGCCGCTCGCGGAGATGATGCGCGTCCGGTTCGATTTCTCGGCGCTCGAGAAACCGATGGCGCCGCCGTCGGCCGCGGAGGCGTCGCGCGCCGCGCTGCTCAACCGTATCGATCTGCGCCGCAAGCTGGCGGACTATGCCGCCGCGGAAGCGGCGGTGAAGCTCGAGGTTGCGCGGCAGTATCCGGATATCACGCTGTTCCCCGGCTACTTCTGGGATGCCGACGAGAGCATCTGGTCGATCGCGTTCGTCGGGCTGTTGCCGCCTGGCGCGAGGACCAAGGCGCTCATTCGCGAAACCGAAGCCCGGCGCGAAGTGGAACAGAAGGCCTTCCTCGCCCTGCAGACGGCGGTGATCGCGGAAGCCGATGCCGCAGCGTCGCGTTATCGCCTGGCCTGGGAAGCCGAGCATGCCGCCCGTAGCCAGATCGAAGAGGCGCTCGCGCGGCGTGCGCGGGCCGAGCGGCAGTTCGAGCGGGGCTACGCCGATCGCGTGGAACTGGTGCAGGCGCGGCTGGAAGCCGTCGCGAGCGAACGCACGGCGGTGGTGGCGATGCTGGAGACGCAGCAAGGCTTGTCCGCGCTCGAGGACGCGCTGCAGCGACCGCTCGACAATCCTGAATTCGTGACGACACCGCAGGCCGCGAGCACGCCCAGCCAGTCGGTGCCCAATCCGGCGTTGATCGACAATGATTGAGGTGGGGATCATGGCAGGCGGTGGGCCCCCATCCCGACCTTCCCCCGGCGACGCCGGGGGAACGAGAATTGCGCTCCTTCCCCCACCTCTGGTGGGGGAAGGTTGGGATGGGGGCTGCGGCCAATCTCTCCCTCGAAAGCCCTCCCCATGACCGACCACGGCAGCCACAAGGTCGCGATCATTGCGTCGGTAGCTGCGCTGTTGCTGGCCGGCACCACCATCTGGTTCGGCCGCGACGAGTATCGCGAACTCGCGCGCGAGCGCGGCGAGACCATCGGCACTCGCACCTCGGCCGACGAGAAGCTGGGTCCGGGCGAACTGCGCATCGGCGCGGCCGAGCGCGCGGCGAGCGGCATCGAAGTGCAGCCCTTGAAGGCCGCACAGGCCGATGCCGTCGTCGAGATCTACGGCACCGTCATCGACCTGCGCCCTTTGATCGAAGCGCGCGGACGCTTGCTCGCGCGCGAGGGCGAGGTCAGGGTCCTGCGCGGCACGGTGAGTGCGAGCGAGTCGGAGTATCAACGGACCGCGGCGCTATTCAAGGACGAGCGCAATGTCTCCGAACGGGCGATGGTGGCTGCCGAAGCCCAGTGGAAGGCCGATCGCGAGCGCCTGGCCATCACCGAGGCCGACGTCCGCAGTCTGCGCGAAGCGTTGCGCGCCGAGTGGGGCGCGACGCTGGCCGACCTGGCCGCGATACCGGGCAGCGCGGGGTTCGCCCCGCTGCTCGAGATGCGTGAAGTACTCGTGCAGATGACCGTGCCGAGCGAGCTCGACCGCGCGCTTGCCACGCGCCCGCTGACGGTGGAACCCACCGGCGGCGGCGCGCGCGCCCAGGCGCGACTCGTTTCCGCAGCACCCGCTGCGGCACCCGGCGCGATCGGCACCACCTGGTTCTTCCGCGCGCCAGCGGCCGGCTTGCGCGCCGGCTCGCGCGTCACCGGACACCTTTCCACCGGCCGCGGCAAGTCCGAAGGCGTGGTGGTGCCGGAGAAGGCGGTCGTGTGGCACGCCGGTCGCCCGTGGATCTACGTTCAGCGCGAGGACGATCACTTCGTGCGCACCGCGGTGAGCGCGAGTCGCCTCGTCCCCGGTGGCTGGTTCAACGCCGAGGGCTTGAAGGTCGGCGATGAAGTGGTCGTGACCGGCGCGCAGTTGCTGCTGTCCGAAGAGCTGGAATACCGCATCCGCAACGAGAACGAGGACTGAGCAGCTTCGAGCGCCCATGATCACCGCCATCGTCCGCTTCTCGGTTCGCTTTCCCGGCGTGGTCGTGGCGCTCGCGCTGATGTTGGTGGCCTACGGCATCTTCACGTTGCAGCGGGCGCGGGTCGATGTGTTTCCCGAGTTCTCGCCCACGCAGGTCGTGATCCAGACCGAGGCGCCCGGCTTGTCCGCGGACCTGGTCGAGACGCAGGTCACGCAGCACATCGAAAACGCCCTGCTCGGTGCAGCCGGTGTGGAAGTGCTGCGATCGCAGTCCATTCCCGGACTGTCGGTCGTCACCGCGTTGTTCGAGGACGGCTCCGACATCTACCGCAACCGCCAGGTGGTGGCCGAGCGCATCGGTGCGCTCGCCAACCGGATGCCGCTGGGCGTTGCCGCGCCGGCCATCACGCCGCTCACGTCATCGGCGAGCACGGTGCTGGGCGTGGGGCTCACTTCGAAGGATCGCTCCGCCATCGAGTTGCGCAGCCTCGCCGATGCGGTGGTGCGCCCGCACCTGATGTCGGTGAAAGGCGTGGCCGAGGTCAACGTGTTCGGCGGGCGCGTGCGCGAGTGGCAGATCCAGGTGGATCCGAAACGCCTGCTCCGCTACGGACTTTCGATCGAAGAAGTGGCACTCGCTGCGCGCAGCGCGACCGGTGTGGTGTCGGCTGGATTCATTCCCGGGCCGAACCAGCGCATCGCCATCGTGACCGAGGGCCAGCCATTGGAACCCGAGCAGATCGGCCAGGTGCTGTTGCGCGAATCGGGCGCCCAGGTGCTGCGCCTCGGCGACGTGGCCGAGGTCATCGAAGGGTATGCGGCACCGATCAGTGCTGCCGAAATCGACGGCGTTCCCGGCGTGTTCCTGATGGTCCAGGGGCAACTCGGCTCGAACACGCTGGCGGTCTCGCGCGACCTGGAGCGCGCCTTGGGCGAACTCGCTCCGCTGCTAGAGCGCGAGCGCGTGACGCTGCACGACAGGCTGTTCCGGCCCGCCAACTTCATCGAGACCGCCGTGCGCAACGTGCGCTTCGACATCATCGTCGGCTCGACCCTGGTGATCGTGGTGCTGTTCCTGTTCCTGTTCAACGCGCGCACTGCATTCATCTGCACCACGGCGATCCCTGTGTCCCTGCTCGGTGCCGTGCTGGTCCTCACGCTGCTCGGGGAGCCGCTCAACATCATGGTGCTGGGCGGGCTCGCGATCGCGCTGGGCGAGGTGGTGGACGATGCCATCATCGACACCGAGAACATCTTCCGTCGGTTGCGCGAGAACCGCTCGGCGGGCAACCCGTTGACCGATGCGCAGGTGGCGGTGAACGCCTCCGTCGAAGTGCGGGGCTCCGTCGTGTTCGCCACTTTCATCGTCGCGCTGGTGTTCGTTCCGCTGCTGACGTTCGGGGGTATCGGCGGCAAGCTGTTCTCGCCGCTGGGGCTCGCCTACATCCTCGCGATCCTCGTATCGTTGGTGGTGGCGATGACACTGACGCCGGCGCTGTGCTATCTGCTCCTCACCCGCGGCTTGATGCGGGCAGAGGATCCGCCGTTCGTACAGCGCATCAAGCCGGGCTACGTGGCGCTGCTGCGCCGGATCGAGAAACATCCGGGCCGGGTGCTGGCCCTGGCGGGCGGCATCATCGCCCTGGGGTTGGCTGCCATCCCGCTTTTCTCCGGCGAGTTCATCCCGTCGCTGAAGGAAGGGCACTATGTGATTCACATGACCGCCGTGCCCGGCACCTCGGAGGAAGAGACGCTGCGCATCGGCACGCAACTCACACGCGCGCTGCGCGAAGTGAAGGGCGTGAAGTCGGTCGCCCAATGGGTCGGGCGATCGCAGAACGGCGCCGACACGTTCGGTCCCCACTACAGCGAGTTCGAGGTGGAAGTGGGCGCCCTCGAGGGCTCGGAACAGGCGCGCATTCTGCGCGAGATCCGCGACATCCTCGAAGGTGATCGCGGGGCCTATCCGGGGGTGACGTTCTCGGTTAACACCTTCCTCACCGAACGCATCGAGGAAACCATCTCGGGGTTTCCGGCGGCCATGGTGGTGAACCTGTTCGGTGCCGACCTCGATCTGCTCGACGAGGACGCCCAGGAAGTGGCAGCCGCCATTGCGTCGGTCAAAGGCGCGCAAGACATCCAGGTGCAGGCGCCGTCGGGGTCACCGCAGCTCACCGTGCGGCTGCGCCATGAACGGCTCGCCGCGTTGGGCTTCACGCCGCGACAGGTGCTGGACGCCGTCCAGAGCGCCTTCGAAGGCACGCGTGTGGGCCAGGTGCAGCAGGGCAATCGCACGATCGATGTCGTCGTGGTGCTGACGCCCGGTGAGCGTCGCGCGCCCGCGCAAATCGAGATGTTGCCGCTGCGGTCTGCCAGCGGGACGTTGGTGCGCCTGGGTGACGTCGCAGACGTGTCGATGGGGTCAGGCCGCTACAAGATCCTGCACCAGGGGGGCAAGCGCATCCAGACCGTGACCGCCAATATCGACGCTCGTGATCTCGACGACTTCTCGAACGATGTGAAGCGCGCCATCGCCGAGCGCGTGAAGCTATCGGAGGGGAACTACCTCGTGATCTCCGGCGAGGCGGAGGCGTCGGTTCAGGCGCGCGAGAAGCTGGTCTTCCATTCGCTTCTCGCCGGGTTCGGCGTGTTCGTGCTGCTGTACCTGGCGTTCAACAACCTGCGCAATCTCGGCATCACGTTTCTCAACCTGCCGTTTGCGTTGGTAGGCGGCGTAGTCGCGGTGCTCTCCGGTGGCGGCTGGATGACCCTGGGTTCCCTGGTGGGATTCGTCACCCTGTTCGGCATCACGCTGCGCAATTCCATCATGCTGGTGTCGCACTACCAGTATCTGGTGCAGGAGGAAGGTGCGCCCTGGAATCTCGACACCATGCTGCGCGGCGCCGCCGAGCGATTGCCCTCCATCCTGATGACCGCGCTGGTGACGTCGCTGGGCCTGCTGCCTCTGGCGCTGGGTTCGGGGCAGCCGGGCCGCGAGATCGAAGGCCCCATGGCGACCATCATCGTCGGCGGACTCATCACGTCGACGGTGCTCAATCTGCTGATCCTGCCGACGGTGTTACTGCACTTCGGGAGATTCGAGAGGGCGCCGTGAGTGAGGCGCGCTTCGTCGCGGTCGGGCCGCTGATCCCACGAACGCGCGCTGATGTGCGAAGACGAGATGCGCAAGCGCACTCGACGAACCGTCTTCGCTGATGGTGCAGAAGGCTACGCTGCCTCAGCGTGCAGCTTGACCCCGAGTGCGCGCGCCACCTTGAGCACAGTCGCAAAACTGGGATTGCCTTCGCCGCTGAGTGCTCGATACAGACTTTCCCGGCTGAGGCCGGTGTCCTTGGCCACCTGACTCATTCCTTTCGCACGGGCGATGTCTCCCAATGCCTTGGCAATGCCGGGCGCATCGTCGGGCGCTTCTTCGAGCCACGCGTCTAGGTACGCAGCCATTTCTTCGGGAGTGCGCAGATGCTCTGCCACGTCGTACGGTGTCGTCCGCATCTTCTTCGTCTTGCTCGAATTGCGAGGCATGGTGCACTACTCCTTGAAGTTGCCGGCCAACTCGATGGCCCGCCGAATATCTTTCTGCTGGGTGGACTTGTCGCCTCCCGCGAGCAGCAACAGGACGCTCTCCGCGTTGCGAGTAGTACACCCGATACCCTGGTCCGAAGTCGATCTTCAGCTCGGAGACGCCGCCGGCCAGATTTCGATGCTGCCCAGGATTCCCGTCGATCAGGCGTTCGACTCTTACGAGAACTCGGGCTCGCCCCGCTAGGTCCTGGAGCGAATCGAGCCCGGCGGCGTATTCGTCGGTCCTCTCCACTCGCATGGCGCAAGTGTAGCCCATACGCTACACATGTCAACGGCGGACTCTCCTTTGCCGCCACCGACCACCGCGATCCTGACCTCTTTCGTATCCTGCTGCCCTCATTGAGGAGCTCGAGCGGCCATTCGCGCATTGACGCCGCGAAGCGTCGTGAGACTGCGATACTCTCCGCGATTGCCCGACCCCTTCGCCGGGATCGGCAGAACAAGAACTTGACCAACAGGAAAGTCATCATGAATCTCCAAAGCAAGGTCGCCCTGGTCACCGGCGGCAACGGCGGCCTTGGCAGCCGGATTTGCCATGCACTGGCGCGAGCAGGATGCGACGTGGCGGTCGTCTATGCACGCAGCCGCGAACCCGCGGAAGCAGTTGCCACCGAACTGCGGGCACTCGGCGTGAAGAGCGAGGCACTGGGCTGCGACGTGACCGACCCCGCGGCAGTGCAGGCGCTCGTCGACGAGGCAATGCGCCGATTCGGCCACATCGACATCCTTATCAACGACGCCGCCTACAACAAGTGGATTCCCTATCCCGACCTGGACGCACTCACCTTCGAGGAGTGGGAGAAGATCCTGTCGATCAACCTGACCGGCCCGATGCTGTGCATCAAGGCGGTCGCGCCGCTCATGCGCGGCCAGGGCAGCGGCAGGATCGTGAACATCTCGTCAGTGGCCGGGTTGTCACCGACGGGTTCGTCGATCCCCTACGCGGTGTCGAAGGCAGGACTGATCCACCTGACCAAATGCATGGCGGTCGCTCTGGCGCCGCACGTGCTGGTCAACTGCGTCGCACCCGGTTACATCGAGGGCACACGAGCAACGTCCAATCTTGATCCGGCCTATCAGCAGCGGTCCCGGGAATCGTCACTGCTCAAGCGCGCGGCCGACAAGGACGACATTGCTGCGCAGGTCGTCGAGCTGTGCCGCACCGACAGCATTACCGGGCAGACGCTGGCGATCGACGCGGGAAGAGTCTTTCACTGAAGGCGGTCGGTGGATCGGTGGGTCATTCGTAAGTTCCCCCTTGGTACCGTGAGCATCGTCGGCGGATAGGTTGCCGGCACGATGGTGCCCGCTCGCCCCGTCGAGGGGTACCCCATGCGGTACGAACGAGACCTGAGGGAGGACTCATGCGAACCAACACCATGCTGTCTGCATTTGGTTCCGCCGCGGCTTGCCTGCTCCTGTCTGCGCCGGTAAGCGCCGACAACTGCAACGGCCGCTTTTCCAATGTGACCATCTCCGCGGAAGTACTCGAGGTGGGCAAGGGGCACACGGTGACGTACTTCGTCGCGCGCGGCAGCGCGACCAGCGACAACTCACCGCACAACGGCGTCGGTGAATGCGGCGGCTACGCGCTGGCCACGCCCGACGGGAAAGTCAGGATGGCCGGCGTCTGTGCCCGCAAGGACAAGGACGGCAACAGCTGGAGCGACGAATGGGGTCTCGATGCCGGTGCTGAGAAAGGCTGGTGGCGCATGTCCGGCGGCACCGGCACGTTCGCCGGCAAGAAGAACTCGGGATGGTGGCAGCCGGTCGCCGAGGACGGCAAGACCACGATGGGGCACTGGGGGGGCAACTGCCAGTAGGAAATGCCCTTCTTGTGGGGGCTCGGCGTTCGGCGCAACGGGGCGGCGGTAGCTCAACGGTAGCGCCGTTGCGTCTCCGTTTACGCCGACGCTAGAGCCTATCTCTGAATACAGTTAGCGCACCTCTGCAACAGTCGAGGATTTATTCTCGGCCTAAGCTCTCAGTTCCCTTTTCAGTGCGTTCAGAAAGCGCCAGTCCGTGCTTCGCGCGATCAGTTTGTTGGGATTCGTCCTTATCATCCCAACTTCGTGCAGTCTGAGGCCGTAGAACCGCAGGGTATCTTCAGGGTTGGCCTCGCGCCAATGGCGGTAGGACACTCCGGTCAGCGCATCGTGGGCAATCTCGTAGCGCGGCTCGAAACCTCGGTCTACAAGGAGCCGTGCGGCCCGATCGGGTTCCTGAGCGCATATGTCCGCTGCTTTGAGGAAGGCGCGAAGAACGCGCTTGGTGGCGACGGGGTGGCTCTCGGTGAAGCGCCGGTTCGCGAGGAGCATGCAGCAGAAGTACTGAGACCATGGACGGTCGCGCGACGTGTCGAGGATCACGTGACCGACCTTCTTCGCAAGCAGCTCCTGGGGGTGCGGCGGGAACCCGATGAACGCGTCCGCCTTGCCTTCCTCGAACAGACGGACTGCATCCTCAGGTCGTTCGCCAGACAGCCAGCGCACATCCCTGGTGGGACTCATTCCCACATAGGCCAACATGCTGGCGACCAGCACATGAGCGCCCTGCCCCAGTTCGTAGACGGCAATGGTCTTTCCCTTCAGATCCCGGATGCTGCGGGTCGCACCCGTCGCGAACAGTTGATAGCAGCCGGCGTGGATGCCGGCGACCACCAGAAAGGCCTTGCCTCGGTCGAGGTACGGCAGGGCGCTGTAAGCGTCCCACATACCGAAGTCGGTGCGGTCATCTGCCAGCGCATCGGGGCTACCGATGCCCGCAAGCTTCACGTACTCGATCTCCGAGAAGCCTTCGAGGTAGAGGAGGTCCTCCACGAGATACTGGGGGGCGAGACAGATTGCTGGAACATGGGAAAGCCGAATCTTCCGTATCTCTGGGGGCGGTTCGCTCGCACCTGCTCGGGAGAATGGAAGAAGCGCCGCAGCACTGAGTGCTGTGCTGTTCATGAGGAACCGGCGTCGCGTGCATGCATGAATGCTCCTGCCATGGATCGTCCCCAAGATCTTCTCCTTTCAAGCAGCAAGACCGGCATTCTTCGCAGTGTTCGCGAGCTAGTCGTCCAACAATTAACCTGAGCCGTAAGCGGCAGCCGACGATCCGCTCGAGAAGCTCCGCAACTTGCTGACGTTAGCCCAACGCTCCTTACGCCGAGCATACGGTTAGCTCCACGATACGCCCTCATGGGAAGATCCCACCCCTCAACAAGGAGAGGCGCATGGCCAGAGCAATCGTGATGCGAGCACCCGGCGGACCCGAGGTGCTGAAAGTGGAAAACGTCGAAGTCGGCGATCCCGGTCCGGGCCAGGTGCGTCTGCGCCAGACCGCGGTGGGGGTGAACTTCCACGACATCTATGTACGCACCGGCTTGTACAAGACATTGCCGCTACCCGGCATTCCCGGTCTCGAAGCGGTGGGGGTCATCGAGGCAGTCGGGCCCGGTGTGACGCAGGTGAAGATTGGCGACCGGGTCGGTTGCCTCGCGCTCGCGTATGGCGGATATGCGGAGGGGCGCCTGGTGGATGCGGACCTCCTGTTCAAGCTGCCCGGTTCCATCGACGACCGCACGGCGGCGGCCACGCTGCTCCGCGGGTTGACGGCGCAGGCGCTTGTGTTCCACACGCATCGGATCGTTCCCGGGCTGACGGCACTGGTGCACGCGGCCGCCGGCGGGGTGGGGCGCCTGGTGGCCCAGTGGGCGCATCACCTTGGCGCGACCGTCATCGGCACGGCGGGCAGCGAGGAGAAGGCGCGCATCGCCGGTGCGAACGGCTGCGATCACGTCATCCAGTACCGCAGCGAGAACTTCGTCGAGCGTGTGCAGGCCATCACCGGCGGGCGTGGCGTGGACGTCGCCTACGACGCGGTCGGCAAGGACACGTTCATGGGCTCGATGACCTGTCTCGCACGCCTCGGGCACATGGTGAACTATGGCCAGGCGTCGGGGCCGGTCGAACCGATCGCCATGTCGCTGCTGTTCCAGAAATCCAACTCGGTAACGAGGCCGAGCGTCTTCCACTACCTCGCTGATCGGCCGCGTCGCGAAGAGATGGCGGCTTCGCTATTCGATGCCCTTGCAAAGGGTATCGTCACGCCCGGCGCGATTCACGATTATCCGTTTGCGGATGCCGGGCGCGCGCAGAGCGACATGGAAGCTCGCAAGACGGCCGGGGCCGTGATCCTCACGGTCTGATTGCCGGGCGGCTGAGTGCCGTCAGTACCAGGCAAAGGGCCAGCGCGATCCGACCTTCCAGCTTGGATCAGAGCTGCCACGCGAGCTGATAGCCCGTGTGAAAAGGCACGACGCCGAGATCGTCGAAGAACTGCGCCACGTACATGGCCTTGCCGATCCGGGTCCCGTCGGGGAGCACCGGATTGTCGTCCACCGCGATGACGGTGCCCGGCCCCAGGCTGCGCCACACAGCGGTCAGCTCCTTCATGTGATGGAAGGCGCTTGGTCGGGCATCCGCCGGATCGAGATCGAAGGAGTCGAGATAGAGCAGGTCGATATGGCGTTCGCCCAGTCGCACCGACAGCTCCGACAGGAAACGCACGGAATCGCCCGTCGTGGCCTCGGTGCGGCGGGAACACAGTTCGCGCACCAGCAACGCCGCCGCCGGATCGATGTCCACCGTCAGACACCGGCCGTGATGGTGACTCACGTAGGCGTCGAACAAGCGCGTGCTCTGCCCGTCGCCGGCCCAGTTGTCGCGGGTGCGCACGGTGCCCGTTTCCACCAGCAACGGATCGTTCCTGCGTGCTCCATGGCGCTCGACCCGCTCGAAGATGGCGCGAAAGCCTTCCGCGCGCTGCGCCAGCAGCGGGGCGTAGTCGCGGTCGTACATGGGCAGGAACGACAGCGAGGCAGGCGCGGGGTGCTTCCGGCCCAGCAGGTCGCGCAGAACTTCCAACAGCATCACTGCACCCCTGGGCCGGTATGGACCCCGATTCTAGCTCCGATGGCGCTCGGACAGGTCCATCCTGACCATGGTTCCCGTGGGGCGGCTGGGCCTCCGATTGCGGCGATAATGTCGTCTTTCGCCGCACTCGTGAGTCTTCCCATGATCGAGATCCTCGACAAGCCTTCCACCGGCGCCACCATCCGCCTGCACGCCACCGATAACGTCGTGGTGGCCCGTACTGACGTCGCCATCGGCGCAGTGCTCGAACCCGAGGGCCTGCGCTCACGCAGCCAGGTGCCGGCCGGGCACAAGATCGCCGCACGGGCAATCACGAAGGGTGAACCGATCCGCAAGTACAACGTGGTGATCGGGTTCGCCGCGGCGGACATTCCTCCCGGCACGCTGGTGCATTCGCACAACATGGAGTTCCGCGAGTTCGATCGCGACTACGCCTACGGGCAGGACTATCGCCCGGTGGAGTTCATCCCCGAGCACGAGCGCGCATCGTTCATGGGCATCGTGCGCCCCAACGGACAGGTGGCGACGCGCAATTTCATCGGGCTGGTGTCGTCGGTGAATTGCTCGGCCACTGTCGTGCACAAGATCGCGGAGTGGTTCACGCCCGAGCGGCTCGCGGAGTATCCGAACGTGGATGGTGTCGTGGCATTTGCTCACGGCACCGGTTGCGGCATGGAGGCGACGGGTGAACCGATGGATCTCCTGCGGCGCACGCTTGCCGGTTACGCGACCCATGCAAACATCGCCGGCTGTCTGGTCGTGGGCTTGGGGTGCGAGCGCAACCAGCTCTCCATGCTGTTCCAGGACCAGAAGCTCACCGAGAGCGATCGCCTGCGCGGTTTCGTGATGCAGGAAACCGGCGGCACCCGCAAGACCATCGAAGCCGGCATCGCGGCGATCAAGGAGATGCTGCCGGAAGCCAATCGCGTCAAGCGCACGCGCGTGCCCGCGAGCCACATCACCGTCGGCCTGCAGTGCGGCGGATCGGACGGCTTCTCGTCGATCACGGCGAATCCTGCACTCGGTGCCGCGATGGATTTGCTGGTCCGGCATGGTGGCACGGCGATCCTGTCGGAGACGCCGGAGATCTACGGTGTCGAGCACACGCTGACACGGCGCGCGCGCAGCCGCGAAGTGGGCGAGAAGCTGATCGAGCGCATTCGCTGGTGGAAGGACGAGTACACCGTCGGCCGCGACACGCAGATCAACGGCAAGGTGAGTCCGGGCAATCAGGCCGGCGGGCTGGCCAACATCTTCGAGAAGTCCCTCGGGTCCTCCATGAAGGGTGGGACCGGACCATTGATGGAGGTGTATCGCTATGGCGAACCGGTGATACAGAAAGGGCTCGTGTTCATGGATACGCCGGGGTTCGATCCGTGTTCGGCCACCGGGCAGATTGCCGGTGGTGCCAACGTGATCCTGTTTACCACTGGGCGTGGTTCCATGTTCGGCGCGAAGCCGGTGCCGTCGGTGAAACTCGCGACCAATTCGCCGATGTACCGCAAGCTGGAAGAGGACATGGACATCAATTGCGGCGAGATCCTCGACGGGACGTCGACGATTCCCGAGATGGGCCAGAAGATCCTGGACCATACGTTGCGGGTGGCTTCCGGGGAGAAGAGCAAGAGCGAGTTGCTCGATCTGGGGAACCACGAGTTCGTGCCGTGGAATATCGGGATCGTTGGATGAGTGGTGGTATTGACGGGTTGCTCGTTATGCACCGTTAGCCCCCATCCCAGCCTTCCCCCGGCAGTGCCGGGGGCAGGAGTGCCTGTGGGTGGAGTGCGCGGATGCGCGCGCCTTGCATCCCCTCCCCCGGCACTGCCGGGGGAGGGTCAGGGTGGGGGCAATCGGCGGTCGCGAGTACATCTGCCCCCATCCCAGCCTTTCCCCAACGTAGTTGGGGGAAGGAATGCCTACGTTTGCCGGGGAGGAAACGCGTCCGCTGTACATCCCCTCCCCCGGCTACGCCGGGGGTTAGGGTGGGGGAAAGACTGCCTACGTCTGCCGAAACGCCAGCCCGAACTTCGCCGTCTCATCCTGCTTCAGCAGCCTCACCAATACCGGTAACGATTCACGCAACGCCGCCTCGAGCTTCCACGGCGGATTGAACACGAACACCCCGCTGCCATGCAGTCCGAGCCCATCCACGGCCGGTGCGGCAACGCTCAACGACGCCTCGAGCCAGTCGCCTGCGGCAAGGCGTTGCAGCTGCCCCGGCAGCTTCTCCGACTCCGGTCGTTGCACCAGCGGGTACCAGACGGCAATGATGCCCGTGGCGAATCGCTCCAGCGCATCGCTCACCGCGACCGTGACCTTGCGATAGTCGGTCTTGTCCTCGTACGGCGGATCGATGAGCACCAGGCCGCGCCGTGACTGCGGTGGCAGCAGTGCCTTGAGCCCACCGAAGCCGTCCTCCGCGTGGGTAACCACTCGCCGCCCAGCACGCTCGAAGTGTTTCTGCAGCACCCGACTCTCCGTCGTGTGCAACTCGAAGGCGTGCAGGCGATCGCTCGGGCGCATCATCTGCAGGGCAATCTGCGGCGACCCCGGGTAGTGGCGCAGGTTGCCGTCGGCGTTGCAGGCGCGCACTTGTTCGACGTACTCGGCCAACGCCGGCGGCAGATCTTTTCGCGTCCAGAGCCGCGCGATGCCGGTGTCCGCCTCACGGCTCTTCGCGGCGAAGCCGCTGTCGAGTTCGTAGCCGCCGGCACCGGCGTGCGTGTCGATCACAGTGAACGGCTTGTCCTTCATTCCCAGCGCGTGCAGCAACTGCACCAGCACGACGTGCTTCAACACGTCGGCATGGTTGCCGGCGTGAAACCCGTGCCGATAGCTGAACACGCGTTCAGCCGCGCCCGCGCCAGCGTTCCGCTTGCCGGAAGACCAGGTCGGGGAGCGACCGGCCAATCTGATAGGTGCTGCGCATCCAGTACGCGTCGTTGCCGGCCCCGCCGATCATCCGGCGCAGCACGGCAAACGCTGGCTCGGATTCCGGTGCCGATGGGTCGGCACCGAGGGTGTCCAACGTGGCGCCTATGTCCTCTGCGATGGGGCGGCGGGTACGCGTCATGGGGTCGATCAGTTCACCATCCAGCCCGAAGCGGCAGGCGTGGAAGCGATTGTAGCCGTAGGGCAGGTAGACATCCTCGGTGACGGGGGGGCGTTCGGCGAGGATGCGGCGCGCCAGCGCCTGCGCATAGATCGCCAGGGCCGCGGCGGTCTCCACCTTGAGCGGCGTGTCGCAGACGCGGATTTCGATCGTGCCGAATTCCGGCTTCGGGCGGATATCCCAATAGAGATCCTTGATGCTCTCCACCACGCCGAGCGCACGCAGCCGTTCGAAGTACGTGCGGAACTCGTCCCAGCGCAGCACGAAGGGCGCGCGCCCGCTCAGGGGAAACGCGAGGATGGCGTTGTAGCGGGAAGAATCGAAGGCGGTGTCGACGCCTTGCAGGTACGGCGACGAGGCGGCGAGCGCGATGAAATGCGGCACGTAGCGCGACATCGCGTGCAGCAGGTACAGAGCGTCATCGCCGTTGGCACAGCCGACGTGGATGTGCTGTCCGAACACCGTGAACTGCTTCGCGAGATAGCCATACAGGGCCGACACCTGGTGAAAGCGCGGCTTGTCGAAGATGCGCCGTTCGCTCCAGTGCTGGAACGGATGCGCCCCGCCGCCGGATACCAGCACGTTGAGGCGATCCGCGGCGGCAACCACGGTATCCCGCACCGATTGCAGCTCGGCCAGTAACGCGTCGTGGCGATCATGAATGCCGGTGCTGATCTCGAGCATGCTCTGCGTGATCTCCGGCTTCACGTCGCCCGCATGGGATTGGCGCTCGATCAGGTCGATGAGATCGGAGGCGACCGGCGTCAGGTCGCAATCGCGTGTGTTGAAGAGCTGCAGCTCGAGCTCGACCCCGAGTGTCAGCGGCCGCGACTCGGAGAAGTGCAGCGGGTCGGCAGATTCGAGTGCGCTCACGCCCAGGCTGCCGATTCTCCAGCGCGAACGAACGCGAAGCGCGCGAGCAGCGGGCCCGCCATCTCGAGCACGACGAGCGCCGGAACGAGTACCGACAGGAGACCACGGGCGAGCTCCGGAAACACCGTGACCGTTTCGTGCACGAAGACCAGCGCCACGGCGGACATGGGCATGAGGCCGAGCGCCACGAGCGAACCCTTGCGGGTGGACAGACCTGACACCCGTGAGGTCAGCACCACGCCCACGTACTTGCCCGCATAGCGCGCCGCCACCAGCGCAATGCCGGTGATGGCGCCCGCCAGCGCGATCGACAGGTCGAGCGCCGCGGCCGACAGCGCGAACAGCAGCACCAGGAAGATCTGCCCAAGCGGCCCGAAGTCGAGCGATACGAACCGCCGGCGGTCGTCCAGGGCGCGCAGGCTCGCGCCGAACCCGAGCAGCACCAGTGCCGACGACAGGTTGAGCCATTCGCCCAACGCCACCGCTATAAGCACCAGCGCAAACGCGCAGACCCGCTGCACGTCGCCGTAGGCATCCAACCGCATCAGTAGCGGCCGTGCGATTGCCGCTGCCAGCAGGGCCAGTATCGACGAGCCGAAGATCAGGTACAACGGATGCGCTGCCATCACGACCCAGTCGCCGTGGTACTCGGCGTGGAACCACGCAAGCAGCACGCCGATGGTGATGAACGCGTACGCGCAGTCGAGCGCAGTGAGCAGCTCGACTCGTTGCGTGACCTGGCCACTGGCGCGCAGATCGCGGGCGAGAGTCATCACCGTGGCTGGCGAGGTGGCCATCGCGATCGCGGCTGCGAACGCCGCTACCGGCGGCGACACGCGCAGGAGCAGCAGGATCAGGAATACCGCGACGAAGGCGAGCGTGGCTTCGAGGACGCTCGTGCCGGCGAGCCAGGGGTTGCGCCGCAACCAGCCAAGATCGATGCGCTGCCCGAACTCGAACAGCACCAGGCCCGCTGCGACGTGCATGACGAACTGCAGATCGTGCAGCGCTTCGGCATCCAGCAGGCCGGTCGCACTGGGCCCGTAGATCGCACCGGCGATCACCCAGCCGATCAGGCGTGGCAACTTGAAGATGCGCTGGACGATCTCGCCGGCCACCAGCGCGGCGAGCAGCACCAGGGCCGCCATCGTGAGGCTGCCCACTTGCGGCGGCCAGGAGGGGAGGAAGAACAGCGTATCCATGCTTCAGGTGCGCACGGCCATATGCTGGACGAATGGATCCATCGTGGTGTTCTCCCTGTGTCTGATGGCTGGTTTCGTCTCCGGACGACGACGTATCCGGGGGAGTTCAAAGATGACCCCGGACGACGGACCACAGAATGGCAAAAAAGTTTGTGCCCGCAGCGAATCAGTGTTTCGCTGACAAGGGAGTCCTTGAGGGCTCCTGCGTAGTCGGATGCGCTGGAGAGGAAAAGCGCTCAACGCGGAGGACGCGGGGGACGCGGGGTAAGGCAACCCCGAAGAAGCTTCTCGCTCTGGGGTTTCCTCCGCGTCCTCCGCGTTGAGCGCTTTCAGTTGCTTGCGAGCGTCACCACGAACGTACTCCCGCCACCCTGCCGCGCTTCGTACCGCGCATCGCCCCCATGACGCCGAGCGATCTGTCGCACCAGCGACAGACCCAGACCGACCCCGAAACCTGTTTCCGCCATGCCGCGCACGCGATAGAAGGGTTCGAAGATGCGCTCGTGCTCGGTCGACGGCACGCCCGGCCCGCGATCGGAGACGCGCAAGGTGATCGGGTCAGACCCTTCGAGGGTCGCTTCGATCGCGGTGTCGCCGCCATAGCGGCGGGCGTTCTCCAGCAGATTGCGCACGAGCCGGCGCAACAGACGGGGATCGCCGTGCATGACGGTGATGGGACCCGAGGCCTGAGCGCCGAACTCGGCGGCCTCTTCGACCACGAGCGCGAGCAGGTCGACCTCTTCGGTTTTCCCCGGCGCGGCGCCGGCGTCGAGCCGGCTCGCTTCGAGCAACTCGTCGATGAGGGCGTCGAGCTCGGCGACGTCGCGAGTGAGGCGTGCCTTCAGTTCGGGCCGCTCTTCGGCAGTGAGCAACTCGGCCGCCATGCGCATGCGGGCGAGCGGCGAGCGCAGTTCGTGCGATACGTTCGCGAGCAGCGACTTTTGCGTACCGACCAACTGCTCGATACGAGCGGCGGTTCGATTGAAGCTGGCCGCGAGTTCCGCTACTTCGTCGTGGCCTTCGACGTCCACGCGTACCGTGAGGTCGCCGGCACCCAGAGCGTCCACGCGCGACTGCAATCGCTCCAGACGACCCGTGATCCGCCGCACGATGAAGAACGCGCCACCGGCCGAGGTGACCAGCAGCAGGCACAGCCCCGCCAGCAGGCCCGGACCCCGAGACCGCTTCGCGGGCCGAACCATCACCGTGCGGCCGTCGTCGAGTTTCAACGCCGTGGCCGGCCCGCCTGGAAGATGCACGAAGCCGCTGCCGTCGAGGTCGGGCGGTGGCGGCGGCAGCGGCGGCCCGGCATGAGCGAGCAGCACACCGCGAGGGTCGCGCACCGTAACCACGGCGGGAAAGCGAGCGGCGAGCCGATCGATGGCGGCCTGCATTTCCGCACGCGGTGCATCCGGTTTTGGCAGCGCATCGCCCACCAGCACCGCCATGCCTTCGAGCATGCGATGGTCCTTGCGGTCGTCGGGCAGGAGCCACCAGGCCGCGGCCATGAGCGCGGCGAACAGCACGAGAATGCCGAGGAACGCGAGCCAGATCTGCAGGTATAGGCGGCGCACGAGTAGTCGGGTCAGTGGCGCCGGGCCGCCCCAAGCCACTGACGCGCCCCCTCGGGGGGCAGCGACCGCAGGGAGCGTGGGGGTCGTTTCATGTTAGTGCTGCTCGCGGGCAAACACGTAACCGGCACCACGGACCGTGAGGATGCGCCGCGGACTCTTCGGATCGTCCTCGATCGCGGCACGGATACGCGAGATGTGCACATCGAGACTGCGGTCGAAGGCTTCGACGCCATGACCGCGCAGGCGGTCCATCAAGGCGTCGCGCGAGAGCACGCGTCCCGCCTGGCTCGCGAGCACCCACAGCAGCTCGAACTGATGGCTCGTGAGGGTTCTCTCTTCACCATCGATACTGACCACGCGGGCATCGCGATCGATATCGAGGCGGCCGAAGCGCAGCACGTCCCGTGGACCGTTCGTGGTCCTGCCGCGACGCAGGATCGCTCGCAATCGGGCCAGCAGTTCGCGCGGTTCGAAGGGCTTCGGCAAGTAGTCGTCGGCGCCCAACTCGAGGCCGACGATGCGGTCCGCCGCGTCGCCGCGTGCGGTCAGCATGAGGATGGGCACGGCAGACTGCGCGCGGATGTCGCGACACACGTCGAAACCGTCACCGTCCGGCAGCATGACATCCAGAACCACGGCGTCGAAGGCCTCGCGGCGTGCGCGCGCAAGGCCTTCGTTCGCCGTCCCGGCCTGTTCCACGCGGTAGCCCGCGCGGCCGAGGTACTCGGCCACCATGGCTGCCAGCGCGCGATCATCCTCGATCAGGAGCAGGCTCGGACCCATCGCACGCCTCAGGTGCGCGGCGGACGTTCGCCGGGACCGCGCGGACCGTGGCCGCCGGGGGGACCGAAGCCCATGGGGCCGCCGAAGCTGCGGGCGAGGTCGACCAGACCGCGGCGCTGTTCCGGGGTGAGCACGTCCGACACGTCGGCGAGCGCGGTGGTGATCCGCTGCGAGGCGCGTTCGGCCAGTTCCAGTTCGGCCTTGCGCAGGGCTTCGAGCTTCGTGCGATCCACCGTTTCGGCCGTCAGCGCTTCCAGCAGCGCGTCGCGATTGCCGTGGTGCGATTCACGCAGTCCCGACAGATCGATCACCGTGGCACTTACGATCTCTTTCACCTTGACCTTCTGTTCGTCGGTCGCCTTGACCTTGGTGAGCATCCAGTCGGTGGCGAAGTCCACGCGCTGGCGCATGGCTTCCGGTCCCATCGATCCATGGTGGCGGCCGGCACAGCGTTTGAAGACACCGGGCCCGTCATGGGCGTAAGCGGCAAAGCCGGCGGTGCCGGCGAGTAATGCACCGGCCAGGCCGCCGGTCAGCAGACCGGCGAGGAAGCGGCGCTTGGGTTTGGCGTTCGGAACGGGCTTGTTCGATTCCATGACAACTGTCTCCTTGACGTTTGCGCGCGGTGCACCGTGCACCGGCGACGTTGCCATGATGTCGATCGCGACTTTCCGCCCTGTGTGCCGTTTGTAAAGAAATGCAAAGACGACGGCTTCAGGGTGCCGGAGCGAACAGAGGGAGTGCGAGGAACGCCTTGATGATGAGTGCATTGGCGAGATCGACGAAGATCGAACCGCACAGCGTGATGAGCAAAAAGGCCTTCGGCGACGGACCATAGCGCGAAGCGAGCTGCTCCATGGTGGCCATGGCCACCGGCATCGAACTCAAGCCGAAACCGAGGAAGCCGCCTGCAGTCACGGCCGCGTCGTAGTCGCGCCCCAGCCAGCGAAAGAGCAGGAAGACCGCCACCAGGCACGAAAGCGTGATCTGGACGACAGCGTTGATGACCAGCGGCCAGAGGGTATTGCTCACCGTCCACAGCCGCAGGCTCATCAGGCTCAGGACGAGGAAGACCTGCAGCGCCACTTCGCCGGCGTGTTCGATCGCTTCGAGGTCGAACGGTCGGCGGAAGGCGTCGAGGGTATTGCCAAGCAGCACGCCGGCCAGCATCGCCGTGAGGAAGCCCGGCAGCACGAAATCGCGTGCGCGGGCCCACTCGTTGGCGAGTTGACCGAGCACCACGGACAGGCCGATGGCGAGCAACGCAGCGACCACCTGCTCGACGGTGGCCGCGCGCGGCCGGGCTTCGCCCGTGTCCGCCATCCAGGGCACCTGGCCCGGTTGCGCGGTCCCGCCGAGCTTGTGCTTGACCACGAGGTAGCCCGCGACGGGTCCGGACACGAGTGCGCCCGTGACCACAGCGATGGTCGCGGCCGCGATGCCGATCTCGGGCGCCTGCACCAACCCGAAATGATCGTGGGCTTCCTGGGCCCAGGCCATCGCGGTGCCGGGCCCACCGACGAACGAGGCGCTGCCCATCAGCAGGCCATAGAAGGGGTGCTCGCCGAACGCGCCCACCACCAGCAACCCCGCGGCGTTCTGCACCAGCAGCAGCACCACGACGGCGACGCACAGATACGCGAGTGGAAGACCGCCGCGCTTGAGTGCTGCCAGGCGCGACGCGAGGCCGATCGTGGCGAAGAAGAACAAGAGCAGCACATCGCGCAGTTCGCGCGCGAACTTCACCTCGATATCGAAGCCGAGATAGAGACACAAAGTGCCGGCGGCGACGATGAGCCCGCCGATGACCGGCGCCGGAATGTTGAGGCGCTGGATCGTCGCGAAGCGGCGGTAGATGCGGATGCCGGCGACCAGTGCGACCAGGCCGACCAGCAGGGTGACGATCTCGGAGGGGTTGAGTGTGGTGAGCATGAGGCGGGGGCCTGCCAACGGGCCTCAGCCCTCGCCGGGCCGTCCCAAGAGGGCTGGCCCCCTTGGGGGGAGAGGCCGAAAGGCCCGTCGGGGGGCGTACCCTACAGTTTCAGGGGTTGGCCGTAGCCGGTCAATTCGAGATAGCCTCGGCCGAGGGGTCTGCCGTCTGCCCGGGCGCGCATCGCGCCTTCCCAATAGATGGTGCCGACGCTCGTGCGCGCATCGAGTTCCTGGTCGTCCATCAAGGGGTCGAGATCGAAGGTGAGGTCTCGAGTCCGCACGCGCATCGCGACCGGATAGGTGATGCTGGTGCGCGGGCTGCGCCACGTGCGCAAGGGCTCGAACCGGACTTCCTGCGGCGACAGCACGCGGACCGATCCGCGCGCGTCGCGATGGCTGCCGCCGGCCCAGAGCACACCACCGTCGCGCAGGCGGATGCGAAACGCCATCAATGCACCGCCGTCGTCGAGATTGAGACCTACCCAGTCCCAGCCTGCCGCTGCGGTGGCCAGGTATGCGCTCGACCATTCGTGATCGAGCCACGCGGTGCCGCGGACCGGGACAGATGTGCCGTCGATGACGATCGTGCCCTCCGTGGTGAGGTGCGGGCGGCTGTAGTAGAAGCTCGCCTGCGCCGGCAGTGGACCCTTGCGACTGACCCCTCGATCGCCTTGCAGCACGAGCGGTTGCGTGGCGGTGAACGTCAGGTCGATCTCGAACGTGTTGGCCGCGATCCGGGTGCGATACCGCTCGCCTTCTAGCACCAGCCGCCAGTCGTCGATGTGCACATCGGTAGTCTCGGTCGATGCCGCGGCCAGCCCGAGTCCGGCGCGTGCCGCGCGCTGGTCGTGACGCAGCTTGCCGTGCGCAGGCTCGGCGATAGCCGCGTGCGCGAACAACAACTGCATCGGGGCAAAACGGCTGGGGTTGCCTTCCTGCAATCCGGGTCGATTGCGAAAGAACGTGATCTGGATGCCGAAGTCACGCCCCCGCGCATCGCGCACCTGGCCGGTGATGTACCACCATTCGGTGCGGAAATCCGGATGGGCGCCATGGTCGCGGGGAAAGCGGATCAACGTGCCGCTGCTTACCTCGGGATAGTCGGTGCCGCCGCGAGCCGGGCCGGCCGCGGTCACCGCCGCCAGCAACAGGAAGCCCCTGCGCTTCACCAGTCTTCCTTCACCGCGCGCACGGCATCGCCCGTCATCGCCTGCCGGCCCGCGAGCCTGGCGGTCACCGTCGCGAGCGCCAGCATCACCACGAAGAAGAGCGCCAGACCGGCGAGGGGCACATGCATCTGCATGCCCCAATGAAACGATTGCCGGTTCACGACGTGGATCAGGATGAAGCTCATCGCGAAGCCGAGGACGCCGCCGATGATCAGGCCCACGGCGGCGACGATGAAGCCCTCGGTGGCGAGCATCCGAGCGATCTGACCGCGCGTGACGCCGATGTGGCGCAGCATGCCGAACTCGCGCCGGCGCGCGAGCACCTGGCTGCCGATGGCGCTGGAAAGTCCCACCAGGCCGATGAGAATCGCTGCGGCTTCGAGCGCGTAGGTGACGGTGAAGGTGCGATCGAAGATGGACAGCGACAGCGCCCGGATCTCACCCGGTGTCGCGAACTCGATCGCCTCGGCGCCGAAGCGGGTCTCGATGGCTTGCATCACGTCGGCCGTCGCAGCACCGGGTGCCAGCCAGATCCCCGCATCGTTGGCGCTGTGATCGTCCGACAGCGCGATGTAGGTGGCCCGATCGATCAGCACCGCGCCGTTCTGCCGGGCGTAGTCGCGCCAGATGCCGGCCACGATGAACTCGTGCATCCGCCCGTTCAGCGGGATCGCGATGCGCCTGCCCGGCGCGCTGCCGTAGAGCGCGGCCGCGGGTTCGCTCAGCCACGCTCTCGGTAGCGATCCGTTGGTGGTTGCGATCGCTCCGACCAGCGGCAGGCGGCGTTCGGCGTCGGCATCGACGGCGTCCCGGGCGAGCAGCGTGACGCGCGGTCGCGCCGGGTCGAGCAGCACCTGCTGCCAACGCAGGAACTCGAGGCGTGCGATGCCGGGCACGGCATGGATGCGCGACTGATCTGCCTCGGTGAAGAAGGCGCTGTCACCCCCGCTGCTCGCGCGCAGGTAGAGGTCCGCCGGCAGTATCCCTTCGAGCCAGGCGTCCACGGACGTGCGAAACGAACTCACCATCACCGCCATGGATACCGCCAGGCTGACGGCCGCGACGATGGCGGCGAGGCTCAATGCGGCCTGGGCGGGACGGGCCCGCAACTGCTCGATGGCCAGGGTGACGGCCAGGTGCCGTGCGCGCGGGATGCGAGCGAGCAGGAATGCCGTAAGGGCAGGCAGTGCCAGGATCGTGCCCATCAGCAGGGCAGCGATCGCGAGGTACCCGAACACGGGCAGGTCGTCGATCGGGGGCAGGTTCGCTGCGATGGCGCCGGCCACCAGGCACGCGATGCCGGTCCAGGGGAGACGCAGCGCGGCGAAGGCGCGCTGGTCGTCGCCGCTCTTCAACGCCACGGCGGGTGCCGCACGTGCCGCTTCGAGTGCGGGGCCGAGGCTGCCGCCGAGTGCTGCTGCGAGACCCAGCAATCCGAACGTCAGCGCGGCTGTCGGATTGACCCGGAGATGCGGCGCGACCCCCTGGAAATAGCCCGCACCGAGATCGGCTCCGACGATCTCCATGGCGATGCGGGCCAAGGCCAATCCACCGGCAAGCCCGAGCACGGCGCCGACGACGCCCAGTATCAATCCCTCGGCGATCAACAGACCGGCAATCTGACTACGCGTATGCCCGAGTACGCGCAGCAACGCGATCTGGGCGCGCCGCTGCGCGACCGAGAGCGCCTGGGTCGAGAACACCAGCAGTCCACCCGTGAACAGTGCCACCAGTGCGAGCACGTCGAGGTTCACGCGATAGGCGCGCGTCATCCGGTCGGTGGCGGAACCCGCATCCCGCGGTCGCTCCGCCGTCATGCCCGGCGGCAGGTCGAGGGTCGCGATGAAGCGATCCGTGTCGACGCCGGCGGCCAGCCGCAGATCCACGCGCGAGATACGGCCGACCCGATCGAACAATGCCTGGGCGGCGGCGATGTCCATGACAGCCACTCGCCCGAGTGTGTCGTCCGTGGTGAGAGTGCCGGCCACGCGCAGGGTGTGCTGCGCCAGTCCGCTTTGCACCGTGAGCGAATCACCTTGCCGGATGCCGAGCCATTCCATGGCGGCCGGAGACAGGAACACCGTGTCCGCGCGCAACGAGTCGAGCAGGTTCGCACCTTCGACGAACAATGCGGGTTGCAGACGTCCGGCGCGGAAGACGTCGAGCCCGATGGTGCGCAGCGGTTCGTCGCGCCCGGGCAGCTTGGCGTCCACTTCGAGCGCCGGGCTCGCGAGCGCGACGCCAACGCGTTGGGCGAGGTCGGCGTACACCGCTTCGTCGAATCCGCTGCGGGCACCGCGTATCGTGAGGTCGGCCTTGCCGGCCAAGGTCTGCGCTGCACGGGTGAACTCGCCGATGGCCGAGCCGTTGATCAACTGCACGGCGAACCCGAGTGCCACGCCCATGGCGATCGCCAGGACGCAGAGCAGCGACCGGCCCGGATGCTGGAGGATCGGACCGGTGACCAGGCGCCAGGTCATGCGCATGGCACAGCCCTTGGGGGGGAAGTCATCTCAGCCGGTGAATCCGGTGGCGGTCAGTCGCAGCACGCGATCGGCGGTGGCCGCGGCGCGGTCCGAATGGGTCACCAGAATGGCGGCGGCGCCGCGGCTCTTGACGCTCTCCCGCAGCAGTCCGAGAACCTGTGCGGCGTTGTCGGGGTCGAGATTGCCGGTGGGTTCATCGGCCAGCACGAGCGCCGGTTCGTGGATCAGGGCGCGAGCGATCGCGACGCGCTGCAGTTCCCCACCCGACAGTTCGCGCGGCACACTGGCCCCGCGG
Organism: Burkholderiales bacterium; assembly: GCA_019747905.1. GTDB lineage: Bacteria > Pseudomonadota > Gammaproteobacteria > Burkholderiales. The sequence continues at coordinate 41,934 of JAIEQG010000013.1, forward strand.
CCACCCAGGCCCACGGCATCGAGCATCGCAGCCACGCGGCGCTGGCGGTCTGCCGCGGGCACGTCCAGCAAGGCGAGCGGCAGTTCGACGTTGCGGGCGATGTCGAGGTACGGCAGCACATGAAAGGCCTGGAAGACGAAGCCGATCTTCTCGCGGCGCAGACGGGTGCGCGCATCGTCGTCCAGGCCTGCGAGCGCGACACCACCCAGTTCGATCGAGCCCGAGTCCGGAGCGTCGAGACCCGCGATCAGGTTGAGCAGCGTGGACTTGCCGACACCCGACTCGCCCATGATCGCGACGTACTCGCCGGCCTGCAGCTCCAGGCTGACGTCGTGCAGGACATCGCGCGAGCGTGGGCCGGGGTAGGACTTCGACAGGTGGCGGACGGACAGCACCGGCGGAGCATACCCTCAGGCCGCGGGAACCTCAGTCGCCGGGGCACCCTGGCCGGCGTTTGCCGGCCACGTATTCGTCGATCAATGCGCGGTAACGATCGCGCCCGAAGCTGTCGAAGTGACCGCCATGCACCACCTCGACCGGCAACTCGCGCAAGTGCTGCATGGTGTCGAGGTAAGTCGGAACGTGCGAGTGGTAGGCATCGTCGACCAGCGGGCCGTCGTACACCGCATCGCCCGAGAACAGAATGCCGGTCGCTTTCTCCCACAGTGCGATGGAACCGGGCGAGTGGCCGGGCACATGCATGACCTGGAACACGCGGTCGCCGAGATCGATGACATCGCCGGCGGCCACGAGGCGTGTCGCAGGAGCGGGGCGTACCCGATAGTTGCTCTGCTCGTACCCGTCCGGGGGCAGTCGTTCGAACATCTCGACCACCGCGTAGCGATCGGCGAGATTCCAGTCGCCGCGCGGCTCGGCGAGGATGTGGGCCTCAGCGGCATGGCACAGGCGGTGAGCGAACTCGTGATGATTGCCCACGTGATCGAAGTGCGCGTGGCTCGCAATCGCGAGCACCTCACGGTCCGCGAGCCACGGCACCTGGCCGCGCAGGCTCACCACGCCCATGCCGCTGTCGAGCAGCAGGTCACGATCCCGTCCGCGCACGTGCCAGATGTTGCAGCGGTAGAACGGGTCGATGTAGTGCTCGTCGATGTGGGTGATGCCGTAGGCGAGCGGGCGTACGCGATACCAGTCGTTTGCGTCGGCGCGTGGGCGGGTGGTCATGTCCCCGCCGTCTGATGTTGAACCGGCGAACCAGGTATGCCTTGCATCCCCCTCCCTCCGGGAGAGACCAATGCAGTATGTCCGCTGCCGGCTGGAGTCCAGGAGCCGGTCGGCCTTGCTCCCCTCTCCCCGCGGGAGAGGGGTCGGGGGTGAGGGAAAGCGGTGGTTCCTGGGTAGCGATAGAGGGCGAGGAAATGCAAATTCCTCTCGTGCCTCGGTCTTTGCTCAGCCTGGCTCCGCGCATCGTGGCATGCATGCCTGACCACATGCGTCTGTGCATTCTGCATCTGCATTTGCGAGCATTCCGGTAGCTGTCTTCATCGATCACAATGGTACCTCCAAGGCTCCGCTCGGTGTCAGGGTGTCCCTCCGCAAACGAGCTGGAGTTGATGTACGATGCATCGCAATTGCGATGCGACAGGTGCATCTATGAAGACTACGACGATTCCCCCACTCCGGGTATCCGCCGAACTTCGGTCGGAAGTCGAGCAGTTGCTCGAAGCCGGTGAGACCCTTTCCGGTTTCGTGGTGGATGCGGTAAACCGCAGCGTCGAGTACCGGAAGTCTCGACGGGAATTCATCGCGCGAGGTCTCGCCAGTGCCGATCGTGCCAGGACGACCGGAGAGTACGTTCCTGCTGGGAAGGTCATCGAGAAACTGGCGGGCAGACTGAGAAGAGCCAAGAGGCGTGCGGCCTAGTCGGTGAAACGCTATCGGGTCCGGTTTACGCCTGAGGCAGAAGAGGACTTGCTGCGGCTCTACGAATTCCTGTTGGAGCAAGACCTGTCGGCAGCCGAGCGTGCGCTGGACGCGATACGGAAAGCGGTGGCGTTCCTGCAGTTCTCTCCCTTTTCCTGTCGCAAGGCACTTTCCGACACACCGTTTCTGCGCGAACTCGTGATCCCGTTCGGAGGGGCCGGGTATGTCGCATTGTTCGAAGTGGAGGCGGGGGGTATCGTCAGTGTGCTTGCCGTCAGGCATCAGCGCGAGGACGACTACTCGTGAGCGACCCTGGAGCGGATCCAAGAACTCGGATCAGTTTTTGCAAACCACGGTTTCCCTACTCACGAAGAAAGAGCTCTTGCACTCAAGTACCTCGCCGTCTCGCTTGCTCGTTGTTCCTGACGGCTCGACTCACCGTCGAGTAGTGAACCGCGAAGTGCTCGGCGATCTGCTTCATGGTGTAGTCGCCAGAAGCGTAGGCCAGGGCGATGGCGCGATCCCGGTCATCGTCCGCAGCCTTGGCGTAGGCCGCCAGCGGCTTGGCGATGGGCCGGCGCTGCATGCGCGGAATCTCCCCCAGATCGGCCTCGGTCGGCGCTTTGCGCTGCAGGCGCTCGACGAACTTCTCGCTGCCTAGATAGATCTGGCTGCGCAGGCCGTCCCAGATGCTCGGCAAACCCACTCCGGCGCGCACGAAGTCCACGTACTTCTCCACCGCCCGGCTGCGCCGGGTGGCGAACTGTCCCAGGATCCAGTCGGTGTGCAGCCACGGGGGCCGGTCAGCCTGTCCGAGCATGGCCCGATAGGAACTCCAGGCCCACTGCTCGGGGCGCTTGACCATACCGGCGCGCACCGGGTTCAGGACGACGTAGCGGGACAGCTCCAGAAGATAAGCCTCCTTCTCCACCAGGATTGCCTTGTAGCGACCCTGGAAAACATGCCCGACCCGGTCGTGGGTGCGGTTGACATACTGGGTGTAGACGCCGTTCAACAGGCGCATGCCCAGGGAGAGATTGCCCTCCGGCGTCTCGATGACCAAGTGGTAATGGTTGGTCATCTCGCACCAGGCGTGGCAGGCCCAGTTGAAGCGCTTGCAGACTGCGCCGAGGATGTCGAGCCAGGCGAGGCGATCCTCGTCGTTCAGGTAAATGTCTTCGCGCCGGTCACCGCGGGAGGTGACGTGGTAGAGGCCACCGGAGAGCTCGATGCGCAGGGGGCGGGACATGACCGGAGCGTAAGGCGAGGAATGGTGAAATGCAAGACCTGACCCCATTCCAAACTCGCGGTTCAAGGAACTGCAAAGCGCTCTGGGCTTGAGCGTGTACTTCGCCGACCCCTACGCCGCTTGGCAGCGAGGCTGCAACGAGAACAGCAACGGACTCTTGCGACGATACTTTCCAAAGGGCACTGATTTCGACAAAGTCAGCGACGAGCAGCTTGCATTGGTCGTCGCGTTGCTCAACCATCGACCCCGACGCTGTCTTGACTACCGAACATCCTACGAAGTGCTTCAGCACGTCCTTCGTGGTGCACTTGGAAAGTGAATTCACCGCCGCTTCGAAATAAGAACGGGGTCAGGTCTTGCACAAACGCATGCCTCTTCACCAGCAGCCTGAGTGGGAATGTGACTGCGGGGCATAGGGTTCGTAGCGGTCCTTGTGCCCGTAAGCTTCACCCAAAGAGGCGGAAGCATCGAGCCCCTTTACAGATGCAGACGGGGGGCTGCGATCGTCCTGGCAACGGGTCATGTCAGTCCTCGAGCAGTACGAGGCCACCACGGCGCGCACTGATCAGCACACACTCGCCCGCCGGCAACGCCTGGGGCTCGACCTTCGCGAGCAAGCGCAGTCCGTGGACATTGCTGCCGGAGATGCGCTGGAAGCTGCCCTGGAAGATGCAGTCCTCCACGCGCATTTCGCCGAGCGGTTGATCGCCGTCGGCACCGCGGCCGATGCGCAGTGCCTCCGGCCGCAGCGCGATGCTTGCGCGTGACCCCACCGCGCGTTCGCCCGCGACTTCGACCCGCCCGCACACCGTGTCGATGGCGACGTGGCCGTCGGCGCAGGCGGCGACCGTGCCCTGGAGCACGGTGCTCTCGCCGAGGAAGTTGGCGGTGAAGCACGTGCGCGGCCGTTCATAGACCCGCGATGGCGGTCCGATGTCTTCGATCCGTCCTTGGTTCATGATCACGATGAGATCGGCGATCGCCATCGCTTCCTCCTGATCGTGCGTGACGTGCACGAACGTGCGCCCCTGCGTGCGCTGGATGCGCCTCAGTTCTTCCTGCATCTGCCGGCGCAGGCTCAGGTCCAGGGCGCCGAGCGGCTCGTCAAGCAGCAGCAGCGCCGGTTCGGTCACGAGCGCGCGAGCGAGCGCGATGCGCTGCCGCTGGCCGCCTGACATGGCCGAGATGGCGCGCGTACCGAAATCGTCAAGTCCGACGAGTTTCAGCGCGGCCGCCACGCGTCGCGCGATCTCGCTCTTGGGAACCCCGCGCACCGAAAGGCCGAAGCCGACGTTACGCACCACGTCGAGATGGGGAAACAGCGCGTAGTCCTGGAACACCGTGGCGGTCGGGCGCTTTGCGGGCGGCATGAGGGTGATGTCCTCTTCCCCCACCAGGATCCGCCCTGCACTGGGTAAGGTGAACCCGCCCAGCATCGACAGCACCGTGGTCTTGCCGGAGCCGGATGGGCCTAGCAGAACGACGTAGGTGCCGGCCGGCACGTCGAACGACACGTTGTCCACCGCGGTGACTGCGTCGTAGCGCTTGGTGAGGCGATCCAGTCGCAGGTCAGCGGGTGCGCGCATCGCGCCTCCTGCGCAACAGGGCCAGTTCGAACACGATGCCGGCGGCGAGCGAAGCGAGGAACACCAGCGTGCCGGCGGCATTGGTCTGGGGATTGAGCCCGGTGCGCAGCATGCTCCAGATCACCACCGGCAACGTCGGATCGAACCCGGACAACAGGAACGCGACGATGAACTCGTCCCACGAGAACGTGAGAGAGAGCAGGAAAGCGGCGAGAATCGCGGGCCGCAACAGCGGCACCGTGACGCGCAGGAACACCTGCACTTCGCTGGCACCCAGGTCGCGCGCCGCCTGTTCGAGCCGGGCCTGGTCGCGATCGAACTGTCCATAGACCACCGCGAACGCGAGCGGCAGGTTCAGCACCACGTGTCCTATGCCGACCGCGATCAGCGACTTGCCGATACCCACGGCCGAGAATGCCACCAGCAAGCCCACGCCGATGACGAGGTACGACACGGCGAGGGGCAGGAACAACAGCGCTTCGAGGGCGCGCGCGCCGGGTACCCGGTGGCGTGCCAGGCCCCAGGCGGCCAGCGTCGCCAGCAGCGTCGCGACCAGCGACGAGACGACGCCGACGACGATCGAATCGAGACCAGCCGTGGTGATGCGATCGCTTTCGAGGACTTTCCCGTACCACGCGAGAGAAGGGCCTTCGAAGGGCGGCACCGGCACCTGGCCGGCATGAAACGAGAACAGCACCAGCACGCCCACCGGCAGATAGATGAACACGAAGAGCGGACTCATCACGAGCACGCTCATCCAGTCCCAACCGGTGCGCTGGTCGTTCATGTTCTGCGCGCGGTGAGCCAACGTGCGAGGGCGAGATAGGCGGCCGTGACCAGCAGCATCAGCAGTGTCGACAGGGCTGCCGCCATGGGAATGTCGGCGCGGCGGTTGATCTGCAGCAGGATCACCTGCGGCATGAGCAGTTCGGTGTTGCCGCCGAGGATCTGCGGCGTGACGTAGTCGCCGATAGCGATGACGAACGTGAGAAACGTGCCGGCGGCCACGCCCGGCATCGACAGCGGCAGGGTGACGCGCAGGAAAGTCTGCAATCCACTGGCACCGAGATCGGCCGCGGCGCGGCGCAGCTTGGGGTCGATGCGTGCCAGGCTGGCGTAGATGGTGAGCGTGCACAGCATCACGAAGAAGTGCACGAACCCCAGCACGGTGGCACCGCGATTGAACGACAGAGCGAGCGGTTCGGCGGCGAGCCCGGTCGCGGTGAGGAACCGGTTCACCACACCCTCGGGCGCGAGCACCAGCAGCCAGGCATATGAGCGCACCACGTACGAGGTCCAGAACGGCAACACCGCGAGCATGAGCCACGTGCGCTGGCGATGCGGTGCGACGCGCGTTGCGATCACATAGGCGAGCGGGTAGGCGAGGATCACCGAAATCACGGTGACCATCAGCGTGACCTCGACGGAGTTCCAGAGGGCCAGCCGGAACGTGTCCTGCTCGAGGAAGCGCCGGTAGTTGTCGAAGCCCGGATCGGTGATCAGTACTCCACCCTCGCGGCGAAACAGGCTCCACAGCAGGATCGCCGCCGAGGGCACGACGAAGAATGCAAGAGTCCACAGCGTCGCAGGCAGCGCCAGCGCAAAGCCACGCCACGCGTCGCGTCGGGCGCCGCGTGCCTCCGCCGATGGAACCGCCGCCCCGCTCGCAGCGAGGCCGGTGTTCATCGCGATCTTTCCGTTCTTGCCGCTACTTCTGCAGCACGTCCGCCCATGCGTCTTGCATCGCCTTGTCGAACGCTTCGGTCGGCGATGGGTAGGGGTAGGACTTGGCGAGGAACTTGGGTTGCTCATCCCAGCGCAGGGTCTTTTTCTGCGCCGCGGTGAGAGCGGCCTTGCCGTTCGCCGGCATGCCCCAGTAGCAGGACGAGGTCGCGAGCTTCGCCTGACCTTCGGGCGAGAGCACGTACTGGACGAACGCAGTCGCTTCCTTCTTCTGCTTCGACGCTGCGAACACGCCGATGGCCTGCTGCCAGCGGATACCGCCGACGTCGGGCAGCACCCAGTCGAGATTGGGCTTCTCCGCCATGAGACCCGCCACGGAGTACTCACCGCCGCCGACGATGATGGCGACCTGTCCGGTGGCAAGCGCTGTCTGCGATGTGGTGACGTCGCCGACCAGAGCGGAGTTCGCACGGATGCCCTTGAGCTTTTCCTTGATGGCCGGCAGATCGGCTTCGGTCAGCGTCTGCGGCTTCTTGCCCAGGGCCACGGCGACCTGTCCGATGACCGGCAGGTAGTAGTCATACACGGCGATCTTGCCCTTGTACGCCGGATTCCACAGCGTCGTGATGTCCCGCGCCTTCTCGGCCGAGATCTTGGACTTGTCGAACGCGATGGCGTTGTAGCCGAACTTCTCCGGCACCGCATACATCCTGTCCTTGATGACGTGGTATTCGGGCAGGCGCACCACGGCCGGAATGTCGGCGAGCGGGAAATCCTTCGGGTTGAGTTCCGCCAGCAGGCCACGCTCCACCACCCGGCGCACGTCGGTCGAGTCGACCACGAACACATCCCAGTCACCCGGCTTGGACTGTTCGAGGAGCGCCAGTGCCGTGCCGGTGCCTTCGTAGTCCTTCACCTTGACCTTGATGCCGGTCTTGGTGGTGAAGCCCTTCAAGAATGCCTCGTCGGTGTGATCGCACCACACGAGCGCGTTGATCTGCCCGGCTGCGGTGGCGGGATCGGAGGCGACGGCGAGGCACAGTACGGCGCCGAGGGCGCAGCGCACGCGAAGCCAGAATCCGGTCATGGTGGTTCTTCCTGTGGGAACGACGGTGTTCAGGGCGATGTCGTCAACGGCGACCGGACGCCTGCCCGATGTCTAGCGGCGGCGTGCTCTGCCCCGGCAATGGTGCCCGGAGGACGCGCTGACGAAGGATGAGATCCTCGCGCTCGGAGTATAGCGGCAGGTGGACGCGTCCACCTGCCGGGCCTTGCCGGCCATCAGCGACCGCGCGGCGCGCGCTTTGCTTGGTGTACCGCGAGGTTCACGACGTCGGCCGCGGGTTCGTCCACGACGTCCACGGCAGCCTGCTGTTCGAGCAATGACCGATACAGCCGCTGGCTGGTTTCCGACGGGGGTACCCCCAGCACCACCGAGAGCACCTGCTTCATGCGCCGGTACGCGCTGATCGCCTCGGTGCGCCGGCCTGTGCCCTCGTAGCAGCGCATCAAGCCTTGATGGAAGCCTTCCACGACGGGATCGGCCTCGATGCCGCGCAGGTAGCAACGGATCGCGTTCGTCGCGTCGTTTGCGCTTTCGAGGGCAGCCCCGCATCCCGACAAGGCGTCGATGAACCGGCCTCGCAACCGCTCGCGGGCAGCAACGCTCCAGGGCTCACCCTGGTCTTCCGGGAGGAAGGCACCGCCGTAGAGCTCGAGGGTTTCGAGAGTGGCGGTGTGGTCTGCGGCGAGTCGCCGTTCGAACGCTTGCGCATCGACCCAGCACAGTTCTGGATTAAGGCTCAGTTTTCCGCCTTGGTGGGCTATCGCCTCGTTCATCCCGAGCAGGCGCCGCAGGCGCACCAGAGTGATGGACAAGGCATTGGCCGCTGCATCGCCGTCGTCGTCGGGCCACAGCGCGTCGCACAGCACCTGCTCGGATACGTTACGTGCGCCGAAGGCGATGATCGCCTTGAGCAGCGAGAGGGTCTTGCGCGGAAGCTTGTGCGGAAACTCGAGCCGGTTCTCGCTCAGGTACACGTCGAAGCGACCGAGCGTCACGATGCGGATGGGCCAGGGCCACAGGTCCGGTGCGTCCGCGGGCGGCTTGAGGCGGAACAGCGGAATCAACTCACGCACGAGGTCGGGCTCGATGCCCGTCTGCAACGCTTGGGCAAACAGGCGCGGCATCGTCCAGTCGCCGAAGCGAAGGTAGTAGCGGTTGTTGTTCGCTCGGGCCAGTGCCAGTGCCTGTGCGAGTGCCGCGCGGGCGGCAGGGCCGTCTGCGCACAGTTCGGCGACACGGGCTTCGAGCAGTCTTACCACCGGACGATAGCAATGGAACATCGGGGCCCGCTCGGCCAGCGCGCGAACGTGCGCGATCAGCGGCGCCGCCTCGTTCGGCAGCTCTAGCTCCAGCAGGATGTCGGCGCCGGACAGACCGAAGATGACTTCCTGCAAGCGCGAGCCCAGACGCACGGCCGTCTGATTGGCCCGCAGTGCCCGTTGCGCACCTTCGTCACGCTGGCCCCGGTGGGTGGCTTGCCGTGCACGAAACAGATGAATCTGCGCTTCATGCATGACCTCCCGATACGGGGGTCTCGACATGGCTTCGGCCTGGGCGAGGGTCGCGTCCGCCACCGACCAGCGCACAGCGCGCCATTCCACTGTGAACTTCCAGAGGGTCAGCGCAAGGCGAACGACGCGCAGCGCATTCGCTTCGGCGATCTCGAGGCCGCGCCCGATGCTGTCGAGCGCTTCGTCATAGCGCGCCTCCTGGAAGCGCAGCCAGCCGACCTGCCCGTAGCACCAGGCTGCCTCGGACGGGCTGGCGGTACTGCGGGCCGCCAGCGCCATTGCCATGTCGGCGAAGCGATCGCCCCGCTCGAAGTCGCCGGACAGACCGCTCACCACCAGAGCTCCGAGCGCGGCGCCGAGCGCCACGTCCGGATCGGTACAGAGTGGCAACAGCGCTTCGACACGCAGATATGCCGGCTCGAGCCGCTCGTGCCACGGGCGAGCGTGAAAGAGTGCCATGCACAGCGTGCCGTAGACACGAAGTTCCGCCTCGACCGACGCGAACTGTGAAGTGTGTTCGATCTCCTCGAGGTATTCGTCGAGCCATCCATCCATGGCGTCGAGGGCATGGAAGCCAAGGAAGGCACCGCTCACCAGAGTGGTGAGGCATTCGAGCAGTCCAGCGCGATCGCCGGCAGCTCGATACAGTGCCGCGGCACGTTCGAGCACCCGGGTGCCGGCTTCCGGCTCGGTCTGGAGCACAGTGCGACCGTGCCAATGAACGAGCGCCGGATGCGACGTCCTGAGGGCCTCGGGCAATGCTTCGATCCAGCGGCGTAACGTTACGCGTCGGCCGCTTCTCAGGAGCCGGTCGGCCTGATCGACGATCAGCGCCTGCGCAGCGTCCCAACGGCCGTGCGCAAGGTTGAGATCCATGGCCGCCTCTACGTTGCCCGCTTGCTGCAGGGCTGTCGCGCTGAGGGCGATACGTTCGGACAGAAGAGCTGGTGCGAAGATGGTGCGGGCGCGTGCCCGCAGAAAATCCAGGAACAGCGCGTGGAACTGGTACGACGGATCCGGTCCGGGACGACGATCCGTGAACAGGCGGCGACGATAGAGTTCGTCGAGCAAAAGAGGGGCCTCGGCGTCCCCGCTCAGTTGGACGGCAAGCTCGGCGCTGACACGCGGCAGGAATGCGACCGCCAACAGGATGGCGCGCCGTTGCGGAGATGTCTGATCGAAGATCAGGTCGGCGAAGTACGTGAACACCGATTCTCGAGTTTCCGACGGCAATTCGCGCGCATTCCCATCGGTGTGCTCGAGTCGCTCCAGCATCAGAGTGATGCCGGCTGCCCATCCCTGCGATTGCTGGTGCAGCGCCTGGACCAGCCAACCCTCGGTGACGCCGCGCTTGGCGCAGATGGCGTTCACTTCCTCCTGCGTGAGCTGCAGATGGTCCCAGCCGATCGTCGTCATGCTGCCGTTCGCGGTGAACGCCACGAACGACGGTGGCGCATCGGTGCGGCTCATCGCGACGATGGTGCCGCCGCGCGGCGCCTGGCGCGCGCACTCCTGCACGATCTCGTGCAACGGGGCACCTTCGGGCGCATCTTGATAGTTGTCCAACACCAGCGCGGCGCCGGGTGGCAGGCTCGCGAACAGGGCCCGGAAGTACAGCCGGGCGAACGCGTTAACCTCGCCCAGATGCTCTGCGGAGAATCGCGGGAGCACTGCGTCGGACTCCGGGGCGACCGAGCCCAGGCCGCGTGCGAGATGATCGAAAAGAGCCGCCGGGTCCGCGTCCTCGGCGTCGATCTGGTACCAGATCGACGGGATCGAGCGCGTTTCGAGCCACGTCGCGACGAGCGTCGTCTTGCCCGCGCCAGGCGGGCCCGCGATCCACAACAGGGGGCGGCCGCGGTTGTCGTCGAGCAGCGCGAACAGGCGTTCGCGCCGAACGACGTCGAACAGCCGCGGCGGACTGACTTTTGCTGGCAACACATTCTTGAGCATGTGCGTGCCTCCGAATCACCTCAAACGGACCGCGATCGGCGTGCCGGTGCATGAGCTTGGTCGTGCACCGGTCCGGAATCAACTCACTTCAGTTCGTAAGTGCCTTTGTTGCCGTTGCAGACCTGGAAGGCAGCGTCCTTCGACGTCGGCCAGAATTCGACCTTGTACTCGCCCTTGATGGTCATGCCATCGTACTTGCCTGTGCCCCAGGGTGAAGTGTAGATCCCGCCGCCGCCCTCTGGGCTGTCGGTGTATTCCAGCCACCACTTGTCACCGTCCAGGTCGATCATCTCGCACATGCCGAAGCCGCGCTGACGACCATTGAGGTTCATGTAGGTGCCGTAGCACACGCCCGAAGTGCGGTCGAAGGCGCGTCCGGGTGGGTTCGTGAGAACGTTCGCGATGCCCTCGTAGTGGCTCACCATGTTCTTGTCGCCGCCGTTCAATGACTTGGCCTGGTCGACCACGCAGAAGGTGAACTCGTAGCTGCCTTTCTTGGGCATGTTTACCTTGCCTGCCGCCGCGCTGCCTGCCAGCACCATCGTGCCTACGCCGAGGGCCGCCACCATGCATGCCTTCATCATTCTTCCTCCTCGTCTGATGCGTTCGTCGGGAACCCGCGCGCGGCGGGGGGAAGAGCTCGAAGCGCCTGCCACAGGCCATCAGCCGATCGGAAGCGGGTCTGCGCGCCCGTTGCAACGTCCTCGACGATGCCGGCAATCCCTTCCGGATCGCGGCGATACACCCGGACGACGTACAGCCCGAGTCCGCTCATGAGCCTTTCCCCTTCGTACACGCCAGGTCACGATAGCGAGCGACGGGGTACGTATCGACTTCGGATTCGAGAACTGCAGCAGTCCGAACGAATGCCGGGCGGTTCGATCAGGGAGTTGACATTAGATTGAGTTGATATAAACTCAAATCAACACGACCTTCGTTCCCCCGACTTCCTGCCGTGGCTTCCCGTTCCTACAGCATCGAGCGCAGACGACTGCTCCAATCCGAGACGCGGTCACGCATCGCTGCCGCCGCCGCCGAACTGCATGCTCTCAAAGGCGCGGTGGCGACCAGCTATGCCGACATCGCGCAGCGTGCCGGCGTCTCGCTGCCCACCGTCTACAACCATTTCCCGAATCAGAAGGCGCTAATTGAGGCGTGCACCGGTCACGCCGCCGCGGCGGCTCCGATGCCACCCTTCGAGCAGATCCTCGCCGCGGCAGACTTGCCGCAAGCGGCGGAGCTGCTGGTTGCGGGCATGGACAAGGTCAACGCGTACTACGAGCCCTGGCTCGCCTGGCGCGAACAGCGGGTCATCCCGGTGCTCGCCGAAGTGGAAGCGCGAGCTCGCAAGCAGTTGACCGTGTTCCTGATCGATCTTCTTTCCCGGCACCGGGTCGCCGGCAACCCGCGCGAACTGGCGGCCGTCTGGGAAACGTTGCTGCACTTCGATGCATGGCACAGCCTGGTGCGCGAGCACAAGCTGCCGCGTACCGCCGTGCGCTCGATCCAATTGCACCTGTTGCTGGCTGCCGTCGGACCGCAGCCTGCCGTGACAGCCCACCCGCGTCCGAGGAGAAAGTCATGAGCATGGCGCCCGCAGGATCGATTCACGAAATCGCCCCAGACACCTATCGCATCAGCATCGCGCTGCCCCCCGGCGCCTTCCCGGGCGGATTCTCGTTCAATCAGTACCTCGTCGTGGACGAGCAGCCGCTGCTGTTCCATACCGGTCCGAGAAAGATGTTCGGGCTGGTGCGCGAGCAGATCGAGAAGGTGCTGCCGGTCGCGGCGCTCCGCTACATCGCGTTCTCCCACGTGGAAGCCGACGAGTGCGGGAGCCTCCCCGATTTCCTGGCGGTCGCACCGCAAGCCCGCCCGGTCTGCAGCGCCATCGCGGCGATGGTCTCGATCGGCGACCTGGTCGACGTGGAGCCGATCGGTCTTGCCGATGGTCAGACGATCGAACTCGGCCGTCACCGGCTCACGTGGCAGTCGACGCCACATCTTCCGCATGGCTGGGAATGTGGGTACCTGTTCGACGCCACCACGCGCACGCTTTTTTGCGGGGACTTGCTCACCCAACCTGGCATGGGCGATCGCCCCCTGGTCAGCGACGACATTCTCGGACCGAGCGAGGCGATGCGACACCAGATGGACTATTACTCACACGGTCGTGATTCTGCCGCGTTGATCGAGAAGCTGGCGCTGTTGCAGCCGGAACGTCTCGCCTGCATGCACGGCAGCGCCTGGCAGGGTGATGGCGCCGGGTTGCTGCGGTCTCTCGGGCGCGCGCTCCTGCAGTGACGCGCGCTCGAGGCTTGGCAGTCCGGCGGCTGCGCGAGCGCTCTACGCCATGTCGAACACGATCACTTCCGCGTTCTTCGCGTTGGCGAGCTTGAGGCCGGTCTCGGCGACCACCTTCAGGCCGTCCCCCGTGCCGAGCTTGCGGCCGTTCACCTCGACTTCGCCGCGCGCGACGTGCAAGTAGGCACGATGCGACGGGTCGACGGGATGCTCGACTGCATCGCCTTCGTTCAACAGCCCGGCGTACATCCAGGCGTCCTGGTGGATCTTCACTGAACCGTCGCGCCCGTCGGGCGAGGCGACCAGCCGCAACCGACCCCGCTTGTCCTCGGCGGAGAAGTTCTTCTGCTCGTAGCTGGGCGCGATGCCGCGTTCCTTCGGTTCGATCCAGATCTGCAGAAAGTGGACGAGCTCCGCCGGCGAGTGGTTGTACTCGCTGTGGGTCACCCCCGTGCCGGCGCTCATGCGCTGCACGTCGCCCGGCTTGATGACTGACCCGGTGCCCATGCTGTCGCGGTGCTCCAGGGCGCCGTCGAGCACGTAGCTGATGATTTCCATGTCGCGATGCGGATGGGTACCGAAGCCCATGCCCGGCGCCACCCGGTCTTCATTGATGACGCGTAGCGTGCCGAAGCCCATCTCGCTCGGGTTGTAATAGCTCGCGAAGGAAAACGTGTGATGGCTGTCGAGCCAGCCATGGTTGGCGTGGCCGCGGTCTTCGGCCTTGCGGACTGCGATCATCGTTCCGTCCTTTCGAATGGATTGCTGATTAAACTGCTACAGGACGGTAGTTTGGGTACAAGTGCCCGGTTTCAATGCGGAAAGTTTCGAAGCATTCGTTCGAATTCACTGAACCAAGCGATGGCCCGCTGATTTTGAAACCGGTTCAGCGCCGCGACACTGCCGACGATGCGTCCAGGTGGCGGCCAAGGATGGCGAGGTCGCGCGGCTGTCCGTCGAGCAATGCCACGCCCGGGAGCCAGCCCCAGGGCTCGAACTCGTAGCGGCTGAACAGCGCGACGCTGGCGACGTTGTGGCCGAACACGAACGCGAGCAGGGTCCGGATTCCGAGGGCGGGCGCCTGGGCCAGGGCTTCGCCCACCAGGAAGGCGCCGAGCCCCTGGCCTCGATTGCGTTCGTCCACGTACACGCTGACTTCCACGGTGCCGCCGTAGGCCGGCCGACCGTAGAACGACGACAGTGAAAGCCATCCGCGCACCTCGCCGTCGATGTCGACGACCCACAGGGGCCGGCGACCCGGTTCGTGTTCGCTGAACCATTCGATGCGGCTCTCGACGCTGACCGGTTCCAGGTCCGCCGTCGCCACGCGCGAGGGAATGGTCGCGTTGTAGATGTCTACGATGCGCGGCAAGTCACCGATCACTGCGTCGCGACGGAGAAAACGCTCGGCAGTCACGAGAACACCATGCAGGTGGTGGACCCGTGGGCGACGATGCGACCCTGCGCGTCGCGCAGCCAGCCTTCGGCGGTGGCCACCTGCTTGCCGGCATGGATCACCTTGCCCTCGGCTTCGACGCGGCCGGTGCGGTCCGTCATGGCGCGCACGTAGTTGATCTTGATCTCGAGCGTCGTGTAGCCCTGGCCGGGCTCGAGCGTCGAGTGCACGGCGCACGCCATGCAGCTGTCCAGCAGCGTCGCGGCCCAGCCGCCGTGGACCGTGCCGATCGGGTTGTAGAAGCGGGCGTCCGGCGTGCCGGCGAACAGGACGCGCCCCTTCTCCACGGCCACAGCGTCGAAATCGAAGACCTGACCGATCGGCGGCGAGGGGAGCCTGCCATCGATCCATGCCTGCAGAAACACGACGCCGCTCATCGCACGCACTTCGTCGAGCGGCGTCACGCCGTAGTTGCGGTCCTGGCTCACTGCATTCACGGTTGTGCCTTCTCCAAAAGGAAACCCGGCGTTCAAGCCGGGTTTCATCGGGGCGGGCGGGCCGCCGGTAATTGCTAGGCGTGCGTCGTCGCGGCGGCGAGTTCAGGACCTTCGTCCTGCCGCTTGTGGACCTTGCGCACCAGCACCGAGTAGATGGTGGGAATCACGAACAGCGTGAGCAGCGTTCCCAGCATCAGCCCGCCGACCACCACCCAGCCGATGGCCTGCCGCGACTCGGCACCGGCCCCGTGGGCCAGTGCCAACGGAACGGCACCCAGCACCATGGCGGCGGTCGTCATCAGGATCGGGCGCAACCGCAGCGTGGCGGCTTCCTTCACCGCCTCGACGCGATCCATGCCGCGCTCGCGCAACTGGTTGGCGAACTCGACGATGAGAATGCCGTGCTTGGTGATGAGGCCCACCAGCATCACCAGGCCCACCTTGCTGTACACGTTGAGGGTGCCGCCGTTGCCAAGCTTGGTGTTGATGTACATCACCAGCAGCGCACCCGTCATGGCGAGCGGCACCGTGAACATGATGACCAGCGGACCGACGAAGCTCTCGAACTGCGCGGCGAGCACGAGGTAGATGACCAGCAGCGCCAAGCCGAAGGTGACGATGAGCTGCGCCCCCGACTCGCGGAACTCGCGCGAGATGTTGTCGAGGTCGGTGCGGGTCTCCGGTCCGAGTTCGGACTTCACCAGAGCGTCCATGTGATCGAGCACCTGGCCCAGCGTGTAACCGGGGGCCGGTTCACCGTTGATCACCGCTGCGCGCAGCTTGTTGAAGTGGTTGAGCTCCTTCGGACCGACCGACTCCGAGATCGAGACGAGGTTCGACAACTGGTGCAGCGTGCCGTCGTTGCCGCGGACGTAGATGGACGTGAGGTCGCTCGGTTGCCGGCGCTTGTCGTCTTCCATCTGCACCACGACGTCGTACTGCTTGCCTTCGTGCTTGTAGCGAGTGACGTCGAAACCGCCCAGCAGCGTTTCCAGCGTGTGTCCGATGGTGCTCATCGACACGCCGAGCGCCGAGGCCTTGTCGCGATCGATCTTCACCGAGAGCTGCGGCTTGTTGAGCTTGAGGTCCGTGTCGAGCGCGGTGATGCCCGGGTAATCGCGCAGCTTCGCCATCATCTTGTTGACCTTCACCTGCAGGTCTTCGTAGGTGTTGCCGTAGATGACGTACTCGACGCTCTTCGCGAACAGCGGCTGGCCGAGCGCGGGCAGCGCCTTGGTGAAGGACAGGGCGCCCGGCAGGCCGCCGAAGAGCTTCGGCCCCAGTTCCTTCGTGATCGCCTGCTGGCCGCGCTTGCGCTCGTGCCAGGGCTTCAGGACCGCGAAGGCCACGCCCAGGTTGACCGGGTTGGGCCGGTCCAGACCGGGGGCCACCACGGCAAACATCGTTTCGATCTCGGGTACGCCCTTGGTCATCTCCTCCACCGCGCGCATGTACCCATCGGTGTATTGCATGCTCGAGCCTTCCGGCGCGATCACGAAGGCGAGGAACATGCTCCGGTCTTCCTCGGGCGACAGTTCGTCCTTCAGCTGGCCGAGCAGCCAGACCATCGAGCCCAGCGTCGCGACCAGGACGATGGCGATGACCCAGCGGTGGCGCAGCGTCCAGCCGAGCATCGACCGGTAGACGTTCACCATGCCGGCGAAGAACGGCTCGGTCTTGTGATAGAGCCAACTGTGCTCGGCCCGCAGGAACTTCGAGCACATCATCGGCACCAGCGTCAGTGCGACGAAACCGGACACGATTACGGAGGTCGCCACGGTCAGCGCGAACTCCGTCATCAGCTTGCCGACGTTGCCTTCGGCGAAGGACAGCGGCGTGAACACGGCGGCGAGGGTGATGGTCATCGCGATGACCGCGAAGCCGATCTCCTTACTGCCGACCAGCGCCGCCTTGAAGGGCTTCATGCCCTCCTCGATGTGGCGGTGCACGTTCTCCAGCACGACGATGGCGTCGTCCACCACGAGACCGATCGAGAGCACCACGCCGAGCAGGGTCAGCGTGTTGATGGAGAACCCCAGCACCTTGAGGAACGTGAAGTGCCCGATGATGGACACGGGGATCGTCACGGCAGGGATGATCGTCGCGCGGAACTCGCGCAGGAAGAAGAAGATCACCAGCACCACGAGGGCCAGGGCGACGTAGATCGTTTCCATCACGGAATCGACCGAGGCCTGGATGAACTGCGAGGTGTCCACCGCAACCCACATCTTCATGCCGGGCTGCAGCGAGGTTTCGAGGCGCGGCAGCAGTTCTTTCACTGCCTGGGCCACTTCCAGCGTGTTGGCCGTCGATTGCTTGACGACACCCAGGCCAAGCGCCTCTTCGCCACGGACCCGCACGATCTTGCGGTTCTCGTACGGTCCCGGGGCTGCGCGGCCGACGTCGCGGAGGCGGATCGGATACCCGTTCACCTCCTTGATGATCATGTTGTTGAATTCTTCGGGCGACAGCAGATCGGTGCGCGCCTGGACGGTGAACTCGCGTTGCGTGCTCTCGATGCGACCGCCGGGCGAATCGAGGTTCTGGCGCTTCAGCGCGTCCTCGACGTCCTGCGCGGTGAGGCCCTGGGCGGCGAGACGCTCGCGGTCGAGCCACACCCGCATCGCATACTTGCGTTCCCCGCCGATGATGACCGAGGCCACCCCGGGAATCGCCTTGAGCGGGTCGGTGAGGTAGCGGTCGGCGAAGTCGGTCATCTCCATCGGCGTGTGCTGGCCGCTGGTGAGTGCCACCCATACGATGGGCTGGGCGTCGGCTTCGATCTTCGACACCACCGGGTTGTCAGCGGCGGCCGGAATGTTCTTCCGCACGCGCGCGACCCGGTCGCGCACGTCGTTCGCGGCGCCGTCGATCTCGCGGCTGGTGACGAAGGTGACAGTGATCTGGCTCACCTCTTCACGGCTCTGCGACTTGATGGTCTTGATGCCCTCGATGCCCGACAGCGAATCTTCCAGCGGCTGGGTAATGGCACTTTCCATCACCTGCGCCGTCGCACCCTTGTAGACGGTGCGCACCGAGACCACCGGGGGGTCGATGTTCGGGTACTCGCGCACCGGCATTCGCGTGTACGACAGGAAGCCCATCAGGATGATGAGCAGGCTCATGACGGTGGCGAGCACCGGACGGCGGATGGAGACGTCGGAGAGCACCATGGCGATCAGCCCCCCGTCTTCGTGCCGGCGGCGGGCGCGCCCGCGGTGGCCGGCGGAGCCGACGGCAGCACCATCACCGGTGCGCCGTCGCGCATCTTCATCTGGCCGTCGGTCATGACGATGTCGTGATCCTTCAGGCCTTCGAGCACTTCGACCTCACCCGGACGCCGCACGCCTAGCACCACCTTGGTGAGCACGGCCTTGCCGTCCACGATCTTGTAGACGAACGAATCGCGGCCCTGCGGCCAGATGGCCTCTTCCGGGATGATGATGGCGTTGGGGCGCGACTCGAGCAAGATGCTCACGCGGCCGAACATGCCCGGCTTCAGCTTGACCTGGCTGTTCGGGACCTGGGCCCGCGCCAGCACGGTGCGGCTCTTTTCGTCGACGGTGGGTTCGATCGCGTAGATGCGGCCCACGAACACGTCGTTCGGGAAGGCATCGGTGCGGATGCTGACCGTGAGCCCGGGCTTCAATTTGGAGACGTAGACTTCCGGCACGCGAAAATCGAGCTTGAGCGAACTCACGTTCTCGAGGCGCACGATGTCGTCGCCGGCCTTCACGTACGCACCGGGGCTGATCAGTCGCAGGCCCACGATGCCGCTGAAGGGGGCCTCGACCGTGGATTTGGCGAGTGCCACTTCATCCTGCTGCTGCTTGGCGAGGGCAACATCCATGCTGCCCTTGGCGACGTCCACGGCATCCTGGCTCACGAACTTCTGCGCGAGCAGTTCCTTGGCGCGCTCGTAGCGCTGGCGCTCCTTGGTTGCGTCGGCGGTCGAACCGGCCAGCCTCGCCTGGTACTCGGACGGGTCGAGGGTTACCAGCTTGGCGCCCTTCTGGACCGCCTGACCTTCCTGGAAGTTGAGCGCCATGACGCGGCCCGGAATTTCCGAGCGGATCACCACGGACTCTGCGGGGAGCAGCGTGCCGACCGCGGTGATGTCGTTCTCGACCTTGCCTACGCGCACCGGCTCGGCCTTCACGGGGAGTCCCATGGGCTTGGCTGGGCCGCCGGCGGCCGGACCGCCTGGCTTCGGCGCATCGCCGGCCTTGGTCTCGGCCGGCTTTGCTGCTCCGGGCGAGGGCGGCTTCGATTCGGAGTTGCTCCCGCAGCCGACCATCATCAAAGCGGCCAGTGCGGCCGGCAGGAGTGAAACGGACAACGGACGGCGCATGATTTTCACTGGAGAAGCCTCGAATGATGCGTGCAGCGGTGAAAAAACCCCCGGCGCCATCTTCTCTCTCGAGAATGAGGCGCCGCGGACACTGAGGTTGGTCGCCGCTGGGATGCATTCCTACCCCTACGTCTTCCAGGCGGCGGTCTGGTGCTGACCAAAGGGTCAGTAATTGCTCCTTATCATAGCGGAGTTTACTCGCCCTTCGCCATGCGCTTATCCCTCGAAGCCCTCGCGACTCTCGATGCCATCGCCCGCCGCGGCAGCTTCGCCGCGGCCGCCGAGGAGTTGAATCGCGTGCCCTCGGCCGTGACCTACACCGTCCAGAAACTCGAGCAGGATCTCGGCGTGCCGCTGTTCGATCGCAGCGGCCACCGCGCGAAACTGACCCCCGCCGGCGCCGAACTGCTGCGCGAAGGCCGCCACCTCCTGCGCTCGGCTGCGGAGATCGAGCGCCGGGTCCAGCGCCTCGCCGAGGGTTGGGAGTCCGAGCTTGCCATTGCGGTGGACGACATCATCGCGCTCGAGCGCATCTATCCGCTGATGGCGCGGTTCTACGCCCTTAATCCGGGGACGCGGTTGCGTGTAGGCGCGGAAGTGCTGGCCGGTTCGTGGGATGCCCTGCAGTCCGGCCGGGCCGACCTCGTGATCGGCGCCTCCGGCGACCCACCGCCCGAGGGCGGTTGTTCGCTGCAGCCCATGGGCGTGGTGGCGTTCGATTTCGTGGTCGCGCCGAACCATCCGCTCGCGGCTGCGCCGGAACCGCTGGCGCCGGACGCCATCCTCGAATACCGCGCCATCCTGGTCGCGGACAGTTCCCGTACCCTGCCGGCGCGCACCACCGGCCTCATCTCGGGCCAGGATTGCCTGACGGTGCCAAGCATGCGCGCGAAGATCGACGCCCATGTGGCGGGCCTGGGGGTAGGCTATCTGCCGGCGCATCGGGCGCGCCCGCTCGTCGCCGCAGGCTCTCTGGTGACCAAGTCCGTACTGGAATCCAAGCCGACCGCGCAGCTCTACGTTGCCTCGCGACCGCGGGGATCGGGCAAAGCGCTGAAGTGGTTCCTCACCCAGCTCGAAGATCCGGCAACGCTCGGATCCTTTCTTGCCTGAAGAGACGTTTCCCCGGTAGCCCCTGCGGTCTCTGCCCCCAGGGGCTCAGCCCTCTTTGGGCCGAGGAGGGGTTGGCGTCAGGTCAGATTGCCGCGGCGTCCCGCGGGACAGGCCCGGCGCATGGCGATCATGGACTCGGCCTCGCGGTCGCGGCGCATTTCCTCGCGGACCTGATCGATGTCGAGGTTCTGCGCGCGCCGCAGGAGTGCTTCCAACTGGGGCGCCGAGAACGCGGCCGGGCCGCAGTACAGCCCGACACCCTTTCGGAACAGCACCAGTGCCGGTGCCGCCTCGATGCCGAACAGCCCGGCCAGCGCATTTGAATCCGTCCAGGGGACGCGCCGGAAGGCCACTTCGGGCATGCGCTGCATCACATCCTCGAAGGCCGCGCGGAAGCCCCGGCCTGCTTCACTGCCCTCGTCGTCGAACACGATCGCGAGGGTCGCGTGGGCCGCGATCAGCGCGTCGAGAGTGTCCTGGTCGGGGAGCGTGGCGACCATAGGCAGGCCCTCAGGACTGGGCGGCGGGCTCTGCCGCGTCGCGGGCCGCGATTTCGCTGTGGACTTTTGCCATGTCGATCCCCTTCACCTCTTCGATCAGCTTTTCGAAGGCGCCGCCCATCATAGCGCCGGGCTGGGAGAAGAGGATGATCTGCTCGCGAAACACCATCAGGGTCGGAATCGCGCGGATGCTGAACTGCTGGGCGATCTCCGGCACGTCCTCGGTGTTGAGCTTGGCGAAGACGACGTCGGGATGCTGTTCCGACGTGGCCTCGAACACCGGGGCGAAGGCGCGACAGGGGCCGCACCACGGCGCCCAGAAATCGATGATCACGATGTCGTTGCCCTCGATCGTGGACTCGAAGTTGTCCAGGGTCAGTTCGACGGTTGCCATGAAAAAACACTCCTGCAGGTAGGGGTGACGGGGCCGCTCGAATGCCGCGGATCGGTTGTCGCCAAGATAGGGGCGGCAGGGACGGAACGCAACCGCCCGCCACCCTGAAAATTCCTATGGCGCCGATAAGAACAATTCATCATCGGATGCGGGGGCAATCCCTATACTCGAGGCGTGTGCGCACCTGGCGCAGATCCGATCAACCAGTACTGGAGCTCGAACATGAAACCGAACATCGGCCTGAGCGATGCCCAACGCAAGGGTGTCGTGGAGATCCTGAACCGCCTGCTCGCAGACGAGGTGGTGCTGTACATCAAGACCCGCAACTACCATTGGAATGTGGAAGGTCCCGACTTCAGCGAGACACACAAGTTCTTCGAGGCGCAGTACGAAGAGCTCGACGAGATCATGGACGACGTCGCGGAGCGCGCGCGGGCCCTGGGCGGGCGCGCCGCAGGTTCGCTCGCGGCGTATCTCAAGCTCACCAAGCTGAAGGAAGACGACGGCAAGACCGTGGGGGAGAAAGCGATGATCAAGGACTTGCTGATCAGCCACGAAACCATCATCCAGCGCCTGCGCAAGGAAGTGGAGATCGTCGGCGACAAGTTGGGCGATGTCGGCACCAACGACTTCATCACCGGCTTGATCGAGGCGCACGAGAAGATGGCGTGGATGCTGCGCTCGTACTTGGCGTGAGGTCGGTGGTGCCGACCCCACGCCAAGTGCAGTCCAATGGTGGCCCCCCACTTCCCCGTCCCTTCTCCCCGGGGGAGAAGGGGGGATTCCACGAATGAATGGGGTAACCAATGCCTGACGCGCGTCCCGTCATTCTCGCCGTCGACGACGAACCGGAGGTCTCGCGCGCCGTGGCGCGCGATCTGCGCGAAGCCTACGGCGAGCACTACCGGATCCTCCGTGCCGAGTCGCCGCTCACGGCCATGGAGACCCTGACCGAACTCCGGTTGCGCAGCGATACCGTCGCCTTGCTGTTGTCGGACCAGCGCATGCCCGAGATGAGCGGCGTCGAGTTTCTCGAGCAGGCCTCCAAGCTGTTCCCCACCGCCCGCCGGGTTCTGCTCACGGCGTACACCGATACCGAAGCAGCGATCCGCGCGATCAATCGCGTGCGCCTCGACTACTACCTGATGAAACCGTGGCATCCGCCGGAGCACAACCTCTATCCGGTGCTCGGCGACCTCCTGGAAGATTGGCGCTCCACGCAGAAGCCGCAGTTCCGCGGCGTGCAGCTCATCGATCATCGCTGGTCGCCGCTGGGCCACGAGCTGCGTGAATTTCTCTCGGGCAATCACGTGCCCTACCGGCGGCTCGATGTCGAGCATGATCCGGAAGCGCAGCGCATCATCGAACTGCTCACGCCCGAAGAGAAGACAGCGTGCAATGCCCCCAAACTGAAGGGCCTGCCGCTGGTGGTGCTGCCGGACGGCACGCGCCTGCAGCGGCCCAGCCCGACCGTGCTGGCAGAGCGTCTCGGAATCTCGACCCACAGCGCGACACAGGTGTACGACCTCGTGATCGTGGGCGGCGGACCGGCGGGCCTCGCGGCCGCGGTTTACGGTGCCTCCGAAGGGCTCAAGAGCGCGATCGTCGAGCGCGAAGCCCCGGGCGGCCAGGCCGGCACCAGTTCCCGCATCGAGAACTACCTCGGTTTCCCTTCGGGCTTGAGCGGCGCCGACCTGTCGCGCCGCGCCGTTGCGCAGGCGCGGCGTTTCGGTGCCGATCTGATTCTCACGCAGGCTGTCACGGGTTTGCGCGTGCAGGCGCCCTACAAGTTCGTGCAGTTGTCGGATGGCTCCGAAGTCGGCTGCCGCGCGCTGGTGATCGCGAGCGGCGTGCAGTACCGCAAGTTGCCGGCACCCGGCCTCGAGGAACTGGCCGGCGTCGGTGTGTTCTATGGGGCTGCGACCACCGAGACCGCCGTCTGCCAGGGCCAGGACGTGGTGATCGTCGGCGGCGGCAATTCGGCAGGGCAGGGCGCGATCTTCCTGGCGGACTACGCGCGGAGCGTCACCATCATCGTGCGCGGCGAAGGGCTCGCGGCGACGATGTCGCGTTATCTCATCGACCGCATCGAAGGGACCGCCAACATCACGGTGTTGCCTTTCACGCAGGTGGCGCGAGTGAGTGGCACCGATCACCTGGAAACCGTGACACTCGGCAACGTGCGCACCGGCGAAGAGGAAACCCGCGACGTCGCGGCGCTGTTCATCTTCATCGGTGCCGAGCCGCGCACCGATTGGCTGGGCGATTCCGCGCTGCGCGACGATCATGGCTTCATCCTGACCGGCCGTGACCTGCTGGTCGACGGCAAATGGCCCCCGGTGTGGACCCTCGAGCGCGACCCGTTCCTGCTAGAGACCTGCATCCCCGGCGTGTTCGCGGCCGGCGACGTGCGCCACGGTTCGATGAAACGGGTCGCCGCAGCCGTGGGCGAAGGGTCCATGGCCGTGTCGTTCGTCCACCAGTTTCTCGCCGACCTGTGATCGGGCTCGAACTCCTCCGCGCCATGCCGTTGTTCAGCGGCCTGTCGGACGAACGTCTCGATTGGGTCTGCCACCGGCTCACCGACTTCGAACTTGCGCCCGGTGAGGCACTGATCCACGAAGGCGACGAGGGCGCGAGCTTCGTGGTCCTGATCGAAGGCTCGTTGCTCATTACCAAGCGCTCCAACAGCGTCGAACTGCCGGCCGGTCGCCAGGATGCACCGGCCTTCATGGGCGAGATTCCGCTGCTCTCCGGTACGCCGGCCCAGGTCACGGTGCGCTCCGCCGGGCACAGCCGCCTGCTGCGCCTGGACGAGGATACCTTTCGCGAACTGATCGCGACCGACGTCACCTTCAGCCGCACCATCTTCCAGACGCTCTCGAGGCGCGTTTCGGGCCTCGAATCCTTCGTGCGCCAGCGCGAGAAGCTGGCCTCCCTCGGAACGCTGACTGCCGGCCTCGCCCACGAGCTCAACAACCCCGCGGCGGCCGTGGCACGTTCCACCGACCGCATGCGGGCGATCGCGCGCGATCTCGATTCCATCACGTGCGAACTGCACGACTCCGATCTTCCGCAGGAGGCGATGTACGCTCTGAAGGCGCTGAGCGACACGGCCATCAGCGGGCCCGTGCCGGCGCGCACCCCGATCGAAGAGAGCGATCGCGAAGAAGCCTTCGGCGAGTGGCTGGACGGCCGCAAGGTGCACGATGCATGGAAGATCGCTGCCGTGTTCGCTGCATCGAAGCTCGAGTTGCCGGCCGTGCAATCACTGCTCGGCAGCGCGGGCGATGCCGTCTCGCCGGCGGCCCGCTGGCTCGCGGCCACCGTCGAACTCGCGGCGCTGGTCGACGAAGCCAACCACGGTGCCTCGCGCATCGCCGATCTGGTGAAGGCGATGAAGTCCTATTCGTACATGGACCAGGCGCCGAAGCAGGAGGTGGACATTCACGAAGGCATCGAAGCCACGCTCACCATCATGCGCCACAAGCTGAAGCACGGCGTCGAAGTGGTGCGCGAATACGATCGGTCGTTGCCGAAACTGTCGGTGTACGGCTCGGAGCTCAATCAGGTGTGGACCAACCTGATCGACAACGCGTTGGACGCGATGGACTGCAAGGGCACACTTACTATCCGCACGCGGCGCGACGGCGGCGCCGCCGTCGTCGAAGTGGGTGATTCAGGTCCCGGCATCCCGCCGGACGTGCAGACGCGGCTGTTCGAACCGTTCTTCACCACGAAGCCCGTCGGCAAGGGCACCGGTCTCGGGCTCGATATCACCTGGCGTATCGTCGTGAATCGCCACGGCGGTACCATCAAGGTCCATTCGAAGCCGGGCGACACGAAATTCCTGGTGGTGCTGCCGATCGATTCCGAGGTTCACTGACCCCCGAGGTACGCGATGACCTGCACCCATCTCGACACCATTCAGGAAGTCACCCCGAGCGGCCGCGGCTGCAAGGAGTGCCTGGAGACGGGCGACACCTGGGTGCACCTGCGCCTGTGCCTCACCTGCGGCCACGTCGGATGCTGCGATTCGTCGAAGAACCGGCATGCGACGAAGCACTTCCATGTGACGCAGCACCCGATCGTGCGGTCATTCGAACCCGGGGAAGACTGGGCTTGGTGCTTTGTCGACAGCGAATTCCTCGAAGTCTGACCTCGAGCTTGCGGGCAGAGCCCGACGATCATATGCATTGCGCGGTAGGAACAACCTTGGTGTGGAGGCAAGGATGACGAAGAAAAGCCCTGTCGGGACGAACAGATGTTCGAACCTACTCAGGCGCGCGCTGGTTCACCATCTCGCCGCCGGATGCTCCTTCATGGCAGCGGCGTTCCCGGTGACAGCGATGGACGCAAGGGACTTCGGTGCCGTTCGTTCACCTTTCCTCCCGCGGTTGGTCGCAGACGACGACCCTGAACTTTGTTCGATTGTATTGGCGTTGGCGCGGCGTACCTTTCTCTCCGGAGACTCTGACATGTGGGTCAATCGAGTCGATGGGAACGGTATTCGATGGGTCCCGTGGGAGGATCAGACGGCCTCTGAGGACTCGGCGCGCGGTCCCATACGTTCGATCGAACTTGATCTTGACGGCACCGGAACCAAACAGACTCTCGCCCTGCGCCACTACTTTCACACGTGGCGAGGTGAGAACTATTACGCCTTTGTCTTTCCGTCAAAGGGCAGTCTTGAATCGGTGATCAAGGATCCAAAGGCGGATTCCGACAATGGGGATACCGCAGAATCTCGATTGCCCGCCGATCCGGGGAGTCTGGATCCGGGTATTCGCTACTACCCGGATGGAGAGACGACGACTGGCGAAGCGGCAGAGGGAAGTGAATGGGAGGACCACCAACTCTTCGAGTTTCGGGGGCGCTACTACTTCTACGGATATCAGCATTGGCTGCACGGTCCACTGCAGAGGAGCCTTCCTGTCTATCGCCTGCAGGGGAACGGTCGATTGAAACCCGCTTGCAGGGTACAGATGTGGCCCATGGAGGACCGGGTCGCCGCCGCTGATTCCGTCGAGGGTGTTGCTGGTTACTTTGGAGTGCTTCGCCGCATCGGTACTGGAGGTGTCGGCGACTGCGGAACGATGCATGCCAACGATATTCACGATTGGGGCGCCGAATTTGCGATGATGAATGCCATCATCCGCCCGTGGACCCTGTCCGAGCGGCGTCGCGAGGGCTCTGCGAAGTTGGAGCGAACGTTGATGGCGGATTGGAGTTTCGCTGGTGTCTGGAACCGCCGCGAGTATCAGACCCTGCTGGAACATGAACCCTCGGCTTTGCAAGGCCTCGAGCGGCACTTCCAGAAGGCATTCGGGCTAAAGACAGACAACGCGCGGCGACAGGCGAAACTCGCACTTGATCAGATAGTCGCAGCCTGGATCATGGTACCTGGCAGCTATGGAGACTTCCAAACGGTTGATCCGTTCCGGCAACGGATCATTCAAGGGACCCTTACGAAAAGCGACATAGTCGAGTCGGGCAGTCCGAAGGAAGAAGGACGCGATGATCAATTGATTTTTCCCGTGTCGCCCTACCTCCACGACGCCGTGGAGTCCTCAAGTATTGCAAAGAGCTTGCTCGACGCCGGCTTCAGAGTTGATGCCAGGAACGACTTTGGCAAGACAGCCTTGATGATGGCTGCGCACATGAATCGACCGGACGTGGTGGCACTGCTGCTTCGGCGCAAGGCCGCTGTTGATGCAAGGACCAAGGAGGTGAATCAGTGCGGCATGCAGATAAACCGAAGCGGTCGAACTGCGTTGATGTACGCAGCCGAGAATGCTGGCATCGAAGTGCTTCGATTGCTGGTCGAAGCGGGTGCGGACAGGAAGGCGGTGGACAGCCGCGGCGATGGCGTCGCTTACTATCTTGCCAAGAATCCCTACCTGACCGACGCGCAGAAACAGATGGATGTGGGCGCTCTCGTCAATAGCGTGCGACCGGTCCAGGGACCGAGCTTCAAATGCGGACCTGCATTGAGCGCCATAGATCGCCTGGTGTGCTCGGATGGCGTGCTTGCAATGCAAGATCGGTATCTCGCCGATGCCTACGCCCGGTGGCTATCCCGCAAGGGCGAAGAAGCACGCAGGGACCAACGCACATGGCTCGCGCGCAGAAACAAGACCTGCGGCGCATTGACGAAGGACGAAAGTTTATCGTGCCTGCAGCAGTCCACACGTACGCGAATCCGCTACCTCCAGAATCGCTTGGCTGAGCAGGGAACAGACGCAGCCGGCGCGCGCCGCTGAGGCGGACGTCACGGCAGCGCTTGTGTGACCCACCGTTTCGTCCATTTCCAGGGCAGCCGGTGCCCGGCAGAAACCGCTTCACCCCCTGCTGCGCTCCCGCCGATTCGTCAGGGTCGCCCGAACGGACTCCACCAATCCGGAAGTCAGTGGTGGAGTAGCGGCATGCGGTTCGGCCACCAGAAAGCGGCCTGTCTTGATCAGCTCTACGGGCAGGGGCTCCGCGCAGATCTCCACGATGCCGTCGGAAAGACGTATCGACAGAGGTGTCCCAGGGGTCAGCCCCGCCCCTTCCCTGATGTCCTTGGGGATCAAGACTCTTCCAGCCCTATCGATGGCAGTGTTCATGGCGTTGATACTACCGTGGAGACTGCCATGATCGGGACGCTTCGTGCCAGCACGGAGCGCACCGCTCCCGAGCCTTGGTAGCGCCGCGCGGGTCATTGCCGAAGCAACAACCGCCACTCGGCATCGCACGCTGATGCGAAACCGAGCGGTGCGGCGACATCGGAGCGGTACTCGGTGTCGAGCTATCGAACGCCAAGCAACTCCACCTCGAACACCAGCGTCGCATTCGGCGGTATCACCCCACCGGCCCCACGCGCGCCGTAGCCGAGTTCCGGCGGGATCGTGAGCTTGCGCTTGCCGCCCACCTTCATGCCCTGCACGCCCTCGTCCCAGCCGGCGATCACCTGCCGCTGGCCGAGTCCGAAGACGAACGGATCGTGGCGATCCTTGCTCGAGTCGAATTTCGAGCCGTCGGTCAGCCAGCCGGTGTAGTGCACGGTGACCTGGCGGCCGGCGGTGGCTTCGTCGCCGTCGCCGACGGTGAGTTCGTCGATGATGAGGCCGGTTGCGGTGGTGTTGGGCATGGCAGTCTCGCTGTCGTGAGGAAGTCGCGCATTGTAGACGGGCGCGCGGTCCCGTATCGTCGCGGCGAACGCCAATAAGACGCGTGCACGGAGGCAACACGATGAGCGCCAGCTTGAGCGCGGCCGAACTCGATCACTATCGCGAACACGGCTACGTATTTCCCCGGTATCGGTTGCCGGACGATTTGCTGCAGCGGCTGCGCGCCGCCACCGACGGGTTGCTCGCCACCTATACCGACGTGGCGCAGGAAGATCTTGCCAACCCGCACATGATTCCGCCCACCACCGGGCCGGACCTGAATCCCTTCATGGCCGCGGCCCAGGATCCCGGTGTGCTCGATCTGGTGGAGCAGGTGCTCGGGCCGGACCTGATCCTGTGGATCACGCGCGTGCTGTGCAAGCCGCCGACCATCGGCCGGGAGGTCCCCTGGCACCAGGATGGCGAGTACTGGCCCATGCGGCCGTTGGCGACCGCCTCGGTGTGGATCGCGATCGATCCGGTATCGCCCGCGAACGGCTGCATGCGGTTCATCCCCGGCTCTCATCGCCGTCAGGAGCTCTATCGCCACCACGTGAGCGAACGCAAGAACCTGGTCCTCAACCTGGAGCTCGATGCCGACCAGTTCGACGAAGCCACCGCGGTCAACGTGGAACTGGAGCCCGGTGAGATGTCGATCCACGACGTGCGGCTGATCCACGGATCGCTCGCCAACACCTCGGGCCAGCGGCGCGCGGCGCTGATCATGCGCTACATGCCGGCGACGTCGCACTACGACCGTTCGCTGGTGCGCCAGCGCAAGGACAACAGCCCGTTCAACATCTACGACCAGCCGCTGTGGCTGTTGCGGGGGGGTGATCGCAGCGGGCACAACGATCTCACGCACGGTCACGAGCTCTGGAAGCAGCGTTACGCCGGCGGCGTCGGCGTGGCCTCGGGCAGCGCGGGCTGAAGGTTGCAAGGTTGATGGAACGTTCCGACGGCGTCTGCCGCCTGGTGCTCGACACGAACGTCTGGCTCGACTGGCTGGTATTCGCGGACGCTTCGGTTCAGGCGATTCGCACTGGGGTCCAGGCGCGGCGAATCGAGATAGTGATGAACCCGCCTTGTCGCGACGAACTCGAGCGCGCACTAGGCTACCCCTTTCGGGGGGAAGTGGCGCCCGCCGACGTCCAGGCGCTCTGGATGGTGGAAGCCCTCGGCATGGTCCGGCAGATCAAGTTGAACGGGGCCTCCGTGGTGGGTCGGCTGCCGCGATGTCACGACCCCGACGACCAGAAGTTTCTCGAGCTTGCCCTCGATGCCAGTGCGGACTTTCTGGTGACGCGCGACAAGGCGCTGCTCGTGTTCGCCCGCCGCCGCTTCCAGCCGCTGCCGTTTCGCGTCATGACGCCGCTGCAGTTCAGTGAGGTAAACGCACTGTCGGCTTGAAACGCGCCGCGCTCGCACCAACCTTCGCCGGGAATGCTCGATTTCGGGCCACCCACCTACCTCGCTGCTTGGCAATGGAAGCCCGTGCGCCCCAGGTTCCCTGGGCGCGGGGCCCAATGCGGTAACGAGGGCAACACAAGAAAGGCGAATGCGATGAATCAGTGGTTTACGCCTCAGTCTGTCCTCTCCGACGACGATGCGCGGTCGGCGCCTGGTGGCGAACCGCGCCGTCGCGGTGCGCCGCTTCGCCCCTTGCCGCCGGATGCGCTGATCCTCATCCCGGCGCGCAACGTCGTCCTGTATCCCGGTGTCGTCTCGCCTGTGACCATCGGTCGCGCCACTTCGGTTGCCGCTGCACAAGCAGCTGTCCAATCGGAGCAACGCGTCGGTTTTCTGCTCCAGCGCGATGCCGAGCAGAATGATGTCCGTCCCAACGACCTGCACTGGGTCGGCACGGCAGGTCGCATCGTACGTTACGTGACAGGCCAGGACGGCTCGCATCATCTCGTCGTGCAAGGCGAGGAACGCTTCCGTGTGCTCGAGTTCCTCGAGGGCTGGCCGTTCCTGGTGGGCCGCGTCGCACTCATCGCGCCGGCGGATGAAACCGGACCCGAGATCGAAGCGCGCTTTCTCCAGTTGAAGGAAAAGGCAGTCGAGGCGATCCGTCTGCTGCCCAATGCGCCCGACGAGTTCATTCCGGTCGTGCAAGGCATGGAATCGGCCGGCGCGCTCGCGGACACAGTCGCGAACCTGATCGACGTCAAGCGCGAGGACAAGCAGGACATCCTCGAGACGTTCGATCTCACGCGCCGTCTCGATCGGGTGCTGGCATTGCTCGCCGCGCGTGTCGAGGTGCTGCGCCTTTCCAAGGAGATCGGCGACAAGACCAGGAAGGAATTCGACGATCGCCAACGCGAGCATGTGCTGCGTGAACAGATGCGCCAGATCCAGAAGGAACTCGGCGATGGCGAAGATACGGCCGCGGAGATCGAAGGGCTGAAGACGGCAGTCGAGTCTGCCGGGATGCCCGACGAAACGTTGAAGCACGCGCGCAAGGAACTGAAGCGCCTGGAACGCATGGGCGAGAGTTCGGGCGAGGCGTCGATGGTGCGCACGTATCTCGAGTGGCTGACCGAGTTGCCCTGGAAGGCCGACGACATCAAGTCGATCGACATCGCCGAGGCCCGCAGGGTGCTCGACGAGGATCACTTCGGTCTCGACAAGATCAAGCGGCGCATCCTCGAGTTCCTCGCAGTTCGCAAGCTCAATCCGGAAGGCAAGAGCCCGATCCTGTGCTTCGTCGGCCCGCCCGGCGTGGGCAAGACGTCGCTCGGCCAGTCGATCGCGAAGGCCACCGGCCGGACGTTCCAGCGCGTGGCGCTGGGCGGCGTGCACGACGAAGCGGAGATTCGTGGTCACCGGCGTACCTACATCGGTTCGCTGCCCGGCAACATCGTCCAGGCATTGAAGCGCGCCGGGTCACGCACGGGCGTGCTGCTGTTCGACGAGGTCGACAAGCTCGGCGCAGGCGGATTCCATGGCGATCCGTCGTCGGCGCTGCTCGAGGTGCTCGATCCGGAGCAGAACTCCAAGTTCCGCGATAACTACCTCGGCGTCGACTTCGATCTGTCGAAGGTGATGTTCATCGCCACCGCGAACCAGCTCGACACCATTCCGGGGCCGTTGCGCGACCGCATGGAAATCATCCAGCTTCCCGGTTACACGGAAGAGGAAAAGCTAGAGATCGCGCGCCGTTACCTCGTGAAGCGCCAGCTTGAAGCCAATGGCCTCTCCGCGGAGCAGGTGGCGGTCACCGATGCGGCGCTACGCAGGATCATCGGCGAGTACACGCGCGAAGCGGGTGTGCGCAATCTCGAACGCGAAGTCGGTTCGGTCCTGCGCCGGGTGGCGATGCGTATCGCGGAAGGCGAAGCCGGACCGATCACGGTGGACGGCAACGACCTGCACGCGATTCTTGGTGCGGCGCGGTTCGAGAACGAAGTGGCGCAGCGTGCCGGCTTGCCGGGCGTGGCGACGGGTCTTGCCTGGACGCCCGTGGGCGGTGACATCCTCTTCATCGAATCCGCGAAGGTGCAGGGCTCGGGCAAGTTGATCCTGACCGGGCAACTCGGTGATGTGATGAAGGAGTCAGCGCAAGCCGCACTCACGCTTGCCAAGACCTGGACCGGTCGCAAGCTCGACGACGTCGATATCCACGTGCATGTGCCCGCGGGCGCGACACCGAAGGATGGTCCGAGTGCGGGTGTGGCGATGTTCCTGTCGCTCGTCTCGTTGCTCACCGACAAGCCGGTGCGCGCTGACGTGGCGATGACCGGCGAGATCTCGCTGCGCGGGCTGGTCCTGCCCATCGGTGGCGTCAAGGAAAAGACCCTGGCCGCACTGCGCGCCGGTGTCACCACCGTGATGCTGCCGCGGCGCAACGCGAAGGATCTCGACGACGTGCCGGCCGAAGCGCGCGAGAAGCTGCAGTTCGTGCTGCTCGATCGGGTCGAGGATGCGGTGCGTACGGCGATCGACGGGGTGCCGCCGGTGACGGAGCAGGCGGCGGCCTGAGGTTGTTGTCCACCCGGTTCGGCGGACAGCATCTCCACGCGCGGGTGCGCGGCCCCCATCCCAACCTTCCCCCGGCGAAGCCGGGGGAAGGGGTGTAAAGCTCTCTCCCCCGACGAAGTCGGGGGAAAGGGTGTAAAGCTCCCTCCCCCGACGGAGTCGGGGGAGGGCTGGGGTGGGGGCCAGACGCCGAATACCTAGGCGCCGCTGCCACGCTCCGCCAGAAACTCCCCGAGCACCTTCGCCGTATGCGACCGCGTCGCCTTCGCGACGATCGTCTCAGGTGCTCCCTGCGCGACGATCTCGCCACCGGCATCCCCACCCTCGGGTCCGAGATCGATGATCCAGTCGGCCTCTGCCATCACATCGAGGTTGTGCTCGATCACCACCACGGAATTGCCGGCGTCCACCAGTCGATGCAGCACGCGGATCAGTTTCTCCACATCCGCCATGTGCAGCCCGACAGTCGGTTCGTCCAGCACGTAGAGCGTGTGCTGCTGCGCGCCGGCGCGACCCGGTCTGGCGCCGGCGTCGGACTGATCGGTGCGCACCTTGGACAGCTCCGTCACCAGCTTGATCCGCTGTGCTTCGCCGCCCGAGAGCGTCGGACTCTGCTGCCCGAGCGTGAGATAGCCCAGTCCCACGTCCTGCAGCAAGCGCAGCGCGTGATGGATCGAGTTGTGTGCCGAGAAGAACTCGACCGCGTCGTCCACGCTCATCGCCAGCACATCGCCGATGGACTTGCCCTTGAACTGCACCGAGAGTGTTTCGGGATTGAAACGTTTGCCGCCGCACACATCGCAGGTCACCTTCACGTCCGGCAGGAAGCTCATCTCGATCTTCTGCAAACCCTGGCCTTCGCAGGCATCGCAGCGGCCGCTGCCGGTGTTGAAGGAAAACCGCGTGGCCTCGAAACCGCGCATGCGCGCTTCGGTGGTGCCGGCGAACAGTCGGCGGATCGAATCCCAGAAGCCGACGTAGGTCGCCGGGCAGGAGCGCGGTGTCTTGCCGATGGGCGTCTGGTCCACTTCGAGCACCCGACCCACCGCTTCCGCACCCTTGACGTCGCGACACCCGAGGAAGACTTCACCCGGCCCGCGGCGCTTGCGCCCTTCGGAGACGATGTGCACGAGATTCGCGTGCAGCACGTCGCGCGCGATCGTGGATTTGCCGGAGCCGGATACGCCTGTGATCACCGTCAGCCGACCGAGCGGCACGCGCGCGTTCACCTGCTTCAGGTTGTGCAGGTCCGCGCCCACGAGCTCGATCGAAGGCGCGGATGCGGCCACGGCACGCCGCGGCGCCAGCGGATGCCGCAATGGCTCGCGCAGGAAACGGCCGGTGAGCGAATCGGGCGAGGCCATCAGATCCTCTGCCGTGCCTTGCCCCACCACGTGACCGCCACGCGTGCCTGCGCCCGGACCCAGGTCGAGCACGTGGTCGGCGCGCCGGATGGTGTCTTCGTCATGCTCGACCACCACCAGCGTGTTGCCCTTCGCTTCCAGCCGGGCGAGTGTGTCCAGGAGAATGCGGTTGTCACGCGGGTGCAGGCCGATGGTGGGTTCGTCGAGGATGTAGCAAACACCTTGCAGGTTCGAACCCAGTTGCGAGGCGAGGCGGATGCGCTGGGCCTCGCCACCCGACAGCGTCGGAGCCGAACGATCCAGCGCGAGATAGCCGAGCCCCACGTCCTGCAGGAAGCCGAGCCGTGACTTGAGCTCCGCCAGGATGTCGCGGGCGATCTCGAGTTCGCGCCCTTCGAGCGCGAGCAGATGGAAGAAGTCGTCGATCTTGCCCACCGACAGTGCCGCGAGGTCGGCGATGGAGAGGTCGCGAAACAGCACGTTCAGTGCGATCGGATTGAGGCGCTTGCCCTCGCAGGTCGGGCACGGGTGCGCATCGCCTTCGAACCAGTCGTTCCACCAGATCTCTTCGCCGGTCTGTTCCTCGTCGAACCCCTGGATCGCGAGGCCGGTGCCGTAACACGTCTCGCACCAGCCGTGCTTCGAGTTGTAGGAGAAGAGGCGTGGGTCGAGTTCCGGATAGCTGGTACCGCAGGTCGGGCAGGCGCGCTTGGTGGAGAACACCTGGTCGGTCGCCTCGGCCTTGCCCTCCAGCAGACCATCGAGCGGCGCGATGACGTGCACCACGCCCTTGCCGTGTTCCAGCGCGGTCGCCAGCGCGGTGCGCAGCGCGGTCTCGGCTTCCGGCGTGATCACAAGATCCGCCACCGGCAGCTCCAGAGTGTGCTCCTTGAACCGGTCGAGGCGCGGCCATTTCGCCGTGCCGATGAACTCGCCGTCCACACGCAGGTGCGTGTAGCCCTTGCCGGACGCCCACTTCGCGAGATCGGTGTAGTACCCCTTCCGCGCGACCACCAGAGGCGCCAGAAGACCGATGTGCTGGCCTCGATAGTCGCGCAGGATGCGCGCGACGATGCTGTCGACGCTTTGCGGTTCGATCGGTGTGCCGTCGTTCGGGCAATGCTGCGTGCCCAGCTTCATGAACAGCAGCCGCAGGAAGTGATACACCTCGGTGAGAGTGGCCACCGTGCTCTTGCGCCCGCCGCGGCTGGTGCGCTGCTCGATCGCGACCGTGGGCGGAATGCCGAAGATCGCGTCCACGTCGGGGCGTGAGGCCGGCTGCACGAACTGGCGCGCATAGGCGTTGAGTGACTCGAGGTAACGGCGCTGGCCTTCGTTGAACAGGATGTCGAAGGCGAGCGTGGACTTGCCGGAGCCGGACACGCCGGTGATCACGTTGAAGCCGTGGCGCGGAATGTCGACGTTGACGCTCTTCAAGTTGTGTTCGCGGGCGTTGCGCACGCTGATCGAAGTTCCTCCCCGGGCCGCGCGCGGTACCGGTCGGTAGCTCACCGCGGACTCGGCGACGCGCGGCGTGTTGCCCGACAGCGCCGTGGCGTAGTCCCGCAGGGCCTTGCCGGTATGCGATGTCGGATGGGCCATCACGTCGGTCGGGGTGCCTGCGCAGACGAGCGCACCGCCGGCATCGCCGCCTTCGGGTCCCAGGTCGATCAGCCAGTCCGACGCACCGATCACGTCGAGGTTGTGCTCGATCACGATCAGAGAATGACCGGCGGCGAGCAGCTTGCGGAAGGCCCGGAGCAGCTTCGCGGTGTCGTCGAAATGCAGTCCGGTCGTCGGCTCGTCGAACAGGAACAACGATTTCGACGCCGTGCCGAGGTTGGCTTCGGCGAGATGACCGGCCAGCTTGAGCCGCTGTGCTTCGCCGCCCGACAAGGTCGGCACCGGCTGACCCAGGCGCAGGTACTCGAGGCCCACGTCTGCGAGCGGCTGCAGGCGCGCTAGCGTCTCCTTCGAATCGGCAAAGAAATGCACGGCCTCCGACACCGTCAATTCGAGTACCTCCGCCATGTTCCTGCCGGCCACAGTGATCTCGAGCACTTCCGGGCGATAGCGCTTGCCGTCGCAGTCCGGGCAGCGCAGATACACGTCGGAGAGGAACTGCATCTCCACGTGCTCGAAGCCGTTGCCGCCGCAGGTCGGGCAGCGGCCGTCGCCGGAGTTGAAGCTGAAGGTGCCGGGGGTATAGGCGCGCTGCTTCGCAGCCGGCGTGTCCGCGAACAGCTTGCGGATCGCGTCGAAGGCCCCGACGTAGCTCGCGGGGTTGGACCGGGTGGTCTTGCCGATCGGTGTCTGGTCCACCATCACGACCTCGGCGACGTGCTGATGGCCGCGCAGCTCACGGAACGCGCCTGGCGTTTCGGTCGGCTTGCCTTTCTGCTTGAGCAGCGCGGCGTAGAGCACGTCCTGGACGAGGGTCGACTTGCCCGAGCCGGAAACGCCGGTGATGGTGACCAGCCGCTCCAGCGGAATCGTCACATCCACGTTCTTCAGGTTGTGCTCGGTCGCACCGAGCAACTCCAGTTTCGGTCCGCGCGCATCGGGCGCTCGCGGCGCGAGACCGCTGTCGGCACGCTTGCGCCCCGACAGATACGAGGCGGTGAGCGAATCCGGTGTGCGCATCATCTCCTCCGGCGTGCCGAAGAAGACGATCTCGCCGCCGCGTTCGCCGGGTCCGGGGCCCATGTCGAGCAGCCGGTCGGCGGCGAACATGATCTGCGGATCGTGCTCCACCACCACCAGCGAGTTGCCGGCATCGCGCAGCTTCTGCATCACCGCGATCACGCGCAGCATGTCGCGCGGATGCAGGCCGATGGAAGGTTCGTCGAGCACGAAGAGGGTGTTGACGAGCGACGTGCCGAGCGCGGTGGTGAGGTTGATGCGCTGCACTTCGCCGCCCGAGAGCGTGCGCGATTGGCGGTCGAGTGTGAGATAGCCGAGCCCCACTTCGTTGACGAAACCGAGGCGGCTTCGGATCTCCGCGAGCAGCAGGTCGGTGGCTTCGTCGAGAGCGCCTTCGAGGCGCAGGCTCTCGAAGAACGTGCGGGTGCGTTCCGTGGGCAACAGCATCAGGTCGTGGATCGACAGACCCGGCAGGTGCTCGAGGACCTCGCGCGACCAGTCAACGCCCCGAGGCAGAAAGCGCTGGTTCGACGGGAGCACGGCATCGGCATCTGCGCTCGTACCGACTCGCCACAGCAGGGATTCCGGCTTCAGGCGCGCGCCGCCGCACGACTCGCACGGGGTGTAGGCGCGGTACTTCGACAGCAGCACCCGGATGTGCATCTTGTACGCCTTGGTCTCGAGCCAGGCGAAGAAGCGCCGCACGCCGTACCACGTGCCCGGCCAGGACTTGCTCCAGCTCTTCCATTCCGGTTCGCCCTCCAGCACCCAATGGCGCTGGGCATCGGTGAGGTCGCGCCAGGGCACATCGAGCGGGACGTCGCGCTTTCTTGCGTACTTCACCAGATCGTCCTGGCATTCGCTGAAACTCGGCGTCTGCCAAGGTTTGATCGCGCCGCCGCCGAGCGTCTTCGCAGAGTCCGGCACGATCAGCCCGAAATCGATGCCGATCACGCGGCCGAAACCGCGACAGGTCTCGCAGGCCCCGATGGGCGAATTGAACGAGAAGCGGCTCGGATTCGGCTCGCTGTAGTGGATGTCGCAGTCGGGGCAGTGCAGGTCGGTGCTGTAACGCCACACTGCGGACGCCACGGGCACTCCTTTCCCCACCGGAACGGTGGGGGAAGGTTGGGAGCGAGACGGGGAATTCGAGCCGCATGCGGCGAGCCCGTCGAGCGGCGCCGGCATGCAGGCCGGCGCGCACTCCGCAGGAGGGGGCATTCCACCGCCCGCAGCATCGTCGCCCACCGGATACACATTCACCCGCCCTTGCCCCACCCGCAGCGCCGCTTCGAGCGCCTCCACGATCCGCGCCCGTTCCGCGTTGCCCGCCCGGAACCGATCCTGGATGACCTCGACCGCATCCTTCGATCGCGCGTGGATCCGCGAATACCCCTGCACCTCCAGCAACTTCAGGACTTCCTCTTCCTTGAAATTCTTCGGCACCGGGACCGGGAAGGTCACGATCAGCCGTGGATCGCCCGTCGTCCTGGCCCGTTCCGTAAGGTCGTCGAAGATGGTCTGCGGCGAGTCGCGGCGCACCGCGCGCCCGCAATGGCGGCAGTGCAGATGGGCTGCCCGCGCGAACAGCAGCTTCAGGTGGTCGTTCAGCTCCGTCATCGTGCCGACGGTGGAGCGCGAGGTGCGCACCGGGTTGGTCTGGTCGATGGCAATGGCGGGCGGTATGCCCTCGACCCGATCCACCTGCGGCTTGTCCATGCGGTCCAGGAACTGGCGCGCGTAGGGCGAGAACGTCTCCACGTAGCGCCGCTGGCCTTCGGCGTAAAGCGTGTCGAACACCAGGGAGGACTTGCCGGAGCCGGACACGCCGGTCACCACCACCAGTTCGTTGGTGGGGATCGAGAGGGTCAGGTTCTTGAGGTTGTTCTGGCGCGCGCCGTGAATGACGATTGCTTCGCCGACACGGTCGGAAAGAGGGGAATCGGGGGTTTTCATGTCAGTGGGGTGTTCGTTATCGCGATGGGCCAGCGGCCGGCGCAGCCGGGTTGCACGGGCCCTCCCGTACAAGGCCTTGAGATGGGTGTCGCAGGGCCGCCCCAAGACACTGATGCGCCCCCTCGGGGGGCAGCGATCGCAGTGAGCGTGGGGGCCGTTTTGTCAGACTTTGGAGGGGTCGCGAGGGTCGACCCGGAAGCCCTCGATTGTAGTCTTGCCGCAGTGCAAACAAACGATCGCGTGCCGCGCGGGGAGTCTTTCCCTTGACCTCCCGGGTCGACAGTCGCACCATGTTCAGCCAACAAAAACTTACAGCAGCATTGGGGAGGAAAGAGCGCATGGGACCGATCGGCCGGGCTTGCTCGGCGTTTTCGCTCGTGGTGACTGCCGGTATCGCACCGGCCTCGGGGGCGGCCGAAGGTTGGCCTTCAGGAACAGCGCTCTCGCATGGGCAGATCGCACGGAAGATCGAGGCCCGCGCATGAAATTCTCGATCGCGATCATTGCGATGCTGTCGCTCGTCCTGTCGATGGCGGCCACGGCTGAAACCAGTCCCCAGGAAGCCAAGCAGATCTACGATCAGATGTGTGCCGGCTGCCACGGTTTCCAGGGCGACGGCGGCGAAGGGCACCGCGGCGGATTCAGCCCGCACATCGGCACGCTGGCCAACAAGGCCTACATGGCCTCGGTGCCCGACGAGTACCTCGCCATGATCATCAAGAAGG
Organism: Burkholderiales bacterium; assembly: GCA_019747905.1. GTDB lineage: Bacteria > Pseudomonadota > Gammaproteobacteria > Burkholderiales. The sequence goes on from JAIEQG010000013.1 coordinate 81,238, forward strand.
GCGGCGCCGCCATGGGCAAGATTGCCACCATGCCGGCCTGGGAGCACAAGTTCAACGAGGAGCAGGTGAATGCCCTCGTAAAGCACATTCGATCATTTGCGCCCGCCGATCATTAGACGTGACCTCCCCCCCGATAGGCATTGTGGCCTCTCCCCCCAGGGGGCCAGCCCTCTTGGGGCGGCCCGGCGAGGGCTGGTTCGCGCGGCCAGCGATTCAGGGAGATCAGTAAGTCTCGAATAGAAAGGGCAACGCCCGAGTAGCACGGTAGCTGAAGTCGAACTTCAACCGAGGAGGAGGCGAGAATGAGAATACCAATCTACGCAGCAGTGCTCGCATTGGCTGTGGGGGCCACGGCGGGATCTGCTTTCGCGGCGGATGACCGCGCGAAGGCGGAGCCGGGTGGTCCGGCCGGGAAGTGGTCCACGCGCACGCCGGTTACGCCGGATCCGAGCAAGATCAAGATCGCGAAGGGCTACAAGGTGCAGGTGTTCGCCGCCGGCCTCGACACGATCACGTCCATCGCGGTCGACAAGGACGACAACGTCTGGGTTGCCATTTCCGGCAACACCTTCGGCTTTCCACCCGAGGGCATCGACAAGCCGCACGTGAAGATCTTCGACAAGAACGGCAAGCTCATCAAGGACAAGGTCGGCCTGGGGACGTTCAAGTCGTTCGCCCTGAACGAGATCGGCTATTGCCCGGAGAACGGTCGCATGTACGTCGGCGACTACAGCTACGGCATCTGGGAAGTCGACGGCGTGAACGGCACGCCCAAGCTGATCATGAACGAGGTCCCGATCGGCGACCACGCGCTCGGCGGCATCACCTGCCGCGACGGCTGGCTCTACTACGCCGTGGGCGCACCTTCCAACTCCGGTTTTTCCGATCCCAACATCCACGGCTGGACCGATGCGATCGACCCGTACTGGGAAAAGCGCACCACGGACGGCATGCCGGCGCTGCCGCGTGACCCGCCCTGCCGCGACATCGTGCTGACGGGCCTGAACATCCGCGACACCGAAGGCAACCTCACGGGCGCTTACCTGCCCAAGGGCACGCCGTCGAAGCCCGGGCAGGTCATCAAGGCACAGAAGCCCTGCGGCGGCGCCATCCATCGCGCCAAGTTGAAGGCCGACAGCAGCTACACGCGGGATGACTGGGAAGTCTACGCGATGGGCCTGCGCAATTCGTCGGGTGTCGCGTTCGGACCGAAGGGTTCGCGCTTCGAGAAGGCCCTGGCGGTGAGCGACAACGGTCACAACGACAAGGGCAACCGCCGCGTGGCCAATGCTGCAGAGCGTCTGTTCGTCTTCACCGAGAAGGGCCAGGACGCGGGCTTCCCGGACAAGGACGGCGACAACTTCGTCAACATCAAGCGCTCCGGCCCGGATACCTACCGTGGCAACAAGTTCGACCCGACCCGGCCCAATCCCCAGCTCTACATCGGGGACAAGCCCTTCGTGCCTAGCCTGCCGCCCTATCGTTTCATCGATCACTCGATCGGTGTGCGCGGTACGCCGCTGATCGTGGCCAACCCCAACCCGAACGGCTACATCAACCCGGTGCTGGAGTGGGACACGAACAACCCCATGGACGGTCTGGCATGGTCGAACCCCGGATTCGAAGGCAGGCCGGGTGACGTGCTCTACACCGCGGTGTTCGGCATCATCGACAACGGCCCGGAAAGCCTGCGTCCGATGTGGCCGGCCGTGGTCCGTGTCGAGTTCCTCAACCCGACCGGCGTGAAGTGGTCCATCTTCGCGGAGAACATCGATCCGGGCCCCAACGCCTATCAGAAGAAGGAAAACCGGGGTGGGTTCGAGCGCACCAACGACGTCGAGTTCAGCATGGACGGCAAGACCATGTACGTCGCCGACTACGGCGAGCTGTACGTGAACTACCAGATGGAATCGCCGTTCTACACCACGCCGAAGTCGGCGGTCGTGTGGAAGATCACCAAGGAGTGATCCTTACGGTGTGATGGTATCCCCGGCGGTCTTCGGACCGCCGGGTGCAGCAAAGCGCTCAACGCGGAGGACGCGGAGGACGCGGGGGAAAACCGGGAGCAGACCTTGGTTTTGACTTACCCCGCGTCCTCCGCGTCTTCCGCGTTTGGCGCTTGTCTTTCCGGATTAGTTCGACAACTGGGGATCCGCTGCAACGTCCGCACCGTTGACGATCACGGTGGCGGCGAACGTGCCGTCGTTCAATGTCCGCAGCGACTCGAGCCGGATCTGCTTGTGCTGATGGATCATGCTGGCCAGCAGGGCATTGAGCCGGTCGCGCTTCGCAGCAGCGCCAGCCCCTGCGAAGCCGGTCACGCCGTCGGGCCGGACTCGAATCAGCGACTCTTCACCCGGAAGCGACGGTTCGACCCGGAACCGGCACCATCCGCCGGAGTCGCAGCCGCGGAACTGTGCCTCCGTCGGCTCGGACGCATGGGTCGCCGGGGTCAGCAGGACGCCGAGAGTCGCGATGTGCACTGCAAGCCGCTTGAGCGGCACTTCTGGTACGAATGGCATGGTGGCATTTTTACCACAGGCCTGACGTAGCGTCGCTCGCCGTACACTCTCGCGATGAGGAGCATGAGGGAGGACCGTATGGACGAGACCAAGAGACGGGCGCTGGAGCCCGCGACGAGTCTGGGCAGTTCGGTGCGCGCATCCGTGCACGCATTTCTGCGAGCACAGGGCATGACGACCGTGTTCGGCAATCCGGGTTCCACCGAACTCCGGTTCTTCCGCGATTGGCCGGCGGACTTCCGCTATGTGCTGGGTCTGCAGGAGTCCTGCTGCGTGGCGATGGCGGACGGCTACGCGCAGGCGACGCGCCGTGCGGCCTTCGTCAATCTGCATTCGGCCGCTGGTGTCGGGCATGCGCTGGGCAGCGTGTTCACCGCATTCCGCAACCAGACCCCGCTGGTGATCACGGCCGGCCAGCAGACGCGCGCCATGTTTCCTACCGATCCATACCTGTATGCGTCGCGTGCGGCGGAGTTTCCCCAGCCCTACGTGAAGTTCAGCGTCGAGCCCGCCCGGGCCGCGGATGTTCCTGCCGCCATTGCGCGCGCGTACTACCTCGCCATGCAGAAACCCTGCGGGCCGACGTTCGTGTCGATTCCCGAGGACGACTGGGATGCGGTCACCGACCCCTTGCCCGAACGTCGCGTGGCTTTCGATATCGCGCCCGATCCGGACGCGCTCGCGGCGCTTGCGGCGGCCTTGGACGCGAGCCGCAAGCCGGTGATCGTTGCCGGGGCCGCGGTCGATCAGGACGACGCGTGGGGACTTGCCGTGCAGTTGGCCGAACGCCTCGAGGCGCCGGTGTGGTCCAGCCCCATGTCGGGGCGTGCGAGTTTTCCCGAGGACCACCGCCTGTTCGCGGGACACCTGCCGCCCGTACGCGCGCAACTCGCCGCAAGACTGGCAGGACACGATCTGATCCTGGTGCTCGGCGCCCCGGTGTTCACCTATCACGTGCACACGCCGGGCGACTTCGTGCCCGACGGTGCGGCCCTGTGGCAGCTAACGGACGATGCCGAGATCGCCGCGCGCTCCCCCGTGGGGGCGAGCGTGCGCTGTTCGCTGCGCGTGGGTCTGACCCAGCTGTTCGGTTCGCTCGACACCGCGCAGCAGCGGCCCCGAGCCCAGGGGCGAACGCCGCTGGCACCGCCCGCTGCGTGCGATCGCCCCTCCGGCGCCTGGTTGATGCACGCCGTCGGACGGCTGATGCCGCCCGATGCGGCGATCGTCGAAGAGGCACCCACCCATCGCGGCGCACTGCGCGATTACCTGCCGATTCGGCGCAGCGGCGGCTTCTACGCGGCCGCAAGCGGCGGCCTCGGCTGGGCAGTGCCGGCGGCCGTGGGCGTGGCACTGGCCCAGCCCGGCCGCAAGGTGATCTGCCTCGTGGGAGACGGATCGAGCCTGTATTCGATCCAGTCGCTCTGGACCGCGATGGAGTGCAAGTTGCCGATCGCCTTCGTGATCTTCAACAACGGCGGCTACGGCGCGTTGCGGTCCTTCGGATCGATGCTGGGTATTCCCGGTGCGCCGGGTCACGACGTGGCGGGTGTCGACTTCGTCGCCCTCGCCCGTGGGTTCGGCTGCGCGGCCGAATGTGTCGATCGAACCGCCGATGCCGAGCGGGCGCTGCGCAAGGCGTTCGCTTCGAGTGCGCCGTGCCTGATCGACGTGCGCCTCGATGATGCCGTGAAGAAACTCTACTGACGCGGAGTCTCTGTATTCTCAGGAGAGGGCGCGAGTCGTCGATCGACGCACCGCTGGATCATGACCCAGCCGCCAGCCTTCATGCGCTTGGTGCACGCCTCGATGAGGGGTGCGGCTTCGGGCGGATAGTTGCGCAACGCCTTCTCGGCTGCCTGATCCTGCTTCACGCAGATGTCGATAGCGTCGGCGCCGAATTCGCCTATCTCGTAGATGCAGCGCTCGACGATCTCGGCCGAATCTGCGGCGTGGCATGAAGCTGCGTGCAGCAACGCGACAGCGCAGCCGAGCCGCAGCCAACGCTGGATCGTCGTCATGGTCCCGCTCGCAGTTTCGTGCACGGCATGTTCCGTTCAGGCCGAACCCAGCAACGCCAGCAGCTCGTCGCCGTAGCGCTCCAGCTTCTTCGTCCCGACGCCACCGATATCGCCGAGCGCGTTGAGATCGCGTGGCCGCACTCTCGCGATCTCGGCGAGCGTCTTGTCGTGGAAGATCACGTACGGCGGCACCGACTGGGACCGCGCGAGATCCAGTCGCCATGCGCGCAGGCGGTCCATCAGCGCCATGTCCGCGGGCGGGAGACTGCTCGGCGCGACGCGCCGGCTCCGGCGTGTCCCCGTCGTTGCGCGCACGCGGCGCAGTTCCACGCGCTGTTCGCCCTTGAGAACGGAGCGGCTCGCCTCGGTCAGTTTGAGCGCGCCGTGGGCCTCGTGATCGACGTGGACCAGGTCGAGTGCTGCGAGCTGCCGGAACACGCTGCGCCAGACGGGCTCGTCCACATCGGCGCCGACGCCGAATACGCCGAGCTGATCGTGGCCCCAGCGGGCAATCCGCTCGCCGGGTTTGCCGCGCAGCACGTCGATGAGGTGCACGGCGCCGAAGCGTTGGCCCGTGCGATAGATGGCGGACAGGGCCTTGCGGGCGGCGTCCGTCGCATCCCAGGTCTCCGGGGGTTCCAGGCACGTGTCGCAGTTGCCGCACGGTTCGGACGACTCGCCGAAATAGGACAGCAGACGGACGCGCCGGCATCCCGCGGTTTCGCACAATCCGAGCAGCGCGTCGAGCTTTGCCGTGGCGACGCGCTTGAACTCGGCATTGGCTTCGGACAGATCGATGAGGCGGCGCTGTTGCACCAGGTCGGCCAGGCCGTAGGTCATCCAGGTATCGGCCGGCAAGCCGTCGCGGCCGGCACGACCGGTTTCCTGGTAGTAGCCTTCGATGCTCTTAGGCAGATCGAGATGGGCGACGAAACGCACGTCGGGCTTGTCGATGCCCATGCCGAACGCAATGGTGGCGACCATCACGATGCCTTCGTCGCGTTGGAAACGGGCCTGGTGTTCCGCACGCGTGGCGGCATCCATCCCCGCGTGGTAGGGCAAGGCATCGACACCTTGAGCGACCAGCCACGCCGCCGTTTCGTCCACCTTGCGGCGCGACAGGCAATACACGATGCCCGATTCGCCGGCGTGTTCTTCGCGGATGAAGCGCAACAACTGCGACCGCGGATCGGTCTTGTCGACGATGGTGTAGCGGATATTGGGCCGATCGAAGCTCGAGACGAACACGTGCGCGTCGCCGAGCGCCAGGCGGTCCATGATCTCGGTGCGCGTCTGCGGGTCTGCCGTGGCGGTGAGGGCGATGCGCGGAACATTCGGGAAGCGCTCGTGCAGCACCGAAAGCTGCAGGTACTCGGGACGGAAGTCGTGACCCCACTGCGATACGCAGTGGGCCTCGTCGATCGCGAACAGTGCGAGCGGTGTGCGCGCCAGCAGATCGAGGGTGCGCGGCATCGCCAGGCGCTCGGGCGCGAAGTAGACGAGATCGAGTTCACCCGCTGCCAATGCCTGCTCGACGGCGCGAGCCTCGGCTGCATCGAGAGTCGAATTGAGGAATGCCGCGCGCACGCCGGCTTGCCGGAGGGCCGCCACCTGATCCTGCATGAGCGCGATCAGCGGCGAGATCACGACCCCCACGCCGGGCCGCAACAGCGACGGAATCTGGTAGCAAAGCGACTTGCCGCCGCCCGTGGGCATCAACACCAGTGCGTCGCCGCCTTCGACGACCGCTTGCACGACTTCGGCCTGGAGACCGCGAAACGCCGGATAGCCGAATACGTCGCGCAGGATTCCGCTGGCTCGGTCGAGGGTCGTCGGGTCAGGCATGGTGGCGGGAGTATGACCGCTCGCCGCCGGCGCCCGCAATGCGTCGAATAGGGGCTGCACTCCGGGCCGACGGTGCGGGAAAGGTTGTATAGTCGCCGCCCCGGAGCCCGCACATCCTGGACCAGGCAGGCCCTGAATCGACCCGCGCCATCGCCGTGAATCCGAACCCTCGCAACATTCCGCTGACCGAAGCCGAACTCGACCGCCTGGAGGCACTGCTCGCGAGCGACGTCTTCGGCGAGCACGCCATGCCGCTCGATGCCATGCAAGGTTTCCTTGCTGCGGTGGTGAGTGCGCCGGAGGCGATCCTGCCGAGCCGGTGGTTGCCGGTCGTGTTCGGTGCCGAGCGCGAATGGGAGACCGTTGTTGAAGCACGCGAGGTGCTCGATCTGCTGATGCGCTTCTACAACGAGATCGCGCTCGATCTGCTGGACGGCCACGGCGTGGACCCGCTGCTCTATCCGGTCAGCGACGACAGCGATGAACACGACTACGCCATGTGGGCGCTCGGCTATCTCGAGGGAGTGGAACTCGCGGATCCGGCGTGGGAAGCCTCGAGCGACCAGGACGAAGTGGAGGACCTGCTGTTTCCGTTCCTCATCCTCGCCGGTGGGCTCGAGCACGATCCCGTGTTGCGGGAGTCGCTCGGTCTGGATGCCGAGGAGCAGGCCGAGTTGATCGCGAGCTGTCGCGAAGAGCTGCCGATCGCGGTACAGGATGCGTACGACTACTGGCTCGAGAAGCGCCGGCCGCAGACCGTGAAGCGCGAAACGCCGAAGATCGGTCGCAACGATCCGTGCATCTGCGGCAGCGGGAAGAAGTACAAGCACTGCTGCGGGGCGCCGCATACGGAACACTGATCCGCTCAGCGCGCATCCGATTCCGGAATGCGTGCGTATCAACTCTTTCGCCGTGCGATGGCGCGCGCGAAACGCGCAAATCCGATTGCAGACATGTGTCGTATCTGGGGCGGGCACTTGCCCTCACCCGAACAACTCGACGGAGTAAAACCATGTCCAAGATCATCGTCGCGCAACCGGCGCCGCTTGCGCGCCGCAACTTCCTCGGCCAGGCCGGGGGTGTTCTGCTGTCCGCCACCGCGATCTCGCTGATGGCTGGCTGTGAAACCATGGCCCAGAGCAGCAACAAGAGCGAATCGCAGGACGTCGCCATCCTCAACACCGCGCTCGGTCTCGAACACGAGGCGATCAACGCCTATCAGCTTGGTGCCGAGAGCGGATTGCTCGACAAGGGCGTGCTCGACGTGGCGGTGAAATTCCAGGGCGACCACAAGGCGCACCGCGATGCGCTGATCGCGACCATTCAGAAGCTGGGCGGCAAACCGGTGATGGAAATGAAGCTTGGCGACTATGCGAAGGCGCTGAAGGCCGATACGCTCAAATCCCAGACGGATGTACTGGCGCTCGCCGCGAAGCTCGAGATGGGCGCGATCAACGCGTACCTGGGTGTTATTCCCGCGTTCAAGAGCGGCGATCTCGCGAAGGTCTCGGGCCGCCTCGCCGCCGACGAGACGCTGCACTGGACGGTGCTGTCGCAGGCGCTCGGCCGGCCGCTGCCGGGCAAGGCACTGTCGTTCGGGGCCTGATTTGTAACCGGTTTCCGCACGCACCGGTGCAATGGTGCGTGCGGCACTCGGAGGAGACGAGATGAACATCCGTTGCGTGGCGGCGATGCTGCTTACCCTGTCCGGCGTGCCCGTGTACGCCGCAGGCGATGCTGGCAGGGGCGCCGAACTCTACGAAGCCCGTTGCACCGGTTGCCATTCACTTGATGCCAATCGCGTCGGACCACTGCACCGTGGCGTCGTCGGACGGCGTGCCGGCAGCGTCACGGACTTTGCGTACTCGCCGGCGTTGCGCAAGTCGAAGCTCACGTGGACCGAAGCCAATCTCGATCGGTGGCTTGCCAACCCGGAAGCCCTGGTGCCGGGCCAGAAGATGGGCTATTCGGTCGCCGAAGCGGTCGACCGCGCCGACCTCATCGCCTACTTGCGCCGCGAGACCAGCACGCCCTGAGATCTCGGCGGCGTGGCGGGCTCAGGCGGTTTCGGCCGGCGCAGCTCGCGGAACTCGTCCAGTTCCCAGGGCCGCATGGCGAGCAGCAGGGTGATGGGACGCCGATCGCCCAGCGGCAGGTGTTTTTCGTCTTCGTGCTGTTCGCCGAACTCGTTCGCCATGCGCTTCAGCTTCGAGACCAGCGTCGACTGCGTGCCGGCCGAGAGCAGGCCGTTCACCAGCAGCATCACCTCGTTCTCGCGATCGAAGCGGGCCCGGAAGAACTCGTTCTGGGCGCGCGCCTTGAAGTACTGCTGGATCGGTCCGTTCGGCAACCAGGAGAACGTGTGGGTGACCAGTAGCCGGATGCGGTTCTCGGGCAGCAGTTCGAGAAAGCGGATCTTTTCCAACCGAAGGAGCAGCTTGATGCCCTCGGCCTTGGTGATTTCGTAGCCGCGGACGATGTCGTCCAGCGTGAGGTGATTGAGCACGCAGACGGCCATCAGCAACAGCTTGCGGTCGCTCATGATGGCCCGCTCCTGCTCGGGCTCGAGCTGGGAGACGACGTCGTTGCCCCGGACGGTCTCGCGGGCCAGGCCGCCCAGCGTGGTGCCGGCCAGGGCACACACCTGCTCGAACCGCTCCAGGGTGAATCCCCCCTTGGAAAACAGGCGCTTGACGCTCGCCTGGCTCAGGCCGAGCTCCTTGGCCACGTGCTCGTAGTTGAGGCGGCGCTGTTTCAGCGCCCGCTTGAGCGCTTCGGTCAGGACGGCGACTTCGGCCATGGATCCCCCCGTTGTTGGAGTCGGTATCGCTGGATGGTACCAAGAGCTATGCATTCGGCAACCCGTCCGCGGGGCCGCGCGACCTCGGCGGGCACGCGCGCAGGATCGCCTCGCGTGCCCGATCCGGAGCACCTCCACTCAAGGAGAGGAACATCATGATGGCAAGGCAGACGTTGGAAAGAGCGTTCTCCGTCGCGCTGGCGCAGCGCAGCCGCATCCTCGGCGACGAAGGCGCCGAGCACTGGTCCTTCGAGGACGACGACGTGCTCCCCGAACTGGACGGCGACTACGATCCGGACGTGCAGCTCGCGGTCACGGCGGCCGGGCAGGAGTTGATCGAAGAGGACTAGCGGCGTGAGCCGCCCGGCGAGGGGATCGCTGGAGCGCGGAGGAGGGGCCCCATCGCAAGATTGGGATCCGACCGCGGAAGCGATCGTCGGGGCGGCGATCCCCTGCGCGTCGGAACGCGGGTCGCATCCGCACTGCGTGGGGCCCCTGCTCTGCCGCGTTCGCCGCCCCGGCCGCAGGCTGGGGTTCGACGGCCAGGCGGTCGGGGGAACAAGGCTCAGCTCCTCCGCCTCCGCCCGGCCGGACGTGCGGGCTGTGGCTGGCTCAAACTGTTCGCCCCCGCTTCCGCCAGTATCCACTCGGCGAACATCTCGACCTCCGGCCGCTGGCGCGCGGTCGGGGCGATGAGCAGCCAGTAGGACCGCTGCGAGGCAACGCGGGCATCGAAGGGCGCGATGACGCTGCCCTCGTCGAGAAACTCCTGGATCAGCGGCACCCGCCCCAGAGCGACTCCATGACCGGCCAGCGCGGCGCGCATGAGCTGGTCGAAGTAGTTGAAGGCGATCGAGCCCGCCGGTTTGACGCGCCGCACGCCGGCTGCCTCGAACCACCGGTCCCAGGACAGCCACAGCGCCGGATTCGCAGGATCCTCGAGGCGCAGCAGGACGTGATGACGCAGATCCTCCGGGCACTTCAAGGGCTTCCTGGTCCGCTCCAGCAGCCCGGGCGAACAGATCGGCATGAACTCTTCACGGAACAGCCAGTGTGCGTCCGGGGGCGGATCGGCATCGGGCGCATAGCGCACCGATACGTCGATATGCTCCCGGTCGAGGTCGAGCACACGATCGTTGGCCGCCACGCGCACGTCGACTTCGGGGTGCATCTGCTGGAACTTGCCCAGCCGTGGGATCAGCCACAAGGACGAGTAGGCCATCGTCGAGGTGATGGTGATGCCGCGGGGGACGTTGCGGGGCGAAAGGCTCTCGATTGCCTCGCGCACCTGTCCGAGCGCAGCCTGGACCGCCTCGCGCAAGCGGACGCCTTCCAGGGTCAAGGCGAGCCCGCGCCGCTGGCGCACGAAGAGCTTCACGCCAATCTGGTCCTCGAGCGTCTGGATCTGCCGGCTCACGGCGGACTGCGTGAGATAGAGCTCGTCCGCGGCGTGGGTGAAGTTGAGATGCCTCGCGGCCGATTCGAAGCCCTTCAGCAGGTCCAGCGAAGGCAGGCGGCGGATCGGTTCAGCCATGCATCACACTCATGGCATGCATTCCCATTTCTCGTTTGTCCCTGGAGGCAGTGCCGTGGAGAATCCAGGCTGCAATGATTCTCGCGAATACCGCTACGGTCAACCGGACCGCGCGGCGAGCGGGTCAAGGAGATGCCATGAACATCGAACTGCAGGCTTCCAATATCGTCCTGGCGCGCGACGGCATGATCGCCATCCGCGCGGCGCGGGGTGTGCGCATCAGCTGTCTCAAGGGTGCACTCTGGATCACACAGGACAACTACGTGCAGGACTTCATCGTCGGCCCGGGCGAGACGCACACCATCGACTATTCCGGGCTGACGCTGGTCACCGCGCTCGAGCCGACCACCTTGTCGGTGGGTGAGCCCAAGCCGAGCCTGACCGCGCGGATCATGGGTTCGATCGCGCGCCGGCTGGGTTCGGGGATGCAGGTGCGGCCCGCGCCGCTCTGACGCCCGCTCAGGCTCCGGTCGCGTCCAACCGCGAGCGCACGTCTTCGACGCGCTTGCGGTTGACGCCGAAGTCGCTGTGACCCACGCGCGAAGCCGAACGCACGTGCACGATCTTCTGGCCGCTCGGCAGCCAGAACTCCACGTCGTCGACGAAACCCAGCAACGCGGATTGGTACTCGGCGTAGAGGTAGTCGTTGGTCTGGGAAACGATCTGCGTACGCGGGGTGGCGCGAACGATCTCGGCGATTGCCTCGAGCGCGGCTTCCGGCGTGGTCTTGTAAGTGAGCGGCGGAATCGAGTGGGTCGAATCCGGCGCCTGGCTGCTGACGCCGTTGGGTGAACTCGGCGCGGGCTTCAACTTGCCGTCGCGCACGCCGAGGTCGGTGGGGCGTTTGCCGCTGAGCAGGCCCATGACGATCAACTCGCCGAGGGGTTCATGCCGCGCTGCACCGCAGGCCGCGCGGCCATGGTAGCAGCCCAACGCTGCAGGTTGGCGAGGCCTCCAGCCGAGTCCAGCAGCGCCTTGCGCGCCACGAAACCTGGATAGAGCATCACGTCCGCGACGCTGATCTCGCCCGCGAGGAAATCGCGCCCTTCGAGCTGCCGATCGCAGTCGCGGAAGAAGTTCACCAGCCGCTTCTGGAAGTACTCCGAATTGCCTGGCGTCTTGTCGGGAATCGAGTTGTCGATGCGGAACAACGCACCGCTGGTGCCAGCGACGTCGCTCGTCGCCTGCATCAGCCATTGCAGGGCGATGCATCGGGTGAGCGGGTCCTTGGGCACGAGGCGCCCGGTCTTCTCGGCGGCGTACAGGATGATCGCGGCCGATTGGGTCAGCGTGAACGGCTTGCCGCCGGGGCCGTCGGAATCGACGATCGCCGGAATCATTCCCGCCGGATTCACCTTGAGATACTCGGGCGTGCGACTCTCGCCCTTCGCGAGGTCGAGCTTGTGCAGACGGTAGGGCAGGCCGCACTCTTCCATCGCCAGCGTGGCTCGATAGCCGTTGGCAGTCGGCCCAAAGTACAAGTCGATCATCTTCGCTCCTGCGTCTTTGACGTGAGTCTACAGCGCGCCCGAGGTCACGGATACGCGAACGGCATCGGATAGGGTCGGCCGAACGGGCGTCCGGCGCGTATCGCCTGGATCGGCTTCAGCCAGCGGTTCCCTTGGCGACGATTGCCGCGCGTGTCGACGAACGTGACCGGTTCTTCGACGAGCAGCAGGATCGACACGTCCGCGGGTGCGCCGACTTCGAGCGTGCCGAGCTTTTCCACGCGACCGATCACGCGGGCGGGATTGACGGTGGCCATGGCGATGACCTGTTCGAGAGCGACGCCCAGGTTGAGGAACTTGCTCATCACCCACGGCAGGTAAGGCTGCCCCGGGGTATTGCCGCTGACCGCGTGGATGTCGCTGCTGATCGTGTCGGGAACGAGCCCCTGGGCCATGGCCGGTTCGGCCACCGTGTAGTCGAAGCTGCCGCCACCGTGTCCGACATCGATGATGACGCCGCGCTGCTTCGCGGCAAGTGCAGCGGGCACCACCCTGTCGCCTTGAACGACATTGTTCCCGGCACCGCTGTAGGCGTGGGTGAGGATGTCGCCGGGGCGCAGCAGATCGAGCACGGCCGGGAGCTCGCCCGGCGCATCGCCGATGTGGCATTGCACGCGGAAGCCGGGCCCTGCGCGCTCTGCTGCGGCGATGGCGCGAACGAGAGGCTCGAGGCCGTGGGTGCCCACGACGTTCTTCGACATCCGCACTTTCACGCCCAGGGCCACGTCGGCATTCTCGGCGACCGTCTTCGCCGTCGCGTCCACGTCGGCGTAGTCGATGTTGAGCGTTTCCCCCACCGGAAACCCGGCGAGGCCGATGCGCGAGATGTGCACGAACGCGAAGATGCGCGAGCGCGCCTGCGCGATGATGTAGTGCCGCAGCGCGGAGAAGTTGCCTGCCCCGGCGTCACCGGCAGACACGTAGGTGGTCGTCGCGGTGAACGGCGCCAGCTCGTCGGCCGGCAGACCCAGGGCCGAGCCTTGCGCGTACACGTGGGCGTGCAGATCCACCAGGCCAGGGACAACCAGATGCCCGCTCGCGTCGATGGCCTGCAGCGCGCGGCTGGCGTCGATCGACGGCTCGACCGCGGCGACGCGACCCCAGCGGATGCCGACGTCGCGATGGCCACGCAAGGATTGCGAGGGGTCGACCACCTCGCCGCCGCGGATTACCAGGTCGAACTTCTCGTCGGCGAACGCGGTCAAGCTCGCTGCCGCCAGCACGCTGCCTCGGCGCAGGAATGCGCGCCGTTCCGGTCGGGTCGGTTGGTTCATGGGCGTGAGCGTGCCACTGCCTGGGACGGCGGTCCAGCGGTGCCGGGTATCATCGGCCCCTCGCCTTGAATTCGATGGATTCGCTCACCACCTGCACGTGGTCAAGTCCGACCCGTCACGCTTCGCTCCCGTCTTCGAAGGAATCGTAGTGCCACCCGTTACCCAGGCCCTGCTCGGGCTCAACATCATCGCCTTTGCGTTGCAGGGCATGTTCGGCTTTGGTCTCGAAGCCAATTTCGCCCTGTGGCCGCCGGCCCAGATCAACCATCCGCAGATTCCGCATTTCGAGCTGTGGCAGGTGCTGACCTACGGCTTCCTGCACGGCAATTTCTGGCACCTCGCTTTCAACATGCTGGGGCTCTGGATGCTCGGCCGCGACGTGGAGCGTGCGCTGGGTTCGCGTCGCTATCTCCAGTACTACCTCTCGTGTGTCATCACTGCGGCGCTCGCGCAGCTGGCGGTGATGAGCCTCACGAATGCGCCGCCGTATCCGACGGTCGGTGCCTCCGGTGGCGTTTTCGGCGTGCTGCTCGCTTATGGCCTGTTGTTCCCGCGCCGCATCGTGATGCTGCTCATCCCACCGATTCCGCTGCCGGCGCGCTGGTTCGTGATCATCTATGGGCTGATCGAACTGTTTCTCGGCGTCACCGGTACGCAATCCGGCGTCGCGCATTTCGCGCACCTCGGCGGACTGGCGGGTGGCTTCTTCCTGCTGCAGTACTGGCGACGGCGGTGGCCGTTCTCGCGGTGACGGCTTTGCCTCAACCGCCCACAAATGCGATTCCGTTCGGTTTCGTCCGGATTCCAGGCGCCAATCGCTTCCACGGAAAGTCCGACGGATCGGCCAGCATCGGCCCCGGTGCCTTGCACACCAGGATCTCCTCGGCGATGGGCGTGAAGTCGGCGCGGAAATGCACCGAGCTCTTGTTGACGAGGATACCCTCGCGCGTTGGTTCGATGCCGACGAAGCGATACATCTCCTGATCGGCCATCTGCGGCTTCTCGCACGCCACCACGACGCGCACGCCGCCGATGCGCAGGCAGGCGGAGGGCCCCAGCGTCATGCGCGCGCCGCGATAGAACGGCCCGGTGCAGGTGAAGCGACCGTCGGACAAGTTCTCCACGGTGAAGCGTGCCTGGAACGGCGCATCGCCGGGGATGCGCGACTTGCCGCCGAGCGCGATGTCCAGGCTGGCCCCGACGCCCACGGCGTGCGCAGCCCGTGCCGCTTCGGGGTCGACGATGAGTCCCATCGCCGCCCGCTGCGCATTGGCGCCCACGAGCGCCCGCAGCATGCCGGTCGTGTCCGAGTTTCCACCGGCACCCGGATTGTCCTGCGTGTCGGCGATGACGACCGGCCGGGCCGCGCGCCCGGCCACCGCGATCGCGCGGCGCACACCTTCCTCCGGCGACAGCACTTCGAGAGCGAAATCGGATTCACGGGCCTCGACCGCTTCGCACAGCCGCTGGGCGGCACAGGCGACGCCGCCGGGATCGTCGCCGTAGGCAAAGACGACCGGCCCGCACTCGGGGAAATCCGCTGCCGGAAAGCCGGGCGTGAACGATGCGGAAGCGACCCCGCTGCCTTCGAAACGCGGCAGCTCGCGATACAGCGACTGCGTCGGTTCGAGCATCGTGCATTGGGAGCCGAGCGGGATGAGGAACGGCACACGCTTCACCGCGACGTGCGGCTTCGAGGCGCCATCGAAACGGCGCTGCAGCAGCGCGGCAGCCCGCGCGCCGGTTTCGGCCATGTCCACGTGCGGGTAGGTACGGTACGCCACCAGGGCTTCGGCGTTTTCCACCATGCGCTGCGTGACATTCGCGTGCAGGTCGAGGCTGGCGACCACCGGCACGTTCGGGCCCACGACCTTGCGGATGCGGGCCAGGAGTTCGCCTTCACCATCGTCCAGGTGTTCGGTGACCATAGCGCCGTGCAGATCGAGGTAGACCGCATCCACCCCCTGCGCCCGCTTGATGCCGCCGACGATCAGGTCGGCGAAGCGTTCGAACGCGTCCTCCGTCACGTGGGCCGAGGGGCTGGCGGCGGCCCAGGCAGTCGGCATCAGGTGATGCCTGGCCTTCATCGCGTCGATGAAGCCAGCGATCGGCAGGTTGATGCCGGCAACGCCGTCGAACAGGTCACCGCCCGTCAGCAAGGGCGGCCAGCCGCCGCCGCGCGCGAACGCGTCGAAGTCGGCCTTGCTGGGGGCGAATGTGTTGGTCTCGTGCTGGAAGCCGCCGATCGCGATGCGCATGCTGGTAACCGGTGAACGATGTCGAAGAGCACGCATTGTGGCGGTGGCGACGCGGAGCGCGCAACGCCGCCATGGCGGAAGGATGGCTGTGGCCGGCAGGGCCCGCGACCGGGCTGCGCCCGATGCGGCATCATGGCGGCCTTCGGACCGGGAGGAGCTCATGAAGATCTGCATGATCGGCGCCGGCGCCATGGGTGGTGTCTACGGTGGCCTGCTGCTGCGCGCCGGATTCGACGTCACGCTGGTGGACGTGCGCAAGGACCATCTCGAGGCGATTCGCCGCGACGGGTTGAAGGTGGAGGGCGTGCGCGGCGAACACGTCATCGCGATCGACGCCCACGAGAGCGCCGACAACCTGGCGTCGTTCGACCTCGCCATCGTGTTCACGGACGCCAACGCAACGCAGGATGCCGCTGCCTTCGCGGCGCGAATCCTGAAGCCCGACGGCTTTGCGATGACCTTGCAGAACGGCATCGGCAACGTCGAAGCGCTGATCGGTGCCCTCGGGCGCGAGCGCGTGGTCGCGGGCGTCAGCATGAACAGTGCGGCGAATCCGGCGCCCGGCCGCTCGGCGTACACGAACGCCGGCATGACCTCGATCGGCGAACTCGACGGCCGCGACACACCGCGGATTCGCGAAGTGGCGCGGATGCTGAACGCCGCCGGCATCGAAACCGAGATCGTTTCCGATCCGATGAGCTACATCTGGAGCAAGTTCGTGCTGAACTGCGGCATCAATGCATTGACCGCGGTGACCGGACTGCGCAGCGGCGAGATGTATCGCACGCCGGAAGTCAATGCGCTGCAGGACCGCGTCATCGACGAGATCCTGCTGGTGATCGAACGCAAGGGCGTCAAGCTGGCCGAGCCCGATCCGCGCAAGAAGATCAAGGAACACTGCCGCATCCGCTACAACAAGCCGTCGATGATGCAGCACATCGAGCAGGGCCGCCGCACCGAGATCGACGCGATCAACGGCGCGCTGGTGCGTGAGGCGCGTGCACTGGGGTTGTCGGTGCCCTACAACGAAGCCGTCGTCGCCATCGTGAAGGGCCTCGAGAAGAGCCGGCGCCAGACGCTGCACGAACCGCCTATCGACTACAAGCAGCGCGAGGCGGAAGCGGAGGCGGAGGTCGCGGCGGGGAAGAAGTAGGCGTCTTCGACGGGCTTGACCGTCCTCGGCTTGCCGAGGTTGGTGGCCCCATCCCAACCTTCCCCCAGCGCAGCTGGGGGAAGGGGCGGTACATCCCCTCCCCCACTGAAAGTGGGGGAGGGTCAGGGTGGGGGCAATCCGACAGGCCTATGCGGAACTCCGTGCACGCCGTGGTGCCTGCGCCAATTTGCCCGGCTGCCGAGCCTCGTCCAGCAGCCACTGCTCCAACGCCCGCACTGCACGTCTGTTGCGTGCGGCGGCATCGATCACCAGGTAATAGGCGCGGGGTGACGCGAGGCGGCTCGTGAACGGTGCGACCAGTCGGCGCTCGGCGAGGAGATGGTCGACCAGTGGGGAACGCCCCAGCGCCACGCCTTGGCCGGCGACCGCCGCGAGGATCACCTCGTCGTAGTTGGTGAAGCTCAGCGTGGTGGCCGGCTGCAGGTCCGTGAGGTGGATCGCTTTCAACCACGGGTCCCAGTCGGTCGGCATGCCTGCATCCGCCGGCAGCAGCATCTGCAGCAACGGGAAGTGCCGTAGGTCCTCCGGCGTGTGCAAGCCGTGCCTCGTGCGTTTCAACAGGGCCGGCGAGCACACCGGTTGCACCGTTTCCGCGAACAGCTGCGTGCCGTCGATCGATCCGACCGGCGCGTAGCGGATCGCCACGTCGATATCGTCGCCGCGCAGGTCGCGGCGGCGGAAGCTCGCGTCGATGCGCACGTCGATGCCGGGGTGGGCCTGCGTGAATGCAGCCAGCCGCGGAATCAGCCAGAGCGAGGCGAGCCCTGGCGTCGTCGTGAGGGCGAGCACCTGACGCTGATTCGGCTGCCGAATGCGGGCCACGGTCGTTCTGAGCTCCGCGAGCAGGCCGGTGCAGGTTTCGAACAGGCGCTGCCCTTCGTCGGTCAACGCGAGGGCGCGGTGACGGCGCCGGAACAGGGGCACGCCCAGGTCGTCTTCCAGAGCCTTGATGCGCCGGCTCATGGCGGACTGCGTCACGAAGCGCTCGACGGCCGCCTTGGTGAACGACAGGTGTCGCGCGGCCGCCTCGAACTCCACGAGCAGTTCCAGCGGGGGCAGGCGGGTGGCGGCCTTTCGCATGCGGTTACGGAATGGCAGGCATTCGGAGAATTCGTTTGAGACGGTATTTCTGTAGGGAGAGTATTCGATCTCCGATCGATCAAGGTCAAGACCTTCTCATGCTGCAAAAGCATGCAAGCCGGAGATTCGCATGAACTGGTTCCACTCGCTCCCCGTTCGCACCCGCGGTGTCCGCGGCTCCCCGTCCAGCCTGGTCGACAGCGTCCTGCTTGCGGATGGACGAAGCGTGACCGTGCGGCCGGTGTTGCCGACGGACCTGGAGGCCGAGCGCCGCTTCGTCGTCGACTTGTCGCCGCAGTCGCGCTGGCAGCGCTTCCATCTGGGCATTGCGTCCCTGTCCGACGAGATGCTCCAGGCCTTCACTTGCATCGACTACCGCACCCACGTGGCGCTGATCGCCGCGCGCGATGACGATGCCGGGCCCGTCATGGTCGCGGACGCCCGCTACGCAGTGCTCGCCGACACGGGCCATGCGGAGTTCGCCATTGCAGTGGCGGACGACTGGCAAGGGATCGGACTCGGGCGGGAGATGCTGGTCCGGCTCGGCATGCATGCGCGGCGCAGCGGACTCAGGAGGCTGTGCGGGGACATCGTGCGCGGCAATGCCGCGATGATCGGGCTCGCGCGCAACCTTGGCGGCCGCGTGTACTCGCATCCGGACGACATGCTGCTGATGCGCGTCAGTTTCGATTTCTAGACACAATGCTCCCGTTGTTCCGGGAGGGATCGCACCATGGTTGCACCGATGAGGAACCGCGCGGTGGTTGCATTCGAAGTCCCATTGCGCGCCAAGGCGTCGAACTATCCGGCGGAACTCGCCGCGTGCCTCGAGGGTCGTGAGAAGCGCCCGCTCGGCGACCTGTTCGGGTTGAAGAACTTCGGCGTCAACCTGACGCGCCTCGCCCCGGGCGCGCGCTCATCGTTACGGCATGCGCACAGCCTGCAGGACGAATTCGTCTACGTACTTGCCGGACGTCCGGTGCTGATCATGAACGATGGCGAGACGCCGCTGGCGCCGGGCATGTGCGCCGGATTTCCGGCCGGGACCGGCGATGCCCATCATCTGATCAATCGCAGCGACGAGGAGGTCTGGTATCTCGAAGTCGGTGACCGCACCGTGGGCGATGCGGCCAGCTATCCGGACGACGATCTGCAGGCGGTGAAGCTGAGCGACGGCGGCTGGGAGTTCCGGCACAAGGATGGGACGGCGTACTGACGAGCGCGCCGGTCGCTTGCCCCCATCCCAACCTTCCCCCAGCGCAGCTGGGGGAAGGGGTGTACATCCCCTCCCCCACCATCAGTGGGGGAGGGTTAGGGTGGGGGGCCAGCGCTTGCCGGAGTCCCCCTCTAGGCGCCACCCCCGACGAAGATGTTCTTCTTCACGATCGCGTGCACCCCCCAATTGCCGTCGACCACCTGGGTGACGCCGAAGTCGACCGCCACCGACATCAGCGAGACCGCTTCGTCTTCGGTCAATCCCTGCGTCGTCATCAGGAAGTGGCGCATCTTGCGAAACGCGTCCTTGAGTGCGAGATCCACCGACGATTTTCCGTAGATCTCGGACTGCGCCTTCGCGCCGAGGTCGGCCAGGTAGTTGGGATAGCTGAACCCGTGCACCAGAAAATCGGTCTGCGTCTCGAGCAGCGGGAAGCCGAGCTTCTCGAGCGGCGTGCCGGCCAGCGTCGCTTTCTTGTGCAGGATCAGCTGGAACGTGCCGGTGAGCGAGCATTCGATCGCGGTGCCGCACAGTTCCGAGTCGCCTTGGGAAGCGTGCGGATCGCCCACCGACAGCAAGGCACCGGGCACCGACACCGGGTAGTACAGCGTCGCTCCCTTGCCGATGCGCCAGTTGTCGATGTTGCCGCCGGTGTAGCTCGGCGGGATCGAGTCCACCATGTCGGCTTCCTTCGGGGCGAGACCCATCACACCGAAGTGCGGCCGGATCGGCACGCGCACGTTCTTGAGCACCCCCCAGTTCTCCTTGATGGTGCTGTGGTCGACCGGTACACCCGGGTAGTCGATGATCTTGTGCACCACGCCGAACGGGTCGGTCTGAGGCGTCCAGCGGAAGTTGTAGAGCGCCTTGGCCCAGTCGCGCTCACCGCTCGCGTCGATTTCGTAGATGGTGATCACTTCGCGCTTCTTCGGTTCCTCGATGAGGTCGTTGAAATGGAAGCCCCACCACGCGGCGGCGTTGCTGCCGAAGCTCTTGCCCTTGAACTCGGGATTGGCGCTCGGGCGCGGCTTCACGTCGAGGATGCGCACCTCCAGGATGTCGCCCTCCTCGGCGCCCGCCACGGCGATCGGTCCGGTGCAGATGTGCACGCCGAGGCCTTCGCCTGCGCCGCGTCCGAACAGCGATGCGTCCATGGGACCGGCGCCGCGCCGGTCCACGCCCTTCTTCTTCTTGTCCCAGAAGTAGACGCTCTCGGCACCCGGGTCGCCCTTCACCATGCGCGCGTTGTCGTCGTTCGCGTGGTGCGTGAGAGTCTCGATGGTGACGAAGTCGCCGGACTGCACTTCCACCAGCGGCTTGAGAGACTTGCTGAAGTAGCCCCAGTGCACCGTGTCCGCGGTGGCCGGAATGGCGAAATGCGAGATGGTGCTGCGCTTCATCTCGGTCTTGGCGAGCGCGAGTGACGAGGTGCCGAGCCCGCCGAGCGCGGCTGCCGCGGCGCCGCTCGTCAGCGCGCCCTGCAGGAAACTGCGGCGCGAGGCGTCCGCGGGCTTCGGCAGATCCAGCGAGGACGTATCCAGCGGAACGTCGTGGTGGTGGTTCGGGTCACTGCAGCAGCCGTCGTGATGCTCGCTCATGAATGGTGTCTCCCCGGTAGGCGAATGCATGCGTTGGGAATGCGAATTCCCGACGCGCCTTTTTGCAAGAGCGGGACCATGTGCGATGCACCGCGCACCGCACGCGGTTCTCGCTACCGATTCAGGGAGTTGTCTGCGTCGCAGCGCGAGCGGGTCAGGCCGTGGACGCACCGGCGCAGTGCGGCAGGCGCCGCACCGGCCTCACGGAAGCGCACGAACCTTACGCGGTTCCCAGCAGCCGCAGGACGGCGTCGGGCTTCGGCAGCGGTGCCACCGCGCCATACCCCGTACAAGTGAGCGCAGCTGCCGCGTTGGCGTAGCGCACGGCGCGGAAGAAGTCGTCGCCCGCGCTGAGGCGGGCGAGAAAGCTGCCTGCGAAGCAGTCCCCGGCGCCCGTGGCATCGACCGCCTGAACGCGATGGGGCGCGACGCGTTCGCGTTTGCGACCGTCCGAGGCGATCACGCCTTCCGCACCGAGCTTGAGTGCGACGAATTTCGCGCCGAGGGCGTGTGCCCAGTCGACGATCGCCTCAGGATCGTCTCGACCCGACAGCACGCGTACATCGTCGAGGCTGGGCAGGAAGTAGTCGGCGAGACCGATGGTGGCGTTGATCACGGCGCGCGCCCGCGCCAGCGGCCACAGCTTGAGCCGCAGGTTGGAGTCGTACGCGATCTTCGCGCCCGCCACCCGGGCAGCGTCGATGGCCGTGAACGCCGCATCGCAGGCGCTCGCACTGATGCCCTGGGTGATGCCGGAAGTGTGCAGATACCGCGCACGCCGCACCACGTCGAGCGGCAGGTTGGCGGGCGCGAGCCGGCTCGCCGCCGAACCTGCCCGACGGTAGCTGAACGCATGACCGTTCGGCCCGTGAGTGACGAAATACACGGCCGTGGGTGCGTCGGGATCGATCGCGACCCCCGAGATGTCCAGGCCTTCGTTCCGCCACAGGTCGAGGAACAGCTTGCCGAAGTCGTCGTCGCCCAGGCGCGTCACGTAGCCGGCCCGAGCGCCCTGACGGACGGCTGCGATCATCGCGTTCATGGTGTCGCCGCCGAAACCCTGCAGGTAGCGGCGCGGATCGCCGGGCACCTGGTTGAATTCCACCATCGGCTCGCCGACCGAAACGATGTCGAGCGTGGCAGAGCTCATCGGATGATGTCTGCGTGCTCCGTCATGCCTGCACTCGGCCGAGAAAGCGTCCGGCGTGCTCTATCACGCGAGCGCGATCGCCGGTCTCGAGTGCGGGCAGGTCCACGATGTTGTTGCCCACGCCCACCACCACGGCGCCGGCGCGACGATAGGCCTCCATGTTGTCGAGCGACACGCCGCCGGTGGGACAGAGCGGCACGTCGGGGAACACCGCGTGCAGCGCTCCGAGGTGCGACGGTCCGCCGCTGCCGGCGGGAAACACTTTCACGATGTCCGACCCCTGGCGCCAGGCGGCGAGCACCTCGCCCGGCGTGAACCCGCCCATGAGGCAGGCGCGACCGTGCTCGTGGGCGAGGACGCCCATGCCCGGGACGAGGCACGGCGACACGAGATAGTCGGCCCCGGCGTCGACGCAGGCGCGCGCCGTGTCGAGATCGAGCACGGTGCCGGCGCCGACGAGAAACTCGGGGGCCATGCGGCTGCGCAGGTCGCGGATCAAAGTGATCGCGTCCGGGGTGGTGAGCGTGAGCTCGACGGTTCCGAAACCGGCAGCCACGAGACAGTCGATGGCCTGCGCCGCCAGCGCGGCGGTCTTGAGGCGCAGCACGGGGATGACCGAAGTCGTGAGCAGCCGGGCTGCCACCGGGTGCATGGGTTCGCGTTGCATGGGCCAATTCTCGTTGTCCCATGCGTGCTGGTGCAAGCGAGAAAAGAGGGCGGCACGCGTTAGGAGACCCGAGTGCGCGCCGCCCTTGAAGTTGCAGCGGGAGATGGTGAAGCAGTGCTCGAACGCCGCGCCGGCCCGGCAGCAGGTTGTGCACAGCGGCGCGGCGTCGGTTAGCACTGTGCCCGACACCCCCTTACCGATGGGTTACGTATTGGTTTCGCAGTTCGGTAGGCGCTCCGGACCCGCGGGTGCTTCTGATAGACTTGCTGCAACGCAACAAGAAAGACGGGTGATGGCATGTTGAAGGGCAGATCGGCGATCGTCACCGGCAGCACCAGTGGCATCGGTCTGGGAATCGCGCAGGCGCTCGCGGCGCAAGGCGCGAACGTCCTCCTGAACGGGTTCGGCAACGTGCCGGAGATCAAGAAGCTCGCGGCCCGCATGGAGTCCGAGCACGGCGTCAAGGTGATCTACTCGGGAGCCGACATGAGCCGGCCGGCCGAGATCCAGACCATGGTGGCCGAGGCCGCGAGCCAACTGGGCAGCGTCGACATCCTGGTCAACAACGCCGGCATCCAGCACGTGGCGCCGGTGGACGAATTCCCTCTCGACAAGTGGGACCAGATCATCGCCATCAACCTGACCGCTTCGTTCCACACCATCCGTGCGGCGCTGCCGCACATGAAGAAGCACGGCTGGGGGCGCATCGTGAACATCGCCTCCGCGCACGGACTGGTCGCTTCGCCGTTCAAGTCGGCCTACATCGCGGCCAAGCACGGCGTGGTCGGGCTCACCAAGACCGTCGCGCTGGAAACGGCGAAGCTCCCCATCACGTGCAACGCGATCTGCCCTGGCTACGTGCGCACGCCGCTGGTGGAAAAGCAGATCGACGACCAGGCCAAGGCGCACAACATCCCGCGCGACGAAGTCATCGAACGCATCCTCCTCGAGCGTCAGCCATCGAAGCGTTTCGTCGCAGTCGACGAGGTCGCCGCGCTGGCGCTCTTCCTGTGCAGCGAGGGCGCCGCAGGGATCACCGGCGCGGCTCTCCCGATCGACGGGGGTTGGGTCGCGCAGTAACTACGTGGTATCGCGCCGCGGGCGGTTCAGGTGCGCGATTGCATTGGCGTAGTAGGCAAGCAGTCCGGTCTCGTCGGGGTTGGCGCGCACCAGGCCGTCCTCCTCAAGCACGAGGTGGCGCAGCACCAGCATGCGCAGCCCCACTTCGATGGCGTAGTCGCGGTCCTTGCGTGGCACGTAGATGCGGGCACCGCGCCGTTCCAGCTCCTCGTTGCGCGCCAGGGCGCGCGCCTTCAGTTCCAGCACGCTCAAGGCTTGTCCGCCCGCCTCGAGCATGATCGAGGCGACGAGGGAAACGGGCAGCACGGGAATGACGTCCTCAAGCCGGTCCATGAGTTCGCGGCCGAGAGTCTCCACGGCTGCGTGGCGTTCGGATTCCGGCATAGACCGGAACACGGTGCCGTGATCGCGACACCACGCCCGCATCGACAGCGGGGTGCCGAAGTTGACGCAGGCGTAGCCGTAGCGATACCAGCGACCGGTCAGGAACTGCAGTACGTTGCGTCCCATGAAGCCCGCGGTCGTGAGACCGGCACCGGCAATGCCGCGCCGCCGAGCCTCGGGGTCGAGCTTGCGTTGCAGGGTCCGATCCTCCAGCACCCGGTCGTAGTTGATGCCTACAGGGATGAACACGAGATCCCGTGCGCCTTCCGCATCGAAGCCGCGCACCATGTAGTCGATCAGGCCGAGCTTGGGGCTGCGCAGTTTTCCGTCGATGCTCAAGCCGCCCTCGGGGAACACCGCCTGGGTGACCCCTGCCTCGGTCGCCATCCGCACATAGCGCTGCAGCACCGTCCGGTACAGCGGGTCGCCGGAGTTGCGGCGCACGAAGTAGGCGCCCATCGCCTTCACCAAGGCCTGCAGGGGCCACACCCGCGCCCATTCGCCGACCGCGTAGGACAGCGCAGCGCGCTCCGCGGCCAGGAAGGCCACCAGGATGTAGTCGAAATTCGACCGATGATTGATGACGAACACCACCGTCGATTGGCGCTGCACGCCGGCGAGGCCCGCTTCGTCGACGTAGCCCAGGCGCACGCGATACAGCGAGCGCGCGATCGCTTTCGCCAGCCAGTACCCGATCCGGAAATACAGATACGCGTTGAACGAAGGCACGATCTCGCGCGCATACCGCTCCACCCGCCGGCGCACCGCCAGCAGCGATTCGCCGTTGTCCCGTGACTGCCGCTCCGCTGCCGCCTGCACCACGTCGTCGTGGAACAGGCGGTCGATCAGGACCTGGCGTCGCGTGATCTTGAACGGCGGAATCTCGACCTGCAGTTTCGAGCCGAGATCCTGCAGCACGCGGTTGACCTTGCGCTGCACGTACCAGCGTGCCGTGGGGCGCACCAGAAGGTCGAGCGCGGCGAGTGCGGCCAGGATGCACAGCACGAGGAAGAACCACAGCGGAACGCTGATGCTGCCGCTCAAGGTTCGCGTCGACTACCGGGAAAGGGTCGGGCCGCATGGTAACGCGGAGCGCGTCGGACCAAAGCACGCCGGCCGCCGCGGTGTCACCCGCGGCGGCCGGGGCTCGGGAGGCGTGGCTTACAGGTGCGAGGCGAGAATCGACTGCGCGCTGCGCGGCTCGATGGCCGGATGCGTGTGGATGGTCACCACGGCCGGCTCGGCGCCGGTCGCATCGCGGCGGAACACGATCACGGCGGGGTGATCGCCGTTGTTGTTCACGTCACGCGAGAAGCCGTGGGCCGGATGCAGGTAGAAGCGCATCGTCTGCTCGTACGTGCCGGCCTGATTGATCGTGTCGGACGCCTGAGCGGTCGAGGCTGCGAAGGCCGAAACAAGAGCGGCTGCAAGAAGCAAGCGGTTCATGGTGATCTCCTGTGGTCGATACGTGGTTGGAAATGTTCTCGAGGGCGGTTCGCCGTCGGTGCGCTGCCTGTCGCACCACGCGTGCCAGTCGAGAATCTTGAAATCGATCAACAAGTTGATCGGAATCGCCGAGAACGACCCCGCGGCGATTCGTTGGGCCTGCCCAACACGCCATGCCGGGGGCATGGGCTAAGTCATTGTCGGTGCGCGATACCCGCTTGTTGGGCGCACCCAACAAGTCGATCTACCGATCCGTATCCTTGAACTGCTTCGGGTCGAGCGAGTGGCGCCGCAGCAGCGCGTAGAACTCGCTGCGGTTGCGTTGTGCGAGGCGCGCCGCTTCGGTGACATTGCCGCGCGTCTGCTTGAGCAGTTGCACGACATAATCGCGTTCGAAGGCCTGCTTGGCCGTATCGAGGGAGGTCAGCGGCTCCACCGGGGTCGCGAGGATCCGCTCCATGAGCGCGGTCGGCACGATGGGCTCGGTGCACAGCGCGACGGCCTTCTCGATCGCGTTGTGCAGTTGCCGCACGTTGCCGGGCCAGGGTGCGGCCATGAGCAGTTCCATGCTGTCGGGCGAGAACCCACGCACGGGACGACCATAGCGCGAGGCCACACCGCGCAGGAAACGCGTAGCCAGCACGGGGATGTCTTCGCGACGTTCGGCCAGCGTCGGAAGTCCGAGGGTCACGACGTTGACGCGGTAGTAGAGATCCTCGCGGAAGCGGCCGGCACGCACTTCGGCTTCCAGGTCGCGGTGGGTCGCCGTGATCAGGCGCACGTCCACCGCGAGGTCCTGCACCGCGCCCACGGGACGCACCCGGCGCTCCTGCACGGCGCGCAGCAACTTCACCTGCAGGCTGAGCGGCATGTCGCCGATCTCGTCGAGCAGCAGGGTGCCGCCGTCCGCGGCGCGGAAGAGTCCGTCGTGGTCGCGGGCTGCTCCGGTGAAGGCACCCTTCACGTGACCGAAGAGTTCCGATTCGAGCAGCTGTTCGGGCATCGCGCCGCAGTTGACCGCGATGAACGGTCCGCCCGCGCGCGCGCTCGCACGATGCAGCGCCCGCGCCAGCAGTTCCTTGCCGGTGCCGCTCTTCCCGTGG
Organism: Burkholderiales bacterium; assembly: GCA_019747905.1. GTDB lineage: Bacteria > Pseudomonadota > Gammaproteobacteria > Burkholderiales. Next base: position 107,898 of record JAIEQG010000013.1, read on the forward strand.
ATCAGCACGCTCGCATCGGTTCCAGCCACGAGCTTCGCTTCCCGCAGCAATGCCGCCATCGCAGGGCTGCGGGTGACGATCTCGGCACGCCATGCCTCGTCCGCACCGGCCACGAAGCCGCTGCTCGCGAGCGCGCGCTCCACCTCCGCCAGCATGGCCGCAGCCTCGAACGGCTTCTGGACGAACGCGAACACCCCGCGGCGCGTGGCGGTCACCGCATCGGGAACGTTGCCGTGGGCAGTCATGATGATCACCGGCAGCCCGGCGTGGCGCCGGGCGACTTCGTCGAACAATGCGAGCCCGTCCATGCCCGTCATGCGCAGGTCCGTGAGCACCAGATCGACGTTCGACACGTCGAGCCGAGCCAGCGCTTCGGCCCCGCTCTCGACGGGAATGGCGGCATAGCCGTCCTTGGAAAGCCGCATCGCCACGACCTTCAACAGCGCCGGGTCGTCGTCCACGACCAGGATCGTGGCCTTCGGCGTCTCCGTGCCGGCAATCACGTCGGTGCGCCGTCGGTGCCCAGCTGTCGGGCGATCGCATCGAGCAGCACCTTGAACTCGATCGGCTTCACGAGATAGTCATTCGCACCTTGCGCGAGGCGCGCGGCACGCTCCGAATGGTCGGCGCTCGCCGTCATGAAGATGAACGGCATGCGTACGGTGCGTGGGTCGGCCCGCAAGGCGGCGAGCACGGCGTCGCCGTCCATCTCCGGCATGCGCAGGTCGCACAGGATGAGGTCCGGTTCGCGCGTCCGGGCGAGCCGCAGTCCGTCCAGGCCGTTGATGGCGGTCAACACCTCGAACCCCTCGAGTGTCAGCACGCGGGCGTAGTTCGCCAGGATCGACGAGTCGTTCTCGATCAGCAGGATCTTATGCACGGGACCCGCCGCCGATTTCGGGAATGACGACGGTGAACTTGGAGCCCTCGCGCGGCGCGCTGCTCACCGCGATGCGGCCACCGTGCAGTTCCACCGATTTGCGCACGATCGCGAGTCCGAGCCCGGCGCCGGCAATGTGGTTGACGTTGCGCCCGCGATGGAAGGTCTCGAAGAGCCGCGCCTGGTCCTCGATCGGAATGCCGATGCCGCGATCCTCCACTTCGAGCAGGATCTCGCGGCCGTCGCAGACCACCCGCACGTCGACGGTCGACTCGGTGGGCGAATACTTGATGGCGTTGGTGAGCAGATTGCCGAGAATGTGCCGGAGCAGTTCTTCATCGACGACGTGCTCGGCACCCACGTTCTCGAACCGCAGGAGCACTTGCTGCTCGGCGTGAGCTGCGGCTCGCGTTTCATCGACGATGCGCTGGCACAGCGCTCGCAGATCGAGCCGTCGTGGACGAAACTCCAGCCGCCCGGCTTCGGAGCGACCGATCAGGAGAATGTCCTCGAGCATGCGGGTCATGCGTTGGACCGCACCCTTGATGCCACCGATGAGATCGGCCCGCTCGCGTTCCGTGAGGCGTTCGCCGTAGTCGGCCAGCAGTTCGGTCGACGACAGGATGGTCGCGAGCGGGGTGCGGAACTCATGCGAGGTCATCGACACGAAACGCGACTTGAGCTCGTTCAACTCCTTCTCGCGCGCCAGCGCATCCACCAGTTCCGCCTCCGCGGCCTTGCGCCGCGACAGATCCACCACGGTCCAGATGGTCCCCACGTTGAGGTCGCGCCGATCGATCGCGCAGCCGCTCACCAGGCACCAGAACGTGGATCCATCCTTGCGCCGCACCCGGCCTTCGGTGGTGAACAAGCCCTTGTCCACGAGCTGGCGGTTGATGACCGGGCCGAGTTCGTCGTAAGCCTCCGGGGAGCCATAGGTGTGGCGCACGGACTGGCCCACCAGCTCCCCTGCCCGATAGCCCAGCATGTCGCACTCGAAGTGCTGGTTGACCCAGACGTACTCCCGATTGCGCACCAGGGCGATCCCGATCACCGACGACTGCAGGATGGCCTCGCGCTCCGACAGCGTGCGGCGCAGATCCTCTTCGAGCTTGCGGCGGGAGGTGATGTCCATCAGCACCCAGATGCTGCCCAAGGCCGGATCGTCGGACTGGATCGCCCGGCCGCTGATCAGGCACCAGAACAGGGAGCCGTCGCTCCGCTTCATGCGTGCGCGTGTCTCGTAGATGCGGCCCTGCGCGAGCAGCGGATAGGCTTCGGCGCCGAGGCGCTCGTAGTCCTCGCGCGACGGATAGAGCATCGCGGTGTTCTTGCCGGTCAGCGAACCCCGGGGGTAGCCGAAGAGGTGCTCCTCCAGCATGCGGTTGCACCACTCCAGGCGGCGGTTGCGCAGCAGGCCGATGCCGACCACGGAGTGCTCCAGGATGGCGGTCTTCTCGGCGAGTGCCACCTGAAGGCGTTCCTCGCTGTGCCGCAGCGCATCGTCGGCCGCCGTCAACTCGGCGAGCTTCTGCGTGAGCTCGGCGGTGCGCTCCGCGATGCGTTGCTCGAGGTCGCGGTTGAGTGCCTCGATCTCGGCCTTGCTGCGTCGGCTTTCGCTGATGTCCGAAAAGGTCACGACCGCGAACTTGCGGCCGTCGGCCCGCGTGATCGGTCGGAAGCTCACCAGCGAATCGAAGACGCTGCCGTCGCTGCGGCGAATACCCCATTCGAGCGGAATCTTCGGCGAATCCGCGAACAGGGCCGCGAGGAACTTCTCCTTCACCGCCACGACGCTGGGCGGGGCGCTCATCGAATAGTGCTGGCCGATGAGGTCTTCCGGTCGATGCCGGACCAGTTCGCAGAAGAACGGGTTGACGCGCACGAACCGGCCCTGCTCGTCGATCACGCAGATGCCGATTCGAGCGACGTCGAACACGGTCGCGTACAAATCGAGATCGAGTTGATCGAGGTCCACGGCGGGCTGCGGGCGCTGGTGACGGCTGTCCGGTCGGCGAGGAGCCGCATTATCCTCCCGTCGCGCCGGGCCCGCGGCCGATCGATGCGGGCCGCCGGCGCCCACGACCAGACTCCGGGACTCCTTCGAATGACGATCCACTGGCTGGCGGCCCGAGGGCGGGCGCTGCTGTTTGCGATGTTGCTTCCCATGGGCAATCCCGCCGGCGTCGCCGCGGAAGAGTCGACTGTGTCCGCGGCGACGCATTGGGTGCCGCGCGGCGACTACCGCTTGCACGTCTGGGAGAAGTACGTGGGTTCACCCGCGGGCAAACCGGTCGTGGTGCTTGCTCACGGTTCCGCCACGGCCGGCAAGGAAAGTTTCGATCTGGCGGTGCCGGGGCGGAAGGACTACAGCCTGATGGACCGCTTTGCGCGCGCGGGCTTCGACGTGTTCGCACTGGACGTACATGGCTTCGGCCGCTCGACCCACCCCGAAGGCTACGTCACCACCGAAGGTGCCGCCGAGGATCTCGACGCCGTCGTCGATGCCGTGCGACGCGAGCGCGGCGTGGCCCGCGTCCACGTGATCGCCTGGTCCTGGGCCACGCAGTACGCAGGGCTCTTCGTTTCAGCTCACGGCGACAAGGTCGACCGCTATGTGAGCTACGCGCAGATGCATGCCGATAGCCCCGACATCGTGCGGCGTCGCGCGGATCTCGAGCTGTATCGGAGCCGGCCGTGGATCGTCGTGCCGCGCGACGGCTGGAAAGCACGGTTCCGCTCGCTGACCCCCACCGAGGTTACCGAACCGGACGCGATGGAAGCGTTTGCCGATGCCGCCGCGGCCATCGAGACGCGCACTTCCACCGGCCCGCAACTGGATATGGTGACCCGCCTGCCCATGGTGGATCCGACCCGCATCGCGGTACCGACGCTGATGATCCATGGGCAGTACGACGACGTCGCCGATACGGCCGGGCTGCTGCCGTTCTTCGTGCGCCTGCCGAACCCCGACAAACGCTACGTCGTCATTCCGCGTGCCGGGCACATGATGCATCTGCAGGTCGGGCGGCGGGCGTTCTTCGATGCCGTGATGGATTTCCTGATGGCAGACGCGCCGCGTTAGCGCCGCTTCAGGCTCCCCTCGTTTGCGTCAGGTGCGGCCGATGTCTCGCGATCGCCGTAGCCCGATGCCGGCCAGAAGCACCAGACCGCCGGACAGCAGCGCCCAGGTGCCGGGTTCGGGGATCGGCGCCGCAGCCCACGTCAGGTCGACCCGTACATGCGGGTCCCCGGTGCGGGCACACACGGCGCGACCGCAATCCGCAGCGCCGCTGACGCTCAGGACGAGGTCGGCGCTGAAGAACAGCGTCGGAGAGGGCAGTCCGACGGTGGCGGGTGGGAAAGCACCTTCGGTATTCTGGTTCCACGTGATATTGAATATGGTGGGAAAAGTGCCGCTCGCATCGGCGGCTGGCCCGGGGGTTAGGGCGACCCAGGTGCCTCCCACGCTGTAGCCGCCCTCCCAGGCCTCCGAGGGGGCGGCGCCGCTGACCGTCATGCCCGTAAGGGTGTAGCCGGGCTTGGCATCGAACCGTGCACTGGTGTGTAGGGTGACGGAATTGCTCTGCGAGGCCCCGACTTCCAGGAGGAACGGCGTTGCCGTCGAGAACCTGGTTGTCTGAGCGTTGTTGAGCACGATTCCGAAATCCGAATCCGGCTGGGACACCGTTACCGTGTAGAACGGCGTCTCCGAGAACAGCACGATGGCGTGAGTGGAGGGCGACGCAGCGAGTACGAAGCAGCCAGCCGCAAGGGCGGCGCAAGCGGAGCGGGTGTGGCGAGCAGGACGCATGACGATCCTCTTGGGGTCGAACCACAGCCGGGCGGTGGATGCCAATGGATTCCCATGACAATGGAATCGCATTCGCTACCGTGCGGCGACTATAACAAGGAATCGTCGACGGGCAACCGGATCTTGGCGATTCGGGAGAATTTCGGCCCGGCGCGGCTCTCAGCCGTTGTGCGCCGCGGCGAGCACCGCCTGCTGGGCCGGCTGGTCCTCGTGGGCTGCAGCCATGCGCTCCAACACATGGCGCGTCATGCTGAGCGCCAGTTCGTGTTCCCCGATGAACACCATACCCGCCTGTTCCTTCCGCAGCAATTCGGCTTCCTCATCGCTGTGAGTACGCACTAGTGTCTCCACGTCAGGCTTCAGCGTGCGGGCAATGTCGATCATCTTGCGAGCCCGGAAGGCGTCGGGCGTGGCGATGACGAGCAGGCGGGCGCGATGCACGTGCGCCTGGATCAACACGGCAGGATCGGATGCGTCTCCGGACACCGCCGGGATGCCGCGACCGCGCAGTTGTTCGACGACCTCGCGGTTCTGTTCCGCCACGACGATCGGCACGCCGCGCTCGATGAGTGCCTCGCCGATGCGACGCCCGACGCGGCCATAGCCTACGATCAGCACATGCTGCGTGAGTTGGCTCTGGTCCACGCTCATGGGCAGTTCCGCGAGCGGGTCGTCCGATCGCTCCATGGCGCGCGCGAGTTTCGAACGCGATCGTATCCAGCGCTGCAGCGGTTCCACGGCATTGAACAGCAGCGGATTGACCGCGATCGAGATCAGCGCGCCCGCGAGGACCAGGCTCTGGCCCTCGGTTGGCAGCAGTTTCATCGCCACGCCGAGGCCCACCAGGATGAACGAGAACTCGCCGATCTGCGCGAGGCTCGCCGACACGGTGAGTGCCGTGTTGAGCGGGTAGCGGAATACCAGGACGATCAGGAAGGCGGCAAGAGTCTTGCCGATCACGATGATGGCCACTACGGCGAGGACCTTGAGGGGTTCCTGCAACAGCATCGCCGGGTCGAACAGCATGCCGACCGAGACAAAGAAGAGCACCGCGAACGCATCGCGCAGCGGCAACGATTCGTCGGCCGCCCGATGGCTCAAGGCCGATTCGCGCATCACCATGCCCGCGAAGAAGGCGCCGAGCGCGAACGAAACGCCGAACAGCTTGCCGGAGCCGAATGCGATGCCCACGGCGGCGGAGATCACGCACAGCGTGAAGAGCTCGCGCGAGCCGGTGCGCGCCACCTGCCACAGGATCCACGGAAACACCCGCCGGCCGACCACCAGCATGAGCGCGATGAACGCGGCGACCTGGCCGAGCGTGATGAGCAGCATGGTGGTGAGGCCGCGCTCCGGCGCAACGGGTTGGCCACTGTCGCCACCCAGCCATCCCGCGAGCGGCGGCAGCAGCACCAGGACCAGCACCATGGCGAGGTCCTCGACCACCAGCCAACCCACCGCAATGCGCCCGTTGATCGAGTCGAGCACACCACGGCTTTCCAGCGCCCGCAGCAGCACCACGGTACTCGCCACCGACAGCGCCAGGCCGAACACCAGGCTCGCGCCCAGGCTCCAGCCCCAGAAGTATGCGACGGCCCCGCCCATCAAGGTCGCCACAGCAATCTGCACGATGGCGCCAGGCACTGCGATCTTGCGTACGGCGAGCAGATCGTTCAGCGAAAAATGCAGCCCGACGCCGAACATGAGCAGCATGACGCCGATCTCGGCGAGCTGAGTCGCCAGTTCCACGTCGGCCACGAAGCCCGGCGTGGCCGGCCCGATCATGATGCCGGCGACCAGGTAGCCGACGAGTGCCGGCAGCTTGAGGCGGACGGCGATGAAGCCAAGGACGAGCGCGAGACCGAGTGCGGCCGCGATTGTGGTGATGAGGGTGATTTCGTGGGGCAAGGGGGTCGTGGCTCAAGGGGAGGTTGGTCGGGCAGGGACTATGTACCACGCGGCTCGTGCATGTGGCCAAATAGAGACGACGATGGCATCCACAAGTTCGCGTCGGATTCCGGCGTCGCGGCGGATTCCCTCTGGAGGACCACGAGGGCGACGGTGGCGTGAGTGCGAGGGTCGATTGCCCCCATCCCAACCTTCCCCCCCGCTGATCGCGCGGGGGAAGGAGAGGAGTGCGACGATCGATGAGACTGATCGTCGAAGGCTAGGACGGCCCCCATCCCAACCTTCCCCCCCGCTGATCGCGCGGGGGAAGGAGAGGAGTGCGACGATCGATGAGACTGATCGTC
>JAIEQG010000020.1 GCA_019747905.1 Burkholderiales bacterium
TGGGGCTGGCGGTCATGAATGGGAGACTTGGGCGGGGTTATGGAGGGAGATGTTGGGAAAGTGGAAGGTTGGGTGACCGCCTGCAGATGGCCCCACCCTGGCCCTCCCCCGGCGAAGCCGGCGCTGCGCGCGCCCCCACCCTCCGCCCTCCCCCGGCGAAGCCGGCGCTTCGCTCGCCCCCACCCTCCGCCCTCCCCCGGCGAAGCCGGGGGAGGGGACGTACACGCCTTCCCCCGGCTTTGCCGGGGGAAGGTTGGGATGGGGGCGATAACACCACCACCCCACCCACCTGAGCTAACATCCCGTCCCCCGCACCCGCCTGTCCACGAAGTTTGGAACCGCTCGCCCTCTCCGCCTGTTCGATCGTCACGTGCCTCGGTGCCGGACGGGAAGCGAATGTGGCTGCGCTGCGTGAGCGACGCTCGGGCCTGGCACGCTGCACGTTCGAGACCGTCGAGCTCGACACGTGCGTCGGTGAAGTCACCGGCGTCGACCAGGTCGTCTTGCCAGGCACGCTGCGCCGCTATGACTGCCGCAACAACCGCTTGGCCCAGTTCGCGCTGGACAGCGACGGGTTTGCCGAACGCGCGCGCGCAGCGCGAGCACGCTACGGCGCAGACCGCGTCGGCGTGTTTCTCGGCACCAGCACTTCCGGGATCCTCGAGACCGAACTCGCGTATCGGCGCCGCGATGCCGACGGACGGTTGCCAGCGGACTTCCACTACCGCGAAACCCACAACACCTTTTCGCTGGCGGATTACGTAGCCCACGCCCTCGAACTCACCGGCCCCGCCGTCGTCGTGTCGTCGGCGTGCGCATCGAGCGCCAAGGTCTTCGGCAATGCCGCGCGGGCCATGGCCACCGGCCTGTGCGACGCGGCGATCGTGGGCGGTGTTGATACGTTGTGCCTCACTACGCTGTACGGCTTTCACTCGCTCGGCCTGACTTCAACGCGCCCGTGCCGGCCCTTCGATGCGGCGCGCGATGGAATCTCCATCTCCGAAGGTGCAGCGTTGATACTGCTCGAACGCACATCGGAGGCGAAGTCCCGGGTAAGCTTGCTTGGCGTCGGCGAAAGCAGCGATGCACACCACATGTCCACCCCGCATCCAGAGGGCCTGGGCGCGCGCCTCGCGATGCAAGGCGCGCTGAAGCATGCCGGCCTCGCCGCTGACCGGGTCGGCTATGTGAACCTGCACGGCACCGCCAGCCGCACCAACGATGCCTCTGAAGCGGCGGCGATCACCCAGGTCTTCGGCCCTGCAATACCGTGCAGCTCTACCAAGGGCCTTACCGGTCACGCGCTGGGCGCGGCTGGCGCGATCGAGGCGCTGCTCACCGCTTTCGCTCTCGAGGAGGGTTTCCTGCCTGCCGGGGCGCACACCGAAACGCTGGACCCGGCGCTGAACGTGGACTACCTGATGGCACCGCGCACCGGCACCGCCTCCATCGCGATGAGCAACTCCTTCGGCTTCGGCGGCGCCAACTGCGCGTTGCTCCTCGGTCTGAGATGACATTCCCCCCCCCCGACAGGCCTTCGGCCTCTCCCCCCAAGGGGGCCAGCCCTCTTGGGGCGGCCCGGCGAGGGCTGAGATGATGTCCCCCCCGACAGGCCTTCGGCCTCTCCCCCCAAGGGGGCCAGCCCTCTTGGGGCGGCCCGGCGAGGGCTGAGGGATGATGAAAGCCTTCATCGAAGGCATCGGTCTCCTCGGTCCGGGGCTGCCCGGCTGGAATGCGAGCCGTGCCATCCTCGCCGGCACGCAGCCGCACGTAGCGGCACCCATGACGATCCCGACGAGCGACTGGCTGCCGCCCGCGGAAAGACGCCGCACCGGTGTCAGCGTGCGGCTCGCACTTGCCACGGGCCGAGAAGCTTGCGAACAGTCCCAGCGGGACCCGGGCACCCTCGCCACCGTATTCACCTCGTCCGGCGGCGACAGCGACAACCAGCACGCCATCTGCGAAACGCTCGCGACGACAGCGCGGGAGGTGTCGCCCACGCGGTTCCACAACTCGGTACACAACGCCCCGGCCGGTTATTGGGGTGTGGCGACCGGCGCGATGGCGAGCTCGACATCGCTGTGCGCCTTCGACTGGAGTTTCGGCGCCGGGCTCATCGAGGCACTGACGTGGATCGCCTGCGAGCAGCAGCCGCTGCTGCTCATGGCCTACGATGCGCCGTATCCGGAGCCGTTGCGTACCGTGCGGCCGGTGCCACTGCCTTTCGGCATGGCACTGGCGCTTGCACCGGAGCCCAGCGCCCGCAGCCTGGCGCAACTCACAGTCGGATTCGAAGCCGCTTCGGATCGTTCGGACCCCGGATTGCCCCAGGGTCTGAAAGTACTTCACGATGCGATTCCCGCCGCCCGCAGCCTGCGCTTGCTGTGCGCTCTCGCGCGTGAAAAGCACGCCGAAGTGCCCATCGACTACCTAAGCGGCCAGCAGCTCCTCGCGACCATCTCGCCGCCCTGACACCTGGCCATCGGCACGGACCGCGAAGCCCGCACCGATGGCCGCCTGCAACTACTTCACGATCGCCTGGTACACGGCGGCGTGCACTTTCTCCTCGATGTCCGGCAAGCGCGGGATGCGCTGGCTCATGAACACGATGGCGAGGTCCTCCTTCGGGTCCATCCAGTAGCGCGTGTTGTAGATGCCGGCCCACATGAATTCGCCGACGGAACCGAGCTCGGTCAGGCCGCGTTCTGAACGAATGCCGAACCCGAGGCCGAACTTGTCACCGAGGTTGCCGGTGGCGGCAGGATCGAGGCGATCCCACAGGCTGATGGACCCGATGGCGTTGGTGCGCATCAGCTCCACCGATTTTGGGCCGAGCACGCGATTGCCGTCCAGAATGCCGCCGTTCAGCAGCATCTGCATGAAGCGCAGGTAATCCATCGCCGTGGACGTGAGCCCCGCCCCACCGGAGAAATAGGTGCGCTGCTCCTGATACGGCAGGTTCGCGGCGAACATCAGCGTTCCCCAGCGGATCGGCTCGTCGCTCGCGCGCATCATCGCGCCCTTGCCGTCGGGGATGTACAGGCTCGCCACCCGGCTGCGCTGCGCGGGCGAGATGTAGAACTGCGTGTCCTTCATGCCGAGCGGCGTGAAGATGCGATCCTTCATGAAGCGGTCGAGCGGCATCCCCGACACCACTTCGACCAGGCAACCGAGCACGTCGGTGTTGAGGCCGTACTCATACACCGACCCGGGCTGATGCAGCAGCGGCAGGCGCGCCAGCTTGCGCACCGCGTCGCACACCTCACCACCGTTCGGCGACAGGCCATCGGGGACACCGCCCTCTTCGTACACGGCAGCCGCAGGATTGCCCCAGAACCGGTACGTGATGCCCGAGGTGTGGGCGAGAAGGTCGCGGATGGTCACTTCGCGATTTGCCGGGACGGTGTCGTAACCCGCTTTCGCATCCTTGGCATCGCGCGGCACCATCACCTTCGGTTCCTTGAACTCGGGGATGTACTTCGACACCGGGTCCTTCACGAGGAGCTTGCCGTCTTCCTGCAACATCATCACCGCCACGCTGGTGATCGCCTTGGTCATGGAGGCGATGCGGAAGATCGCATCGTCCTTCATCGGCGTGCCGGACTCGGCATCGGCGGAGCCGAAGCTCTTGAGGTAGACCAGCTTGCCGTGGCGCGCCACGCCCACTACTGCGCCGGCGAGCTGCTTGTCGGCGATGTAGGGCTTCAACGCGCCTTCGATCCGATCCAGTCGCTCCGCAGAAAAGCCGGCGTCGCTCGGCGCTGCCTTGGCGAGGTCGGCCGCAACCGCGGGCGCCAACGAGAACTGCAGTGCGAGCCCGGCCGCGGCCAGGTGCAGGAACATCCGCTGCAACGTCATAGTGAACTCCTCCGTTGTGGTTGGCGGCAGCGTCGACGTCTGCCTGCGTGCAGTCTACTCTCGAGCTGAGCGACCGAGAGTAGACTGCCGGCTCCGCTGAACACCGACCGCCCGACTTCGCAACGTGCCCAAGGTGATTTTCGCTTCTCACGTGCAGCGCCACGTCTCCGCGCCGGACATCGTGGTGGAAGGCAGCACCGTGCGCTCGGCACTCGATGCTGTCTTCGCCGACAACCGTCCGCTGCGCGGCTACGTGCTCGACGACCAGGGGCATCTGCGCAAGCACGTGGTGGTATTCGTCGACGGCGCCCGCGTGGTCGATCGCCAAGGGCTGTCGGAACCCGTAAAGCCGGACAGCGAGATCTATGTGCTGCAGGCCTTGAGCGGCGGGTGAGCTTCACCGCACTCTCCTGTCGATTGCGCATCCACACGAGGACCCATCGATGACTACCCGCCTCCGCGTCGCCACCCGCAAAGGCCTCTTCACCTGCATCTACGAGCACAAGCAATGGCGCATCGGCGAGCCTGCCTTCCTCGGCGACCCGGTCTCGATGATGCTCGACGATCCGCGCGACGGCACCGTCTACGCTGCGCTAAACCTGGGCCACTTCGGCGTCAAGCTGCGGCGCTCCCGCGACGACGGCAAGACCTGGGAAGAGCTCGAGGCCCCGAGCTATCCGCAGCAACCCGAAGGTGCCGAGGGTCCGCCGTGGAAGCTCGTGCAGATATGGTCGCTCGAACCCGGCACCAAGGACGAACCCGGCGTTCTGTGGGCCGGCACAATTCCTGGCGGCCTGTTCCGCTCCGCTGACCACGGCACCACCTGGCAGCTCGTCCGCTCGCTCTGGGACAAACCGGAGCGGTTGGGGTGGTTCGGTGGTGGCTACGACGCACCGGGCATCCACTCCATCGTCGTTGATCCGCGCAACGGCAAGCGGGTCGCGCTCGGCATCTCCTGCGGTGGTGTCTGGCAGACGGAAGACGGCGGCATCACCTGGCGCAACATCGCTCAAGGCATGCGCGCTGGCTTCATGCCGCCGGATCAAGCCGGTGACCCCAACATTCAAGACCCGCATCGCGTGGTCGCCAGTCCGAAGGACCCCGATACGCTGTGGACACAGCATCACAGCGGAATCTTCCGCCGCCCGGCGAAGGCCGATCAGTGGAGCGAGATCACCACGTCCCCCGTCTCGGGCTTCGGTTTCGCCGTGGCGAGCCACCCGACCGATCCGAACACCGCCTGGTTCGTGCCCGCCATGAGCGACGAGAAGCGAGTCCCGGTGGATGGGCGCATGGTGGTGAACCGCACCCGCGACGGCGGCAAGACGTTCGAGACGCTGAACAAGGGACTACCACAGACTTCGTGCTACGACCTCGTGTACCGCCATGGACTGGATATCGATTCCACCGGCCGGTGGTTGGCAGTTGGTTCGACGTCGGGGGGGCTCTGGGTTTCCTCCGACCAAGGTGACACTTGGGAAATCGTGGCGGGGAATCTGCCGCCGATCTATGCGGTGAGGTTTGTGGGGTGATCGCCTTCCCACGATGGCATGAATATTCAGTGACCCGTTTGCCGATGGACATTGGTTACCCACGGATGGCCATAACCCATTGCATTCGGGCAATCAAGATGCGACTCCCAGCCGCACCTATCGTCCCTTGTCTCTTTGGGCAGCGCCTTCGAGTTGCCAAGCGCAGATCTATACCTTGGCTGGCGCACTGAACCAGTCTTGCAGGAACCTCCGTAGTGATCACTGAGATCGAAGACTACTTTTCAGTCGGGTGCGGACGTTGTGAACGGTTCGCCACGGCTGATTGCTCGACGCGGAAATGGGCCGACGGGCTGCTGGCGCTCCGGCGAATCTGTGTCGCCGCGGGGCTTGTCGAAACCGTCAAGTGGGCGCATCCGTGCTACATGCACAGGAATCGCAACATTGCGATCATCGGCGCCTTGCGCACTGATTTTCGACTGAGTTTCTTCAACGCCGCGCTGATGAAGGACTCCAAAGGCGTGCTCGAGCGGCAAGGGCCGAATACCAAGGACCCGGATATGATCCGATTCACGGACAACGCGCAGGTAGCGGCAATGGAAGACGTCATCCGTTCCTACTTGAAGGAGGCGATGGGTTACGCAGATTCGGGCGTCAAACCGCCGAAGGACGCAATCGAGATCGAACTGCCGCTCGAAATGGCGGAGGCGTTGAACGCGGACCCGGTGCTCGCAGAGGCGTTTCACAGCCTGACACCTGGACGTCAAAGGAGTTATGTCATCAACCTGAGCACGGCCAAGAAGCCGGAGACCCGCATGTCTCGTATCGTCGCGTTCCGTGACCGTATCCTCGCCGGTAAGGGCGCCTTGGAGCGGTAGTCTGAGGCGTGGCCGCCCAACAGGGCACGCCGGCGGACCGCCTTTGGCGGCCGCCGAGTTCCGACGCTGAAGTCTCAAGTGCTTCCGGACAGCTGACCCCGATCGTGGCTGCCGTTGCCGCTCGCGCGTTCCTGCTGATGCACAATATGGGCCGCATGTCATGGGGATATCCGATGCCGGCGCCGGGGTGACGTCGCGCTTGCCTTACTACTCCGGAGCCCCATGCGGACAACCGTCATGAGGAGGGGAGACACACATGAAGCAATATGGCGCGGAGTTTCTCGGCACATTCTGGCTGATCCTGGGCGGATGCGGCAGCGCCGTGCTCGCTGCGACTTTTCCGGAAGTCGGCATCGGACTCACGGGTGTTTCCCTGGCCTTTGGCCTGACCGTCCTCACCATGGCGTATGCGATCGGGCACATCTCCGGCTGCCACCTGAATCCGGCGGTTTCCATAGGTCTTTGGGCGAGCGGCCGCTTTCCGGCCGGCAAGCTCGGCCCCTACATCGTGGCCCAGGTGCTCGGCGGTGTGGTGGCCGGCGGTGTGCTGTACTTCATCGCCAGCGGTGCGCCGGGGTTCAACGTCGCTGCGGGTTTCGCGTCGAATGGCTACGCCGCTCATTCACCCGGCGGCTATTCGATGTTTTCGGCGCTGCTCTGCGAGATCGTGATGACCATGTTTTTCCTGATCGTCATCCTCGGCGCCACCGACAAGCGTGCCCCCGCGGGCTTCGCTCCCATCGCCATCGGCCTCGCGCTGACTCTCATCCACCTCATCAGCATTCCGGTTACCAACACGTCGGTCAACCCGGCCCGCAGCACGGGGGTTGCCGTGTTCGTCGGCGACTGGGCCTTGGCTCAACTCTGGCTCTTCTGGGTCGCACCGATCATCGGTGCGTTGCTGGGGGCCGCCGCCTATCGATCCGTCGGCAAGGAAAGCTGAGAGGCTCAGGAGATCGCATTGAGTACAGTGCTGTGGGCGAATGTGCTGGTGGACGGTGTCGTCCGGTCGGATCAGGAGGACCGCTATGCCTTGTACAACCATGGCGACAAGCTCGACAGTCTCTGCAAGACGCTCGGGCTCCCCTCCTTCCTCGAGATCTGCGACACCACAGACCTGCGCTACAACATGGACGATCTGGAGCTGCCGCCCGGTGTCGAATCCACCGACGAGGTGATGGCGAGCCAAGGTGCCTGGATCGCGACTGACGAGGCGATCCGGATGCTCGAAACCCTGCTCGCCCACATTCGTGCCAAGGGAACCCGGTTCGGTCTGCTGAGCAATCAGCACACCGAGGTGGTCACCGAGCTCTCCGAAGTCATCGCGTTCCTTCAAGCCAACGCGGCAGCGGCACAGAAATTCAACTTCTCCGTCGTCATGTAGCCGACCGGATCACACCTCCTTCGGCCGCGCCGGATCGCCCTTGGGCAGGTAGTCCTTGAAGATGTCGAAGGTCTTCCGCACCGGGACCGGCGGCACGACACCTTCTTGCGGCACATAGGGCGATGCCTCGACCACCTGCATCTTGTGGATGTAGCGCGGGCAGTTCGGAAAGATGTGATGTGCCCGCACCCGGACGATGGCCTGCGCGCCCGGCACCAGCGGCATGAGCGGGTCGTCGGTACTGACGACCGCCGTGCCGTTCACGCGCAGCCGCCTCGGTTTCTCGAAGTCGATGAACAGGATGCCGACCTTCGGATTGGCGCGCACGTTACCCAGGCTCTTGAACATGCCGTTGCCGTCGAAACTCGGGAACGCCAGGGTCTCATCGTCGATCAGTCGGACGAACCCCGGCGCACCGCCCTTGTAGGAGCAATCAGGAAACCCGTCGGCGTCCGCCGTCGCCAGAAAGAACAGGCTGCGTTGCTCGATGAAAGCGCGGTCCTCGTCGGTGAAGCGCGTGCGAAACAGCTTCTCCACCAGGCGATCGGCAAGGCGCCGCGTATCGAACTCGTCCTGCAGTTCGCGGTTGCGCGCGTGGTACATGGGTGGGTCGGCCATGGCGGATCCTCCAGGCAGTGAGGGCGACGCTGAACATGGTACCCCGCCTGCGATGGCGTGCCGGAGGGTGCAGGCGGTTCAGCGTGTCCTGAGTTTCCGCACTGCAAGGATCGGCAGGCGCAGCAGGAATCCGATCAACAGCCGCGTGTGCATCCACGCCAGCAAGGCGTTGTCGCGCACGTAGTTGAAATGCGAAACGCCGCCTTCGTCCTTGCCGAGGTACTTCACGGGTGCGTCGATGTTCACCGCCGGCAGTCCGCGCCAGATCAACCGCACCGCGGCCTCCACGTCGAAGTCGAAGCGCCGCATCCACACCGTGCGCGTCATGATGTCGGCGAGCGGCGCGATCGGGTACACGCGGAAACCGTAGAGCGAATCGTCGATCCCCATCCACAATGTTTCGAGATTCGCCCACCAGTTGGAGACGCGCCGGCCCCGCACGCGCAGCAACGGCGCGCTGGCGTCGAACACGGGCCGGCCGAGTACCAGGGCTTCGGGCCGGCGTTGCGACTCGCGCATGAAAGTTTCGATCATCGGTGCAGGATGCTGCCCATCCGCATCCATGGTGAGCGCGTGGGTGAAGCCGGCCTTGCGGGCCTCGATCAGGCCATGCAACACGGCGGCCCCCTTGCCGCGGTTCGTCGGCAGCACGAACACACGCAGATTGGGTTCGGCTCGCTCGAGCTCCTGCAGCAACTCGGCCGAGCCGTCGGTGCTGCCGTCGATCACGACCCAGACCGGGGCCCAGTGCGCGAGCGCATCCCGCACGGTGCGCACGATGAGTGGCCCGGTGTCGAAGCTCGGGATCAGGACGAGGTGGGTGGCGGACGGGCTCACGGGTTTGCGGGGCGAAACCATTCGACCGCGAGTTTCTCCAGTTCGACCATGACGAAGACCAGCACGCCGACCAGCAGGCAACTCGACCACGCCATGGCATCCAGATCCGCGGTGCCGAACAGGCGCTGCATCGGATGGAGGTAAGTGAAGCCGATCTGCAACAACAGCAACAGGCCGATCGCCGGCAGCGTGTAGCGATTGCCCAGAAGCAGCTCGCGATTCAGCACCGAGCGCCCGGTGCGCCGCATGTTGAAGAGGTAGAAGATCTCGCCCATCACCAAGGCATTCACCGCTGCCGTGCGCGCAGCCGCCTCGGACAGACCGCGCATCAGCTCCATGTAGTGCAGCAACAGGACGCCACCGGCCAGCAACCCTGTCACCAGTATCGTGCGCCAGATCAGCAGCCGCGACAGCAACGGCTCCTCCCGGGCGCGTGGCGGCCGCAGCATGATGTGCTGTTCCACCGGTTCGAACGCGATCACGAGGGACAACAGCGTCGCCGTGACCATGTTCACCCACAGGATCTGCACCGGCGTCACGGGTGCGGTCCATCCGGCCACGATGGCGATCACCAGAACCCCGGCCTGCGCGCTGCTGGTGGGGAGGATGTAGAGGATCGCCTTGCGGATGTTCTCGTAGACCGCACGCCCCTCCTCCACGGCGTGGGCGATCGATGCAAAGTTGTCGTCGGCCAGCACGATGGCGGACGCTTCCTTCGCGGCCTCGGTGCCCTTGTGCCCCATGGCGACGCCGACATCGGCCCGCTTCAGCGCTGGAGCATCGTTGACGCCATCGCCCGTCATGGCCACGACATCGCCGTCCCGCTGCAAGGCGCTGACGAGCATTAGCTTGTGTTCGGGACTCGTGCGGGCGAATACGTCCGCATCCTCGATCGCGTGGATCAGCTTGTCCGGTTCGATGCGGTCGAGGTCGGCACCCGTCAGGACACGGTCGCCGTCGAGACCCAGGTCACGCGCCACGGCGCGTGCGGTAAGCGCGTGATCGCCGGTGATCATCTTCACCCGGATGCCCGCGGCATGGCAGCGGGCGATGGCGGCAACCGCTTCGTCGCGCGGCGGGTCGATGCTGCCGATGAAACCGAGCAGAGTGAGATTCTCGAGGTCCGCGAGTGGACTGGGGTCGCCCGCGTCGCTGAACCGGGCCGCCACCGCCAGCACCCGCATGCCGCTGTCGGTGAGCCCGTCGAGCACCATGTTCCAGAAGCCCCGCTCCAGTGGCAGTTCGCCCGCAATGGTGAGCTGCATGGGACACATCGCGAGAACGGTTTCCGGAGCACCCTTCACGACGACCATGATGTCGGCGCCCGCCTGGGCGTGCGCTGTGGCCATCCAGCGGCGATCCGCCTCGAACGGGACTGCATCGATGCGCCGGGCGCGAGACCGCTCGGCTTCCACGTCGAGGCCGCTCTTGAGCGCCAGGGTGACGAGCGCTCCCTCTGTCGGGTCGCCCTCCAGGCGCCACCCGGCACCGGTGCGCAGCACCATGGCATCGTTGCACAGGATGGCCGCACGCACCAATGCCGCGAGTGCCGCATGCTCGAACACGTCGACGCGCGATCCCTTGTGGCGCACTTCACCTTCCGGAGCGTAGCCCGTGCCCGTGACGTCGTACTCGCCTTCGAAGGTCACGGTGCGCCGCACCGTCATCTCGTTGCGCGTCAACGTACCGGTCTTGTCGGTACAGATGACGGTCACGGCACCCAGCGTCTCGACCGACGGCAGCCGCCGCACGATGGCGTTGCGCCGTGCCATCCGGCCGACCCCGATCGCGAGCGCGATGGTGACGATGGCGGGAAGTCCCTCGGGAATGGCCGCCACCGCGATACCGACCACCGCCAGGAAAGTGTCGGCCATGTCGCGCCCGCGCGCGATACCGACGGCAAACACGCCCACGGCCGCGAGCACGACGGCGATCGTGAGGCGCCGGCCGAACCGGGCGAGCTTGATGCCGAGCGGCGTCTCGATGGTCTCGACCCCTGCGACCAGACGCGACACCGCGCCGATCTCGGTGTCGCTTCCGGTCGCCACCACCACGCCTGTCGCCTGCCCGTGCGTGACCAGGGTACCGGCCCACGCGATGTCCGCACGCTCGGCGATCGGGGTGGCCTCGGGTTCAGGCGCTACTCCCTTGTCGACCGGTGCGGATTCACCGGTGAGCGCCGATTCGTCGATGGCGGTCCCGTGACTTTCAAGCAGACGCAGGTCCGCCGCGACGCGATCGCCACTCTCGACGTGCACGATGTCGCCGGGCACCAGGTCCGCCGCGGGCACGGTTCGCCGCCGGCCGCCGCGAACCACGACCGCGGTCGGAGCGAGCATGCCGCGGATGGCCGCCAGCGCATCTTCCGCCCGCCCCTCCTGGACGAATCCGATGATGGCGTTCACCAGCGTGACGCCGAGGATCACCGCGGCATCGAGCACGTGTCCCAACAGGAGCACGACGGCGGCCGCCACCAGCAGCACGTAGATCAGGACGTTGTGAAACTGCCGTGCGAAGCGTCGGAACGCAGAACGCTGCGGTGGCGACGGCAACCGGTTGGGGCCATGGCGTGCCAGGCGCGCCACGGCCTCGGTCTCCGACAGGCCGGCGCGCGCGCTGCCGACATGCGACAGGACTTCATCCGCCGACAGCGCGTGCCAGGCTTGCGTCACTTCTGCACTCAGCCCGCGTCGGGCTGTACTCTGGGCACGCAGGGCCGCAGGCCCTTCGGGGGGGGCGTCACCCCACAGCCCTCGCCGGGCCGCCCCAAGAGGGCTGGCCCCCCTGGGGGGAGGGGCCGCAGGCCCTTCGGGGGGGTCATCACCCCACAGCCCTCGCCGGGCCGCCCCAAGAGGGCTGGCCCCCCGGGGGGAGGGGCCGCAGGCCCTTCGGGGGGAGTCATCACCTCAAGCGACGGTGACGCGGTTGCGGCCACCTGCTTTTGACGCGTAGAGGGCCGTGTCCGCACGCTGGACGAACTGCGCGGCGTCCTCGCCCGCGCGATACGCGGTCACACCGGCCGACACAGTTATGCTGCCGATGGTTTCTTCAGTCGACAGCCGTCGGATGCGGGTGCGCTCCACCTGA
Organism: Burkholderiales bacterium; assembly: GCA_019747905.1. Taxonomy (GTDB): domain Bacteria; phylum Pseudomonadota; class Gammaproteobacteria; order Burkholderiales. Next base: position 12,153 of record JAIEQG010000020.1, read on the forward strand.
GATCGCAGTTGCTCGGCGACGCTGTGTGCGCCGTCCACGCGGGTTTCCGGCAACAGCACGGCGAATTCCTCGCCGCCGTAGCGCGCGACCACGTCGCGCCCCTTCACGGCGCTCTTCAACACCTCGCCGATGGCGCGCAGCACCCGGTCGCCGAAGACATGTCCGTAACGGTCGTTGATCTGCTTGAAGTGGTCGACGTCGAGCATCACCAGGCAGAGGCTTCCTTCCGCCACTACCAGGCCGGCCAGCTTCTCGTCGAAGCCACGCCGATTGACGAGTCCGGTCAGGCCGTCGAGCAGCACCTGCTCGCGCACGCGATCGAGTTCGCTGCGCAACTGATCGGCTTCGCCGCGGGTCGCGACCAAGCGCTCCTTGAGGCCGTCGAGTACCTGCTGCAGGTCGCGCGTATCGCGCAGGACCGATCCGACGGACTCGGAGAGGCGGCTGCCGGCGCCCGTCGCCAGTTCCTGACCGAAGCTCGTGAGGCGCTCGCTGAAGCGCGTGGTCTGCCGGTCGGTGGCAGTGGTGCTGTCTTCCACGGCGCCGAGCATGCGGCGCAGGTCGCCGTTGATGCGCTGTGCCTTCTCGGCTGTGATCTCGGCCACGTGCTTGTCGAACATCCGGCGCGTGATCTCTTCATTCAGCTTGCGGCCGTTCATGGTGAGGTGATCGACATCGCGCCGCAAGGCATCGTTGCTGCCGGAGACATACTCGTACCATACGGCGTAGGTCAGAGGATGGAAGGCAGCCTCGTGCTTCGACATCTGGGCAATGGCCAGTCGCAGCCATTCGGCACTTTTTTCGGGGGAGTCGTCGTAGGTCACAACGCTGCCTCGGAGTGCCTCAAGGGCTGGCCTTTATTCGGCGACCACGACCACGTGAACCCGATAGGGCCCGTGGGCGCCGAGCTGAAGCTGGCCTTCGATGTCGGCGGTGCGCGACGGCCCCGACACGAAATTCACGGCACGCGGCAACTCAACCCGTTCGCTTCGAGTGAGTGCCCAGGCCTCCTCCATCGCCTTGACGATGCGCCCCTGCGGGACGACGGCGATGTGCGTCTCCGGCAGGAGGCTGGTGGCTGCGGGGGTCGACGGGCTCGAGAGCAGCATCAGCGTTCCCGTCTCGGCAACGGCGAGGTATGTGCCGGTAATGCCGACCAGGTCATCACCGCGTGCGGCGCGGGCCTCGACCGTGACACCAGTCCCGTTCCAGTCAAGCTGCGCGATCTCCGGCCACACGACGGCGCGCATCGGCAGCTTCATGTCCGCGAGGAAACGCGCGATGGCCCGCGGCACCTCCGCCATGGATGCCACATCGTCGACACTGCTCGACATGCGCACACACTGCTCGCGAAAGCGCGGGACGAGCTGCCAGTCCATTGCGGGGCGCGTGCCGATCGGGTGGAGCGCGATACGCCCTTCGATTGCGGCGCGCTCGGTTTCGTCCATGGCCGGCAGCGCCGCGCGCGCGGCGCGGATGCGGGCGACGATGCTCTCGCGCGCACTCATCAGCGTTTGCGCTCCGCGTAGAGTTCGCGGAAGGTCTTGCCTGCGGGTGCCGGCATGTCGCGACCCTCGGTCCAGCCGTTGCCGGGCAGGCGATGGATCACGCGATCGGCCCCCCCCATCGAACGACCGAGGCGTGCCGCGATCCGGGTCGCCAGGGCGTAGATGCCGGGCCGCTTCGCCACCCATGCCCACAGCTTGAGGCCGAGGCGTTCCTGCCACGGACGCAAGCCTCGGTCGACCTGCTTCTCGCGCAGCTTGCGCATGAGATCGGGCAGTGGAATCTTCACCGGGCACACGACACCGCACTGATTGCACAGTGTCGCGGCGTTCGGCAGGTCAATGGCGTTCTCGAGGCCGATGTAATTGGGTGTCAGCACGGAACCGATCGGACCCGGGTAGACCCACCCGTAGGCGTGGCCACCGATGTTCTGGTACACCGGGCAGTGGTTCATGCAGGCGCCGCAGCGGATGCAGCGCAGCGCCTCCTGCATGTCGGTGCCGAGCAGTCTGGTGCGGCCAGCGTCGACGATGATGACGTGCATCTCCTCGGGCCCGTCGAGGTCGCCGGGTTGCTTCGGCCCGGTGTTGAGAGTCACGTAGTTGCTGATCGACTGCCCGGTGGCCGAGCGCGTGAGCAGGCGCAGGATGCACGAGGCGTCTTCGAGCGTCGGCAAGACTTTCTCGATGCCGGTGATGGCCACGTGGACGCGGGGCAGCGTCGTGGTCATGCGGCCGTTGCCTTCGTTGGTGACGAGCATCAGCGAGCCGGTCTCGGCGATCAGGAAGTTGCCGCCGGAGATGCCCATCTCGCCGGACAGGAAGTGCTCGCGCAGGAACTTGCGAGCCTCCATGGTGAGCTCGCCGATGTCGGTCTTGCGCGGGGTCTTGTGGTGTTGAACGAACAGATCGGCCACGTCGTCGCGGCTCTTGTGGATGGCCGGCGCGATGATGTGCGACGGCTTCTCGCCGGCGAGCTGCACGATGTACTCGCCCAGGTCGGTCTCGACCACCTGGAAGCCTTCGGCCTCGAGCGCGTCGTTGAGGTGGCTCTCTTCGCTCACCATCGACTTCGACTTGATGATCTTCTTCACGCGCGTGGCGCGCGCGATCTCGATCACGATGCGGTTGATGTCGGCGTGGGTTTCGGCCCAGTGCACTTTCGTGCCGCGGCGGGTAGCTTCCTGCTCGAACCGGGCGAGCCACAGGTCGAGGCTCGCCAGCGATCGGTCGCGGATCGCGGCGGCTGCGGTGCGGATGTCCTCGAAGTTGTCGAGGTCGGCGATGCCGCGCGCGCGCGCGCCCGCGAGGTTGAAGTTGCGCATCGCCCGCTGAACCTTGGCGTCGTTCAGCTTGTCGTGGGCGCGGGATTTGAAGGTCTCGGCGGGGGCGTTCATCGGTTGTGAATCCGTGGATGCGAGGCTGGCCCCCACCCCAACCCTCCCCCGGCACAGCCGGGGGAGGGAGCCGTACACCCCTTCCCCCACCTTTGGTGGGGGAAGGTCGGGATGGGGGCCGCGAATTCCTGCAAGAACGACCTACTCATCCGTCATCCCCGCCAGCATCTCGGCCACGTGATACACCTTCGTCTTCGTATCCCCGCGCCGCTTCAACCGCCCTTCGATGTTCAGCATGCAACCCAGGTCACCCAGCACCACGGCATCGGCGCCGGTCGAGGCGATGTCTTCGCACTTGCGATCGGCGATGCGGGCCGAAATCTCGCCGTACTTGACCGCGAAGGTGCCGCCGAAACCGCAGCAGTATTCCGGCGTGGCCATCTCCTTCAGCGCCAGGCCCTGCACCTGCCCGAGCAAGGCCCGCGGCTGTGCCTTCACGCCCATCTCACGCAGGCCCGAACAGGAATCGTGATACGTACAGGTGCCGGTGAACTTGCCAGGCACCCGCTGGAGCTTGGCGACATTCGCCAGGAAATCCGTGAGCTCGTACGTGCGCGCAGCGAGCCGCTCGACTTCGGCGCGATCGGAAGGGAACTCGGCCAACAGTTCGGCGTAGTGCGCTCGAATCATGCCGCTGCACGATCCGGACGGGACCACCACGTACGCGCAGTCGCGAAACTCCGCCACCACCTTGCGCGCGAGCGACTGGGCCGCCATCCGGTCGCCGGAGTTGTAGGCCGGTTGTCCACAACAGGTCTGCGATTCCGGCACCGTCACCTCGCAGCCGGCGGCTTCGAGCAGCCGTATCGCGGAAAACCCGATGCTCGGGCGCATCAGGTCGACGAGGCACGTGACGAAGAGGCCTACGCGCAGCTTCTGGTCGGACATCGGTGGATCGGGGTCTTGATGGAGTCCGTGGCGATCGCCGGAAGGCCGCACGCAGCGCAACTTTCGGCGATTCTCGATGCGCTCGATGATAGCACGCGACACCCTGCGATCCGGCGCCGGACCGGCGCATTGGCCGGCCCTTCGCGATGACGCCTTCATCCTCTAGAATCGGCGCCGTCGTCGCCTCGCCCGTGGGACCCGTTGCCGTGACGCAAGACAAAGGCAGAACGTCGATCCAGGTGATCGAGCGCATGATGGACCTGGTCGAGGCACTCGCGGCGAGTGCGGAGCCCGTCAACCTGAAGCGTCTCGCGACCGAGACCGGGCTGCACATGTCCACGGCCCACCGCATCCTCGCGATGATGGTGGAGCACCGCATCGTCGATCGGCTCGAGCCCGGCCAATACCGGCTCGGCATCCGGCTGCTCGAACTGGGCCACATCGTGAAGGCGCGCATAGACCTGCGTACCGAAGCGCTGCCGTTCATGCGCACTTTGCACCACGAACTGCACGAGACGGTCAACCTGTCGGTGCGGGCCGGCGACGAGATGATCTACGTCGAGCGCACCGTGTCCGACCGGCAGGCGATGCGGGTGGCCCACTTGATCGGCGCGCGCGCGCCGCTGCACGTCACGGCCGTGGGCAAGATCTTCCTCCTCGAGGACGGCCCCGAGCAGTGCAAGGCCTACGCGCTGCGCACCAAGCTCGACGGCCTCACGCGCAATACCATCCGTGACCTGGGCACTCTCACCAAGGAGCTCGAAAAGGTGCGCAAGGCCGGATTCGCCTTCGACAACGAGGAGGCGGAACCTGGCGTGTCGTGCATCGGCGCGGGCATCCGCGATGACGAAGGCCGGCTGGTGGCCGGCCTGTCGGTGTCGGCACCCGCCAATCGGCTGGAGAAATCCTGGGGGCCGAAGATACGCGACGTGGCCGATCAGATATCACGTGCCATCGGCTGGACACCAGCGAGATAGAGTGCCCGCCCGACAGGCCCGCGCCCCCGGCGCGAGCCGAACTCTTACATCTGGGTCGTCGGTGATCCGTTCGAGATGCGCAGCTTGCCTTCGCTGCGCTTCAGTTCCGCCTCGACCCACTGCTTGATGCGGTTGGCATCGCCGATCCGGGAGAGCTTGCCCCACGAATCGAGCAGCACGATGATCACCGGGCGCGCCGCAATCTTCGCCTGCATCACCAGGCAGCGCCCGGCTTCCGAGATGTAGCCGGTCTTGGAAAGACCGATGTCCCAGCTCGAGCTGCGCACCAGGCGGTTGGAATTGCTGAAGGACACCAGGCGGTTACGCGAACGGCCCTCGACCTCGATGATGTGCGACTCCGAGGTGGTGAAGTCGCGGATCACTTCGTAGCTGTAGCCGGCTTCCACCATCTTCACCAGGTCCTGCGCGGTGGAAACGTTCTGCGGATGCAGGCCGGTCGAATCGACGAAGCGCGTGTCGGTCATGCCGAGTTCGGCCGCCTTGCGGTTCATGGCTTCGACGAAGGCGCCGATGCCGCCGGGATAGCTGCGGCCGAGCGCCGCGGCAGCGCGGTTCTCGGAAGCCATCAATGCGAGCTTGAGCAGTTCGCCGCGCGTCAGCTGTGTGCCGACCTGCAGCCGCGAGCGTGTGCCCTTCACGAAATCGAGGTCCTCGTGGACGATCTCGAGCGTCTCGTCGAGAGGCAGCTTGGCGTCGAGCACGACCATCGCCGTCATCAGCTTGGTGATGGAGGCGATCGGCTGCACGGCGCCGACGTTCTTGCCGAAGATGGCTTCACCCTGTTCCTGGTCGACCACCAGCACGGCGCTCGAATGCAGCCGCGGGGGTGACGGAATGCGGTCCTCGGAAGACTTGCCCGCCCATACCGGTGCTGTCACCAGCAGCGCGGACAATCCCAACGCCATCGTGCTTCTACGCATCATCTTTCCTCTTGATCCAGCTCGACCCCACGTGACGCGGGTACCTACCCTTATCGGCGGCGCCACCGGGAACTGCAGTTTCGGTGAGATTTTGCAATGCGAGGCCTCACCATGCATCTGCCATGCCAACAACATGAGCGTGGAGAGAAAACGTTGCCGTGACACCAGGCCGACTTTGCGGCGGGCGCCCGGGCCCTGTCCTCACCCCAAGCGAAAAATAACAAAAATCAGGTACTAAGAACAGCTTTTTAGACCACTACACGATACTTGTCGCCGCCCCAAGCGCCTTTCACGGACCTCAGGTGTCGCTGATTTGCGACTTCACCTCCTCGGCAAAGGTCGGGAAAAGCAGGGGCAGGAGCAAGAGTGTAAAGAGAGTCGCCGACACGATACCGCCTACGATCACCACGGCGAAGGGCCGTTGGGTTTCCGATCCGATCCCCCTCGAAAGGGCCGCCGGCAGCAACCCCAGCCCGGCCATCAGGGCGGTCATGACGATCGGCCGAAGCCTCTCGACGGCCCCTTCCAGGACGGCCTCCGTCACCTCCACGCCGTTGCGCATGGATTCCATGAAGCGCTCCACCATGATCACCCCGTTCTGCACGGAAATGCCGCCGACCGCGATGAAGCCCACGGCGGCCGAGATGGACAGGTGCATGCCCGCCATGGCGAGCCCGGCGATACCGCCGATCAGGGTGAATGGCACCATGGCCAGGATCAGCAGCGCCTTGGGCATGGACCGGAACGCCCAGAACAGCAGCACGAAGATCATCAGCACCGAAAGCGGCACGATGACCTTCAGCCGTTCCACCGCCCGCCGCTGGTTCTCGAACTGACCGCCCCAGGTCAGCATGTAGCCGGGCGGTAGGTGCACCTGATCGGCGACCTTGCGCTGGGCCTCGGCGACGAAGCTCCCCTGGTCGCGCCCCAGCAGGTTGGCCTTGACCGCCACGTTGCGCCCACCGGCTTCGCGCGAGATGCGCGCAGCGCCCTGCTTCACTTCGATCCGTGCGAGTTCGCCCAGCGGAATGGTGGCGGTGCCGCCGGGCAACGCGATCGGGAGTTCGCCGACATCCTCGGCCGCCTGGCGGAACGGCTGGTCCAGGCGCAACGTGACGTCGAAACTGCGGCCGGCCTCGTAGAACGTGTTGACGGCGACGCCGGCGAGCGCCGTCTGCACCGTGCGGTTCACCTCGGCGATGTCGAGCCCGTGGCGCGCGAGGCGTTCGCGGTCGAGCACGATGTTGAGCTCGGTCTGCCCGCCCACCTTGATGGCGGCGACATCGGCGCTGCCGCGGATGCCCGCGAGGATCTGCGCGACCTGTTCCCCCTTGTTCTCGAGGATCTCGAGGTCCGGGCCGTAGATCTTGACCGCGATCTCGCCCTTCACGCCCGACAGCGCCTCCTCGACGTTGTCCTCGATCACCTGCGAGAAGTTGGTGGGCACCCCCGGCATGGCCCGGATCTTCCTCGCCATGTCGGCTATCAGCGCCTCTTTGTCGTGAAAACGCCAGGTGGCGCGCGGTGTCAGGTCGGCGAGCACTTCCATGTTGTTCGAACCCTTCGGATCGGTACCGTCGTCCGGACGGCCGACGTGCGACACCACGTCCTGCACTTCCGGATAGCTGCGCAGGATCGCGCGCACGTTGCGCTCGATCTCCTTGGTCTTGTCGAGCGCGGTCGACGGCGGCAGCGAGATAGTGAGCCAGATGTTGCCCTCGTCCAGCTTCGGCAGGAATTCGCTGCCGAGGCGCGTGGCACCCGCGACCGCCAGCGCGAGCACGCCGAGCGCGGCCACGACGATGGGCAGACGGCGCCCACGCGCCCACAGCAGCAGGTGCCGGTAACCGCTGCGCATGACCTCGATCCAGGCGCTGTGGCGCTCGGACATGTCGCTCGAGCGCACCGCGTAGGCGAGCAGCGAAGGGACGAGAGTCAAGGTGAGCAGGATCGCGCCGGCAAGCGCGAACGACAGCGTGTAGGCCATCGGCGAGAAGATCTTCCCCTCTACCCGTTCGAACGTGAAGATCGGCAGGAAGGCGAGGATGATGATCGCCTTCGAGAACAGGATCGGTGAGCCGAGCCCGACCGCCGTGTTCCGCAGGATGTGAATGCGCCAGCCGATGGCGTGATGCGGGATGGCCGGATCCTGGCGGGCGACCGCGAGCCGCACCATGAGCGCCTCGACCAGCACGACGGCGCTGTCGATGATGATGCCGAAGTCCACCGACCCGAGCGAGATCAGGTTCGCAGATACGCCCTTCACGTCCATCATCAGGAACGCGAACAGCAACGACAGCGGGATGACGCACGCGACGATGGCGGCCGCCCGCCAGTCGCGCAGGAAGATCATCAGGATGCCGACCACCAGCGCGGCGCCGACCGCGAGGTTCTCGGTCACCGTGCGCACCGTGTGCTGCACCAGTTCGGTCCGATCGTAGAACGGCACGATGCGCACGCCCGGCGGCAGCTTCGAGGCAATGCCGGCGAGCGCGAGCTTGACCGACTCCACAACCTTGGTGGCGTTGCGGCCCTTGGTCATCTGCACGATGCCCTGCACCACCGAGTCCTGGTCGTCGAAGGCGACCACGCCCGAACGCACCCGATCCCCGATCGCCACCGTCGCCACGTCGCCGACGAAGATCGGACTCCCGCTGCGTGCGACCACGACGACGCGAGTGATGTCCTCGAGCGACCGGAAGAGCCCGATCGAGCGTACCACCAGCGCTTCGTCGCCGCGGCGGATCACGCCACCGCCCGCGTTGGCGCTGTTGGCGGATAGCGCCGCGGCCACCTGATCCAGAGTGACGCCGTATTTGCGCAGGAGCTGCGGGTTCACGCGCACCTGGTATTCCTTCACGGTGCCGCCGAAGCTCACCACATCCGCGACTCCGGGTACCGGCCGCAAGGCCGGGCGGATCACCCAGTCCTGCAAAGCGCGCACTTCGTTGGCCGGCATCTGAGGCGGCGCTTCGACCACATAGCGGAAGATCTCGCCCACCGCGCTGGTGAGCGGCCCGAGGGTCGCGGTAACGCCCGGCGGCAGCGTGACGTTCTGCAGCTTCTCGATCACCTGCTGGCGCGCGAAATAGTCGTCGGTGCCATCGGCGAAGGTGATGGTGACCACCGACAGCCCGGAGATCGACACGGAGCGCAATTGCGTGAGGCGCGCCACCCCGTTCATCTCGCGTTCGATCGGCAGCGAGATGCTGCGCTCCACCTCCTCCGCCGCCTGGCCGGGGTACTGCGTGACCACCTGCACCTGAACGTCCTGCACGTCGGGGAAGGCAACGATCGGCAGGTTCTTCCACGCGAACCATCCACCCAGCGCGAGCACGATCGCAGCCGCGATGACGAACACGCGCTGCTGCAGAGCGAAGGTGACCAGGCGTTCTACCATCGGTCGAGGACAACGATGAATTCATCGACCGCTGCCCCCACCCCAACCCTCCCCCGGCACAGCCGGGGGAGGGGGTGTACACCCCTTCCCCCACCTTCGGTGGGGGAAGGTCGGGATGGGGGCCACCCGAGACCACGGCGATCAGCTCTACCGATCGCCGCACTCCTCTCCTTCCCCCGCGCGAGCAGCGTGGGGGAAGGCCGGGATGGGGGCAGCAGCCGACGCAGCTTCGCCAAACGCCGCATCTAGTTCCCCTGCAACTCCGAGTTGAGCAGCAGCGCCCCGCTCACCACCACGCGCTCGCCCGGCGCGATGCCGTCCTTCAGGTAGCTGTACTCGCGGCCCTGCTGCGCGATCGCCACCTTGCGCCGTTCAAGCACGCCTGGTTCGCGCTCGACGAACGCGTAGCTGCTCACCCCCACGGTAACCAGCGCCGCATTGGGAATGCGCACACGTTTCTGCCCGGATCCGGCGAGCGGCGTCACGCGGACGTACATCTCCGGCTTCAGCAGGCGCTCCGGATTGTCCAGCGCGCAGCGCACCTGTACCCGGCGCGTCGCCGCGTCCAGCACTTCGCCGATGCTGACCACCGTCGCATCGAAGGACTTGCCGGCATAGGCGTCCACTTCGACTCTCACCAACTGCCCGGCATGCAACACGCCGAGGTGCTGCTCCGGCACGTCCACCAGGGCCCACAACCGCTCCGGATCCGAGATCACGAAGAGCGGCTTGTCGGTGTCGGGTCCGACCTGCGCGCCGGGATTGATGGCGCGCTCCGTCACCACGCCGGCCACCGGGGCGCGCAACGCGAGTTCACCGGATTCCGATGCGCCGCCTGGCGCCAGCACGTCGAGCCGTTTGCGGGCGCGACCGAGTTCCACCTCCGCTTCGCGCAGGTCGGTCTCGGCCGCTTCGAACTCCTTGCGCGCCATGACTTCGCCGTCGAACAGCAGTTTGGCGCGGTCGTAAACGAGTTGCCGCTGCTTCACTTCGATCTCGTCGCGCTTCAAGTCCGCCACGGCCTGGGCGAAATCCGGCGCGTCGAGCCAGGCCAGCACTTCGCCGCGGGCGACCTTCTGTCCGAACTGCACTTCGATGCGCGCGACGCGGCCCGAGATGGGCGCACTTACGCGCGCTGTCCGGTTGTCGTCGTAGGTGATGCGACCCGTAAGGGCTTCGATCAGCGGCTCGGGAAAATCCTCGGCCGCCTGGACCTTGAGATAGGAAAGCTGGGGCGCCCCCGCCTCGAACCGCAGCACCGTACCGTTGAGCGCCGCAGGTTCCGACGGCACCGGACGCACCTCGTGATGCTCCGCGATCACTCGCGGGTACAGCCACCAGGCGACCGCACCGAGAAGACCCAGGACGACCAAGCCGGCGACGGGAATGCGCAGGCTCTTCACGGTGACGGCGTGTAGGGCGCAGTCGCCGCCTGCCAGGCGATCAACGCGCGCGCGAGATCTGCCCGCGCCGCCGCAGCATCGTTGCGCGTCGCGGCGTGGATCCGGCGCGCATCGAGCAGGTCGATCACGCCCAGCGCCCCGTTGCGGTAGGCGAACTCCGCCGCATCGGCCGCGCGCTGCGCCTCCTTCAGCAAGCCGGCGTCGTAGCGCTGCACGCGTTCGCGTGCCGATGCGAGATCGGACCACGCGCGATTGACGTCGGCCACAGCCAGCGCCCTGGTGCGCTCGAGCGCATCGTAGGCCGCCTGCAGGTTGACCTCGCCGCGGCGGATCTCGCCTTCGTAGTTGTAGTTGAGGAACAGCGGCACGCTCACGCCGAAGCCGATGGTGTTGTTGGCGGGTTGCCCGGGAAAGCTCTCGTACTGCGCCGCCAGCGTGACGTCGCGCGACCGCAGCGCGCGAGCGAGGTCGCGCGCCTTCTCCGCGGCTTGCACGCGCAGCGCAGCAGCACGCACGTCGGCCCGCGCTTCGACCGCTGCCTGGGCGTTCATTCGGGCAACCTCTCCGGCTGCAGGCCACGCGTCGGTCGCGAACAGATAGGGCGCTTCGGCATCGAGCCCGATCACGTAGGCGAGTGCGAGCCGCGCGCGATCGCGGTCCGCCGCGGCGGACCGCCGTTCGTTCTCCGCTCGCAACTGATCCACGCGGATGCGCGACAGGTCCGACGGTGCGATATCCCCCGCCTTCAGTCGCAACTCCGCCGCCCCCACCGTCTTCGCAAGCAGCGCCGCCGTGTCTTCGGTGATGCGCACGCGCTCTTGCGCAAGCAGCAGGTCGTAGTAGGCGCCGGCCAGCACGACGCTGCCCTGGCGCAGCGCATCGGCCAGGTCGCCGCGCGCCGCTTCGAAGGCGAATCGGGTGGTCTCGCCGCGCAACTCCCGTTTGCTGCCGCGCTCGAACGTCTGCGACAGCTGCACGATCGCGTCGACCGAGTTGTTGGAATCGGTGCCGGGGCCGGCGCCGATCCGGGGATGGATGGAGAGCGCGTTGATCGATAGATTCGGATTGGGTCGCGCCCGCGCGCTCAAGGTATCGGCCTGAGCCACTTCGACGCCACGCTGCGCGAGCTGCACGTCGCGATTGCGCACCTGCAGCAGCGCGAGCGCTTCGCTGAAGCTCAAGCCGCGTGCGGACTCCGGCACTTCCGCCGCACACGCGGGTACGGCGGGCGGCAGCACGGCAGCGCACGCAAGAGAAGCCAGCAGGAATCGAACGACTGACAGCGACATGAGGTCTCACGCTCGATGGGCGTGGGCGGCCGGCGGCAAGCCGACCTTCGCAACTCGACGGCGCGCATGCTGGCGGGTTAGCCTTACTGCTTCCTTACGTGAACCACATAACCGGAACATGCGGCTGTTGATCGTCGAAGATGACCCCGTCATCGCCGATGGCTTGTTGCGCACGCTGCGTGCAGCGGGCCATGCCGTGGATCACGCAGTCGACGGCGCGCGGGCCGATCAGGCGCTGGCGCAGTACCCGTACGACCTGGTGGTGCTCGACCTTGGCCTGCCGCGCCTCGACGGCATGGAGGTGCTGAAACGCCTGCGCGCGCGCGGCACGCATCTGCCGGTGCTCGTGCTCACTGCGCGCGACAGCCTCGACGATCGCGTAGCCGGTCTCGATGCCGGTGCCGACGACTATCTCGCGAAACCGTTCGACCTGCCGGAGCTCGAAGCGCGCGTGCGTGCGCTGCTGCGCCGACGCGAAGCGAGCGGCGGCGGTCGCATCGAGATCGGCGCGATCACGGTGGACACGGCCGGTCGCTCGGCCTATCACGGCTCCGAGCGGCTCGATCTGTCGGCCCGCGAGTTCGGCGTGCTGGAACTGCTCGCGCGGCGCGCAGGCCGGGTCGTGAGCAAGGAACAACTGGTCGAGTCGATGACCGGATGGGACGAAGACGTCGGCACCAATGCGATCGAGGTGTACGTGCACCGCCTGCGCCGCAAGCTGGAACCGGCCGGAGTCGGCATCCGCACGCTGCGCGGACTCGGATACCTGATCGAGAAGTCCATCGATGGGTGACGTGGCGACCGTCCGCACGCCGTCGCTGCGGCGCCGGCTGTTCGCGTGGCTGATCGGACCGGCCGCCGCGCTGGTACTGCTCAGTGCCTTGGCGGCTTACGCCACCGCCTACCGCTTCGCCAATCAGGTCTACGACAACTGGATCTCCGACACCGCCGTCGCGTTGTCGCAGCTCGTGGCCACGTCCGGCGGCAGAGTCACCATCGATCTGCCTACCGCCGCGCAGCAGATGCTCGACTCCGATCAACGCGACCGCATCTACTACAAGGTGGCGGAGCTCGACGGCACGTTCGTGGGCGGCCACCGAGGCCTGCCACCCCCGCCGCGCACACCCGAGCCGGGCGCCGAACCATTCTGCTTCGACGGCACCTTGCAGGGCGACAGCGTGCGCGTCGCAACCTATCGTCCGGTCGGAGCCACGTACCTCGTGCAGGTGGCCGAGACCATCAACAAGCGCGATACGCTGGCGCTCGAGATCATCGCGAGCATGCTGTTGCCGCTGGTGGCACTGGTTGCGATGGCCGCAATCGGACTATGGCTCGGCGTGCGCCGCGGTCTCGAGCCACTGACGGCGCTGGCCCGCGAGATCGGAGGCCGATCCGCACAGGACCTGAGTCCGGTGGATGCGACTCTCGCGCCACTCGAGACCCAACCGCTGGTGCGCGCCCTCAACGACCTGCTCGCACGCCTCGGTCGCGTGCTGGCTGCCCAGCGGCGTTTCGTCGCGGATGCCGCCCATCAGTTGCGCACCCCGCTGACCGGTCTCAAGACCCAGGCGGAACTGGGCCTGCGCAGCACCGATCCGGCTGCCGTTCGCACGTCGCTGCAGCAGATCGTCGCCGGCACGGACCGGACCGCCCATCTGGTGAACCAGCTCCTGAGCCTTGCACGCGCCGAGCCCGAGGGCCAGGTCGAGATTCGTCGCGAGCGCCTCGACTTCACGCGCCTCGCCCGGGATACCACGGCTGACTGGATTCCGCGCGCGCTGGAGCACGGCATCGATCTTGGGTTCGACGGCGCGGATCCGCTGTGGATCGCCGGCGATGCCACCTTGCTGCGCGAGTTGACCGGCAACCTCATCGACAACGCGATTGCGTACTGCCCGAGCGGAACCGAAGTGACCGTCGCGGTGCGGCAAGACGGCGCGCATGCGCTGCTCACGGTGACCGACAGCGGCCCCGGTGTCCCCGAGGCCGACCGCGAACGTGTGTTCGAGCGCTTCCATCGGGTGCTGGGCGCCGGCGCCGATGGCAGCGGCCTTGGACTCGCGATCGTGCGCCAGATCGCGCAGCGCCATGACGGCGAGGCTCTCCTCGGGGCGGGACCGGACGGCCGAGGCACCTGCGTGCGCATTGCGTTCCCGCTTGCCACCGGCACCACCGGCGCCGCCTGATCCGCACTCCCTGAGGTCCTAAGGTCGAGCGCCGGCCGTCCGTAAACGGTCGGGTAGTGACGCGTCCTGCACCGCGCCCGACCCGCCTGCCCCAAGCCCATGTCTCCCCTGCCGACCCCGAGCCTCAGCGCGCCCGCGAACATCCGGTTCGCCAGCGGAGTCGGCGTGGGCCTCGTCGCCCTCGGCCTGCTGGTGCTCGTTGGCTGGATCCTCGATCTTGGCGTGCTGAAATCCGTGGTCCCCGACCGCCCCACCATGAAGGTGAACACCGCGCTGGGGGTCGCCCTGCTCGGCGCGACGCTCCTGCTGCGCGCCCGCGACGCCCGTGCCGCGGCGCGGTGGTGTGCCGCCGCGCTGACCGTTCTGGCGCTGGCGCACCTGTGGGAGCACGTCGCCGGTGTCGACCTCGGCATCGATCAGCTGTTCGTGACCGAAGCGCTGGCCGATGGCGGCGGCCGCATGGCGCTCATCACCTCCCTAGCGTTCGCGGCACTGGGCGTGGGCCTGGCGCTCGACGGGACCACGTTCCGGCACGCCGCCGCCTCGAGCAACGGCTGCGCCGTGTTCGCGGCCCTGCTGGCGCTCGTCGGATTCGCGGGGCATCTCTACGGCTTCTATCCGCTGCACAGCCTCGGCCCGGGTGTTGCCACCATCGCGCTGCACACCAGCGTGGCGCTGCTGGTCGCTGCTGCCGCGACGCTGGCGCTCGATCCGACCACGCCGCTCGCTCGTGCAGTGCTGGCCGACCGTGCCGGCGGACGATTCGCGCGCATCGTGCTGCCGGTGGCTCTGCTGCTGCCGCTCGCCGCCGGCGGCTTGCGCGTGGTCGCGCACGAGCTCGGCTTGTTCGGCATGGAGCTTGGCGTGCTCTGGATGGTGCTCGCCTCGATCGTCGGCTTCGGCGGCGCCACGCTGATCGCGGCGGCGCAGCTCAATGCCGCCGACGATCGATTGCTCGCCACCAATGCAGCCCTCGAACGTACCGTCGCCGAGCGCACCGCACAGTTGCAGGCGGCCGCGGCTCACCTCGAGACCCAGGCCATTTTCACCCGTGGCGTCCTGGACTCCCTGAGTGCGGGTGTCGCCGTGCTGGATGCCGAGGGCACGGTGGTCGCAGTGAACGCGCAATGGCGCGAGGTGGCACGCGCAGCCGGTGCGGCGACCGGCGCCGAACTGGTCGGCGGCAACTATCTCGCGGCCTGCGAGCGCGCGATTGGTGGCCCGGGCGACCAGGGTGCCGCGGCTGCGCTCGCGGGCATCCGCGCCGTGATGCGCGGCGAGCGCACGCTCTACACGCTCGACTACCCGTGCGACGAACCGGACGGCTCACGCTACTGGTACCTGCTGCGCGTGACCGCCCTTGCCCATCGCCCCGGGTGGGTAGTGGTTTCGCACCAGGACGTCACCGACCTGCATCACGCCGAACAGGCGTTGCGCGACCGCGAGACGAGCTACCGCTCGATGTTCGAAACCAATCCGCACCCGATGTTCGTCTACGACCCGTCCACCCTCGCGCTGCTCGCCGTCAACGCCGCGGCGGTGCATCGCTACGGTTGGACACGCGAGGAGTTCCTGGCCCTGCGCCTCACGGACCTGCACCCGCCCGAGGAGATCGAACGGGTAGAGCAGAAAGTGCAATTGCTCGAACCCGGCTTCGCGACCGGCATCGCCTGGACCCATCAGACCCGCACCGGCGAGCGCATCGAGGTCGAGGTCTCCTCGCACGGCGTCACGTTCGAAGGCCGCCTCGGCCGACTCGTGCTCGTGCATGAAGTGACCGAGCGCAACCGCATCGAACACGAACTGCGCAGCAAGAACACCGAGCTCGAACGCTTCACCTACACCGTTTCGCATGATCTCAAGAGCCCGCTGGTCACGGTGCGCACCTTCGCGGGCTATCTCGCCGAGGACCTCGCTGCGGGCGACACGGCAAAGGTGACCTCCGACCTGGGCTACATCACGCACGCCGCCGACCGCATGGGACGAATGCTCGATGAACTGCTGGAGCTCTCCCGGGTCGGGCGCACCCGCAATCCGCCGGTGCGCACGAGCTTCGGCGAGATCGCCGAGGAGGCGTTGCGCCTGGCGGCCGGAGCCGTCAGCCGCGCCGGAGCGCGCGTCGAAGTCGACGCCTGCGACGTGCCGCTCTACGGCGATCGGATGCGCTTTACCGAAATCTGGCAGAACCTCGTCGACAACGCCGCCAAGTTCATGGGCGGGCAGACCCACCCGCATATCCGGGTGGGCGTACGCGAAAGTGGCGGCGAAACCGAGTTCTTCGTCCGCGACAACGGCATCGGTGTCGATGGGCGACACGTGGAGCGCATCTTCGGCCTGTTCGACAAGCTGGATACCCGCAGCGACGGTACCGGGGTCGGGCTGGCCCTGGTACGTCGTATCGTGGAGCTCTACGGCGGCCGCATCGCCGTGGAATCGGAGGGTCCGGGGCACGGCTCGTGCTTCGTTTTCACCCTCCCCGACGCCCGCAGACCCGCCCCATGAGCCGAGCCCCGCATCCCGAGCGCGAGACCACCGTGCTGCTGGTGGAAGACGACGCCGCCCATGCCGAGATCGTGCTGCGCAATTTCACCGCCCTCGGTCTGCGCCACCGCGTAGAGCACGTGAGCGACGGCGAGACGGCGCTCGACTACCTGCGTCGAACCGGAAGCTACTCCGGGCAGGCGGCCTCGCGCCCCGGACTGGTACTGCTCGATCTGCGCCTGCCGCGCCTCGGCGGCCTGGAAGTGCTCGCGGCCATCAAGGGCGACGCACGCCTGGACACCATCCCCGTGGTTGCCCTCACGACCTCGAGCGCGGACACCGACGTCGAGCAGGCCTACCGGCTCGGCGTCAACAGCTACCTCGTGAAGCCGTTCGAGCGCGACGTATTCGAAGATCTGCTCACGACTCTCGGGCGGTACTGGCTGCGATGGAACGAGCAACCTCGGGCGTGACAGCGGGAGCGGGGTCCGCGCCGTCGGGCGACGCGATCGACCTGCTGCTCGTGGAGGACGACGCGGCTCACGTCGAGGCCTTGCGCCGCTCGCTGGGATCGGCCGTACGCCTGCGGGTTGTCGCGACGCTGGCGGAATATCACCGGGCCGTGGCTCAGCGCACGCCCGACTTCGTGCTGATGGACGTCAACCTCCCCGACGGTCAGGCCAACGAGGTGCTGCGCAGTCCCGCCGAAACGGCGCCGTATCCGGTGATGATCATGACGAGCCAGGGCGACGAAACCACCGCCGTGGCGGCCATGAAGGCCGGCGCCATCGATTTCGTGGTGAAGTCGCCCGAGGTGTTCGCGCAGATGCCGGCGTTCATCGAACGTGCGCGGCGCGAGTGGCACCTCCTGTGCGAACGGCGCGGTGCCCTCGAGGCGCTGCGCGAGCGCGACATAATGTTTCGCCTGCTCACCGAGAACAGCGGCGAGGCGATCCTGCTCACCGCACCTGACGGCCGCGTTCTGTCGGCCAACCCGGAAGCGTGCCGGATGTTCGGCTACACCGAAGCCGAGCTGCGCACCCTGGGGCGCAGCGGCGTGGTGGACACGAACGACCCGCGGTTGTCCGCTGCCCTCGAGCAGCGCCAGGCCACCGGCCGGTTTCGCGGCGAACTCACCATGATCCGCCACGACGGACAGCGCTTCGAGGCCGAGGTGTCGTCGGTGGTGTTCCAGGACAGCAAGGGAGAGGCGCGCACGAGCATGATCGTGCGCGACCTGACCGACCGCAAGCGCGCCGAACAGGCGCTGCGCGAAAGCGCCGGCTGGCTGCAACGTATCGTGGAGACGCTGCCGGTGGGTGCCATCCTGGTGCAGGACGGCCGCATCGTGATGAACCGCGCCGCCGAACGCATCACGGGCTACGACAACCTGGAGGTCGGCACCCAGGTGCGTTGGTTCGAACTGCTCTACGGACCGCGCGCCGACGAGATGCGGCAGTTGTACGAAGGCGATCGCGTGGCGGGTTTTCCGGAACCGCGAACGGTGCAACTGCGCCGCAAGGACGGCGCGTTGCGCTGGGTGACATTCTCCGGTGTCGCATCGGTGCGCGGCGAGTTCCGACTGATGAACGACATCACCGACGCACGCCTCGCCGAGGAGGCGCTGCGCGAGAGCGAGTCGCGCTTCCGCACCGCCGCGAACGCGGCGCCCACCATGATCTGGATGACCGGCGCCGACGGCGGCATCACCTTCGTCAACCAGGGTTGGCTCGATTTCACCGGCCGCACGCTCGAACAGGAGCTGGGCGAGTCGTGGGAAACGCTGCTGCATCCGGCCGATGCCGATCGCGTGCGCACCACCTATCGCCAGGCTTTCGCTGACCGCAAACCGTTCAACATGCGCTTTCGCATGCGCCACCGCGACGGCGAGTACCGCTGGGTGGAAGATCGCGGCACGCCGCGGACCGATGCGCTGGGCCGGATGGTGGGGTTCATCGGCGCCACCATGGACGTGACCGAGACCCAGCACACCGAACAGGAACTGCGCATCGCGGCCACCGCGTTCGACGCCCAAGAGGGCATGTTCGTGGCCGGGGCCGACGGCAAGCTGCTGCGCGTGAACCGCGCCTTCGGGAAGATGATCGGCATCGAGCCGGGTGAAGCTGCGGGCAGAGACTTCGAGATCATCGCCGCGGACCGCTTCGACGCCGGGTTCTACCGCGCGCTCTGCCGGGCGGTGGTGGACAGCGGCTTCTGGCAGGGCGAGATCCTGTGCCGGCGCATCGCCGGCGAAGTGTTCCCCGCATCGCTCACGGTTTCCGCGGTCACCGCACCGCGCGGCGAAGTCACGCACCTGGTCGGCTCGCTGCGGGATGTGAGCGAGCGCCGCGCTGCGGAAGAAGAGATCCGTCGGCTCGCGTTCTACGACCCGCTCACCGGCCTGCCCAACCGGCGCCTGCTGCACGACCGGATGCAGCACGCTTTCGCCGCCGGTGCGCGCAGCGGCAGCCACGGCGCAGTGTTCTTCATCGACCTCGACCATTTCAAGACCCTGAACGACACCCGCGGGCACAACGTCGGCGATCGCCTGCTGGTGGAGATCTCGCGCCGCCTCACCGATTGCGTGCGGCGGACGGACACGGTCGCCCGCTTGGGTGGCGACGAGTTCGTCGTGGTTGCCGAGGATCTGGGCGTCGACCGGCACGTGGCGAGCGCGCTCGCCGAGGGCATCGCGGCGAAGATCCTCGACTCGCTCTCGCAGCCCTGTCCGCTGCCGCCCGGCGATCCGCACGAGGGCAGCTGCAGCATCGGCGTCACGCTGTTCCGCGGTTTCGAAACGTCCGTGGACGAAAGCCTGCGCCGTGCGGATGCGGCGATGTACCGCGCCAAGGCCGCCGGCCGCAACGGCATGGACTTCTTCGATCCGGCATTGCAGGTGGCACTCGAGCAACGCGCCGCGCTCGAGTCCGACCTGCGTCATGCTGCCGCACGCGGCCAACTGCGCCTGCACTTCCAGGTCCAGATGAGCGCCAACGGCGCCGCCGTCGGCGCCGAAGCGCTGATACGTTGGGAGCATCCCGCGCGCGGACTCATCGCACCGGGCGAATTCATTCCGCTCGCCGAGGAGACCGGCCTCATCCTCGGCATCGGCGACTGGGTCCTGCAGGCCGCCTGCAGCCAGTTGGCGCTGTGGAAGGGCGATCCGATCCTGAAGCGCCTGCGCCTCGCGGTCAACGTGAGCCCGCGCCAGTTCCGCCAGCACGATTTCGTCGAGCGCGTGCAGGGCGTGCTCGTCGCGAGCGGGGCAGACCCGTCGCGGCTCAAGCTCGAACTGACCGAGGGCACCGTGCTGGACGACGTCGAAGTCGCCGTGACCCGGATGAAGTCACTGCGCGCACTCGGCATCGGCTTCTCCATGGACGACTTCGGCACCGGTTATTCCTCGCTCGCCTACTTGAAGCGGTTGCCGCTCGAGCAGCTCAAGATCGACCGGTCGTTCGTCCGCGACCTCAAGGCCGACTCGGACGACGCGATGATCGTGCAGGCGATCATCGGCATGGCGCGCAATCTGCGCCTGGACGTGATCGCCGAGGGCGTGGAGGACTTGCGCCAGCTCGAGTTCCTGCGCGCCAATGGCTGCTTCGCGTTCCAGGGCTATCTGTTCAGTCCGCCGGTGCCGCTCGCGCAGTTCGAGGACTATGTGCGCGCCACCGCCATGACGCCGGAGCTAGCCAGCGTCGTCGACGAGAGCGACTGACCGCTCCTCCTGCTGCTGCAGCGCCCACATCTGGGCGTAGGTGCCGCCCAGGGCCAGCAGTTCGCGATGGGTGCCGCGTTCGACGATGCGACCGCGCTCCATCACCAGGATCTGATCGGCATCGACGATGGTGGACAACCGGTGCGCGATCACCAGCGTCGTGCGGTCGGCGGCGATGCGGGCAAGCTCCTCCTGGATTGCGCGCTCGGACTTGCTGTCGAGCGCCGAAGTGGCTTCGTCGAAGATCAGCAGACCCGGGTTCTTGAGGATCGCACGGGCGATGGCCACGCGCTGCTTCTCGCCGCCGGAGAGCTTCAAGCCGCGCTCGCCCACCATCGCGTCGTAGCCGTCGGGCAGCGAGGCGATGAAGTCGTGGATGTGCGCCGAGCGCGCAGCTTCGATCACCTGCTCGCGCGTGGCTTCGGTGTCGCCATAGGCGATGTTGTAGTAGATCGTGTCGTTGAACAGCACGGTATCCTGAGGCACGATGCCGATGGCGGCGCGCACGCTCTTCTGCGCGACTTCGCGAATGTCCTGGCCGTCGATCGTGATGCGGCCGCGCTGCACGTCGTAGAAGCGGTAGAGCAGGCGTGCGAGAGTCGACTTGCCCGAACCGCTGGCCCCGACGACCGCCACGGTGCCGCCGGCCGGAATTTCGAAGCTCACGTCGTGCAGGATCTGGCGGTTGGCGTCGTAGTAGAAATCCACGTGCTCGAATGCGACGCGCGCACCGTTCAGCTTCAAGTCAGGGGCGCCGGGCTTGTCGGCGATCTCGCGGTTCTCGCGCAGCAGCCGGAACATGCGGTCCATGTCGGTGAGCGACTGCTTGATCTCGCGGTAGACCATCCCGAGAAAGTTGAGCGGGATGTAGAGCTGGATCAGGAGCCCGTTCACGAGCACCAGGTCGCCCAGCGTCAACTTGCCGTCCACGACGCCGCCGGCGGCGAGGATCATCAGCAGCGTCACCGCCACGGCGATGATGAGGCTCTGGCCGATGTTGAGCAGGCCCAACGAGGCCTCGTTCTTCACTTCCGCCGACTCGTACTTGCGCAGGTTCTCGTCGTAGCGGCGCGCCTCGAACTCCTCGTTGTTGAAGTACTTCACCGTCTCGTAGTTGAGCAGGCTGTCGATGGCGCGCGTGTTGGCCTTCGAATCGAGTTCGTTCGCGCGGCGCCGGATGTCCATGCGCCATTCGGTGATCGAGAAGGTGAACGCGATGTAGATCGCGACCGCGCCGAAGGTCACTGCCGGAAACCGCCAGTCGAACTTGGCGAGCAGCACCGCCGCCACCAGCCCGAACTCGAGGATCACCGGAATGATCGAGAACAGCATGTACGAGAGCAGCGTCGAGATGCCGCGCGTGCCGCGTTCGATGTCGCGGGTGACGCCACCGGTCTGCCGCTCCAGGTGGAAGCGCAGCGACAGAGCGTGCAGGTGCTGGAACACCTGCAGCGCAACGCGGCGGATGGCGCGCTTCGCGACGCGCACGAAGACGATGTCACGCAACTCGGCGAACAGCGTCGTCGACAGTCGCAGCAGCCCGTACATGCCGAGCAGCGCGAGCGGCAGCACCAGGATCTGCTGCTTCGCGTCGAGCGAGTCGACGATACCTTTCATGACCAGCGGCACGCCGACATTCGCGAGCTTCGCCATCACCAGGAATGTGAGCGCCACGGCCACGCGCCACTTGTAGTCGAGCAGGTAAGGCAGCAGCGAACGAATCACGCGCCAGTCGCTGCGCGCACGGGGGGCGGCACCGGTACTGGCTGCGGTCACGGCGGGCGTCGCGGCATGCGGGTTCATTCGGACAGTATGGGGGCGGCGGGACGAACAAGAAGGGCGCGGGATTGCCGCGCCCTTTGGGGCCACGCGAAACCGGCTTGGCGAAGCCGCGAATTATGTCACTTCACTCACCGCCCGAGGTACGCCGAGGGGCCGTGCGCTCCACCCACTACGTCGTTTGCCGTTGGAGGACCCGTGCGCCCCACCCACTACGTCGTTGGCCGTTGGAGGACCCGTGCGCCCCACCCACTACGTTGTTTGCCGTGGGAGGACCCGTGCGCCCCAGCTTCGCTGGCCGCGGGGTCAGTCACGGAGCTCGGCATCGCAGCTTCGCTGGCCGCGGGGTCAGTCACGGAGCTCGGCATCTCAGCTTTGCTGGCCGCTGCGCACTCACGGCCGCCAACACCTCACCACCGATACCTCTGAGTGAAGCCGAACGTGATGCCGGGTCCATATCCCCAACCGGGTCCATAACCCCAGCGCGGACCCCAGTGGGGCCCCCAGAACGGATCGTAGAAGCCGCTGCCGTAGCCCCAATACAGTTCGTTCGAGCGATACGGCGGCCGCGCGGCACGCTTGCGCTCTTCCTCCTGCTTGCGCAACGCCTCGCGTGCTTCCCATTCGCGTTTTTCCGCTTCGAGTGCACGCTTGCGCCAGATATCGGGATCGTCCGCCTCGGCGCGAGGTGCTGCGGTCTTGCCCACACTCAGTTCCTCGGCAAGCCGGCGCCAGCGGAAAGCCTGCTCGCGGTCGACCGGGGTGCCGAGACCGCGCTCGTTGATCTCGGCCAGGGCACGCGCCGCACGCGCATCGCCCGCGTCAGCGGCCATCACGAGGTAGCGGATAGCCGTGGCGTAGTCCTGCCTCTGGTACGCGGCCCAACCTTCGCTGTAGTCGGGAGATTCGGCAAGTGCCGTTCCTGACACGAGGAATACGGCCGCCAACCAGGTGATTCTCATCGTTCGCATCTCCTCCAACCCGCGATAGCGGGCTTGACCGGGGTTCGACATGCGCAAGGGATGAAGATTCTGCGCTTGTTCATGGCGTTTCCCTCCCAAGCTTGGCCGCGGCATGCCACATTCGCGAGATCACTGCAGTGGCTTGCCCCCATCCCAGCCTTCCCCCGGCATAGCCGGGGGAAGGAGTGCTTCTGCAAACCCTGCGACGATGGCGCGCGATGCATCCCTCCCCCAGCTTGGCGGGAAAAGGGGCAGGGAGGGGACTGCGCCGTCAATCCCTGGATTGCTGATACCGCTTGTGCAGCGCCGCGATGAAGGGGTCCGCCTGCGGCACCGACACAAGCAGGGCATATCCCTGGTTGGTCGGAACCAGGACCGTCGGTTCGCCCTCGCGCACGAAGACCTGCGCACGGCGGCCGTCGGCCAGACGAAACCAACCGCTGCGGTAGCCGGCCAGGCCGCCGCCGAAGACGGTACCGGCGATGCGGGCCTCGGAGTCCTGCCGCGGATCGACGATCCGGGCCCCGCCGAGGTCGAGTTGGTCGACCCGCAGCGTCGGCCCGAGCAGGTCACCCCGCACGACCAGCGTGTTGCCGGCAAGCTCCACGCGCATGTGCCGCCCCGCCCAGAGGATGTGAGCGACAACTGCGACGATCACGACCACGACGACGATGATGATGTCGCGTACGAGTCGCGGGCGCCATGGAGGCGCGAGGCTGGCGGAGGAATCGGTCACCGGCGGTCGCGACTGCTCATCTCATCCCGCACTTGGGCTGAACCTCTGCGGGGAGAGGCCGACGGGCTGGCGGGGGGGACGTCACCTAAACCAGCAGCACCAGCAGACTCACGAAACCGCCAGCCAGCATGCTGCCGGCCAGCACATAGACCGAGGCGCGCGGCTCGTGGACCCGCATCTGGACCGTGACCGAGGCGCCGCCGGCGCTTCCGCCACCGAACGCCTTCAACCGGTAGCGGCCCGGACGATCGACCCGGATGTGCTCCACCATGATCTCGTCGCCGGTGATCGGCAGTCGCACCTGCCGGCTCCACTGCCAGCTGCCCTCGCGCTCCAGTTCCAGGCGCAGGTCGGCGGCGGCATCGGCGCGTCCAGGCACCGAACGCGCCGTGATGCGCATCGGATTCATCTGCGGCTCGACGTCGAACGCCGTTTCCCCGGGGACGTCACAACGTGACAGCAGCCGCGCCCCGAAGAACGTGCAGTAGATGTAGTAACCGCTGGCGATCAAGAACCCGCCCAGGGTTACGAGGAAGAGGGCAAACGGCATGGGAAATCCTGCTTGGGCGGCTGTGACGGCCGCCTCGTGGAGAGTCAGCGCCGGCGCTGCCCCTTCGCACGCACGGGAATCGGCTGGCGCACCGGCACCGGGCGGGTGACGCTGTTGACCAGATCGAGCAGTTTTCCGAGCAGAACGAGGATGGGCATGGCGGACTCCCGTGTCCGAAATTGAGGGCGCGCAATGGCGCGCTTACGCCAGGGGATTTAGCAGGTTGCATGCCACTCGTTGGAAAGCGACGGCAGGATCGCAAGTCCATGAAGCACATGGCGTTGACCCCCTCCTGGCCCGAGGGTTCGCGCAATTTGGGCACCCGCCGTACAAAACGGCGTCACCCGGATGATGGGCCGCCAACACGGGGCGGATAGAATGCCGGCGGGCGCCTCGCGCGACCCCCACAAACCACATGGAGACCCGGCCCATGGCCCAAGCAACCCGCAGACGACCCTGGAAGTGGTTGTTCTGGTTGATCGTCTTTCCGATCGCCCTGTTCGTCTTCTACACCTGGTTCGTGCTCTGGTGGAGCTACGCAGAAGGCGAGCGCGCCGGCTACCTGCAGAAACTCTCGAAGCGCGGGTGGCTCTGCAAGACCTGGGAAGGCGAACTGAGGCTGGTGACCATGCCGGGCACCGTGGCCGAACCGTTTCTCTTCACCGTGCGGCGCGACGACGTGGCGAAGAAGCTGAACGAGAACATCGGTCAGCGGGTATCGGTGGACTACAAGCAGCACGTGGGCATTCCGACTTCCTGCTTCGGCGATACGCAGTACTTCGTCGACGACGTGCGCATCGTCCATGAACCGACCCTGCCGCCGAGTTCGCAGGAACGGCCGGTCGAGCCAGCGCCGGCAGCTACGCCCGCCACCGGCACTACTGCGCCGGCAACCGAGGCGAAGTAATGGCGGCCGGACGAGTGCTGGTCGTAACCGGTGCCGGCCGCGGCATCGGAGCCTCCATCGCCCGCATCGGTTCCCGCGAAGGTTTCTCGGTCTGCGTGAACTACGCGCGCAACCGCACCGCGGCCGAGGGCGTGATCGCCGATATTCGCAAGGCCGGCGGCCAGGCAATCGCGGTACAGGCCGATATCGCGCGACGTGATGATGTAAAGCGTATGTTCGAAACCGTCGATCGCGAACTCGGCACCGTCACGGCTCTCATCAACAACGCCGGCATCACCGGGCCGCTCGTCGCGATCGAGGACATCACGGACGCACCGTTGCGTGAAGTGTTCGGCACCAACGTCGACAGTCTGTTCTGGTGCTGCGGCGAAGCAGTGCAGCGGATGGCGCGCAAGCACGGCGGCAAGGGCGGTGCGATTCTCAACGTCGGCTCGATCGCCGCGCGCAACGGCGGCATGCCCGGCATGGTGGCTTACGCCACATCGAAAGGCGCGGTCGACAGCTTTACTCTCGGCCTCGCGAAGGAAGCCGGTCCCGAGGGCATCCGCGTGAACTGCCTGCGCCCCGGCACCACCGAGACCGACATCATCATTCCGCTCGGCGGCGCGGAACTCGCGAAGCGCGTCTCCGCGGCCACGCCGCTCGGCCGACTCGGGTTGCCCGACGAAATCGCCGAAGCCGCCATCTGGCTCGTGTCGGACAAGGCGTCGTTCACGCACGGCGCGATTCTCGACGTTTCGGGCGGACGGTAGCGTTTCGGTCGGCACTGCCCGACGAAAACGAACGCAGAGTAGTAACACCGAGGAAGCGGCAGAAGTCTCTCGCTCCTTCGCCCACCTCCAGTGGTCGAAGATACCGTCTTCGACGTCAAGGCAGGGGTGAGCGTTTGTCGTGATGACGTCGTCGCTGCCACCTCCTGCGGAGCGCGCGCCGCCCTGCATGGCGGCGCAGCCGGGTGAGGGCGCCGTACACCCCTTCCCCCACTTCAGTGGGGGAAGGTCGGGATGGGGGCCAGATCAAGATCGCGAGCCCCCACCCTGACCCTCCCCCATCTTCGATGGAGGAGGGAATCGTCTCGGAGATTTCGCCGTGTGCCGCGTAGTGAAGGAAGTGCCAGCGCGCTTCGCTCGAAGCGTTGCTCGTTCGCGCCGATCGCGCGGCTGACTTCCGCACCACCGCGTGCTCGCGCACGAGGAACCTCATATGTCAGGCGAGGAATCCATCGCCCGAGCAGGGAGGTCGTCCGCACGCCGCCGCGAATAGCGCGGCGGTGTGCAGACCAGCAAGTCACGCCTCGTCGTCAGACGCGGGTGCGCTCCCCGTGCGTCACCGCGGCGCGCGCGTTGCCGGATCCATCGGCATGTCGGGCGCTCCGGTCTTCGAGATTGCAGGGTCCAGACCATCTGACAAGGAGGATGCGACATGGGCACCAGGAACAAACTGCTGTGGGCCGCCAACGCGCTTGCACTCGCGGCGACGGTCACTTTCGCGCCCGGAGCATGGGCGCTCTACGTGGGCATGTACGCGATCGGCGACAACGTGCCGGTCGCTTCCGGCGGCTGCGGCGGCGATGACCGGCCTTCGTGGCCGGGCATGGCGCAGGCGTGGTGGGACGAGATGGGCGCGAAGGGTCACTACCAGGGGCCGGCGGCCAATCGCTACAAGTACGTCGACGGCAACATGATCGTGCGGCGCTTCTGCGATCCCCAGTTCGACGCCGACTGCCGCGACTACCAGTCGTCCTATCCCGCGGGCGTGGACTGGATGGACGCCGCGATCATCGCCACCCACGGTTGGGACGACGGCGATCACTGGGGCGGGATCATGCGCTGGCCTGACCCGGCGGTGAGCAATGAATGCGCGCTGCGGTTCGGCGGCTCGTCGACGCAATCGCGCTGGGGCGATTCGTATCTGATGTTCGTGATCGCTTCGTCGTGCCAGAGCGCGGACGACGACAACCTGAACGGGATCCGCTTCCGCATGCAGGACACCGCAACTTCCAGCTCGCGGCGCATGCACCAGTTCGATGGCTTCCACGGAATCATGTACATCTCGTCGAGCTTCAACGGCGACTACAAGGAGACGGCGAAGGACGGCCACTCGGGTTCGATCGCCAATGCGTGGGTCACCAACCACTTCAAGAACAACTCGGTGGGCTGCGCGGGCTACGACCCGTGGAACTGGTTCGGCACCTGCCAGGACCAGTGCCCGATCGCGTACTCGATCGGTTCCAGCGGCGCCGACGCCCAGTACCGCCTGCTGAACGAACGCTACAACTACACGTTCAGCGACCCGACCAGCGTGAACTACTACTGGTACATGTACTACGAGGGCTGCAACCCGGTCGGCGAGAACACCTTCGGCTCGGCGGATTGAACCTGCCGCGCTGCGCCTGCGCCTCGAGCGCACGTCCACTCAATCTCATCGGAGCACTTCCATGAAACGCTTCCAGCACGCCGTGCCGGTGATCATCGCCGGCCTGATCCTGGCCGCGGCCAATCCGGCCTTCGCCCAGAAAAGAGAATTCCAGAGCAAGGAAGAACTCGCGGGCTTCCTCCGCGAACGCATGCCCGACTTCCTGAAAAGCGACGAGCAACTGAAAAACCTCGTCGGACAGATTCTCAAGGCCCCGCTCGCCCCGCCGTTGCGCGAGACCTTCGATCCGAACAAGGCATTGAAGGCGCTCATTCCCGACGGCACCAGCGTGCCGTCCACCGACTGCCGGCGCACCAGCACCCCGGGCGGTGAACGCGATCCGGGCGACTGCACCGCCACCGTCGGCGACGAAGGCGGGGCCGGGGCATTCACGCGGTTCAGCCACAGCAAGAGCATCGGCTTTGGCAACATCAAGCTCATCAAGCGTCCGCCGATTCCGCCGCAGCCGCCCGAGCCGGACAAGCTGCCCGCGGTAAAGGTGACCGATGCGCAGGCGCTGGACGAGGCACTCAAGCTGCTCACCGAAGTCCTCGGCCTGCCCAAGTCGGAACTGCCGTTGCCGCCGGCCGGCGCCAAGGGCGGGCTGCCGGTGCGGAGCCTCAACGTGCAGGGAGGCGAAGACGGCAAGCTCGGAACGCCCATCACGATCCAGAAGGTCGTGTTCCTGCAACGCGGCTTCCAGCTCGGCTCCCCGATTCCGGCCGGACCGACATCGCTCACGCACATTCCGGGGCCGGGCAAGGCCATGGTGATGTACGGGGCGGACGGTCTCGCCGGATTGTCGGTGCAGGGTTGGCAGGAACTGCGCGTGGACCCTGACATCAGCGCGAGCGACACCAAGTCCGGCGCGCAGCTGATGGAAGAGATCGCCGAGGACCTGTTCAACGACGGCGTGCGCAACGCGGCCGACATCCGGATGGGAGCCATCGTCAGCAGCGACCAGCGCAACCAGATCGGCCTGCTGCTGCCGGCCGTCCAGGTATTCGTGCTGCCGGTACCGGACGCACTGAGTGAGGACGGCCAGCGCCAGTTCGCCGGTCAGACCACCGCCGGACTGATCCGCGAGTACCCGCTGGTCAACCGCAAGGAGACCTCGCCTCTCGGTCGCCCGCGCGGCGAGTGACGCCGCGGTCGAGAAATTCCAAGCCGGCGCGCAGCAGCGCGCCGGCGCCGAATCAGGAACCCACAGGGAGTTCAATCATGCGTAAGCAACGCTTGTCGCAAATCACCGGCGCGCTCGCGCTCGTCGCGGGCATCGCCGCCACGGGCCCGGCCGCGGCCGCCATCAACCTCGGACCGCAGGGCGACGACCTGCAGAACGGCGCTTTCAACCAGATGAGTTTCGGCGCAGCGGGCCGCGCCAACATCCTGCCGCTGCTCTACGTCGGCGATCTGGGCGGCACCGGATCGGCGAAGAGCTTCGTCGGCGGCACCGACCTCTCCTTCGACTACGACATCGTCGGCCTCGGCACCTCGATCGTGACCGTCACCTATATGGTGACCAATGACGAGTTCGGCAGCGGCGCGTTCAACGACCTGCGGTTGATGGTCGACACGCGCGCGAAAGGCGATCCGGCGGCACTCGACACGGCAGCTGCCGTCGGCTTCGGCGCAGCGCCCGGTCCCGGGCAGGCCGTTCAGTTTCGCGTGTTCGACGCAGGCGCTGCGGGCGATTCGCCGGTCACCCAGATCATCAACGCCAATGGCCTGAACGGTGCGAACGCGTGCGGCGCCGGTTGCATCCCCGAAATGGCGTTGCAGTGGAACCGCGCCTCGCTCGATACGGGCGAGACGTGGACCGTGAGCTTCCAGCTCATCGACGATCCGTCCCTCGTGGCCGGTGGCCGCTACCTGCAATCCACGTCGTTGGGCGCGGGCGGCGCAGAGCTCGTCTTCGGCAACCCGGTGCCGGTGCCCGAACCCGGCACCTATGCGTTGCTGTTCGCCGGTCTTGGCATGTTGGCGCTCGCCCGTCGGCGTCGGCGCGCGATTGCCTGAGGTCGTTCCCCCCCAGCGGCGGGCTGCATGCGGCCCGCCGTACCACTGCCGGAGCCAGCCATGAAGCCACGACATCCGCTTGCCATCCTGCTGACAGCCAGTCTGCTGTCGATCCCGACGTGGTCGATCGCAGCTGACCGGGTCGGTCCACCATCGAGCGATGAAGTGCGTGCGCTGCGCGATGAAGTGCGCACGCTGCAGCAGGACATGCGCGATCTGAAGCAGGCGCTGGCAGCGCGGCGCGCCGGCGGGTGGGAGAAGGTCGACGCAGTCGTGGGTCCTGAGGACAGCCCGCAGCTCGGCGCCCAGGACGCGCGACTGGTGCTGATCGAGTTCTCCGATTACCAATGCCCGTATTGCGTGCGCCATTACACCGAGACGTTCAAGCAACTCGAACGCGACTACATCGCCGCCGGCAAGCTGCGCTACGTGGTGGCCGAGATGCCGATCGCGCAGATTCACCCGCTCGCCTCGAAAGCCGCCGAAGCCGCACGCTGCGCGCGCGAACAGGGCAAGTTCTGGGAGATGCACGGGCGATTGTTCTCGAATCCGCGGCAGCTCGAACCGTGGTCAGCGCATGCCGAGGCGCTGGGCCTCGATGCCGGCGCGTTCCAGTCGTGCCTCGATTCCGGGCGTCACGCGGAAGAGATCACGCGCAATGCCGCGGCTGCCCAGCAAAGCGGCATCTCGAGCACGCCGACGTTCCTGCTCGGCATCGCGACGGGCGACACCGTCCGCGTTGTACGGCGGTTGCGCGGGGCTGCACCCTATGCCGCGTTCAAGGCGGAGATCGATGCATTGCTGGCGGAGCCGGTGGCGTTGAAGTAGTTGCGGTAGCTGGCCCCCATCCCAGCCTTCCCCCATCTACGATGGGGGAAGGAGTGCAAGGGGTTGGCGTCGCGCTGGGAAGTACACCCCTTCCCCCAGCTTTGCTGGGGGAAGGTTGGGATGGGGGCAGCCGCACGCAACCGCAACCGTGGCATCCTTCCGCTTTTCACGGACGATGTCACCCATGAACAAGATCGCCTCCTTACGCAGCGACCTCTATCGCATTCCCCTCCCCGTCACTCTCACCGACAGCACCCACGGCGAGATGACGCACTTCGAACTGATCACCGCCCGCGTCGTCGACAACGACGGCGTCGAAGGCGTCGGCTATACCTACACCGTCGGTACCAATGGTTCCGCGATCCACGCCACCATCGCCAAGGATCTGACTTCGGCGCTTGTCGGCGAACGCGCCGACCTCATCGAAGCGCTGTGGCAGAAGATGTGGTGGCGTATCCATTACGGCGGCCGCGGTGGTGCGGCGACCATGGCCATCGCCGCCATCGACATCGCCCTGTGGGATCTCAAGGCCAAGCGTTTCAACGTGCCGCTGTGGACGCTGCTCGGCGGCTTCGACGCCAGGGTGCCCTGCTACGCAGGCGGCATCGACCTGTGGTTCACGCTCGACGCCTTGCTGGCCCAGACCGACGGCAACCTCAAGAAGGGCTTTCGCGCGATAAAGATGAAAGTCGGCAGGCCCAAGCTATCCGAAGACGTCGCGCGGGTGCAGGCAATGCGCAAGCACCTCGGCGCGGATTTCCCCTTGATGGTGGACGCCAACATGCGCTGGAGCGCGGACGAGGCGATCCGGGCGGCACGGGCAATGCAGTCGTCGCAACTGGTGTGGCTGGAAGAACCCACCATCCCGGACGACATCGCCGGCCACGTGCGCATCGTGCGTGAAGGCGGGTTGCCGGTGGCGACCGGCGAGAACATGCACACGTTGCACGAATTCCAGAACATGATCCACGCGGGTGGTGTCACGTTTCCCGAACCGGACGTGACGGTGGTCGGAGGCGTCACCGGATTCATGAAAGTCGCCCGCCTCGCCGAAGCGGCGAACCTGCCGGTCACGTCCCACGGTGCGCACGACATCACGGTGCACTGCCTCGCGGCGTGCCCGAACCGCAGCTACCTGGAAGCGCACGGGTTCGGGCTCGATAAATACATCGCGGATCCGCTGAAGATCGAAGAGGGGTTCGCGATCGCGCCGGACCGGCCCGGGCACGGGATCGTGTTCGATTGGAAGGGGTTGGAGGCGCTGCGAAGCTGAGTAGTTCTGTTCGATAGCTCGCGTGAACAAGCATCGTCTGCCCCCACCCCAGCCCTCCCCCGACGAAGTCGGGGGAGGGGGTGTACGACTCCCTCCCCCAGCACAGCTGGGGGAGGGTTGGGGTGGGGGCCGCAGCATTCACCAGAACCCATGCTGCCAACTTCCATAAACGTCATCGTCCGCGACTGGCTCAACGCCAACCACGTCCTCTTCCTGGGTCCGGATGAGAACGTGCTGATCGACGCCGGCTACGTCACTCACGCCGACACCACCATCCGCCTCGTGCGCGAACGCCTCGGCGACCGCCCGCTGCACCGCCTCGTCAACACGCACTGCCACTCCGACCACATGGGCGGCAACGCCGCCGTGCAGCGCGCCTTCGGTTGCTCGATCTGGATTCCGGAAGGCGAAGCACCCTTGATCGAGGCCTGGGACACGCGGGCGCTGTGGATCGACTACGCCGGCCAGCGCGCGGAGCGTTTTCGGTTCGATGCGATTATCCGCCCCGGCGATACGCTCGCCATGGGTGGCTACGAGTGGGAAGCGATCGCCGCGCCCGGTCATGACATGGGCGCGCTGATGTTCTGGAACGCCCCCGAACGCATTCTCGTCTCGGGCGATGCGCTGTGGCAGCGTGGCTTCGGCATCGTGTTGCCGGGCGAGGGTTGGCGCGAGCGGCTCGCGGCGGCGCGATCCACTCTGGAAGCCATCCGCGCACTCGGGCCACGCATCGTGATCCCAGGCCACGGCACGCCGTTCACCGAAATCGATGCGTCCATCGACTTCTGCCTGGGGCGGATCGCGGCGTTCGAGGCGGACGAGACCAAGCTGGCGCGCTACATATTGAAGGTCATGCTCTCGTTCGCGCTGATGGACGTCGGCAGCCTCGAGGCGGCGACCTTGGCCGACTATCTGGCCACGATTCCGTTGTACCGCGAGTACGACCGCACCTGGTTCCACCTGGGCTACGAAGAACTCGCCCGACAGCTCTTCGAGGACCTGGCGCGCAGCGGGGCCATCGTGAAACGCGATGGCCGCATCTTCCCGGCCGCCGCCTGAACCTTCGATACGGAGACGATCCCGATGAAAGCATCCACGAGCCGCTGCATCGACATTGTCCTGCATGCCGGTATGTTCGCGCTGGCGCTGACCGCAGGACACGCGCTTGCCGCGGAGGGCGATCCCGCCGCCGGCAAGCGCAAGACCGTCACTTGCAACGGCTGCCACGGGCAAACCGCAATGAAGAGCGTGCCGAGCCTCGGCGGCCAGAGCCCGGCGTACTTCGTGGCAGCGATGATCGCCTACCAGGATGGCGTGCGCACCCACGCCACCATGCGCGACGTCGCGAAAGCATGGTCGCTGCAGGACCTGAAGAACTTCGCAGCGTGGTATGCGGAGCCGCTGGCGCCCGCGACTGAAGGCGCAGCTGGGCCGCGTTCGTCAGAACGCTGCGCGGCGTGTCACGGTGCCGACGGCCGCGATGCGGTGTCGCCCGACGTGCCACGCATCGCGGGGCAGAAGGTGAACTATCTCGAGCAGGTGCTGCGCGAGTACCGTGGCGGCACTCGGGTGCACGCCGTGATGCAGCCGCAAGCGGCCGATCTGACGGACGACGATATTGCTGCGCTCGCTCGTCACTTCGCCGGGCGGGCGGGGCTGCAGGTGAAGTAGTCTGCCCCCATCCCAACCTTCCCCCAGCGAAGCTGGGGGAAGGAGCTGTACATCCCCTCCCCCACGCGCAGCGTGGGGGAGGGTTAGGGTGGGGGCCAGCCACTCCCTCTTGCGGGGCATCACCGCTTCGTGATCACCACCTCCAGATACTCGGCCGGCACCACCAGCGACTTGGTACCAGCGCGGTTGAATCGCGCGAGCAGTTCCACCAGCCGCTTGTGCAGGGCGTTCTGGTTGTCGGCATCGAGCGCCGCGAACACCTTGTGGGTCGGGCCGTAGAAATTGCGGAAGATCTCGATGAAGTGCTCCGCCGAGCGATAGCGGAACATGAAGTAGCGGCGCTCGCAGCGGATGTCCGCCGCGCGCGTGCCGAACAATTGCACGAGCCGCGGTTCGGAGCCCCAGCCCATGGGCGACTTGAGCCCGGCCGGCGGCGGTACGAACGCGGCGATGGTCCGGAACAGTTCGCCCAGGAAACCCTCGGGCGTCCAGTTCGCCATGCCGATGCGGCCGCCGGATTTCACGACGCGCAGCATCTCGGCCGCAGCCTGTTCCTGGTTCGGCGCGAACATCACGCCGAAGGTGGACAGCACGACGTCGAACGTTTCGTCGGTGAACGGCAGGGCCTCGGCGTCGGCCACTTGAAACTCCATGGGCAGCCGGTCGCCGGCCGCGCGCTTGCGGCCCTGCTCCAGCAGTTCGGGCACGTAATCGGTGGACGTGACGTTCGCGAACCGGCGCGCCGCGGCGAGCGACGCATTGCCGTTGCCGGCAGCCACGTCGAGAACTGCTTCGCCGGAATACAGGTCCACGGCCTCGCACAGCGATTCGCCGACGATCTGCAGCGTGGTGCCGACGACACCGAAGTCGCCTGAGGCCCAGGTCACCTGCTGGCGGGCCTTGATCGCTTTCAAGTCGGGTTGCGGGGTCGCCTCGGGTGCCGTGTCGGCCGGGCGGGTCTGTGTCGTTTGCATGATGAAACCTCCGTGATTCGATGTAGGGGATGAATCCGCCTCGCTTGCCGCTTCGGCGTCTCAAGGCTGGCGCATTG
The DNA here is from genome assembly GCA_019747905.1 of Burkholderiales bacterium. Lineage (GTDB taxonomy): Bacteria > Pseudomonadota > Gammaproteobacteria > Burkholderiales. The sequence continues at coordinate 46,529 of JAIEQG010000020.1, forward strand.
TGTCGATCGCCCCCGCTCGATACTCGGCTGCGCGTCGACGTGATTTGTCCGATCGTCCGGAGTTGCGGCAGCGGCTTGACCGAGGCACCGGCGCACTTGATCGACACTCCGGAGATACCGTTTTCGGTCGGTCCGCGGCGGGCCGCCAACGCCGGTCGCGACGTCGATTACCATAGCGATACAACACGGGCCATGGTCGTACGGCTACGGCACGGCCCCGAACCGACGGAGGAGAACCCAGCCATGCGCAAGGCCCTGCTCGCGACGACCGTCGCATCCACCCTCGCCCTCGCCACCTTCGGCAGCGTCATTGCCGGAGACGACGCCGACAACGCGCTGCTCACCCGGGCACGGGCGCTGTTCAAGCCCTTGCCTGCGGACGCGAGCACGCCCGAACGCCCGATCACGCCCCAGCTTGTCGCACTGGGGCGCGCCCTCTTCTTCGAGACCCGCGTCTCGACCGACGGCAAGCAAAGCTGCGGCGAATGCCACCAGCCCATGTACTACGGCACCGACGCCCTGCCGCGCTCCGTCGGCAACTCGGGGAAGGTTCTGCCGCGCAACGTGCCCACGGTGTTCAACACCGCACTGCAGTTCTCGCAGCACTACGGCGGCAACCGCGTGGACGTCGAAGAGCAGGCGCTGAAGGCGCTGGTGAGTCCGCTCGCCTACGGCAACAAGGATTTCGCGGCGGCCGAGGCGCGCCTGCGGGCGATTCCCGGTTACCGCCCGCAATTCGAGCAGGCCTTCCCGGGCCAGGCCGAACCCGTCACCGCCGAGAACTGGAGCAAGGCGATCGGCGCGTACGAACGCACGCTGCTGACGCCCGCCCCCTTCGATCGATTTCTTGCCGGTGACACCGCCGCGCTGGGCGCGCAGGCGAAACAGGGCCTCGACAAGTTCATCGGCATCGGCTGTGCCGGCTGCCACAACGGCGTCGCCGTCGGCGGGCAGATGTACCAGAAGTTCGGCCTGACCCAGGACTACTGGAACCTGACGGGTAGCACCGAGATCGACATCTTCAAGGGCCGCGACAAGGGCCGCTTCCAGGACACCAAGAAGGACGAGGACGCGTTCATCTTCAAGGTGCAGCAGTTGCGCAACGTGGCCGTGACGCCGCCCTACTTCCACGACGGTTCCGTGGCGGAATTGCCCGATGCCGTGCGCGTGATGGGCAAGCTGCAACTGGGCCGTGATCTCTCCGACGGCGACGTCGCCGACATCGTCGCCTTCCTCGAAAGCCTCACAGGCGAAGTGCCGGCGCAGTTCGCGGCGGTGCCGAGCCTGCCGATCGGGGGTTACAAGCGGCAGTGACTACGGCCGGGGCCCCGGGGGCGCCGGTCCAGCCTTAGCGGTCGCGCCTCAGCACGGAAGAGCTGGTCAGGCGGTCGAAGACGTCTTCGAGCGTCGCGACCGGCCGGCCCTGGGGCGTGCAGAAGTAGCTCTTCGCCAGCAGGTAGCGGATCGCCGCGGGCCCGGCGTCGCTGACCCGCTGCCACTGGGCCGTGAAGTCCTTGGTCCAACCGCCATCGGGCCGCGCCAGGAAGTAACCCCGCCATTCGTCGGGGCCGCACCGCACGCCCTCGTACGTGACCTGCTTCTGGCCGCTCGCCGCGGTCGCGACCAGCGTGTACCGAATGATCTCGTCGGGGCCGATCGAGAACGCGGCCCGGTCGAGGTAGACCTCTCTCCCCGGATAGTGCGGCACGTCGATCTGCAGCAGATTCTCGGGTCGCGGCGGGGGCGGCGGCGGCATCTCGCGCTCGGTTGCCCGCTCCTTCGGGATCTTGTCGATCTTGGGTGGCGGCTCGGTCCCCGGAATCACGTTGCCGCGCGAGTCGTACTGCTGTGCGGCGACCGGCCCGCCGAGAACGGCGGCCAGACCCAGGCTCATCGCAATCGCTGTGGTCTTCATACGGCAGATTCTCCGATGCTTCGTTTCGATCCCCGATCGGCGACAATACGCGCCTCCGGTTTCCCGCATTGTCCCCCATCCTCTTGAGCAACGGCAAAGCCGCCCGCGGCGGCCTCGTCTATTCCACCCAGCTCGGCAAGACCTGTCCCGGCTGCCGCCGTCCGATCGCCGAATGCGTGTGCGGCCGGTCGAAAGCCGCACCCGCCGGCGACGGCAGCGTGCGAGTGTCGCGGGCGAACAAGGGGCGCGGCGGCAAGACCGTGACGCTGGTGACCGGCGTACCGCTCGCCGCCGATGCGCTCGCCGCGCTCGGCTCGGACCTGCGCCGCCTGTGCGGTTCCGGCGGCACGGTCAAGGACGGCGCGATCGAGATCCAGGGCGATCACGCCGACGCGCTGGTGATCGAACTCGCCAAGCGCGGCTACAAGGCGAAGCGCGCCGGTGGCTGATTCCGCTCCACAGTCACCCGAGCCCGATGGCCGCGTGCGCGTGTCGAAACTCCTGTCCGAGCGCGGCCTGTGCTCGCGTCGCGAAGCGGATCTCTTCATCGAACGCGGCTGGGTGTTCGTGGATGGACAACCGGTCACCGAACTCGGCACGCGCGCATTGCCCACACAGACCATCACCCTGTCGAAGGAAGCGCGCGCCGCGCAGCTCACTCAGGTAACCATCCTGCTCAACAAGCCCGTGGGCTACGTGTCGGCCCAGGCGGAGGAAGGCTACAAGCCGGCGGTCACGCTGATCATGTCGCAGTCGCGCTTCAAGGGCGACCGCGTGCCGCTCAAGTTCAGTCCGGCGCATCTCAAGGGTCTCGCACCCGCGGGGCGGCTCGACATCGACTCCACCGGCCTGCTGGTGCTGACGCAGGATGGACGCATTGCAAAGCAGTTGATCGGCGAGGACTCGGAGACGGAGAAGGAATACCTCGTGCGCGTGCAGGGCAAGCTGTCGCCGCAGGGGCTGGCGCTGCTGCAGCACGGCCTGTCGCTCGACGACGAGCCCTTGAAACCCGCGCAGGTGCAGTGGCAGAACGAGGATCAGTTGAAGTTCATCCTGCGCGAGGGCAAGAAGCGCCAGATCCGGCGCATGTGCGAACTGGTCGGATTGAAGGTGACCGGATTGAAGCGCATCCGCATCGGCAACGTGCGACTGCACGATCTGCCGACAGGTCAATGGCGTTATCTCGGCAAGGACGAACGCTTTTAAGTGACCGAGGAAGAGGTGGTTGCCGCGACGCAGACGTGGCTCGATGTCGCGGTCATCGGGTTGAACCTGTGTCCGTTCGCCCGCGCGGTGCGCACGGCGAACCGCATTCGCTTCGTGGTCAGCACGGCTCGCAACATCGACGCACTGTTCGACGACCTGCAGGAAGAACTGAAGCTTCTCGCTGCCGCCGACCCGGCGCAGATCGAAACCACCCTCCTGATCGCACCGAACGTGCTCGGCGATTTCCTCGACTTCAACGATTTTCTCGATGTGGCGGATGAAGCGGTCGCCGAACTGGAACTGGATGGAGAGATCCAGGTGGCGAGCTTTCATCCGGACTATCGATTCGCGGAGACGGCAGCGGACGACGTCACCAACTGCACCAACCGGTCGCCGTTTCCGACGTTGCATCTGCTGCGGGAGGAAAGTGTCGAGCGGGCGATCGCAGGCTACGGCGAGACCAGCGAGATTTTCGAGAGGAATGGGGAGACGTTGCGCAAGTTGGGGTGGGAAGGCTGGCGCAAGGTGATGGGCGCGATTGCGGGCGCTGGCTCCCACCCTGGCCCTCCCCCGGCAAAGCCGGGGGAGGGGATGGCGTAGCCATCCCTTTCGGGATATTGGACAGCCCTCGCTTGCAGCGCGCGTGCCGGCCTGCAGGCCGGCACCGTTCGGCGGGCGCGCCGCATGCGGCTCGAAACCCCCGCCTCACCCCTCGGTCCCTCTCCCGGAGGGAGACGGAAGTAGCCCCTTCCCCCGGCTTTGCCGGGGGAAGGCGGGGGATGGGGGCGGCAGTACCGGCTTTGCCGGGGGAAGGCGGGGGATGGGGGCGGCAGTACCGGCTTTGCCGGGGGAAGGTAGAGATGGGGGCAACTAGTTAGATACCCCGCACGCGCCCCCCTCCACTGAACGACGGCTCCAGAAAGATCTGCCGGAAGTAGTCACGTAGCGCCGACATGGGCGGCGTGAACTCGGTGCCCTTCTTCCACGCGAGCCCCACGGTCATGGACGGGATCGCGTCCTTCAGGTTGATGGTCTCGATGCGCTTGCCTTCGAGCGACCAGGGGCGATAGACCATGTCGGAGAGGATAGACACGCCCCACCCGTTCGCCACCATGCTGCGCACCGCCTCCACCGACGAGGTGCGCAGGCGGATATTCGGGCGAAACGGGGTGCGGCCCCAGTACCGCAGCGCGGTCTGGGCCGCCTCGTCCACGGTCAGCATGATGTAGGGCTCGGGCGCGACGTTCGACAAGGTGACTTCGGGCAGCTCGAGCAGCGGATGCCGCGCCGACACCCACAGGCGCCGCTCGGAGCCGAAGAAGGTCTCGCTCGCGAGGTCGGGGCTCACCAGATTCGAGGTGAGGAGCACCGCCATGTCGAAGCGATTGCTGATCAGCCCTTCCTCGATGGCATCGCGGTTGAGCTCGTAGACGTTGACCGTGATGCGCGGGTAGAGCTGCGAAAAGCGCTGCAAGTGATGGGGCGCGAAGTAGCCCATGACCGTGTAGGTGGTCGCGACGCTCAACGTGCCGGCGAGCGCGCTGTTGGATGTCGGCGCCCTCAGCGCGTCATCCACCGCCGAGAGGATGGTGTAGGCATGACCGAGGAACTTGCGGCCGGATTCGGTCAGCTCCATGCCGGCATGGGTACGGCCGAACAGGGCACCGCCCACCTCCAGTTCCAGCTCCTTGATCGCGGTGGTCACCGCGGACTGGGAGATGTTGAGCTGGATCGCAGCCTGGGACACCTGCCCCAGTTCCGCGGTGGCCACGAAGTACTTCAGCTGCCGTATGGATAGAGACATCGAATTTCCCGAAAACGCTTACGTCCATCATCGGGAATAGGCATCCCCGCCGATGAGCCGGGCACTTCGATTGCAGCAACCCATTGTCTGGAAAGCGATTGCTCGCCGCACCGGACGGGCCTGAATTCCGAATTTCCGATACCTGTGCATCGAATAATATTTCTTTTTCATTTGTGGCAACGGGTTTCTAATGAGGTCTGCGCGGTCCGGCGGCGCAACTGCTGCACCGCCGCATCCCTGGGGCAGCAACCCGAAGCCGAAGGAGGAGACACCATGACCCTGGCCATCAACTGCGACATGGGCGAGGCTTTCGGCCTCTACAAGTGCGGCGACGACGAAGGGATCATGCCCTTCATCACCATGGCCAACGTGGCCTGCGGCTTCCATGCTTCGGACCCGGTCGTGATGCGCAAGACCGTGCGCCTCGCGAAGCAGTACGGGGTCAACGTCGGCGCGCACCCGTCCTATCCTGACCTGCAGGGCTTCGGCCGGCGCGAGATGCGCATGAGCCGCGACGAACTGACCGCGTGTCTCATCTACCAGGTAGGTGCGCTCAAGGCCTTCCTTGATGCCGAGGGCATGCCGCTCAACCACATCAAGCCCCATGGCGCGCTCTATGGCGTGGCCACGCGCGACGAGAACGTGGCGAACGCCATGGCCGACGTGGCCTCCATCTTCGGCGTGCCGCTGCTGGGCATGGCGCGGACCAAGCACGAGGAGGTTTACACCAAGCGCGGCGTGCCGTTCCTCGCCGAGTACTACACCGACCTCGACTACAACGACGACGGCTCGCTCATCATCACGCGCGAGCACGATGCGAAGGATCCCGCCGAGGCCGCGCGGCGGACGGTGCGCGCCGTGAAGGAAGGCAAGGCCGTATCCATCAACGGCAAGGACATCCCCATGCGCACTGACTGCGTCTGCGTGCATTCCGACACGCCGAACGCGGTGGATCTCGCCCGCGCCGTGCACGAGGCGCTCGCGCCCTGGCTCGGCAAGGAAGCGCCCCGTGTGGCCGCTGCAGCGCACTGAGGTGACGCCCCCCCCGAAGGGCCGGCGGCCCCTCCCCCCCAGGGGGCAGCCCTCTTGCGGGCTGAGACCGGACACAGACAGTCCCTGCGGACTGTCTGTGCCTGACGAAGGCCATCGGCCTCCGGTCGATGGCAGGCCCGGCGAGGGCTTGAAGTGACATTCCCCCCGATAGGCCTTCGGCCTCTCCCCCCAAGGGGGCCAGCCCTCTTGGGGCGGCCCGGCGAGGGCTGACACGACACCGTGCCGCACGTGCTCTACAACGGGACCACCAGTCCGTTCGGCCGGATGACGCGGGTCGTGGGCATCGAATTGGGCATTCCGGTAGAGGAACGCCAGATCGACGTATACACGGCCGAGTTTCTCGACACGATCAACCCGCTGCGCCAGATCCCCACGCTCGAGACCGAAAGCGGTGAAGTGCTCTACGACAGCCGCGTGATCTGCCGCTGGTTCGACAGCGTCTCCGGGCGCGCCAAGCTGATCCCGGCGGGCAATCAATGGGAAGTGGAGCGGCGCTGGGCGCTCGCCATCGGCGTCATGGAGGCCGGCCTGCAGCGGCGCATGGAGGTCGTGCGGCCCGACGGCGAGAAGAGCGGTGCCCAGATCACGAAGCTCGAAGCACGCATCGACCGCGCCGTCGATCGCCTCGAACACGAAGCGCCCGCGTTGCGGGATGCCGGGGTGCGCATGGACGCGGTCGCGACTGCGGTGGCCCTCGAGTACACGGATTTTCGCTATACACGCGACTGGCGCGCGCGCTGTCCACTGCTGGAAGCCTGGCTCGCCACATTCGGCGCACGGCCGAGCCTCGTGCAGACCCGACCCCACTAGTCTTCCAACGCAAGAGGAGCAGGCAATGGCCCACCACGAGGTTCTCTCCCCGCTTCCCGGCACGTTCTACCGCAGACCCTCGCCCGATGCCGAGGTCTTCGCCAAGGAAGGCGCCATCGTGAAGGTGGGCGACGTCATCGGTCTCGTGGAGGTGATGAAGCAGTTCAGCGAGGTGCAGGCCGATGCGGCCGGCAAGATCGTGCGCTTTCTCGTGGAAAACGAGGACGCGGTCGAGCCTGGCCAGCCGCTCGCCACGATCGAAACCGCCTGACCGCACTTAAAGCCCCGCCCGTGCCGATCCGCAGACTCCTCGTAGCAAACCGCGGCGAGATCGCGGTGCGGGTGCTGCGTGCCGCGCGCGAGCTGGGTATCCAGACGGTGGCGGTACACAGCGATGCCGACCGCGAAAGCCTCGCGGTGAAGATGGCCGACATGGTGATGCCCATCGGTCCGCCGCAGGCCGCGAAGAGCTATCTCAACGTCGACGCGCTGATGAAGGCCGCGCTCGATTCCGGCGCCGATGCCGTGCATCCCGGCTACGGCTTTCTCTCGGAGAACGCCACGTTCGCCGAAAAAGTGGAAAGCGCCGGCCTGATCTTCGTCGGCCCGACACCCGAGGCGATCCGCATCATGGGCAACAAGTCGCTCGCGCGCGAAACGGCCTCGAAGGCCGGCGTGCCCTGTGTGCCCGGCAGCGATGGTGTCGTCGATTCGGTCGAGCAGGCCGTGGAGTCCGCGACCCGGATCGGCTGGCCCATCATGATCAAGGCTTCCGCCGGCGGTGGCGGCCGCGGCATTCGTGTGGCGCACGACGCCGATGAACTCCGCAGCCAGATGACCACGGCCCAGGCCGAGGCGCAGGCTGCCTTCGGCGACAAGAGCGTGTACCTCGAACGCTTCATCCGGCGCGCACGCCACGTGGAAGTCCAGGTTCTGGGCGACGGCAAGAACGCCGTGCACTGCTTCGAGCGCGAATGTTCGCTGCAGCGGCGGCGGCAGAAGATCCTCGAAGAGGCGCCCTCTCCCGCACTGTCCGCCGACACGCGTTCCCGTTTGTGCGAATCGGCGGTGCAACTCGCGCGATCGGTCGGCTATCGCGGTGCCGGCACTCTCGAGTACCTCTACGACGACGTATCGCGCGAGTTCTTCTTCATCGAGATGAACACGCGCATCCAGGTGGAACACCCGATCACGGAGATGATCACCGGCATCGACCTGGTGCGCGAGATGATCCGCATCGCCGGCGGCGAGCCGCTGCGCTTCAAGCAGAGCGACATCGTGATGCGCGGCGCCGCCATCGAATGCCGCATCAACGCCGAGGATCCGGACAGGAACTTCATGCCGAGCCCCGGCAAGGTGCACGAGGTGATTCTGCCCGGCGGCCCCGGCGTGCGCGTGGATTCGATGCTGTACCCCGGCTACACCGTGCCGCCATGGTACGACTCGCTGCTCGCCAAGCTGGTGGTGCACGCGGAGGACCGCCCCACCGCCATCGCCCGCATGCGCCGGGCGCTGCGCGAACTACACATCGAGGGCGTCAAGACGACGCGCGGCCTGCATCTCACACTGATGGACGACCCGCGCTTCCAGGCGGCCGAATTCGACACCAATGCGCTCGAAGGCTGGCTCGCCGCGCGCGCGCCGGCCGCTTCTCCCACCACGACCACCTCGCCTTAAGGAACCTCCATGGCAGCCGCAACCGCCCGCTACAGTTTCGGAGCCGACGAGCACGTGTTCGTCGAGTTCTCGGAGGACATGTCGCTCGAGTCGTTCTTCAAGGGCATGGCGATCACCGACGCGCTCGCCAAGCGCAAGGTGCCCGGCGTGACCGAGATCTGCCCGGCGAACGCCTCGTACCTGGTGCGCTTCGATCCGGACGTCATCCACCCGAACGAGATGCTGAAGGTGCTGCAGCAGATCGAGCGCGACGTCGGCACGGCCGAGCTGGAAGTCGCCACGCGCATCATCGAGGTGCCGGTGCTGTACAACGATCCGTGGACCCACGAGACCCTGATGCGCTTTCGCGAACGCCACCAGGATCCGAAGAGCACCGATCTCGAGTACTCCGCGCGCGTGAACAACTACCCGACGGTGGACGCCTTCATCGACGCGCACGCCGGCAGCCCCTGGTTCGTGTCGATGGTGGGCTTCGTCGCCGGACTGCCGTTCCTGTTCCAGATGGTGGAGCGCTCGAAGCAGATCGAGACGCCCAAGTACCTGCGGCCGCGCACCGACACGCCGAAGCTCACCATCGGCCACGGCGGCTGCTTCGGCTGCATCTATTCCGTGCGCGGCGCGGGCGGCTACCAGATGTACGGCGTCACGCCGGCGCCGATCTTCGATCCCGCGCAGAAGCTGCCCTATCTCCGCGAGTTCATGTGCTTCTTCAAGCCGGGCGACATCGTGAAGTACCGCAAGATCGATCGCGCCGAGTACGACCGCATGACCGCGCAGGTGGAAGCCGGCACGTTCGACCTGCGCATCCGCCCGGTGTCGTTCTCGTTGAAGCAGTTCCTGGCCGACCCCGCCGGTTACAACAAGAAGCTCGAGGAGACCCTCCATGACCGTTGAGATCGTGAAGCCCGGCCTCGCGACCACCATCCAGGATGCCGGCCGACCCGGCTACTACAACGTCGGCATCCCGCTGTCGGGCGCGCTCGACCAGTACTCGTTCCGCTGTGCGAACCTGCTGGTGGGCAACGACGAGAACGCCGCGGTGATCGAGTGCACCCTGCTCGCGCCGGAACTCCTCTTCAACGTGTCCGCGATCGTCGCCGTCACGGGCGCCGACGCGACGCCGAGGGTGAATGGTTCGCCCATGCCGCGCAACGAGTCGTTCGCGGTCAAGGCCGGTGACAAGCTCAGTTTCGACTTCATGCGCCTGGGGGCCCGCGGCTATGTCGCCATCGCCGGCGGCATCGACGTGCCGGTGATCCTCGGCAGCCGCTCCACCTACGGCCTCGGCGCCTTCGGCGGGTTCCAGGGACGCAAGCTCGCGGTGGGCGACAAGCTGCCCATCGGCAAGGCTTCGAACACGGCAAAAGCCGGCCGCAAGCTGACGGCGGACCTCGCGATGCCGCTCCCGAAGGAGACGGAACTGCGCGTGCTGCCGGGCCTGTATTTCCACCGCATCACCGATGCGTCCGCGGACAACTTCTTCGCCGACACGTGGGCCGTGGCGCCGGAAGCCGATCGCATCGGCTATCGCTACAAGCAGGGCCGGCCGCTGCAATGGCGCGAGCGCAAGCAACCGTTCGGGGCCGGCTCCGATCCCTCGAACATCGTCGACGCGGGCTATCCGTACGGGTCCATCCAGGTGCCCGGAGGCGTCGAACCCATCATCCTGCACCGCGACGCGGTGTCCGGCGGCGGCTACGCGATGATCGGCACGATCATCAGCGCCGACATGGACAAGATCGCGCAGATGCAGCCCAACTACAAGGCTCGTTTCGTCCGGGTTGACATGGATCAGGCCCTCGCGGCGCGAGGGGATTACAAAGCACGAATGGATCGCGTGAGGAAGGCATTGGCTTGAAGCATCGTCCGTAGTCGAACATGTCCCGGCCGCCGAGCGGCCGGGCCTCGGGAGCAAGCACCATGAGCGCAACTGTCGACCGCATCACCCTGTCCGTCGTCCGGGGAGTCCTCGAAACCACCCAGCGCGAGATGACCCTCACGCTCGAGAAGACCGCCCGCTCCAGCGTGTTCAACACGGCGCACGACTACAGCAACGCGATCTTCAACCACCGGGCCGAGATGATCCTGCAGGGCCAGGACATCCCCATCCACCTGGGCTCGCTCATGCCCGCCATGAAGGCCGTGGCCGGCTACTTCGCCGACGACACCCACGAAGGCGACGTGATCTATCACAACGATCCGCGCTACATGGGCAGCCACATCCTGGACTGCTGCATGTACAACCCGGTCTTCTACCAGGGCGAGCTGGTGTTCTGGACGGTGTGCAAGGGTCACGTCACGGACATCGGCGGGCCAGTGCCGGCCGGGTACAACCCGGACGCGAAGGAACTGTACGCGGAAGGGCTGCACATCCCGCCGTTGAAACTGTGGGACCGCGGCAAGGAGCGCAAGGACGTCGTCAATTTCATGCTCTCCAACATGCGCGCCCGCCGTGACCAGGAAGGCGATCTGCGTGCGCAGTACGGCGCCGTGAAGGTGGGCGAGCGCAACCTGATCGCGCTGCTCGACAAGTACGGCGTGAAGACTGTTCAGGCGTGCATCGACGAGCTGATGAACATGGCCGATCGACAGATGCGCGCCCTGATCGGCTCGCTGCCCGACGGCGTGTACGAGGACAGCGCCCTGGTGGAAGACGCCGGCCACGGCTATGGCGATCTCGAGATCAAGGCGCGCGTGGAAATCCGCGGCGACGCCTGCAAGATCGCGATCAGCAGCCCGCCGCAGATCCCGTACTTCATCAACTCCTACGCCGGCAATTCGGTGTCGGGCGTCTTCCTCGGGCTGATGATGTTCGCGCAGGTGGACCCGCCCTACAACGAAGGGCTCTACCGCTGCGTCGAGCTCGATCTCGGGCCGAAGGGCACGCTGTGCAATGCGGTCGAACCAGCGCCGTGCGTCAACTGCACCACCACGCCCATGGAAACGCTGGCCGACGCGGTGCGCAAGGCTTTCGAGAAGGCCGCGCCGGACCGCGCCGTCGCCTCGTGGGGCCACGCGAACGGCGTGAACATCGCCGGGCAGGACAAGCGCAACAACGAGGAATACGTGAGCATGATCCTCGCGAGCATCATCTCCGGTGCGGGAGCCACGGCCTACATGGACGGTTGGCATGCCTGTGGCCCGCAGTGCTGCTTCGGCGCACTCACTTCCGGCGACATCGAGGTGCTGGAGTATTCCTACCCGATCATCATCCACCGCTATTCGCTCATGACCGACAGCGGCGGTGCCGGCAAGTATCGCGGCGGGTCGGGCACGGTGTGGGAGGTGGAACCGCTCGACCACGAAATGACCGTCATCACGTTCGGCGAAGGGCGCCGCTTCCCAGCGCTGGGTGCCGCGGGTGCCCACAGCCAACTGGACGACGCGAAGGTGGGACGCCTGGTCGTCAACACCCCCGCGGGCGAGAAGATCTATCGCGAGAATGTGGTGGTCACCATCAAGCCCGGCGAGCGTGCCGCCAACCACAATCCCGGCGGCGGTGGCTACGGCGATCCGCTCGAGCGGCCGGTGGAACGCGTGGTCGACGACGTGAAGAACGGCATCGTCTCGGTCGCAGGGGCCAAGGCGGAGTACGGCGTCGTGATCGACGCGTCGACTCTCGCCGTGGACCAGGACGCGACCAGGCGCCTGCGCGGTCAACGCGCGGCCGCCTGATTCCGATCCACCCGACCACACCTATCGCACCCCCAGCATGGCCAAGAAATACAGGCTCGGCATCGACGCCGGCGGCACCTTCACCGACTTCGTCTTCTCCGACGACGAACGCAACGTTCATCTGTTCAAGTCGACTTCCACGCCGGACGACGGCACTCTCGCCATCGATGCGGGCCTGCAGCAGATCAGCGCGGCGGTCGGACGCTCCGTGGACGACATCCTCGCGGACACCGACTTGTGCATCAACGGCACCACGGTCGCCCTCAATGCCCTGATCCAGTTCAAGGGCGTCAAGGTCGGATTGTTGTGTACGGCCGGCCACGAGGATTCCATCGAGATCCGCCTCGGGCACAAGGAAGACGGTCACCGCTACGACGCAAAGTACCCGCCGGCCCGCATGCTGGTGCCGCGCTATCTGCGCGCGCCCGTGCGCGAGCGCATCCGTTCCGACGGCAAGGAGCACACTCCGCTCAACGAAGACGACGTGCGCGCCGCCTGCGAGATGTTCCGCCGGGAAGGTGTCCGGGCCGTGGTCGTCTCCTTCGTGTGGTCGGTACTCGACACTTCGCACGAGCAACGGGCAGCCGCCATCGTGCGCGAGATGCTGCCGGATGTCTTTCTTTCCGTCGGTTCCGAGGTGTTCCCGCAGACACGCGAGTACACGCGCACCTCCACCACGATCCTCAATGCCTATCTCGGCCCGGTGCTGCAGGGTTACGTGAACGGCATCGACGCGTACATGCGCAAGCGCGGCCTGCATGCGCCGGTGCAGTACTTCCAGTCGAACGGCGGCATGGCCACCGGCCGCGCCATGGCTCAGAAGTCGGTGTACGCGATCAATTCGGGGCCGGCGTCAGCACCGCAGGCCGGGCTCTATTTCGCCAAGCCCCTGGGCATCGACAACATCATCACGGTCGACATGGGCGGCACGTCCTTCGACATCACGCTCACCCAGGGCGGCCGCACCAACATCAGCAAGAACATCGATTTCCTGCGCTACCGCATCGGCGTGCCCATGATCCAGGTGGAAACCCTCGGCGCCGGCGGCGGATCGATCGCCTGGATCGACCAGAGCGGCCTGCTGCTGGTGGGGCCGCAGAGCGCCGGCGCGGTGCCGGGCCCCGCGTGCTACGGTCGTGGAGGCACCGAGCCCACTGTGACCGACGCCAACGTGGTGCTGGGCTATCTGCACCCCGAGCATCTGCTGCGCGGCCGGCTCAAGCTCGATCGCAAGGCCGCGATCCGCGCCATCGAGGAGCGGGTGGCCAAGCCCTTCAACATGTCCGTGGACGACGCAGCCTACGGCATCTTTCGCATCGTCAACAACAACATGGTGGGCGGCATGCGGCGCGTGTCCATCGAACGCGGCTACGATCCACGCGATTTCACCCTGGTGGGGGCCGGCGGCGCAGGGCCCCTGCACATCACGGCGCTCGCGGCGGAAATGGGGATCAGCCGCGTGCTCGTGCCGAAGCTCGCGTCGGGCCTCTGCGCCTTCGGGCAGATCATCTCCGACGTCAAATACAACTACATGGCGGCGTGCCCCATGCGCCTGGACGCGAACACCGATTTTGGCGTGATCCGCTCGCTCTATGCCGGCATCGAGCAGGAGGCCATCGACGCGCTGCGCGCGGAAGGCTTCAAGGATGCCGACATCGTGATCGAGCGCAGCATGGACCTGCGCTACGTCGGTCAGGTCCACGAATGCACGGTGGAACTGGGCTCCATGGAGATCTCGAGCGACACCTTCCGCGAGATCCGCGCCCGCCTCGACCGCGTGCACAAGCAGCTGTTCACCTACGACGAACCGGAGAGCCTGGCGGAGGTGGTGAACATCGAGAGCACGGTGTTCGGCCGCGTACCCAAGCCGGAACCGCCGCGCTATCCGGAAGGCGGTATCGATCCCGCGGCCGCGCTCGATCATCAGCGCGACGCGGTCTTCCCCATCGGCGGCCGCATCCAGCGCGTGCCGACACCCGTGTACGACGGCGCGAAGCTGCTCGCGGGGAACACCGTCACGGGCCCCGCGATCATCGAGGAGGAAACCACCTCCATCGTGGTCGAACCGGGCTGGTCCGCCATGCTCGATCCGCACGGCACGTACATCCTCACCCATGCATGAGCGCGCACCATGTGCACAGGTTTGGGGCCACGGATCTCGTCCATGCACGCCCATGACTCACGGCGGCATGAACGATCTGCTTCGCTGCAGGGGAATCGCGCATCGGTTCAATCGATTGACCGCGATGACCACACGCCGCGTGGCTGGCACCAGGGTTGCACGGAGAAGCGAGCGCCGTGAAGCGCCTCGCCCCGATCAAGAGAATGCCGGAGACGAGCGCTCGCACGGGAGGCCGCACAGCGATGAACTGTGCAGCCCTGCGCAGCGCGCGTCGACCGGATCGCAGTAAGGCAGGAGAAGCAGTCATTGGAGTCCCGTAGTCAAGCTGGGGAGCGGTGGGCGTCAACGCCGACACGGAGTCGACGTTCGCCAGGAGATCCGCGTTGCGCAAGCGACGCACGCACATAGGGAGAGATGCAAGATGAAAGCGACGATGAAGTGGGCGCTGGCCGCCCTGGGTTTCGCGCTGTTGTCCGGCGGCCCCGCACAAGCGCAGGACAAGTGGTGGCCGATCAAGGTATTCGACGCCACCACCGGCAAGAACGTTTCGGTCGACTACTCCCCGCTGCCCAAGGCGGCGAAGCCGTGGAAGATCTGCGTGCTGTTCCCGCACATGAAGGACAGCTTCTGGGTGGCGGTGGCCTACGGCATCGTCGAGGAATCGAAGCGCATGGGCGTCAACATGACGCTGTACGAGGCCGGCGGCTACGAGAACCTGCCGAAGCAGCTGTCGCAGTTCGACGATTGCATGGCCTCCGGTTTCGACGCCATCGTGGTGGGCGCCATCTCCGAGGCGGGCCTGTCGCAGAAATTCAAGGAAGGCATGGCCAAGGGCAAGCCCGTCATCAGCACGGTGAACCCCGTGGACAAGGCCGAGACCACCGCCAAGATGTTCGTGGAGTTCGACACCATGGGTCACCAGACCGGCGACTACCTGGTGAAGAGCCTCGCGGGCAAGCCGGCCAAGGCCGTGAACTTCCCCGGACCGGCCGGATCGGGTTGGGCCGAGAAGTTCAATGACGGCTTCAAGGCTGCCATCAAGGGCACCAGCGTCAAGCTGCTGGACGAGAAGTTCGGCGACAGCGGCGTGGCGGTGCAGCTGAAACTGGTGCAGGACGCGCTGCAGACCTACCCGGACATGAACGTCATCTGGGGCACGGCGCCCACCGCCGAGGCCGCCATCGGCGCCGTCGCCGAGATCGGCCGCCAGAAGGACATCATGATCATGTCGTCCTACGAGAACCAGGCGATGCTCGACGCGCTCAACAAGGGCGAGATCCTGGGCTTCGCCACGCAGTATCCGGTGCTGGAAGGCCGCGTTGCCATCGACATGGCGGTGCGTGCGCTCGAGAAAAAGCCCCTGATGAAGTTCGTCAAGCCGATTCCCGACATGGTCGCCAAGTCGAACCAGAGCAAGATCAACATGAGCCTGGTGCTGGCCCCGGCCTCGTGGAAGCCGGTGTACTCCGTCGCGGCGAAGTAAGCTGACGATGTTCCCCGCCCCGGCACCAAGCCGGGGCGGCGGCCGATTCACCGAAGCGGTCAACAGCATGAACGAGCACGACGGCAATCTGCTGGAACTCACCGGGATCTCGAAGCGCTTTCCCGGGGTGCTGGCGCTCGACAACGTGGATTTCGATCTGCGCCACGGCGAGGTGCACGTCCTGTTCGGCGAAAACGGGGCGGGCAAGTCCACCCTGATCAACGTCATCGCAGGTACTTTCGGCCCCGACAGCGGGCGCTTCCTGTACCAGGGTCGCGAGATCCGCAAACTCACGCCGCATCAGGCGCGCGTGATGGGCATCAGCCCGGTGTTCCAGGAATTCAGCCTGGTGCCGGAGATGACCGTGGACGAGAACCTGTTCCTCGGCCGCGAGCGCTCGCGCTTCACCTTTCTCAACAAGCGCGCCATGCGCGCCAAGGCCCGCGAAGTCATCGCGGAGCTCGGCTTCAATCTCGATCCGACACGCAAGGTCGGATCGCTCTCCCGCGCCCACCAGCAGATGGTGGAGATCGCCAAGGCGCTGCTCACCGACGTGCGCCTGCTGATCCTCGACGAACCCACGGCTTCGCTCACCGAGGCCGAGACAATCAAGCTCTTCGCGCTGATCGACCGCCTGCGGGCCCAGGGGGTGGGCATCATCTACGTCTCGCACCGCATGGGCGAGATCAAGCAGATCGCCGATCGCATCAGCGTGCTGCGCGACGGCCGCAAGATCGCCACGGTCCGGTCCGACGAGATCTCGGAGACCGAGCTGGTGGAACTGATGGCCGGCCGCAAGATCGAGGTGCTGTTCCCGCACGTGGATCACCGGCCTGCGGAAGACCTGCTCGAAGTGCGCAATCTCACCCTCGCCTCGGGCAGCGTGAAGGACGTGACCTTCCATGCGCGTGCCGGCGAGATCACCGGCATCGCCGGGCTGGTGGGTTGCGGCAAGTCGGAGTTGATCCGCGCGGTGTTCGGCCTCGACCCGGTCGAATCGGGCACCGTGCTGCTGTACGGCAAGGAGACCTCGTCGTTCAAGCCCACCGCCATGCTGCGCGCGGGCGTGTGCTACTTCCCGTCCGATCGCGTCGCCGAAGGCCTGGCGCTGGCACGCCCGGTCCGCGAGAACGTATCGATGGCAGCACTCGACCTGCCCGAGTTCGCCAAGGGCCAGGTGATCCGGCGCAAGGAAGAGAAGAAGACCATCCAGGACATCGTGGATCGCCTGAAGCTGCGTCCGCCGCAGATCGAACCCGCGGTGGGCCGCCTGTCCGGCGGCAATCGCCAGAAGGTCGTGCTGGGTCGCGGGCTGGCCCGCGAGATCCGCGTCTTCCTCTTCGACGAGCCGACCGTGGGCATCGACGTCGGCGCCAAGCTGGAAGTCTACGAACTGATGAAACTGCTGCTCGAGATGGGGGCTGCGATCGTGCTGGTCTCCTCCGAGCTGCCCGAGGTGCTGCACCTGTCGAACCGGCTCTACGTGATGCACCACGCCCGGATGGTCGCGGAACTCACCGGCCAGGACATCAACGAGCAGGCCGTGCTGGCCTGCTTCTTCCGTGAAGACGCTCCCAACGCCGGCTCCGACGAAGTGCCGGCGGAGCGCGCCGTCGCCTCCGCGGCGTGACCCTCGGATCGTGACCACAGTCGCCATCGAACCGGCATCTGTCGCCCAGCCGAAGCTGGCACTGGTGAGCCGCGCCCTGCGGCGCATCGGCTTCCTGCCGGCGCTACTGATCGTGCTCATCGTCCTGCTCGTACTGTTCGAGCCGCGTTTCATGGGGATGTTCAACATCTTCAACGTGGCGCGCAATTCGTCCGCGCTGCTGATCGTGGCGTCCGGACAGATGCTGGTGCTGGTGGTGGGCGGCTTCGACCTGTCGGTGGGTGCCGTCATCGCGCTCACCAGCGTCGTGACAGCCAAGGTGATGGCGGTCATGCTGGAGGGTGCGCCCGAGGACGTGACGCTGGCGATCATCGCGGGAGTGGCGGCCGGCATGGGCTGCGGCTTCGTCACGGGCCTGATCAACGGCGCCTGCGTCGCCTTCCTGCGCATCTCGCCCTTCATGGTGACCCTGGGGACCAGTTCCATCGCGACCGGCGTGGCGCTGCTGCTCACCAACGGCATTCCCGTCTACGGCATGCCGGATGCCTTCGTGAAGGATTTCGGGCGCGCCATCTGGTTCGGACTGCCGATGCCCGTGTACGTGAGCCTCTCGATCCTCGTCCTCGTGTGGATCATGCAGCGGCGCACCACCGTCGGCCGCTACATCCATGCGATCGGCGGCAACGTGCAGGCGGCGATGGTGTCCGGCGTGAACACGAATTTCTACCTGATCCTCGCCTACACCCTGTGCGGCATGCTGGCTTCATTGACCAGCCTGCTCCTGACGGCGCGCCTCGGTTCGGGCCAGGCGACGATGAGCGGCAACCTCATGCTGGAGAGCATCGCGGCCGGCGTGATCGCGGGGGTCAGCCTGCGCGGCGGGGTCGGCCGCGTGGAGATGGTGGCGCTGTCGGCGCTGTTCCTCTCCATCCTGACCAACGCGATGAACCTGCTCAAGGTCAACAGCAAGATCCAGACGATTTTCATGGGCATCATCGTGGTGGCAGCCGTTGCTCTGGATGAACTCGCCAAGCGGCGCTCACGCTCGGCACGCGAGGGCTGACCATGAGTGAACCGAGCGCAGCGGGCGCGAAGCTGAGTTCCGGCCAGGCTCTGGCCGCATTCATGGTGCGCCACGGTCTCATCATCGCGCTCGTCGTGATGGAGATCGGTTTCGCGATCGTCGAGCCGCTCGTGCTCTCGCCGGGCAACCTGCTCAACATCATCCAGCAGACCAGCTACATCGCGGTGTTCGCCGCCGCGCAGATGGTGGTGATCGTGACCCGTGGTTTCGACCTCTCGCTCGGCACGACCGTCTCCGCCGTCAGCGTCGCGAGTGCGCTCGTGATGACCGGCATGGTCGCCAACGGATCGACCAACATGCCGGTCATCATGCTCATGGGGATGCTGACCGGACTGGGGCTCGGGCTCGCGGTCGGCCTGTTCAACGGCATCTGCGTTTCCGTCCTGAACGTCAATGCGTTCGTGACCACGCTGGGCAGCCTCAACATCTGCTTCGGCATCGCCACCACCATCTCGGATGGCCGTCCCGTGTTCGACGTGCCGAGGGAGTTCAGCGGGTTGCTCTACAGCGGCACGATCCTCGGCGTGCCAGCCCCGGTGATCATCGCCATCGTGGTGCTGATCGCCATCCACCTGATGCTCACCTGGACCGTATTCGGCCGTTCGCTATACCTGATCGGCGGCAACCCCCGGGCCGCGGCGCTGGCCGGCCTGCCCAGCAAACGCTACCTGACCACGGCCTACGTGGTGTGCTCGCTGCTTGCCGCCGTCGGTGCCCTGATGCTGACGGCGCGTACCGGCTCGGGCGAACCGAATCTCGGCGGCAACGTCACGCTGCAGAGCATCGCTGCCGCCGTCATCGGCGGCGTCAGCCTGCGCGGCGGCGTCGGCGGCACATACGCCGCCGTGCTCGGGGCGCTGTTCGTGACCGCACTGTCCAATTGCATGGGCCTCGCACGCATCGACGGCTACATCCAGCAGATCATCCTGGGCTGCGTCATCATCGCGGCGATCTTCGTCGACCGCCTGCGCACCGGCGCACGCTGACCCGGCGGGTCGTCTGCCCATGAACGAGCTCGCGCGCCACCGCGAAACGCCCTTGGACCCGGTGACCCAGGAGATCCTGCAGGGCAAACTCCTGGCGGTCGTGGACGAGATGGGCATCGTGCTGGCCCGTTGCAGCATGAGCCCGGTGGTCTACGAAGTGCTGGACTTCGCCTGCGGCATCTGCACGGTGGCCGGCGACCTCGTGGCACAGACCAACGGCATCACGCTGTTCACCGGCACGTTCTCGGCCCAGGTGCGAGCCCTGCACAATCGGTTCGCCGCGACCATGGCGCCCGGCGACGTGTTCATCACGAACGATCCCTATCGCGGCGGGACGCACGGTTGCGATTTCGCGGTCGTACGACCGATCTACGACGGCGACGCGCACGTAGGCTACGCGATCACCGTGGCGCACTGGCTGGACGTGGGCGGCACCGTTCCGGGCAGCCTGCCGGCCGACGCCACCACGATCTTCCAGGAAGGGCTGCGCTTGCCCGGTGTCCGCGTGATGCGCGGCGACCAACTGGTCGACGACATCGTCGCCATCATTCGCGAGAACGTGCGCCTGCCGGAACTGGCGCTCGGCGACCTCAATGCGCAGCTTGCGGCTGCGCGCATTGCCGAGAAGCGCGTTCAGGAGATCTGCACCAAGTACGGTCGCACTACCCTGATGGTCGTGTTCGACGGCATCCTCGCCGCCAGCGAACGGCTGGCCCGCGCGGCCGTGCGTGCGTTGCCCGACGGCTGCTACAAAGCATCCGACTTCATCGACGGCGACGGTCGCACCGATGAGCGCATCCCCATCCAGTTGACGGTGACGATCGCCGGGGACGAGATGATCTTCGATTACACCGGCTCGTCACCGGCTCGCGCAGCGCCGATCAACTGCTCGCGCGGCGCACTGCATTCCGCAGTCAAGACCATCTTCAAAGCGATGGTGACGCCGCAGGCACCCTCCAACGACGGCTGGTTCCGGCCGGTGCAGGTGGTCGTGCCGGACGGCACGGTCTTCAGCGCGGTGAAGCCGAGCCCCACGGGCTGGTACTACGAAGGCTCGGCGCAAGCGTCTGAACTCGCGTGGAAGGCGCTCGCGCCCATAGCACCGGAGCGCTTTTCGGCCGGCAGCTACACGAGCCTGTGCGCCACGTACTTCTGCGGCACGCTGCCCGACGGCAACGAGTTCGTGCATATCGAACCGCAGCACGGCGGCTGGGGAGCGACCTCCTATCGCGATGGCGCCAGTGCGCTCATCGCGGTGACCGACGGCGACACTTTCAACTACCCCGCCGAGTTGCTGGAAGCGAAGTTTCCGCTGCGGATCGTCCGGCATGCCCTCAACATCGAAGGCGGCGCCGGTGCCGGGCAGTGGCGCGGCGGCTTCGGCGTGATCCGTGAATACGAAGTCCTCGCGGCGGGCACGTACCTCTATGCGAGCTTCGGCCGCTCGGCCACGCGCCCCTGGGGCCTGGCCGGCGGACGCGAGGGTTCGCTCAACTACATCGAGGTGCAGCGCCCCGATGGCACTCAGGTGCGGCTGTCACGCACCGCCTACCATCCGCTGCACGCGGGCGATCGCGTGCGCCTGGTCACGGGTGGCGGCGGCGGATGGGGATCGCCGCAAGACCGCCCGGCAGCACGGGTCCGCGATGACATCGCGAACGGCTACCTCGACCCGGCCACCGCCGCGAGCGACTACGGATCCGTCGCCCGGTCGCCTGAACCGACGTCGGCCGCATGAATTCCATGCGCCCATCGGCCCGGAGCCTGCCGTGAGCTATCTCGCGACCGACGTCGGCGGGACTTTCACCGATCTCGTGCACTTCGACAGCCGCAGCGGCCGCATTTCCGTCGCCAAGACGCTGACCACTCCCGACGATCCGTCGCGCGGCGTGCTGAACGCCATCGCGCTGGGGCAGGAAGAAGGCTACGTGAGCCCCGGTGCCATCGATCGGCTCGTGCACGGCGGCACCACGGTCATCAACGCCATCACCGAGCGCAAGGGTGCCGTCACGGCCCTGGTCACGACGGCGGGTTTTCGAGACGTGCTGGAGATCGGCCGCGGCAACCGCCCCGACCTGTACAACCTGCACGCCACGTCACCCGCGGCGTTCGTGCCGCGCCGCCTGCGTTTCGAGGTGCGCGAACGGATGGATGCACGCGGCCACGCCATCGAGGATCTGGTGCTCGACGATCTCGACGCGATCGTGGCCGAGTGCCGGCAGGCGAACGTGGCGGCGATCGCCATCGCGTTCCTGAACAGTTACGCCAACCCGCTGCACGAGCGGATGTGCGCCGACGCTTTGCGCAATCGCCTGCCGGGTGTCGCGGTAACTGCGAGCCACGAGATCTCGCGCCAATGGCGCGAGTACGAGCGCACCAGCACTGCAGTGCTCAACGCTTACGTGATGCCGGTGGTGGACCGCTACTTCGACCGGCTCGAGGTCGCGCTGGGCGAGCGCGGCTTCGGAAGGCCGTATTTCGCCATGCAGTCCAACGGCGGCATGGCGAGCTTCGCGTGGGCGCGTACCCATCCGCTGTCGCTGATCGAATCGGGCCCGGCCGGCGGCGTTAGCGGGGCCGCTGCCATCGGCGAATGGCTTGGGGAGCCCGATGTGCTCTACCTGGATATCGGCGGCACCACGGCCAAGTGCGGCATCGTGCACGCCGGTAGCCCCAAGCTCACTTCCGAGTACCACCTCGAACGCACGCGGACGCGACCCGGCTATCCCGTGCAGTTGCCGGTGGTGGACATCGTCGAGATCGGTGCAGGCGGTGGTTCCATCGCCTGGTTCGATGCCGGCGACGTGCTGCGAGTCGGTCCGTCGAGCGCAGGCGCCGCGCCGGGTCCAGCCTGCTACGGCTTCGGCGGCACCGCCCCCACCGTCACCGATGCAATGCTCGTCAGCGGCGTGCTCGACCCGCAAAGCTTCGCAGGAGGTTCGATGCGGCTGGATCGCAGCGCCGCCGAGGCTGCGCTGCAACCCATCGCCACGAAACTCAACACGTCGGTCGAAGGAGCTGCAGGTGCGGTGCTGCGCATCGCCGAAGCGAACATGCTCAACGCCCTGAAGCTGGTAACCATCCAGCGCGGTCACGATCCCCGCGACCTGACTCTCGTCGCGAGCGGCGGCGGCGGCCCGATGCACGCGGCCCGCCTCGCTCGCGAACTGGGCGTGCGGCGTGTGGTGATCCCACCCTACCCCGGCGTGTTCTCGGCCTGGGGCATGCTCGTGTCGGCGCCGCGGCGGGACCTGAAGCGCACGCAGCTACATCAAGCAGACGAGGAAGCCGTCGACATCGGCCGCACGTTGTTCGCGCAGATGCAGCGCGAAGCCGCCGAGTACTTCGAAGTCGAGCCGGTGGACCTGCGTTGCTTCCAGGCCGTCGAGATGCGCTACCGCGGCCAGGAACATACGGTGTCGGTCCCTTGCCGCCTGGACGACTGGAACGCCGCACAACTGATCTCCGCCTTCCACGAAGCGCACGAAGTTGCCTACACCTTCCGGCTCGACAGCACGGCGGCAGAAGTCGTGAGCTTTCACCTGAAGGCGGAGCTGATCACTGCTCGGCCTACCCTCGTCGCCCCGGAAGCGGTGTCGCCGATAGATGAAACTTTCCGAGCGCGTATGGTGGACCACGGTCCGGGCGGGCAGTGTTCCACCACGCTCTACAGCCGCGACGCGCTCGCGCCGGGCTTCACGGCCCCCGGACCGGCCCTGATCGAGGAACCGTCTTCGACCACCGTCGTCCTGCCGGGCCAGCGCGTGACCATGGATGCGCGCGGCCTGCTCGCCATCGAGGAGCAACCATGAGACTTCGGAACAAGGTCGCCATCGTCACCGGCGGATCGCAAGGCATCGGTGCCGCCATCGCGCAACGGTACGCCAAGGAAGGGGCAAAGGTCGCGATCGTCTACGACCGCAACGACGCCAACGCGCAGGCCGTAGTCGACGGCATTCGCCGCGACAGCGGCACGGCGGAATGCATCAAGGCCGACTGCTCGAAGGTGCCCGGGGTCGAACGCATGGCTGCCGAGGCCATCCGGCACTTCGGACGCGTGGACATTCTGGTGAACAATGCCGGCATCTTCCGCACCGTTCCGATCGAGGACACCACGGAAGCGCTGTGGGACCAGCAGCTCGATCTCAACCTGAAGGGCCCGTTCTTTGCCGTGCGCGCGCTCGTTCCCGAATTCCGCAAGAACGGCGGCGGCAAAGTCATCAACGTGACCTCCATTGCGGGTGTGGGCGCCTTTCCGAACTGCGCGGCGTACTGCGCTTCCAAGGGCGGTCTCGAGAATCTCACCCGCGCGCTGGCGACCGAACTGGGCAAGCACCACATCAACGTGAACTCGCTGGCGCCGGGCAACGTCGAAACGCCCATGAACGCGCATCTGCGCGGCCCCGGCCACGAGGCGTACATCGACCAGATGCGGATGATGACGCCGACCGGCCGCGACTTCCTGAAACCCGACGAGATGACGGGTGCCGCCGTCTTTCTAGCATCGGACGATGCATCGGCCATCCACGGCGTCACCCTGCTCGTCGATGGCGGCTGGGCCGCCTGGTAGTCTCCCCTCGATCCGAATTCCGTTTCACCCCAACCCACAATTCATTCACAACGGAGCCTCTCATGAATGCCGCCGCAGCCACCATCGAAAGCCGTGACATCGCCAGCGTGCTGCACCCTTACACGCACCTGCGCCGTCACGAATCCCAGGGCCCTCTGGTCATCACCCGCGGCAAGGGCGTGTTCGTCTACGACGACAAGGGCAACGAGTACCTCGAAGGTCTGGCGGGACTGTGGTGCGTGTCGCTCGGTTTCAGCGAACAGCGCCTGGCGGATGCGGGCGCGCGACAGCTCTCGACCCTGCCCTACTACCACCAGTTCGCGGGCAAGTCGCACGATGTAGGCATCGAACTGGCGGAGAAACTGCTGGGCATGCTGCCCGTGAAGATGTCGAAGGTGTTCTTCAACAATTCCGGATCGGAAGCCAACGACACCGCCATCAAGATGGTCTGGTACTACCGCAACGCGCTAGGCCAGCACCGCAAGAAGAAGATCATCTCGCGCATCCGCGGCTATCACGGCGTGACCGTCGCCACTGCGAGCCTCACCGGCCTGCCCGACAACCACCGCGACTTCGACCTGCCGATCGCAAACGTGCGTCATGCCGATTGCCCCCACCACTACCGGTTCGGCAAACCCGGCGAGACCGAGGAACAGTTCGCCACACGACTGGCCGAGAGCCTCGAAGCGCAGATCCTGCGCGAGGACCCGGAGACGGTCGCTGCCTTCATCGCCGAACCGGTGCAGGGTGCCGGCGGCGTGATCGTGCCGCCACGCACCTACTTCGAGAAGATCCAGCCCATTCTCAAGAAGTACGACGTGCTGCTGATCGCCGACGAGGTGATCTGCGGCTTCGGCCGCACCGGCAGCATGTTCGGGACCGAGACCTTCGGCCTGCAGCCGGACATCATGACCATGGCCAAGGCGCTGTCCTCCGGTTACGTGCCGATCTCGGCCACCGTGATCAACGACAAGCTCTACGAGGCGTTCCTCAACCAGAGCGACAAGATCGGCCAGTTCGCGCACGGCTACACCTACTCCAACCACCCGGTGCCGTCGGCCGTGGCGCTCGAGACTCTCAAGATCTACGAGGAACGGGACATCATGAAGCACATCCGCTCCATCGTACCCACGTTCCAGTCGCTGTTGCGCAGCTTTGCCGACCATCCGTACGTCGGCGAGGTTCGCGGCGTCGGGCTCATCGGCGCCATCGAGTTCGTCAGCGACAAGGGCACGCGCGCAGCCTTCGATCGCAAGCTGGGCGTCGGAGCGACCATCGCCGCAGCCGCGCAGAAATCCGGGTTGCTGATCCGTGCGCTGGGCGACACCATCGGCTTCTGCCCGCCGCTGATCATCACCGAGGCTGAAGTGAAGGACCTGTTCGCGCGCTTCACGAAGGCGCTGGAGATCGCCACGCCGGAGATCAAGAAGATCGCTGCGGCGGCGAAGTAGCCGCCGGAACGGAGAAGCGACCCGATCGACGGGCTACATCCCGCTGCGGCGGCGTGCCCCCCTCTCCCACGGGGGAGGGGCAAAGGATGAGGGAACACAGTGTGTCATCCTCTCGACCGCACCCGTGAGCCCCGGAGCCCCCCCCATGTGTCGCAACATCCGAACGCTCTTCAATTTCCAGCCGCCCGTCACCGAGGACGAGATTCACGCTGCAGCGCTGCAATTCGTGCGCAAGGTGAGCGGCTTCAACAAGCCGTCGAAGACCAACGAAGCGGCTTTCCAGAAGGCCGTCAACGACATTTCGCGCGCATCCTACGACCTCCTGCAATCGCTGGAAACGGCGGCACCACCGCGCAACCGCGAAGAGGAGGCTGCGAAAGCAACGGCGTGTGCCGCCCTACGCTACGCCGCGAGGCCCCAATGACCTTGAATTGTCTTCGTCCGGCCATGCCCAGGGCCATCAAGGTGCGACGACGTTTTGGAAGCGGGTTCTACTGCTCGAGCCGGGGGTCGATGCATCCGCATGGCCACCGTGTGACGAATCCTCGCTCCGAATCGGTAGGTGATTGGTAAGCTAAGCGGTCGTACTGTTCGCGAGCTCAGCAACACTCGGTGCGATATTCGGTCGCGACGCCAGTCCCTTTAGCCTCACCAAGAGCCTGGCGATTGACGTCTTCCGCTTCGTTGCTCGGGCTGGACGACTTTGAAATCGCTCGCTTGACGTCCCGCCTGACGAGCGCGGCGCCTGACATGTGGTCGATGGCAGGGGCAATGCCGCTCCGTTTCGTCAACCGATGGAGAAAGGAGAACTCTCATGAAGATTTCTCGCGAAGCGGGTCTCTTACTCGTCTTCCTGTCGACACTGATTGCCTGCGGCTGCGCGACAGTGCAAAAGGGAGATCAAGCCACAGCAAGAGCTCAGGAGTACTTCGAGCCTGGCCCGACACCTCCCGAGGTCATGCCTTTTTACGACGAGATCGCGACGTTTCAACCGAAATCCGTCAGTAAGCATGGGGGCCCTGCGATAGCCAAAGCAGTGCAACTCGACTTGCGCTCGCTTGTGAGGGACTCGAAGGTGAAACAGGTCGTCGTAGCAGCCTTCGATGAGGAATGGTGGTACGAACCCAAGTCAGTGACGTTATCCGGCTTCATTGCAACTGTTCAACTCGACCTCAACAAGAGCTTTATCGTCGCCCTGGATCTGGGAGAGGTGGCCCGCAACAACT
Organism: Burkholderiales bacterium; assembly: GCA_019747905.1. Taxonomy (GTDB): domain Bacteria; phylum Pseudomonadota; class Gammaproteobacteria; order Burkholderiales. The sequence goes on from JAIEQG010000020.1 coordinate 73,200, forward strand.
ATCAGGCTATTACCCAACTTAATGCTGCGGGCGGTCTGATTCCTGGCACGCTCAAACCAAAACTCTGTCAGGTCGTCCTCTGTTCGCCAGATTCATTCCCGCTCGAAAGGATGAGCACGCGGGTCCCAGAGGTTGAGAAGTTGCCTTTCGATGTAGGCAACGTTCTACCGCCTTTCCCTGTCGGGCCAGTCAATCGCGCCGGAGGCATATGCGACAAGTGTTTCGACCGCGAACCCAACATCGTTCCATGCCTGCTATGGAAGTGGTGCGGAGGCTTCCCGATCGCACGCAAGATACATGTTCGCAGGAACATTTACACACTCTCGCCCGCCACCATCACCACTCTGCGTGCAGGCGTCGCAGCGATGAAAGCGCGACCTGCAAGTGACCCGACGTCTTGGTGGTATCAGGCGAAGATGCACGCAGTCGATTCTGGAACAGCACTCGCGCTTCAAGATCAATGCCAGCATCGTCAGTTTCTGTTCTTTTCCTGGCACCGGATGTTCGTCTATTACTTTGAGCGGATCCTACGCAAGGCATCCGGTGATCCCAACTTCGCTCAGCCGTACTGGAACTATACGGACGTGGCGTCGCAGGGTGCTATTCCAGAAGCTTATCGCCTGCCGGCAGACGAGGCTCTTAACCCTCTCTACGATTCGACCCGGGCGCCCATCTACAACGGCGGGGCATCGCTTCCTCCAAGTGACGTGAGCTACGCGTCTGCTTTCAATCTCACGAACTTCACGACGACTACGTCGGGGGTATCGAGCTTTGGCGGGCGCACGGTTTCCGGGCCTATGCATTTTCCATGGCCGCCGCCAGGTTCAGGGCAAATCGAACAGTCCCCGCACAACAACGTCCACAACGACATTGGCGGTGCAGCTGGCAACATGGGAAGCGGCGAGTCGCCCAAGGATCCTGTCTTCTGGTTGCACCATTCCAATATTGATCGTCTATGGAAGCGCTGGATCGCGCTCGGCAATGGCCGCTCGAATCCCACAGGCGACAGTGTGTGGATGTCGCACGTGTTTACTTTTTTCGACGAGAATGGCAATCAGGTCAACTTGACCGGAGCGCAGGTACTGAACACGGTTTCGCAACTAGGCTACCGATACGACGATGATCCATTCGTATGGTGGCCGCTGGTACGCGGACCATCATTGGTGGCGGAGCAGAGGATGTTCCGCGACCCCGAAGTTCTGGCCGCGACCAAAACACCAGTAAGGCTCGGACGGGAGCGCGTCGATGTGCCGGTTCCGCTTCCGGACGAGAGTCGAGCACGCATCGCAACAACAATGAAGGCGGTCGGCAACGAGAAGCTCACGCTTCGCTTGAAGGACATTCGCTACGACGCGCCGGTCGGACTCACCTACCTTCTGTTCCTGAATCTACCTTCCGACGCAAAGCAGCCCGATCATACGCACCCGAACTTCATCGGCACACTTGGATTCTTCGGTGGCATGGACCACAAGGGTCATCAAGGCCACGAGGGTTCATCTGCCGGGCAAACGGAGGAGTACGACATTACACGGGTGGCTCGACGAATCGGCCTTTCGGGAGAGCAGTTCCGTGTTACTGCCATTCCGAGTTTGCCAACAGTGCCGGAGGCACGCGAGGATCTCCGAAAACTGCGTGATCAGATGACGCCACATGGAAACCCCCGTTTCGAGGAGATAGAGGTTCTCAGGATTGTGGAGAAGTAACCCATTGCGAGTAGTGCCAAGCGGCGTGGTCGTACCAAGGCTCAGATGTTTGCAACGCAATCCGAGAATTGCGGGTGGGGAAGGTTCCTGGGAGCACTCTGCGTGCATGCTGTCAAAGCGCTCGTGCGCTCCCAGAAAAGGCCATCACTTCCCCTGCCAAGGTGCCCTGGTCCCTGACCGAAGCCTCCTTACCGACCGGACACTCAATGTCGCAATCAATGCCGAAGGCACCTCCGGGACAGCTTGCCACCTCGCTCTTGCTCTCGTCCCCCCGTGCCCGGCCTACTCTTCAGCCTGATTCCGTGCACACAGGAGAAGATCGTGACGTGTACTCCAGAGTCCGATATTCTTATTTGTGGGAACGGTGCCATTCACTTGCGAGATGCGCTTGACTGCGAGGGGTTCAGGTGCATCGACCGTGCAACCTGGAGGAGGGGGCTGCGAGGCCCAAAGTGTGCTCTGCCTTGCGCTTCACCGCGAAGACCCTGTGTCCTTACAACTGTCCCGCTGCCGCGATGGACGGTAGTTCCTTTCATCATTTGCCGTTGTCACCGGGGCAAATCGATTCCCCCCATCTCCACGCTGATCTCGGCAAACTCCAGCTGGAGTCCGGTGCGGTCATCCATGACTTTCGGCAGTCATACGTCAGGCACGGCACACTCAACGCGGATCTAGGCAACGCGATCGTCGTCTGCGCTTCGCTAACAGGAAATCACCATCGCCTCGATTTCCTGATTGGCCCCGGGCGGGCGCTAGACACGGATCGCTACTGCGTCATCGCGACCGATCCGATCGGAAACGGGCTGTCGACGTCCCCCTCCACCAGCAGCCGTCAGCCCGGCACGGCGTTTCCGCGGTTCACGATCCGCGACATGGTGCATGCCCAGCACCGGCTGCTGACGGAAGTGCTCCATATCGATCACCTGCAGGCCGTGGTCGGCGCATCCATGGGCGGCATGCAGGCCCTGCAGTGGGCTGTCAGCCATCCGACGTTCATGGACGCGTGCGTCGCCATGACGCCCATGGCCCGCACGTCTCCCTGGGCCATCCTCGTGACCGAGACCGCGCGCTCGTGCCTGATGGCCGACCCCGCCTGGAGCGGATCGGCATTCACCGCCATCCCGGAGCGCGGCTGGCGCGCCTATGCCGGACTCATGTCGGTGCTGCTGTCGCGCACGCCGATGGCGTTGGACGAAACGCTAGATGGCCTGGACGCGGCGCACCAGTGGTTCGAGCATTCGGTACGACAGGTCCGCCAGAACGGCTTCGACGCCACCGACTACCTCTATCAGTCCTGGGCCTACGAAGCCCATGACGTGGGTACCACGCCCGGACACGAGACAACCGCGGGCGCACTCGCCACCATTCAGGCCCTCACGCTGATCGCTGCGCCGCCGTTCGATCTGTTCAACCCGGTATCCTCCGCACGCGTCGCTGCAGCGGCGACTCCCGGTGGCAGGTTTCGCGAGATTCCTTCAGCGCAAGGGCATCAGGCGGCGACCAGCCTGCGGGCAGAGGACGCAGCCTTTCTGAATCACGAGATTGCGACTTTCCTTGGGACAGGTCGGCCGCAGATACACCGCGTCGCCGGTAGTAACGATCGGCGCTGATCGAGCGCCTTGAACTGTGCATCCTATTGACGCGGGTCGCCACCCGCTCTCTACTTGTCGGCATGACGACGGATGACCCTTTTCGCAATCGCACCGTGAGAATGACCATCTTCTTAATGCAGCAGGAGACGTCGTCTGTTCAAAGACCAGTTTGTCGCTTTGTAAAGCGACAAAGCGGGGACTCTATTTCACATTAGGCACCGCCACCTGCCGCTGACGCGGCCGCGACAAACGTGAGGTCAATGTGAAGGCTCTTACTGCATACGAAGAGAAGCTGCTCGACTATCTCCGGAAAGAAGCCGAAGAACTGAAGGACTGTTTCACACAGTTCTCCTTCCAGGCGATCGCAGTTAGTTCAGTGGGCCTTGGTCTTCTGGCGCGATTTCAGCCGAATTTTCCACTTCTCGGTCTTGGAGGCATCTGCGTCGTGCTAATTGCTCTCTCCGTTGGAAGAATCGGAACGTACAAGTATGCCGGCGCGAATCGAATCAACGGATACGAACTTTATCTTGATCGCATTCGTCGTCTTGAAGATACGCCTGGCTGGAAAGAGACCTATCGCGAAGTCGGGTGGGAGGAGGCGGTTCGCGCTTGGAGAACCGTACAGCCTACTGTGTTTCGCCTTTACTATGAGTGGGGAGCGAATACGAGAAATGTAGTCAAGCCCTCTTTTCGGAATCTCGAGTACATGTGGTTTGAACCTGAAAAGCTACACGCAAAGGGGACTACCTATTACGCTGGAAGCTATCTTAGAACTATGCTCTCAATCCTTTTCATGATTGTTGCTCTTGGAATAGCGTCCATCGCTGCAATGTGCTTTCAGTTGCTCGTAGACAAGGACTGGATGCATGCGATCCCGGCTGTTGGCACCGGCTGCTTAGTTTTGTGGCTTTCAGTCGTTAAGGTTCGACAGCTGAGTCAACGTCGCCGACTCCTTGAAGGAGGCATACTTTGCATCCACTCATGCGCCATCATGTGGCACCTCGTTATAACAGCACATGGTCGCGCGCTCGCCTCTCTCAGCAAGATTCAGGGTGGATCCATCTCATCTTTCGAGGGGTACACAAGAGAGCTTTCAACGCAATCACTTCGACTCTGTGAGCATCTTAGGGCGGCTAAGTCCCCACATGAGTGGATTCACGAACTGACCGCAGTCCGCAAGGAGCGGAGTGATACCTAATCCCTGGGTCAACCCGACTGTTCAAGCAGGCCGAGCACCTCGCATGTTAGGCGTCACGAGAGGTGCCGCTCGATGAGCAGCGCACGTCAAACGCAATCGGAACTCCTCTACTTGCTCGGGCAGCTGCTCGGCCCGCTTGAGAGTCCGCCATCTGAAGTGGGAGACGCGCTTCTGCGCCGGCGCGCTCTGGCGCAATTCTCTGCCGACTTACCTACCTTCATTGAGCGCCTTCGATCCTTCACGCACCCACCGGGGCAGGCGTATACGGCTGAGTACCGAACTGTGCTGCGCGAACTGTCGAGTCTTTCGAAACAAGGACCTACGTTCACCAGCAACGCGGAACTGTATCGAGAGACGGTAGCCCAGACCGCCGCGTCAGTTCGCGATGCTATCTGCTCCGTCCCGACAACTGCAGAAGCAAGGATTCTGCACGCGAACTCCCCCTTCTCCGCGTACTGCTTCATTAGAGATCTCTGCGAGACCACTTCCCAACGGCTCGTGTGGATCGACCGCCACTTTTCCAGCGCCGTGTTCTATCGCTATCTGCGACACGTTCCCAGCACAGTAGCGGTCACACTTTTAACCTGGCCAGAACCCAAGCACCAGAAGGCCAATTGGTTGGACTTCATAGAAGCCTCACGCTTATTCGCCCTCGAACGTGGCTCAGACAAGTACACCCTCTTGAGCAAAATCGACTTCCACGATCGATGGCTTGACTGTGACAACAGCCTCTACTTGCTCGGAGGGTCGGGAAAAGACGCGGGCCAGTCCTCCGACTTCAGCGTCTCACCCATGGAGGCCTCCACAGAGACAACCGCGCGATTCTCGGCCACGATCAAAGACGCAGTGGAACTCTTCGGCAAGACGACCTCCAACCACCCGTGACGGCACGAAAGTGACACTCAAGCCCTCGTTTAAGCAGCCGGTCAACAGGTTTCCGCTTTTGCCCGTCGCTCATGTCGATCGTTGGGCATTCGGTAGCGAGGATTCATCAAGTGATTCTGATGCGGGTTGGCGCGCGGCTTCTGCGAGCGCAAGGTGTTGCGCATGAATCTGTTCGGAGGGCAGCTCAGGGTCTGCGCATCGAAATTCACTGTGGAGGATCAATGACGATCAGGTCGCGCGGTGCTGCAGATTGTGTCGCTGAACGGTCATCTACAAGTACGCCCGGCTCCCGTGTGCTCCGGTCCGGCACCAGATAGTGTCACTCATCGAACTTAACGAACCATCGAGGAGACCATGACACCTCAGCAACTGGTCGGTATCGCGGTGCGCTTGTTTGCTCTATGGCTGGCGATCAAGAGCATCGGCTACTGGGCCGCAATCCCCATTTCGCTCGAGGCCAACATGATCGAAGGGAGCACCGCTCTGTCTTTCGTGATCGGCGGCATCTATCTCGTTTCTGCCTTGCTGCTGTGGTTCTTCCCCCTCTGGATCGCGCACCGGCTGATTCCGCGGACTAACTTCGACAATCGACTCTCCGCCAACGCGTTCGATCTCGCGCGGGTAGGCTGCAGCATCCTCGGTCTCTGGCTGTTGTCCCGGGCGCTGCCGGCGATCGTGTGGTTCTTTTTCCGGTCCTTCCTGGTCGGCGGTTCGACGTCCCTGATGTCCTCGCTCACTATCGATGACAAGGTCGACTTCGCAGTCTCGGTCTTCGAGTTGGCGTTGGGCGTGCTGCTGCTGGCGCGGGCAGGGACCTTTGCCGGTTGGATGGTTCGCGAACGCGACGTGGAGCAAGCCTGACGGCTAGCAGGCGGATCGGTGGACGCGGTCCGCTGGATTCGGGCGGAGTCGATACACTAGGCGCCCTCGCGCTCAACTTGATAGGGCGCCCGCAACCTGGATCGATCGGACCACCCCGGCAGGAGTCTCCCGCATGAGTACCCCAACTACCCCACGCCTCACGCTGGATAGCGTTCAAGTTCGCGCCGTAGTCGTTCCTCTGCGCCGCCCCATCGTCGCCAAGGTCGGCGAGTTCCGCCAATGGCCGTTCATCCTGATCGATGTCCGGACCAAGGAGGGCGTGGTCGGCCGCAGCTACCTCGAGCCATACGTGGAGAAGTCGGTGAAGTACATCGGCCAGGCCATCACCGATCTCGCCGACGCGCTGAAGGGAAAACCGCTGGCGCCGCTGGATGCCTACCGGGACGGCATGCGGGCGATGCACCTGGTCGGACGGGAAGGTGTCTCCTTGATCGCGATCTCCGGGCTCGACATGGCGATCTGGGATGCACTCGCCAAGGCCGCGAACGTGCCGCTCGCGGTGCAGCTGGGGGGAACGACCGGCCCGGTGCGCGCCTACAACACCAACGGGTTGTGGTTGATCCCGCTGGACCGCGTCGAAAAGGAGGCGGATGAACTGGTCGCCCAAGGCGGCTTCAAGGCCATCAAGATCCGCCTCGGGCGCGAGAAGCTCAAGGACGACCTCGCCGTCATCGCCGCGGTGCGGCGGGCGATCGGCGAAGACGTCCAGCTCATGTGCGACTTCAACCAGGGACTGAGCTTCGGCGAAGCACTCCTGCGGTTGCATGCGCTGGACGACCAGGGGCTCTCCTGGTTCGAAGAGCCCATCGTCTACGACAACCTGGAAGGCTGCGCGCAAATCGCCCGCGAGATGAATACGCCGGTGCAGATCGGCGAGAACATCTACGGCCCACGGGAGTTCCTCAAGGCCGTCAACGCGCACGCGGCTGACCTGTACATGCCGGACCTCATGCGCATCGGCGGTGTCACCGGATGGATGCGCTCGGCCGCCATCGCCGGTGCGGCAGGCCTGCCTTTGTCGAACCACCTGTATCCGATGATCTCCACGCATCTGCTGCGCGTCAGCGAGACCGCCGATTGGCTGGAGTGGAGCGACTGGGCGGAGCCGATTCTCGCCAATCCGTTGCCGGTGAAGAATGGGTTCGCGATGGTGCCCGAGGTAGCGGGTGTCGGTCTCGAATGGAACGAGGACGCGGTGAAGCGGTTGGCGATCTGACGGCGAGGCGGCCATGCACATGCGCAATCTGAGTCCTCTGCTCCTCTTGCTTGCGCTCGGGGCCCCGCTGTACGGGCATGCGGGCGCCGGGACCGAACTCGAGGCCAGGCAGATCGAGACGTCGCTCGGACGCCTTCAGCGGGAGCAAGACAGCGTCTACCAGCAGTTTCAGATGACGCAGGAGTTGCGGCGGGTCGAATTGGCGAAGCCTGATCCAGCTGCGCTCCCGCAGAACGTGGAAGTCACACCTCCGCCGCTCGATTACAACGAACTCCAGCGGCTGCGCGAGGCACACCAGCAGCGCCTCCAGGATCTCGGTACCGAGATCGAGCGCCTGTACGCCCGCTATCAAGACCTCGAAGCGAAGAAAACGCCCTTGCTGCAACGCCTCGGGGAACTATCGCGCACGCCTTGACGCGACTGCGCCACACCAACGAGGAGACGCATGATGAGAAAGTCGCTGTTGCTGCTTGGTCTATGCTTGATGTCCACAGTCGGATCGGTCAACGCCGCCGACGGCGACAAGACCGGGATCATGATCCCGGCCAATGCGATGGACTGGAAGGAACTGAATCCGGCCTGGCCCGTGACGATGGTGCCGCTGTGGGGTGACCGCAGCAAGGGTGAATACGCGATTCTCCTCAAGCTGCCGGCAGGCTTCGTCGCGCCGATCCATGCCCACACCGGCGACTACTACGGCGTGAATCTCACGGGCACCTGGCGCCACTCTTTCGAGGGCGGCGAGGAGAAGGATCTGCCGCCCGGTTCCTACGTTTTTCAGCCTGGCTTGGGCTTCCATGGAGACGCCTGCGTCGGCCCCGAGGACTGCGTCCTGTTCCTCCACCAGCACGTGAAGGGCGACTTCATTCCGAAGCCGTAGAGACACGTTGCACCGGATCTCGACACTCACGTCGAGGTCCGGCGCAGCGCGCGAGCGCGGCTGCCGGCACCCGCGCTCGTCACATCACCGCGACGCCGTGAGTACCCTGCCGCCTTCGAAAGTGATGGATCGCGGTTCCCATCGGAGGAGGACTTCGCTCTCCGCCAATGCGACGTATTCCTTTGCCTGATCGTCCGGCCGCTTCCTCACGTCGCCGCAGCGCAGTTCGAGCGATTGCCCGCCCTGGATCGACATACTTCGATCTATGAAGCAACTATCGATGCCCATGAGTGATTCGGGGTCGGAGGGCAATCGCACCGAGACCGAACCGGTCACATGGCTGATGGTCTGCGCCGTATTGTTCCGCAGGCGATAGGTGGTCACGAGCGTGGGGGCATCGTGGATCGCCTCGCCCGGAGAGGGCCGGCGCCCGAACGCTTCGTCCGCCGTCGTGATCTCCTTCTTGACGATCTCGATGGCCAGCGCTTCCCGCAGCGGCTCCAGCGTAGCTTCACGGGCCGCGCGGAACTCGGCAACCCTCGCCTCCTCCGCTCCGTTGGTGACGACGAACTCCCGCTGCAGCTTGATGGCTTCGGCAAAGGTGCGCGCCGTCAGGGGTGCGCTCGGGTCCGCGAGGTTCGCGGGCAGGACGTCACCCTTGCTGCGCTTCAGGTAATCCAGCACCAGCTGACGCTCCTCGGCGGGCAACTTGTCCAGTTGCGGCTGCACCTTCGGGATGTCCGCAAGATCCAGCGGCAACCGGGTCGCATGCGGATCGGGCGAACAGGCCGTCATGCTACCCAGGAGCACAGCGGCCAAGGCGATCGTGCGGAGCGTGTCGAATGTCATCATCATCTCGTCCTTGAGCAGGGCCAAGAAGATCTGCCCGGCGCGGCACCATTGCTCGCGCCAGGGTGTTTTCGGCACGCGGGATGCCGTTCTTTAGCGCACCCGCCGACGCGTGGGATGCCGCGGCACCGCGTCGCTTGCCTCGATTCGGGATGGCAGGGCCGGGACGGCGATCCCAGCCCTGACCGAACTTCGTCAGTTCAGGCCCATGCAGCTCGCGTAGTAGCTGACGGTCCCCGACCAGTCGGAGAAAATACCCAGGACGCCCACCTGCCGTGCCAGAACGTCCAGCGTGGTCATGATGTCGCCGTCGTTCTTCAACGCCTCCAGGGTGGTCTGGTAGTAATAGGAAGGCGCCGCCGTGCCCTTGGTGGGCAACACGTCCTCGACGATGCGACCGGAGCGTTCGATGGTCCAGGTGATGATGTCGAGGCCGGCCGCCTTCGCATCCTTCGCATACTGGGAGGGCACGATCTTGCCGGTGTTCGGGTCCACGCTCACCAGCACCCACATGGGCGGCGCGACGATTCGGATGCCCTGGTCGGCGTAGCTCTTCAACTCGGCGGCCGTCGGCACGTCCGCCGGCACGTTGGCGTCGTCCAGGTACACGGCCTGTTGACCGAAGCGCGACTCGTTCTTGATCCAGTACAGGACATCGTCCTTGTTGAACGACTGTGCCCACACCTTGCGAGGTGCGATGCCGGCAGCCTTGTAGTCGTCGATCAGCGCCTGGGCGTAGCGGGCCTGGCTGCCGAACACGGCTTCCACCTGCAGGTTGGCAGCCCGGTTGGGGCTCTTCAGCTCCGGCGTGAATTTGGCGCCGAGGCTCTTGATGAGCTCGATGCTCTCCTTGTGCGTGAGCAGGGTGCCGCCGGTCGCGTAGAGGTCGGTCCGCCAGTTCGCCGTCCCGCCCTGGTATTCCTGCGGGGTCTTTGCGTTCGGATTGGATGCATCCATCTTGCCCTTCAGCGACTTGTACTCGTCCAGCCGCAGATCGCTGGTGCAGCACAGAGCCGTCGCGGCCTTGATGCGCGTGCCGCTTGCGTCGAACTGGGCCGGTTCGAACGGTCGAGTGCACTTGCTGGCAAGGGGCGACACCAGGATATTGGTGGTCGTGTGCAGATCGCACTGATCGTGGCGGCAGACCAGCTCGCCTTCCCGGGTGAACGTCACGTCGCACTCGAGGATGCCCGCACCCATCCGGGCGCCGGCTTCGTGGCTTTCCTTGGTGTGCTCGGGAAACTGCAGCGGCGCGCCGCCGCGGTGGCCGATGGAGAAGTCGGTCTTGTAGAAGGGGCCGTTGCTGCAGCTTTCCAGTTTGCGCTTGAGCGGACCGGGGCTCATCTGGTCGATGAGGTAGTACGGGCGCGGGCCGACCTGCACGGCGGCACGCTTGTGGTCGTCACGATCGCGATGATCGTCTCCCGCCGAAGTCAGCCCGGGGATGGCGCTCCCGAGAACGATGGCGACTGTAATGGCATTCCTGATGGTAAACATGTCCGATCTCCCAATCGAAAGAACGTCGGGCTGACGTCGCCGGAAGGCAGGTGCCATTTCCGACCGCTTCAGAAGATACGGATGCGGCATTGAGAAAGCGTTAACGGGCTGTGACCGTTGCGATGATGCCGGGGATCGAAAGAACTATCGGCGATTTGCGTTCACCCTCGTGCCGGTGGTTCCTACCCGAGCCTGCCAGCGCCTGCCTTCTGGTGTCCCATCGCAGGTTGCGAAAGTGCAACAATGGATCCTGGCGAAGGCTACGGTACGCAAATCAGGAGGAAGCATGCGAAGCATCGGTATCGGTCTTCTCGTTGCCTTGGGCATCGGCACTTCGCCGTCGGGGCTGGCGCAGATCGCGCGCATGGAGGTCCATCCGTTCGCGTCGTCGACTCTCACGGACCAGGAATTCCTGAGCGGCCAAGGACCAGGCAAGCCGGTCGCGCTCGGTGGCGAGTTGCGTCTGCCCCGCCCCGGCACCGACAAGTTGCCTGCCGTCGTTCTGTTGCATGGGTCCGGCGGTGTGTCGGGCTACGTGATCGACTGGGAGCAGGATCTCAACGCCATGGGTGTGGCCACGTTCGTGATCGACAGCTTCACCGCACGCGGCATCTACCGGACCGACTTCGACCAATCGCAACTCGGCCGGCTCAACATGATCGTCGATGCCTATCGGGCACTCGATCTCCTGACGAAGCACCCGAGGATCGATCCGGCGCGCATCGCCCTCATGGGTTTCTCGCGCGGTGGGCAGGCAGCCTTGTACGCGGGCCTGCAGCGCTTCCAGCGCATGCATGGCACGCCCGATGTCCGGTTCGCTGCGTACATTCCGTTCTACGCATCGTGCGGCACGACCTTTCGCGAGGACGAGGACATGACCGACAAGCCGGTACGGATCTTCCACGGGACCGCGGACGAGATGGTACCGATCGAACCGTGCCGCGCCTATGTCGCCCGCTTGCAGGCGAAGGGCAAGGACGTGCGCATGACGGAATACGAAGGTGCCGGTCACGTATTCGACTGGCAAGCACTCAAGAAGCCCGTGCGACTCGACAAGGCGCAGTCCACGCGACGCTGCGAACTCGTCGAGACGGATGGCGGGGTGGTCGTGAACGCGAAGACCCGGCAGCCGTTCACGTTTGCAGATTCCTGTGTCGAACTCGGCGGATCGATCGCCTACGATGAGCAGGCATCGACAGCGGTGCGGAAAGCGGTGCGGGAGATCGTCGAGACGGTGCTGAAAGCACCATGACGTCGTGGGTACGCTCCTTCCCCCAACAACGTTGGGGGAAGGTTGGGATGGGGGCTGCTTTGCGCGGTTGCGAGCAAGACCTCCCTCGGCAAAGCCGGCGCTTCGCTTCCCCCACCCTAACCCTCCCCCAGCCAAGCTGGGGGAGGGGACGTACAGCGTGTACACCCCTTCCCCCACCGTTGGCGGGGGAAGGTTGGGATGGGGGCAAACATCACCCCCACCCTCCCCGACCGTCAGCCGTGCGCCATCACCGAATCGTCCGGCGCCTCCGCCCGGTCGTTCATCCCGTAGTCACGCGTCACCTGTGCAACCCGCAACCGATAGTCGGCGAAGATCGACTTGCGACCCATGCTCTGCACGCGCCGATGCTCCTCCAGGTTGCGCCACTGCTGCACCGCCTGCTCGTCGCGCCAGAACGACAGCGACACGAATTTTCCCGGCTGCGTCAGGCTTTCGAAGCGTTCGATCGAGATGAACCCGTCGACCTCGGCGAGCAACGGGCGCAGGTGAGCTGCCGAATCGAAATAGGCATGCTTGCGATCGGGGTGCGGTACCACCTCGAAGATGACGACGATCACATTCGGACTCCCATTCATGGACAGCGGTACGATACGCTTTTCGTCGACTTGCCGATCCCGCCGAGGCGCCCCCGCGGACCATGTTCGAATCGAAAACCCAGGCACCGCTGCATCGCACCGCCTTCGCGAAGCGCCTGGTGCTGCACTTCGCGCTCGCCGCGGGCCTGCTCGCGATGTCGCTCGGCGTCGGTGTCTTCGGCTATTGGTATTTCGAAGACCTTCCGCCGCTCGACGGATTCCTGAATGCCTCCATGCTGCTGGGCGGCATGGGGCCGGTCGATCCGCCGGGCACGCCGGGCGGCAAGCTGTTCGCGGGCGTTTACGCGCTGTACGCCGGACTCGTATTCATCGTATCGGCGGCACTCGTGTTCACGCCGATCGTGCATCGGGTGCTGCACAAGTTCCACTGGGACTCGAAGCCGTAGGTTCCATGGACCGGCGCATCGTCGGGTTTCATCAGGATGAGGAACTGCATTGGGTCGCAGACCTCGATTGCGGCCACGGACAGCACGTCCGGCACGACCCGCCATGGATCAATCGCCCCTGGGTCGCGAGCGCCGAAGGCCGCCAGGCCATGCTGGGGCGGGTGCTGGCCTGCAAACGGTGTGACGAACCAGCACCCCCGGACGACTGAGCGGTTTCTTGCGACAATGAACCTCCCAATCGCAGGAACTCCCATGGCCGCGCTGCACCCCTTCCACCTCGCCTTCCCCGTCATGTCCCTCGACAAGGCCCGCACCTTCTACGGCGGGTTGCTGGGCTGTCCCGAAGGGCGCTCGTCGGACGAATGGGTGGATTTCGACCTCTACGGCCATCAGATCGTCGCCCACCTCTCGCCCGACGAAGCGGGCCACCGGCAGACCAATGCGGTGGATGGTGACAACGTGCCGGTGCGTCACTTTGGCGTGGTGCTGTCGATGCCGGAGTGGGAAACCCTGGCGGCGAAGCTCAAGGCGGCGGCCACCCGGTTCGTCATCGAGCCGCACATCCGCTTCAAGGGGCAGGTGGGGGAACAGGCCACCATGTTCTTTCTCGATCCGTGCGGCAACGCGCTCGAGTTCAAGGCGTTCGCCGATCCCTCGAAACTGTTCGCGAAATAGCGCATGGCCCCTGACGCCAGACACCGGAGCGCAATCCCGACCGCCGCCGCGCTCCTGATCGCGCTGGCAGTCGGCCCAGCGGCTGCGGCTGATGCGGATCCGATGTCTAATGCCGCGCCGATGTCCGCAGCCGTTCCGTCGAACCTGCTCGCGGAGCTCGAGACGTTCCTGCGCCAGCGCAAGATCGCCACCGAGAACCTGACCGCCGACCAGGTGGTCGCGGTGATGATCGACTGGTATCGCTTTGCGACCGCTCGTGCAACGGACGGAAACGTGGTGAACGACACATTGCAATACCGCTACGGCGCCTGGTCCGAGGGTTGCGCGACCGGCTTCAAGCTGAGCCTGCTGCGCCGGGCGGGCGAAGGTACCGATCGTGTCGCCGGCATCACCTTGATGTTCGAACCGAGCAGCAAGTCGGAGATCGCCGCGTTCTCGACCACCTCCGCGGACTGGCCTTCCATCGAACGGTTCCTGGAGGCAGTACAGGGTTCACCGGCGTTTCGCCAGTTCGCCTCGGCCAGGCCCATGGGGGTCATGCTGGAGCGCGGCGGAGTGCGGTAGGCGCGCATCCAACGGCGGCTGCCCCCATCCCAGCCTTCCCCCACCAAAGGTGGGGGAAGGGGCGTACACCCCCTCCCCCGGCTTCGCCGGGGGAGGGTTGGGGTGGGGGCAGCGATACACCTCAGCGCAACAACCGCTCGCGACAACCGGGACGTCAAAGACAGTACCTTCCCCTACCTGCTGCGGAAGAAGGCGTCGACGCCCCAACTCGACGTCACGAGAACCCCGCAACGGGATGCGGCACGTACGGCTCCTCGAGCGCTGCGATCTCTTCGGTGGTCAGCTCGAGCGCCAACGCCTTCACCGCATCCTCGATGTGCCGGATCTTGGTGGCACCAACGATCGGCGAGGTGATGCCCGGCTTCTGCAGCACCCATGCGAGCGCGACTTGCGCCATCGGCACATCGCGCTTGCCGGCAAGCTCCGCCACGCGCTGCACGACCAGACCATCGGCGTCCTCGAAGCCCTTGTAGAGCTTCTTGCCGAACTCGTCGGTCTCGGTGCGTGCCGTGGCTTCGCCCCAGGGCCGTGTCAGCTTGCCGCGTGCCAGCGGGCTCCATGGCAGCACGCCGATGCCTTCCGCGCGGCACAAGGGCAGCATCTCGCGTTCCTCCTCGCGATGCATCAGGTTGACGTGGTTCTGCATGGTCACGAAACGCGTCCAGCCGTGCCGTGCCGAGGTGTACAGCATCTTCGCGAACTGCCACGCGTACATGGACGAGGCCCCGATGTAGCGCGCCTTGCCGGCCTTCACCACGTCGTGCAGGGCCTCGAGCGTTTCCTCGATGGGCACGGTCGGGTCGAAGCGGTGGATCTGGTACAGATCGACGTAATCGGTGCCGAGGCGGCGCAGGCTGTGGTCGATCTCGGCCAGGATGGCACGCCGCGACAACCCCTGCCCGTTCGGACCCGGACGCATGCGGCCGTGGACCTTGGTCGCGATCACCACTTCCTCACGCTTCGCAAAATCCCTGAGCGCCCGCCCGACGATCTCCTCGCTGGTGCCGTCGGAGTAGACGTTGGCCGTATCGAAGAAGTTGATGCCGGCCTCCAACGCCTGCTTGATGAAGGGGCGGCTGTCCTCTTCCTTCAGGGTCCAGGGGTGCGGCCCGCGATCCGGTATGCCATAGCTCATGCAGCCCAGGCAGATCCGGGAGACCTCGAGTCCGGTCGAACCGAGTTTCACGTACTCCATTGCTGCTCCTTCGTTAAGTTCTCCAGGGTCACTACTTTAGATCAATGCAATCTCGATCAGCAGTGCTGCCTCGCCGCACCGGGATCCCACCGTGTGCTGCAAGGTTGCTGCGCCTCGCGCATCGGCTTACCCTCCCGGTCACGCAGGTCTCGGGGGCCAGCACCTGCGACGACGTCGTGTCCGGTAACCACCGCCAGGGGAGATTCGCCATGGCTACTGGCAGCACAGGCCTCTTCACGCCCGTCCGCATCGGCCGGCTCGAACTGCCGGGGCGCCTCTTCAAGACCGCCACCGCGGAGACGCGAGCCACCCACGACGGCTGCATCACGCAGGAAGTCATCGACTTCTACCTGCCCATCGCCCGGGGCGGCACGCCGCTCATCATCACCGGCAACATCTACATCAGTCTCGAGGCCAAGTCGGCGCCGCGCCAAGTGGGTGCGGATCACGACGACAAGATCCCGGGCCTCACCCGGCTGGTGGACGCCGTGCATGCGCATGGAGCGAAACTCATCGCGCAGCTCAATCATTGCGGCCGCCAGCTGGTGCCTCGTTTCGTCGGCTCGCCGGGCGCCGTGTCCGCGTCGGAGGTGAAGGAGCTCATGACCGGCACGCGCCCGCGCGCGCTGACCACGGCGGAGATCCACCGCATCGTGGAGGAGTTCGCGGCTGCCGCCGAGCGCTGCAAGCGGGCCGGCTTCGACGGCGTGCAGATGCATTCGGCCAACGGCTACCTGATGAGCCAGTTCCTCACGCCGTACACCAATCGCCGCACCGACGAATACGGCGGCTCGCTGGAACAACGAACACGCTTCTGCCGCGAAGTGCTGCACGCTATCCGCGCGCGGGTCGGGGCTGATTTTCCGATCATCATGAAGATGAACGGCTCCGATCAACTGGTACTGCGCGACGGACTGAAGACCGCGGAACTGGTGGAGGTGGCCGCAATCATGGAGCGCGCAGGCGTGGACGCGGTGGAGATCACCGTCGGGCACTACGAGTCCGGATTCTGCATGGCCCGCGGCCGATTCGAGATGTGCATGCGGAACATGGTCGACGGGGCGCTCAATTTCGTGCCGCCGTTGCGTCGCTGGCTCTTCCGCACGTTCCGGCCGGTCATCGCCCTCGGCGCCAATCTGCTGTGGAGTCCGTACGAAGGCTTCAATCTCGAGTACGCGCGCCAGTTCAAGCGGCGGCTGAAGATCCCGGTCATCTGTGTGGGCGGATTCCGCTCGCGAGTTGCCATGGAGGAAGCGATCGGAACAGGCGGCTGCGACGCAGTCTCCGCCGGCCGCGCGTTCATCGCCGATCCGTATCTCTATCGCCATCTGCGTGAGGGCGTGCCGGGGCCGCGCTGCGTGGAGTGCAATGCGTGCATTGGCCACCTCGGATCGCAACCGGTCGAGTGCTATCACCCGCAGGTGCGGGCACAGAAGGACGCGATGCTGGCAGCGGGGGGTTGATCGGGGGCGCTGGCCCCCATCCCGACCTTCCCCCAACGAAGTTGGGGGAAGGGGTGTACGTCCCCTCCCCCGGCTTTGCCGGGGGAGGGCGGAGGGAGGGGGCAGCGCAGCGCCGGCTCTGCCGGGGGAGGGCGGAGGGAGGGGGCAGCGCAGCGCCGGCTTTGCCGGGGGAGGGCGGAGGGAGGGGGCAGCGCAGCGCCGGCTCTGCCGGGGGAAGGCTGGGATGGGGCCTGCCCCTACCGCCCCTCCAGCCTCGACGTCCCGATGAACCCCGCCGCGATGCGCGCGATGGCGATCGCCGTCCACGACAACAACCGATCGAACCACGGACGCCTGGCGAGCGATTCGGTCACGATGAGTTCGGCCCCCTTCGCCATGGCTGCTTCGAGTTTCGTCTGCAGTTCGGCTGCGAAGCGCGGATCGTCCACCACCACGTTGGCCTCGCGCGCCATCAATAGACTCAAGGGGTCGATGTTCGACGAACCGACGGTGGCCCAGTGCCCATCGATCACGGCGACCTTCGCGTGCAGCCACGCAGCGGTGTAGTCGTGCACCTCCATGCCGGCTGCGAGCAGGCGACCGTGCAACGCGCGAATCGCGTAGTGCACCCAAAAGTACTCGCGCTTGCCCTGCAGCAGTAGCCGCACCTTGACGCCGCGTTGCGCTGCGGCGCGCAGCTCGCGACGAAACCGTCGACCCGGCAGAAAATACGCGTTCGCGATCAGGATCTCGCGCTGGGCGGCTTCGATCGCTTCGAGGTAGGCGTCTTCGATCGTCCGGCGATTGCGCAGATTGTCCCGGACCAGGAAAGCCGCGCGCATGCCCTCAGGATAAGCTGGCGGCGGCGGGCAGGCCTCCATGCGCGGCCCCACGCGCCGTCCGGCCCGCGTCCACTCGACCAGCTTCCACAATCGACGCACCGCGGCGTGCATGTCGGTGACGATCGGACCTTCCACACGGACGGCGAAATCGAACCGCGGTGCACCTTCGCCGGTGCCGTCACGATCATCGAGGATGTTGATCCCGCCGCAGAAGCCGATGCGCCGGTCGACCACGACGAGCTTGCGATGCATGCGCCGGAGCCGGTTGCGGCGGAACCGGCCCTTGGCAAGCTCGGGGCGGAAGACCAGGATCGATACCTTGGCCGCTTCGAGAATGTCGCGCAATGGCTGCACGAGGTTCGACGCGCCGAAACCATCCACCAGCAGCCGCACCGCCACTCCCCGGCGCGCAGCACGGGCGAGGCATTCGGCGATGCGTCGCCCCGTGGGATCGTTCTCGAAGATGTAGCTTTCGACGTGAACCTCTTCCCGCGCCCCGTCGACGGCGGCTTCGACCGCGGGAAAGTACTCGTCGCCGGTCGTCAGCAGCGCGATGCGATTGCCGTCGACCCACTGCATCATGTTCTCGTGAGCAGCGCCGAGAGACAGACGTGATCGGACAGCTTGGAGAACGAGCGGCCGCGGTGAGCGTGCGCGATCTTCACGCGGAAGCCTCGAACGTAGATGCGATCGAGGTTCAGGATCGGCATGCGTGCGGGAAAGCTCGCCGCCGGCCGGCCATGCACCGCCTCGAACACCTCGGACAGTTCGAGGTCGTGGGCGAGCCGATGGCCGGCGCGGCGCGTCCAGTCGTTGAAGTCACCCGCCACGACAAGCGGCGCACCCGGCGGCACCAGACGGTCGATCCGTTCCTTCAGTCGTTCGATCTGGCGATGGCGCCACACGGCGAACAGGCCGAGATGAACATTGATGCAGTGCAGGCGCTGCGACCAGCCCGGCACCTCGATCTCGCAATGAAGCAGGCCACGGCGTTCGAGCGTCGACATCGAGATGTCCTCGTTGTCCCAGTTCGCGATCGGAAACTTGGAAAGGATCGCGTTGCCGTGATGGCCGTGGTCGTACACCGCGTTGCGGCCGTAGGCGAACTCCGGCCACAGCGTGTCGGCGAGGAACTCGTACTGCGGCGCGGCCGGCCAGTTGGCATGGCGCGCCGCGTGCTGCATGTGCAGCCCCTGCACTTCCTGCAGGAACACGAGATCGGCACCGACCGCATGCAGCTTCTCGCGCAGGTCGTGCACGGTGAGCTGCCGCTGGAACTGCGAGAAGCCCTTGTGGATGTTGAAGGTGACGACGTGGAGGGTTTCCATGCGTCGGTTGTCGCGGAAAGCTAGGCCGTGGAAAGTAAGCGCAGCATCAAGGCTGGAACTCGAAGTACCGCTCCAGAAGATTCGCGTCGTCGAAATGCCGCGCGGACACGGTAGCGCGCAGCGCCTGGTGCGGGCAGCGCGGCAGAGGCATTTCGAGGGCAAGTGGTCGCAGCATCACGGCTGGAATTCGAAGTACCGCTCCATAAGGTTCGCGTCATCGAAATGCCGTCGGCCCACGAACGCCGTCGCATGCCTTCCCCACTGCCGCATCGCCCCCGGCTCCTTTACACCCATCGGCCAGAAGAACCAGCGTTCGCCACGCTCGGTGCCGGCGACGATGCCGTCGGGGCCGAACAGGCTGCGGTGACTACCGTCGCGCAACTGGATCGAGCGCAGGTCGGCGTCGGCAGCGAACCCGAATCCGATGCCGGGCGGATTGCCGTCGATCACGCTCACCCGCTGCAGGTAGTGGGTCCGCGCCGCGATGCGCAGGGCGATCCGCTGGTCCGGGCCGACGTCCGGCAGCTGCTGAGGCACGAATGCCCACTCGTCGGTCGTGTCGGGTGCGGGCTTGGCACTCGCACGCGGCGTCGGGAAGAACTGGTGATAGCAACCGCAATTGTGGATCGAATCGTAGATCCAGGGGCGGCCGTCGGGGCCGAGGGTCACACGCCAGGTGATGCCGTCGAGCCTGCCACCCAAGAGGTCGGCCCGACTGGTCTTCGGGCGCGAGGGGAACCAGAAGCTGTAGACGAGTTGCGTCAGCACCCGGTCGCCGACCATGGTGTGCGCCACCCGGGCGTAGGTGACGGGATGCGCGATATCGACCTGCGGCGCACCGTCATCGTCGAGCGCCGGGTTGCCGATGCGGTCGTGGTCGGTGACCGTCTCGATCTCCAGCACCGGCGCGTGGCGTTGCAGGTCTCCCGACAGTGCCGGGTCCAGCCCGTGCAGGGCAGCGATCGACCCGGCGTGGGGAACGTAGCGTTCCACCGGACCACGCAGAGGCAACTGGTCAAGCGGGGTCGCGAAGGTCTTCGCGGTCTCGCGCTGGTACTTGCGCACGCCCGAAGCGAAGGGATACTTGGTGAGCGCATACACGCCCGTGACCCGCTTCCAGGTCTGGTAGTCGTCCGGCACCTGGACCGCGGTCGGCGCACTGCCGTCGGCCCGGGCGGCCGCGAGCAACAGATCGCCACAGGCGTCGAGCGCCGCATCGAAGGGAACGCCGGGAAAAGCCACGTCCGCGCGTGCGATCAGCGGGACCTGTCGATCGGCCGGAAGATTGGCGAGTTCGATCCGCCGCGCATCGCGATCGAAATCCCGCATGCGGCCGTACCACTCGTCCGCGGGCAGCCGCCCGGCCTGGGCGGCCGTGAACCGGTCGGTTCGCAGGTAGGGAAATCCGGGCACGGCATGGACGCCGCCATCCCGGACCTTGGCGGCATCGACAGCCTCGTCGGTCGCCGTGACTAGACGAGCACACGCGGCAACCTGCGGATCATGGTCGAGGGTGCGGGCCGGAAACGGGGCGGCGCGATAAGCCGGCGTGGCCGCACAGGCGGCCAGCGTCAGCAACCCGGCCAGGGCGGCGAAGGAGCGCAACGGAGTCATGGCCGGACGAGCGCCACGCGGCGCTGGATCTCTTTCACCACCGTGAACTGGCGGCCGATCGCCCGCTTGACCGCCGCGGTCTCGACCAGGTCCGGGAGCCAGAATCCGGGCACGATGCGGCCTGTGTATGTGAATCGCAGCGTGCCCCCCTCGGTCTTGAGTTCGTAGCGCCCGTCCATTTCCTTGAAGCTGCCGGCTACGGCCCGCGAAGTCACCCATTCGTAAGGAAATTCGACGATCTCGAGCCGAACCTCGATCGACCGGCGCAGCAGGAACAGACTCGCCGCTCCCTTCTGCTCCACCAGGACGTTGTTGCCGTTGCGCATGATGACACGGCTTTCGGTCATGTCGGGAATGAAGCGCGTGAGCCCCTCGTAATCGGTGAGCACCGCCCAGGCCTGCTCGGGCGTTGCTTCCAGCTCGTGGAATGCCTCGACGACCACCGCGGCGCCGTCGCGGTGAGCGGAAATGGTCTGCCCTTGCACGGCCGGCGAAACGCACAGTGCCGCCACGCAGAGCCACCGGGAAAGGGTCAGGACAGCCGCTCGCTGCATCGCTCTTGGGACCACGATGCCGGGACGGGGTTTAGCGGTCGAGGCTGGATTTTTCGGGAAGCCTGCGGATGGCGGCCGCGTTGCTCGAGGAGAAGCAACGCTCCGCGGCCTCTTCCCAAGGCAGCCAGACGTGGTCGAGGTGCTCGCGGGGCTCCAGCCGGACCGGCAGGCGGGCGGGCACTTCCAGGCCGAATACGTGTTCGGTATTGCGCGTCACGCCCGGCGCGTAGCGCCATTGCCATTGCGGGTAGATGTCGTAGACGTTCTGGTAGCGCCAGTCGGTCAGGCGGTGTTGCGAGACGTCGATGCCGGTTTCCTCCATCACCTCGCGTGCCGCGGTCGCCTCGAGCGGTTCGTCCTCGTGTTCGAGGCTGCCGGTGACGGATTGCCAGAACCCGGGGTGATCCGCGCGCTCGATCAGTAGCACTTCGAGTTGGGGGGTATGGATGACCACGAGGACGGAGCGGGGGATCTTGTAGGGCATCTGAGAACCACAGCTTGAACCACGAAGGGCACGAAGGACACGAAGGCCCACGAAGGAAATCCCCCCTGCTATCCACAACTGCAAGCACCGAGATTACCGTCGCTCCCTTTGCCTTACTTCGTGTTCCTTCGTGTCCTTCGCGTCCTTCGTGTTGAAAGCGGTCTGCCTTTTCCTACCGCACCTTGATGTGAAGCTCCCGCAGCTGCTTCTCGTCCACCGGGCTCGGCGCTTTCACCATCAGGTCTTGCGCACGCTGCGTCTTCGGGAACGCGATCACGTCCCGGATCGACTCCGCCCCGGTCATCAGCGTGACCATGCGATCGAGGCCGAAGGCAATGCCGCCGTGGGGCGGCGCACCGTACTGGAGCGCATCGAGCAGGAAACCGAACTTCTGCTGCGCTTCTTCCGGGCCGATATCGAGCGCGGTGAAGACTTTCGACTGGATGTCCTGCCGGTGGATACGGACCGACCCCCCACCCATCTCCCAGCCGTTCAGCACCATGTCGTAGGCCTTCGCCGTGGCCTTGCCCGGATCGCTGTCGAGGAAATGCTCGTGGCCGTCCTGCGGGCTGGTGAAGGGGTGATGCAGTGCGTCCCAGCGCTTCTCGTCTTCGTTCCACTCGAACATGGGGAAATCGACGACCCACAGGGGCTTCCATTCCTTCACCGCGAGACCGCGGTCGTGGCCGACCTTCGAACGCAGGGCGCCGAGTGAGTCGTTGACCACCTTGGCCTTGTCGGCACCGAAGAAGATCAGGTCACCGTTCTCCGCACCGGTCTCGCGCATGATGCGGGCGATGACCGGCTCGGGCAGGAACTTGAGGATCGGCGACTGCAGGCCCTCCACGCCCTTGGTCCAGTCGTTGACCTTGATGTACGCGAGCCCCTTCGCGCCGTAGATGGCGACGAACTGGGTGTAGTCGTCGATCTCCTTGCGCGACAGCGTTCCACCGCCGGGTACGCGCAATGCCGCGACGCGGCCGTTGGGCATGATCGCGGCTTCGCGGAACACCTTGAAGTCCACGTCGCGCATGACGTCGGTGAGCTCGGTGAGCTCCAGCGGCACGCGCAGGTCGGGCTTGTCGGAGCCGTACTTCGACATCGCCTCGGCAAAGGTGAGCCGCGGAAACGGATTGGCAAGCTCGATGCCCATGGTTTCCTTGAAAATGGCGCGCACCATCTCTTCCATCAACCCGGTGATCTCGGCCACACCGAGGAAAGAGGTTTCGATGTCGATCTGCGTGAACTCGGGTTGCCGATCGGCGCGCAGGTCCTCGTCGCGGAAGCACTTGGTGATCTGGTAGTAGCGATCGAACCCCGACATCATCAGCAGCTGCTTGAAGAGCTGCGGCGACTGCGGCAGCGCGAAGAACTCGCCGTGATGCACGCGCGAGGGCACGAGGTAGTCGCGCGCGCCTTCCGGTGTCGACTTGGTGAGCATCGGCGTTTCCACATCGATGAAACCCTGCGAATCGAGATAGCGCCGCACAGCCATCGCCACCTTGTAGCGCAGCCGCAGGTTCTGCTGCATCGGCGGACGGCGCAGGTCGAGATAGCGATACTCGAGGCGGATGGTCTCGGAGATGTTCTCGTCGTCCATCTGGAACGGCGGCGTGAGGGCGGTGTTGAGGATCTCGATCGACTTCGCGAGCACCTCGATCTCGCCGCTCTTCAGGTTGGCGTTGGTGGTGCCTTGCGGCCGCTCGCGCACCTTGCCTTCCACTTTGACCACGAATTCGCTGCGCACGCGATCGGCAGTGGCGAAGGTGTCGGGCGTATCGGGGTCGATCACGACCTGGACCAGCCCTTCGCGATCGCGCAGGTCGATGAAGATCACCCCGCCATGATCGCGCCGCCGGTGCACCCACCCGCACAGGGTGACGGTTTGTCCGAGATAGCTCTTGTCGATGAGTCCGCAGTAGTTGGTACGCATGAATACTCGATGGATGGAATGGGTCTGGTTCAGGGCTTCGCGGACACGCGGCGCGGCGGCACCGGTGGCGGCACGACGCCCATGGAAATGATGTACTTGAGCGCCTCGTCGACGCTCATGTCGAGCTCGACCACGTCCTTGCGCTGCAGGATCACGAAGTAGCCGCCGGTGGGGTTCGGCGTCGTGGGCACGTAGACGCTCACGTAGTCGCCTTCCAGATGATTGACCACGTCGCCCCCGGGCGTGCCGGTCAGGAAGGCGATGGTCCACATGCCTTCACGCGGCCATTCGACCAGCAGCGCCTTTCGGAACGCCTCGCCCTTGGACGAGAACAGCGTGTCGGAGACCTGCTTCACGCTGTTGTAGATCGACTTCACCACCGGGATGCGGCCGAGGATCGACTCCCAGACACGCACCAGCCGCTGGCCGAGGATGTTGGCGGCGAACACCCCGGTCACCAGCACGATCAGCACGGTCAGCAACGCGCCGAGGCCCGGCACGTCGAAACCCAGCCAGGCGCGCGGGCGCCATGCGGCCGGCAACAGCAGCAGGCTCTGGTCCATGGTGGTGACCAGGGCGTGCAGCACCCAGAGGGTGATGCCGAGGGGCACCCAGATCAGCAGTCCGGTGATGAGGTAGCGTCGCATGGAAACAATTACGCGGAAGGTGTGGCGTCACACGCTTCCGCGTCGGTGTCGTCGTGGCCGCGCCGTGGCGCGGAAGAAGGAGGCGAAGTCAGCACCGCCGGGCCGCCCCAGGGTCCTGCAGCGCCCCCTTAAGGGGGCAGCGACCGAAGAGAGCGTGGGGGAGACTCCGATTTCAGTGACAGGCGCAGTTGCTGCCGCAGGCAGCAGCGGGCGCTGTGTCGGTCTTGGCCTTGTCGCCGCCGCTCTCGGTCTTGGTTTCCCCGCCGCCCTCGGCCTTGGCGGCTGCCGGCTTGGAACCGCCCTTGAAGTCGGTGGCGTACCACCCGCTGCCCTTCAACTGGAAACCGGCCGCGGAAATCAGTTTCGTCATGGCGGACTGGCCGCAGGCGGGGCAGACCTCGATCGGAGCGTCGCTGATCTTCTGCAGGAACTCCTTTTCCTGCCCGCAACTGCCGCAGCGGTACTCGTAGATCGGCATGATATCTCCCGGAAAAAGAAGCGGAATTATAACCATGGCGCCGGTGCGGCGCACTCGAGCGTCATTTTGGGACGCAGGCTGGTCAATCCAAGGGCCGCGCACCGCTAAAATCTGTCGATGCTGAATACCACCCGCTGGCCCTATCCACGCATCATCGCCCACCGCGGCGGCGGTACCGTCGCCCCCGAAAACACCCTGGTCGCCCTGCGGGTGGCGGCCTCCATGGGCTTCGGTGGGGTCGAATTCGACGTCAAGCTGGCCCGATTCGGCGTGCCCGTCCTGATGCACGACGACACCCTGGACCGGACGACCGATGGGAGCGGGCCCGTGGTCGAGCGGGACGCCGCCGAGCTGCGGGGTCTCGACGCGGGCATCTGGTTCGCCAACGAATTCGCGGGGGAGCAGGTACCGACATTCGACGCAGCCGCCACCCTGTGCCGGTCGCTGGGTCTGTGGGCGAACGTCGAGATCAAGCCCGACGACACCAATCCCGAGGAAACCGGCCGGATCGTGGCCGGCCTGGCAGCGCGCTACTGGAAGGACGCCAGCCCGGCGCCCCTCCTCTCCTCGTTCGCGGAAGACGCCCTGGCCGCCGCCCGGGACGCAGCGCCCGAGTTGCCCCGCGCCCTGCTGGTCGAGGATCTCCCGGCGGACTGGCGCCGCCGCACCGAGGCGCTCGGCTGCCGCGCCCTGCACTGCCGCCACGATGGCATCACCGCCGCCCTGGTCGAGGCTGTCCACGAAGCCGGCCTGGGGATCCTGGCGTACACCGTCAACGACCCCGGGCTAGCCTATGGGCTGTTCGAGATGGGCGTGGACGCGATCGTGACGGATGAGCTGCGGGATATCCGGCCGGATTTCCTGACTGCGGCGGGGCGATAGTCGGGGCCCCAATGGCTGGGTGGCCCCCATCGCAACCTTCCCCCGGCAGAGCCGGGGGAAGGAGCCGTACACCCCTTCCCCCACGCCAGTGGGGGAAGGTCGGGATGGGGGCAACGCGGTAGACTCCAGATCAGCCACCAGCCGAGGTGCCCATGACTTCGCGTTCGATACGGGGAATCGCCGTGGCCGCCCTGCTGGCGGCGTCCGTGTTCGCACCCGGCTGCGCCACCAAGAAGGAACCGGTCTACAAGACCTACTACTACCGGTGCAGCGACACCTCGCGCTTCGCGGTCAAGGAAATGGACAAGAACCGCGTGGAACTGGCGCGCGGCCCCAACCGCTACGTGCTGAAGCCGGTCGAGGTGGCGAGCGGGACCAAGTTCGCGAGCGACAAGGCGAGCTACTGGAACAAGGGCGACGAGGTGGTCTTCGAGGTCAAGGAAAAGACCTACACCGGCTGCAAGCTGGACAGCGTGCAGAGCAGCGACGAAGCGATCCGCCGGCTCCAGATCAATCTGCCGTCGGACACCGGCGGCGGGACCAACCAGGAAAAGTAGGGTCGAGCTGGAAGCGTCGGCCGCCCGACCCGGCCCGATCCCGTTCGAGCCCGGCCGCTAGAACGGATTGCCCTCGGCGCCCTGCTCGCCCTGCATCAGCGCGTCGAACATCCGCCGCAGGACCGCCCGCTGACCGGCAATGCTGGCGGCCACCGCGACCTCGCGACAATGTTCGTCCCCGGCCGAACTCACTCCGACCAGCCGCAAGCGGCCGGTGCCGCTCTCGCGCACGAAAATCGGACCGCCCGAGTCGCCTTTGCACGTCGTTACCCGGGCACCGTTGCGGTATTTCGAATCCAGCACCAGCTCGTCCTGACCCGTCACTTCCCCGCGGTCCGCACGCAGGCTCGCCCCGACGACTTCGGCATAGCGCAACGCCGGAGTTCCAGTCGCGGCAAATCCCCTTTCGGCTCCATATCCTGCGATGACCTTGGCGCCTCCGGCTCGGTCGCGATAGCCAGGTGCCACCAGCAGCGCCGGCCGGTGGGTATCGGGGACCGGACGGTGCAGCAGCACCAGCGCCAGGTCGACCGCGAAAAAGCCGCCGTTGCGTCGCAGCTGCTGCTCGAGATTCTGGGAGTCGCGCCGAAAACCCGGGCCTTGCACCAGATCCAGGAACGCAGGGTGCACTTCGATGTCGAGCGCTTCGCGGCGCGCCGTGCCGCCGACGCCATCCTCGAACAACACTGCGAGCCGGCGCACGCCGCCGCCGGCAACGACGCAATGACCCGCGGTGAGAATCACCCGCTCGTGCACGATCGACCCCGAGCACAAACCGTCCGGTTGTCTTTGCCCGTTGAACAGCACCAGCGCAACCGTGGTGGCCGCGACGGACCGTGCCACGGCAACGCGGTCCACCGACGCCCGCCCGTTGCCGCCGGAACCGAGGATGGTGGCGACGGCGTCCCCGCCGCTGATGGCGTGTGCGGAGCCAGCCGCGACCATCGCCGTCACGGCCAGTGCGACAACCCGCCGGCGGCGCGCGCTCATTCGCGGTTGGACTTGCGGATCGACCAGATCAGCCAGAGTCCGTTCAACCCCGCGATCACGAAGCCGAGCAGCCCGAACACCGGCAGTCCGAACAGTTCCGGGCCGCCACGCACGGTCATCACGATGGATGAGCCCACGATCAAGGCGGCCGTCACCACACCGATGGTCAGGCGATTGGCACTGCGGTCTAGCTGATGACCGAAATGATCCAGGCGTTTCAGATCGAACTCGATGGTGAGCCGCCCGCGGCGCGCATCGCGCAGCAGCCGCGCGAGGTCGTCCGGCAAACCGGTGATGGCCGCGATCGCACCCGCGATACCGCGCTGCGCGCGCCGCGCCACCGCTTTCGGTTGGTAGCGGTTCTGGATCACGCGGCGCACGAACGGATCGATGTACTCGATCAGATGGAAATCCGGATCGAGCTGCCGGCCCAACCCTTCGAGCGTGATGAGCGCCTTGAAGAGCAGCGTGAGGTCCGACGGCATCACGATCTGGTGATCGCGCATGATGGCGGTGATGTCGGACAGCAGCTGACCAAGGTTGATGTCCTTGAGCGGCAGGTGCTCGTAGTTGAAGACGAGATCCCCCAGGTCGGACGCGAGGCGTGACTCGTCCACGCGCGCATCGCCGGTCCAATCGAGCAGCACCGACATCATGCCCTCGTCGTCACGGCGCGCGAGCGCCCCGAGCAGATCGACGATCTGGTCGCGCCGCTGGTTCGACAGCCGCCCCACCATGCCGAAGTCGATGAGGCACAGCCGGTTGCCGGGCAGGTAGAACACGTTGCCCGGATGCGGGTCGGCGTGGAAGAATCCGTCGACCAGGATCATCTTGAGCACGGCACCGGCGCCGCGCTGCGCCAGTACCTTGCGGTCGAGCCCGGCTCGCTCCACCAGTTCGAGATCGTTGCCCGGCACGCCATCGATGAACTGCTGGACGTTCATCGAAGCGCCGGTGAACTCCCAGTACACCTTCGGGATCACGATGGCGCCTTCGTCCGCGAAATTACGCGCGAAGCGCTCCTGGCTGCGCGCTTCGACCGCGAGGTCCATCTCGCGCGCCAGGGACTTGCCGAACTGCGCCACCATCTCCACGGGCTGGAAGCGCTTCAACTCCGGCAGCTCCGCCTGCGCCACCGTCGCGAGTGCCGCGAGGATGCGCAAGTCGGCTTCGATCTTCGCGCGGATCGCCGGCCGCCGGACCTTCAGCACCACCGCCGTGCCGTCGGGCAACCTGGCCCGATGCACCTGGGCGATGGATGCGGCCGCGTGCGCCCGCTCCTCGAGATCGACGAATACGTCCTGCGGTGAACGACCACCCAGCGCCAGCATCATCTCGGGCAGGACGTCGGCAAACGGCACCGGCGGCACCGAGTTCTGCAGTTTCTCGAACTCTGCGATCCACTCGGGCGCGAACAGGTCGACCCGTGTCGCGAGCACTTGCCCCAGCTTCACGAACGTCGGCCCCATCTGCTCCAGCGCCATCCGGATGCGCACGGCGAGATCCACTTCGCGCAGACTGTGATCCTGGCCGACCGACAGCATCTCGCCGGCGCGCTCGAGCACCGTGCCCACGCCGGCGCGCCGCACGACGTCGCCGAAGCCGTGGCGGATGAGGATGCCCGCGAGCTCCCGCAGACGCGGAAGATCGCGCATGGCGTGCAGCGTTTCGATCAGCACGGCGCTCGATTCGTGCGGCCGCGCTGCACGCCGGTCACTTCACGTGGCCCAGCATCCGGTCCTTCGCGATGAAGTACTTGCGCGCGTGCGCCACGACCTGTGCGTCGGTCGGATGGTCGACGGTCTCGACGCCGATCACCTTGGCACCGAGCTGGGGTTGGTGGCGATCGAGATGCCGCACCAGTTCCAGTTTCGCGCTCCCGGGGCCGACCACGAGAATCTCGGCGGCACCGGCCAGCAGCGCCGC
Source organism: Burkholderiales bacterium (assembly GCA_019747905.1). Lineage (GTDB taxonomy): Bacteria > Pseudomonadota > Gammaproteobacteria > Burkholderiales. Next base: position 102,268 of record JAIEQG010000020.1, read on the forward strand.
GATGCGATCGAAGTAGTGCGGTTCTCCGGCCTGGTGCCCGGCGCCGACCGAACCGCGCTTGTGGTGCATGTGCGGATGGCGGTCGGACGCATGCGCGCTGAACTTCTCCACGTCTTCGGACGTGAAATGCATGACGTGCGCTTCGGCGTGATCGAGCCAGACTACGGCGTGGTAATGGGGCATGGGGATCTTTCGTGCGTATCGAAACTGGTCATTTCTTGGGGGTGTCCTTGTGCGCGAGCGCCTCGGACATCCCCGCCAGGAAACCGCTCGCCACCTGGGCGAACCGCTCGCTCATCTTGCGCGCGGCGTCGAAGCTGGCCGCGGTGCTCTCGCCCGCCGTGGTCGCAACGCGGCTCGAGAACTCTCCCATGATCTTGGCAACCGCGGCTCCGGTATCGGTGCCCGTCCGGGTGGCGTGCGCGGCGAGTTCCTGCATCTCTTTCTTGACCTGACCGCCGGTGCGCTCGGCCGCCTTGGCCATGCTGCCGAGCAGATCCTTCTCCATGGTCTTCAGGTTCTCGAGGGTGGCCTTGAGCTCGGTTTCGTTGAACTCCTTCGTCTTGGAAGTGAGCTCCGAAAGTGCCAGTTGGGTCGCGTGAGCGGACTTGGTGAAGGCTTCGTCCAGCCCCGCGAAAGCCTGCGACAGCGCCTGACGCATTTCGGTGCCGTGCTTCTCGGCGCCTATGGTGATGCCATCGGCCATCTGCGACATCACCTCACGCATGCCGGAAAAGTCGAAGCGATGATCGCGAATCGCGGCGAGCGTCATGTCGCGCACCTTCGCACGGATGTCGACACCGTCGGCGACCGACTTCGCGGCGCCGGACTTGAGATCGTCGTTGCTCATGCTGGCCTCCTCGCTGCACGTCGATGGGGATGCGACGGAAACATTATCCTCCCGGGCGCGGCGGCCGCAATTGACCTCGGTCAAGGGCACGGGCCGACCGAAAATCCCCCCGGAATGCGATGGAGTTGCGTGGTGGCGAAAATGTTCCACCAACCCATCGGCTGGTTCGAGCCGAGCGCATAGGTGAACCCCCAGAGCACGTAGGCGCGCCCGGCACGGACGTGCGCCACGTTGCTGGTCAGCCACGGATCGCACGCCAGCGGGCGGGGTTTCGTGGTGCCGTCCAGGCGGGCCTCAGCGAGAACCTGCCCGGTCGGACCCTGCGCACGCCATGTCAGCGCATGGCGCGTCGCCGGTGCCAGCCCGTCGACAGCCGCCGCTGCCTGAGGGCCCGTTACGCCGATGGTGCGACCGGCGACGGTCAGCTCGTAGCGCTCCGCGCCCGCAACCGGGTTCCAGGCAAGAGCCAGCGCCGTAGAGGATGCGTCGATCACCATCGGTCCCGGGGTCGAAGGCGGCACCGCACCCACTTGGGCCGAGCCGCTCGCCACGCGATCCACCATCGCTCGAATCGCCGCGATCTGAGGCGCCGACTTCGTGAGATAGGCCGATCCGGTGTAACCCCACCAATCCCAGCAACCGTAGGGATTGAGCGGCATGCCCCAGGTGGCCCGCGCTTGCGGGTAGACCACGACGATCCGGTTCGTCTCGGCCCATTGGTTGTACCCGGCGTAGCGGTAGAAGGCGTCGCCGACCGATTCCGCACCCTGGCGACAACCGTGCAGGGCCACGTGAATGCGGCACCCGCCGCCACTCGCGCATGCTTGCGGGATGTACGCGTAGCCTTCGTCGGCGAGCGCCGACGAGCGCGCGCTGCCGACGGCAAACTCGGTCTGGTCGAATGCGCGCAAACTCGCATTCGATGCATTTCCCGGCGGCACCAGTCGACCATAGATGAACTGCAGCAGCGCGCCGGCCGCGTCGTAACCGCAGGCCGCGATGAACTGCCCGCCCGTCAGTTCGCACTGCTCGCCGCGGTCCAGCGTGATGAGAGCATGGCCGGCGTTGAGGTCGTTGCGGTAGAAGACCTGGGGTCCGGGCAGGAGGGCACGGTAGAAATCCACCAGGGCATCGGTCGCCGTCTGGCGCACGACACCGTCGTTGTAGCCCGAGAACAGCCAGACGCGGGAGCGCGCGAGCGCCGCCGGCGGATCGATCCTGCCCTGCCGCGCGGCCTCCCTGGCTGCCTCGACGAACGGCTTGGCCGATGGCGAGCCGTGCGAGCATTCGCCCGTCGCGCGGTCGGCATCGCCCTTGGCGCAACCCCACAGACCACCGGCGAAGATGCCCGCGCCCTTCACGATGCTGGCGTGCGCAAGGTGAAACTGCGCCGCCATGTACGCCCCGGACGAAAGACCGGAGACCGAGGTTTGGCTCAGTTCGGCGGACAGCGCGGGCAGGCGATCGGCACCCCATGCAGGCGGGCACAGTAGCGCAACGAAGAGTGCTATGAGACCACGCATTGCCTCATGGTAGGTACACATCCACGAGGCCGCAACGTGGCACTGAAGCAGCCTTGCTTCGCCCCTGCGCGCCGTACCCCGTCACCTGACTCCTGACTCCTGACTCCTGACTTCTGACTTCTGACTTCTGACTTCTGACTTCTGATCAGGCCGCCTCTTCGAGCGGCAGTTCGCCTCCGGCGACCTCACCCACGGGATCACCCTTCCAATGCAGCAACTCCATCCGGCCGTCCAGATGCTCGACGATGGCCGTGCAGCTGTCGACCCAGTCGCCGCAATTGATGTAGGTGATCCCGTCGATGGTCTTGAGAGCGGCGGCGTGAATGTGGCCGCAGACCACGCCGTCCAGCCCGCGCTCCTTGACCGCATGCACGACCGATTCCTCGAAGCTGTAGATGAACTCGAGCGCGCCCTTCACCTTGCGCTTGGCATAGCCCGCCAGCGACCAGTAGCCGGAGATGCGGAACGTGCGACGAATGAGCGACAGCAGCACGTTCACCCGCACCAGGAAGTTGTAGAGGACGTCGCCCAGGACCGCGACCCAGCGGTGATAGCGCGTGACCTGGTCGAACTCGTCACCGTGCAGCAGGACATAGCGCTTGCCGTCGGCAGCGGTGTGCACGTGCTCCATCACGAGATCGATGTCGCCGAATGACGTGCCGACGTATTCGCGCAACGCTTCATCGTGGTTGCCGGGGACGAAGATCACCTTCACGCCGTGGCGTGCCTTGCGCAGGATCTTCTGCACCACCGTGTTCTGCGCCCGCGACCACACGATGCCGCGACTCATGGACCAGAAGTCGATGATGTCGCCCACGAGGAAGAGATACTCCGACTCGTAGTGCTTCAGGAACGAGTGGAGCTGGTCGGCCTGGCAGGCCCGCGTGCCGAGGTGGATGTCCGACAGGAAGATCGACCGGACCCGTTCCATCACTGCTTGCGCCGCAAGACCATTCCCGCTCTCCGGCAAACGCCGGGATCGGGATCGATGCCGGGAATTCGCACCCGGCTGGATGGCAGGGATATCAGGTTCGTCTTCGTGGCAAGCGGTCGAGCCGCCCGACGGATCGGGACGTTAGCGGCTGATTGTTACCGGAACATGACTCGCCGTGCCCACGCGCAGGTTCGACGACCCGACCTGCTCAGCGGAACTCGTGCAGGGCCACGCGGTTCTTCGCGATGAAATCCCAGTCGTAGGTCACGCCCAGCCCCGGCCCGGTGGGTACCGCGAAGCAGCCATCCTTGCCTACCGCTTCCAGCGCGTCGCTGTAGCCGCAGGTATAGACGGGCGGGACCGCATTGGGCATGTCCGGCCCCACCAGCGCGATCTCGTAGTAGTTGCTGTTGCGCATCGCCGCCATGCAATGCCGGTGCGCCGGCCCGCAAGCGTGCACCTCGGCATCGACGCCGAAACCTTCGGCGATGTGGGCGATCTTCATCGCCCCCGTGATTCCCATGTCGTACTCCGGATCGACGCGCAGGAAATCGGTGGCATTGGCGATGAGGAAATCGGCCTTGGGCTCCACACCGCGGATGTGCTCGGTCTGCAGGATCGGCGTGCGGATCATCTCGCGCAGTTTGCGGTGGGCGTATTGCGACACGCCGCTGTCGCGGAACGGATCTTCGTACCAGAAGAAGTTGGCTTCGTCGCAAGCGCGGCCGACGTACAGCGCGTCGGCGAAGGTGCGAAGCTCGCAAGCCGGGTCGATCATCAGCTCCATCGTGTCGCCCACCACCTTGCGGGCGTGCAGGACATTGGCCGCCTCCTTGCGCTTGTCGCCTTCGTGCCAGCCATGGATCTTGAACGCGGTGTAACCCATCTCACGACATGCGAGCGCGAAGTCGCCGAAGGCCTCCTTCGAATCGAGTCCGCCGGAATGCTGGGCGTGGTAGGTGCTGGCGTAGGCCGGCAGGCGCGCGCGATAGCCGCCGAGCAATTCCGTGACGGATACGCCGTACTTCTTGCCCGCGAGGTCCCACAGCGCGATATCCAGCGGACCGTGGCCCATGTGATCGAACTGTCGCGACTCACGCTTGAGGTCGTCGTAGATCGCTTCGCGCTGCTCGGCTTCGCGACCGACCAGGAACGGGGCCAGCATGATGGTGGATCCGAGCGCGGCCGCGGAACCGACCCAGTGGGTGACGTATTCACCGCGCAGACCGTTGTCGGTCATCACAGCGACCGCGTATTTGGTGAGGCGCGTCTTCGCACCTTTCACGTACTCGAGTGCGCCGACGCTGGCGGCGCGGGTCATGCCGAGATTGGCGGCATCGAACTGGAATACGTGGACCTCGACCTTGGTGATGCGGCTCATGCCTTGAGTCTCCTCGCCCGCTTGTTGTGAGTGGGAAAGGATAGCACTCAGACTTCGAGCACACAGTGCGCGCTTCTGGCGGCCAGACATGAAAATGCCCCGGTAGCCGTGAGAGACCGCCGGGGCAACCTCTCCTGAGGGAGAGGGGGAGGAGACTGACTACTTCTGCGCGGGGGTGTTGGCGACGTTCGTGCCGTCACCCTTGGCCACGGGCTGCGCTTCCAGCGAAGGACCGTTGCGCACGATCTTCCAGCTTTTCTGGCCGGCGCTGCAGGCATCCCGCGTTTCGCAAGCCTTGGCACCCGCGAAGTCGCGCGAACCGACGGTCTTCGAGATCACATACACGTCGTCGGGTGCGCCACCGGTGCCCCAGCGCATTTCGCCCACGTACTCACGCGCCTTGATGTTGGCGTTGTCGCGATGAATCACGTACTTGCCCGGTTCCGCGCTGCAGGTATCGCGTATGTCACACGGGTTTCCCCAGCGATTTTCACCTGCAACCGCATTCATCATTGGCACCGCCAGCGTGGACATGCACATCGCGAGTGCAAGTACCTTCCGACCAGCGGCCCAAGGTGCAACCAAACCAATTGGTTCCTTCATATCCACCTCCTAACACACACGCAACCGGAATCCGACAGCCCATGGCTGCTCGCCTACGGCCCCGGATAGCCGTAGCGGTCAGCACGAAGGCGGCCATGCTCTGCCAGGTTTCTGCGTGAGCTAACGCCTTCCTGTGTGCCGCATTCTCCCAACACAAGACATGAACGTCAGTCCGCTGAACGTAATAGATGGAAACTCATAGAGACGGTACGCAGCTTTCACGAATTAACACCACTGCAGCGAACACCGTCTGTCCAGAGCATGCCTGTCGACCCTGACTAACTGGAAATTTCTTTAGAGCACGATCTACGACCCGGCGGTAGCCACCCCCTCTACGTACGGGCGAAGCCACGCGTCCACCTTCGATCTCTTGATCTTCTCAAGGCGGCCACGCGCACGTGGGCCGACAATCCCGGTTGGTCTCGACAAGACCGCCTTCAGCACGGACTGATCTTCGTCTCGCAATAGTCGTTCGTACTCTGGCTCATCGAGACTATCAACAAGATAGGTCAGCGCATATGCGGCAGCACGTCTAGCGCCTGCATCATCGCTGAAATCGTTCGTAGCTAAGAACTCCCGCAAGACGGGCCTCCCGTCTCTCAAGAACCGAGTGGCGTATATCGCGCGGTTGCGAACCGCCGGGCTCGGATCCCTAAGGAGCTTCTGTACAACCGGTGCTGCCAAGGCACCTGCTGCTGCGACGATATTGGTTTTTGGTTCTATGGATCTCAGCTCCTTCTCTATTCTCATGGCATCGATGGCCCCCTCGATGCTGTCCGTCACGGCCACGTCCAATAGAGGCTTCTCACCAACGTTGCTCATCGCGATGATCTTCCGTTCCTCCGCATCCAAGAGAGGAGGGATCTGAGACCAACCACCGCCGTTCGACATAAGCCATCGGTCTCCGTCCAACATCGGTCGGTCCGACATCCCTAGCAGATGCCCTAGCTCGTGAGCCAGCACGTAAGTGGGTGAATTGGGGCCACCGAGATCAATCGCGCAGATCTCCCGCCCCGCACGCTGCATCGCGCAACCTGCGTAGCCTGTCTCTCCCAACCCTCGGGCCACCAGTACAACAACCTCGTGTGCCGGTATGCCATCCAAGTCAGCAAAGACCCGAATCTGCTGGCGCGTAAGTGCCTCGCTTGCATCGCAGTTTCCGACGTCCATATGCCCGTCTTCGAATCTGTGCTCCACAGCACTTTCGAAGTTGAAGCTCACCCCTTCTCCAATAAACAGCCTCCTCGCGTCACCAATCTGTGCTTTCAGCGTCGTTACCTCTTCTGGATTGAGGGCAAACAAAGTGACAACATGCACCCGCACATCCCTTACTCGAAGGCCTTCCTCGCCTCGCGGTTCGCTCTCGGGCCTGACTGCGACACCAGCCGCCGACGGTTCACCCAGCGGTGACACCTCATGAGAAGGCGCTCCTGGAATTGCGACATTCTGAGCAGGCGAAGTCGCCGGGTCGTCCGAGCGAGTAAGCGCGCCGGAGCGCAAGATCAAAGCTACGGCCACGACGAGCAGCAGAAAAATCGCCGTCAACGCTCCTACGTTCCTCAATACACCGGCTCGGCCACCACTCGTCTTCTTGGCCATAGAGATCTACCTCCTGACTGTACTGAACGCAATGATTGGCATCGTTACGGACAAGTTGTTGCGCATGGGCAGAATGGCCCACGCGGACCCGGCAAGAGCGAACAACAACAAGCAGGCGTAAGTCCGATAGTGGGAAGCGCTTTGATGACTCGCCCCCCCTCCTGCATGCCTTCCAGACTCTCTACGCCGAGGACAGCGAGGTGATCATCACCAACCAGGGATAGATACACGACCCGCACAGCCTTGAGATCCTTGATAACATCCTTGTTGTCGCCCTCTACTAGAGAAGTCGAGGCTTTGCACACCCCGCCGTCGGTATTCAGAATCAACTGAAGACCGTCCTTTTGATCTACCTTGATTTGGCGGCTCTTGTATTCAACGGCTTCCACTCCCACCAACTGATGTGTTGCATTGAAGTAGTAGGCGGCCGCAGCACCTTTCACGGTGGTCTGCACCTGCGCGGCGGCCGGCTGAATGCCACTAACAACAACAGATGCCACAAGTATCCCTCCAACTGAAATGCCGACGGGAATCCTTCGCAATCCGTCGCCCAATACGTACCGGACTTTGCACCACGAGCGATCTATCCATCCAAAGTCAAACATTGTCTTGCTCCTCTCACTTCGTTGGTTGCCAGGGAAGACCGAAAGGCACTCCTCAAGTGGACCCTTCGTCGGATCGCGGACTACGTCGCACAAGCGCTAGAAATAGAGGCTTGCGCGCAGAAAGACCATGCGCTCCCGCGCCAGCGTAGGTCTGAGAATATCCGTCTCCTGATAGTTGAACGATTCATCGAACAGGTTTCGCACGTCTAGAGATACCGTCCCAAGACGGCTGGGTAGTTGATACGTAAAGGCAATATCTGTTGTCCAGAACGTGGACTTCCCGGGTTCGAATCCACCATTGCGCAAAAACAACCCCTCCTGAGATACATATGTCGACGTTAGAGCGATACTCAGAGGTACTTTGAAAGGGAACATCCGCACACTCAGCGGAACTCGCCGAGTAATCACGTCCAAGAATGTCTCGTAGAACTGCGGATCCTCGGAGATTCTCTCGTAGAAGCACTCCGCAGCTAGCGAGATGCGCTTGGAGGGTGCGTAGTAGAGGTACCCACGCGCATCCCGCTCGCGCCACGTGTAGTATTCGATGGGGTTCAGGAACAGCTGGGGAATCGTGATCGTTCGTCGTGAAGTTTCGATGCCCACGAACGTGGTGGGATTGACTTCCACATCAACCCCAACCCCATTTCGGACGGATGAAGCTCCCAGAGAGTCATCGTAGAACTGGTTGAACCCTGTTACGTTCGTTGGTTCGATGGTCTGTTCTGCAACAGCACCTCTCCTGAGGGCACGAAAGCTGGCGGCTCGCAGCGTCAGGAACGGAACTGGTCGAAGCAAAAGCCCAAGTTTCGGGCTTAGCTGATCGACGACTTCGCTCAGCGCATCGTCCTTAACGCGATCGGATGACAAGCCCGCATCCAACCGCAGGATGGATGGAATAACGTACAGACTGCCGTATGCGTATACTGATTCGCTCGCACTGGTTGCACCTGACGTAAATCCGAAGAAGGTAGCGTTGCCGTCAGCCCTATAGTGACTGCCTCCGAACATCAACCATCCCGCGGAGCCTCGCATGACTCCCTGGACCTCGCCCGAATGCTCAGGTCCTTTGATGCGAAGCAACTCCGTTCCAGCAGGAAACTCCGTCGCGGCGTTTCCGTCAATGTACGATCCCACGGCTGCCACGCTCCAAGCATTGTTGAGCCTAATCCGCCCCCCCGCGCGTGCAAGCTGTCGATCTTCGGTCAGTCGGAGCGATCGCGACTCGCCAAAGAAGTTTCCTTGGAGATCCCCTTGCACCCTTTCCGTGGAACGCGCCTCCACGAACAGCGACGAATCGGCAGTTGGTTGAATCTGAACAAAACCATTGGTTAGATTCTTCTCAAGTCCCCACCCATCCTGAATCCCGTCGGAGCGGTATCCGAAGCTGCCGATGCTAGCTGCCACTCGCCCTTTCAAGATTGACGCGACGATCTGGTGGCCCAGGGTATCGTTTGTACCCACCATCCCCGTTGCTTGCAGGTGAGGCCCTTCTTTCGTGAACAGGCTGGAATACTCGTTGATGCCTGGCGTAGATGGGCCGGTGCCACGGAGAATGAATGAGCCATCGTCGATACGATCGATCTGCAGGGGGTTACTGTTTAGCGGTTGCCACACTTGCGCCTGCAGGACCTCACTGACCTGTGCAACGGTGTGGCGTGGCCGCTCGTAGTAGCTTTCAGCCAGCAATCGATGTCCTACAAAGTTACCAGGATCGGTTGACGCTATTCCGGACGATTCTCGCTCTGCGACTTGGCCATAGCCGAGGTCCCGATACGATCGCACCAAGTCGGCACTGCGCACGGCAATGTCTTCATCAAGCAGGAGCCTTGAGCGATACGGCGCGCGATTGTCATTCAACTGCTTGGACCGCGCGAGTTCACGTACCGCTTCGACGGGGCGATTCTGACGTGAAAGCAGTAAGGCGCCGTACAGCGACGGGGTTGGGTCCAGAGGATCCAGTTGCCTAGCAAGTTTCAGCTGCTCCTCAGCCATTCTTGTCCAGTCCGCGGTTCGTTCTTCGAAGTAGGCTTTGCCTAGATAGCTGCGAACCAGTGAGTTCGCCGGATCAACGACGGCAGCGATCTCCAGTTCCTGTCGGCCTGCTTGTTTCTTCCCTACACGGATCAGAGCAAGAGCGAGCCCAACGCGCGTCGACGGGTCTTCTGAATCCAGCTCAACCGCACGCTGGAAGGTGCTCTTTGCGTCGACCATTTGTCAGTTGGCGAGCTGACAAAAACCGAGCACCTGCAGAGCTCTCGGCTCCTGCGGATCGGTTGCTACTGCCTTTTCGGCGATGGCTGTCGCCTCGTGGGTCCTACCCAATGCCAGGAGCAGTTCTGACACCCGGGCCAAACCGAACGCGCCTCCTTCGAGCGCAGAGGCCCTTTCGGCGGCACCCAGCGCACCTTGCAGATCCAATTTGGCCTGTCTTGCATAAGACAGCGCTGACCAAGCGCGAAAGTTCTCGGGCTCGGATTGCACGGCTGACTCGGCCAGGCCAAGCGCCGAGTCACGTTCGTTCAGCGCGATCAGTATCACTGCCTCCAGCGCAGCGATGCTCGATCCACCGATCCCAGCCACGCGCAACTGCACGAGCCCAGCCTGAGCTTCCTTGATTGCCCCAACAGCCAGTAGCGCCTCCACATTGCCGAACGCGCATTCAACTGATCCTGGCTGCCCGGTCGCGCAAACGTCCGCCTGGTAGCGCTGATCTTGCTGGTACCGCTCACGGATTCTTGGATAATAGATCGTCCATTGGACGCCGTCTCGCGGTTTGATGGGAATCGGAATCGTCGATGGCAAGCCCGGCCCAACGCTGACTTGTTCGAGAGATGTCACCAGGAACTCGCGCCCCGTCAGCAGTTCTCGGGCGGTCACGATGCCCTCGAACACCGCCAATGTCGTGGCGCTACATTGAGCGGCAACTAAAAATTCCGTGCCTTTGATCGCAGCGGAGAGAAACGGGGTGTTAACCCCGAAGTTCCGCGGAAACCGCGAAATGAAATACGCAGCACCGCAATCTGGATCAGCGGAAACCTGTCCGCTCGCAAAGAACTCGACCTTAGTTTCCGCCTCACTGCCCGCGATGGTCACCGCTGTCCTCTGGTCCAATCGAATCAAGTTTTCAGGTTGCAGCCACAATGCTGCCCGGCTACGAGGCCCGGTCCGAATCGCATCGCCGTCGCATACTTGGGTGTCGAGACGCTCAACCCGATGCCACACGGAATCCCCTGTACGCCTGATCTCGACGGTGCCCTGCCGCGACACGACGCGCCCGATGACCGGTTTGCACCCGGGCACGTCGCCTTCCGCTGCCGCGGCGGGCGCGCCTGGGACGATCATAAGCAGCACTACGATGCAGGTGCTGAGCCCCGCCCGTTCGCACAGTCGTTTGGTACTCGGCACTTGCTTAGGGCCTCCTTGCCGAGGGTCAGTCGAGTAATTGTTTTTGTTTGCTACTTACTACAACTACGCGACGTAGTATGCGCGGCATCGACTTACGGATGGATTACCGATTCGCCACCCTGCGCGGCCGACGTAAAGACTCAACCCGCGCTGAAAGTATGTCAAGGTAATACTGGGTCGGCCCATCAGTGGGGTCGGTCTTGGCCAGCGAATCCAAATAGCGTCGGGCACCCTCGGTATCGCCGAGCTCGATGAGCCGCCGGGCCGATTCGAAGCTCGCGACGAAGCGCAGGCGGTTCTCGTCGACGTTTCCGGCGTGCCCGACGAGTTCGAAGATCCGCTCTGGTGCGGCTTTTCCGGTGAGAGGGAACACGCCGAGATCACGAAAGATGAAGTCCGGCGCCGCCCTGGCAACCTCTTCCCGCACCAGGACGCGTGTGCGCAACACCTTATTGAGCGCTTGCACACGGTTGGTGGCGTTGACCATGTCACCGACCGCGCGATACTCGAAATGGGTAAGTGCCCCTACCAAGGTCAGTGTCATCGGCCCCGCAGCCACGCCGATCCGCGTCGAAAGGGCAACCTCGGTTCCGGCATAGTCCAGTTCTTCCAACATGGCGAGGCACGCCCGCAGGACCTGCTCGATCGGCGCTGCAGAGTCGCCTCGGTGCGGCCAGACCGCAAGCATGCTGTCGCCGATGACGTCGCTGACGAAACCGCCGTTGTCGATCACCGGCCGGAACAGGATCTCGAAGTAGCGGTTGAGGTGCTGAGCGAGGTGTCCGCTTTCGGTCCGTTCCGCCAGTGAGGTGTAGCCGGTCGCGTCAGTCACCAGGCACACACCCTGGACCGACTCGGGAACGATGCCGCTCGGTTGCGCGAGGCGTTTGGCCACGTCAGGCGGAACGAATTGGCACAAGCGATCGAACACTCGGCGACGCTGGCGAGCTGCTACAAAGTATTGCACCGTGATGGCTACCGTGAACCCCAGGGCCGCGCCCGCCATCGGCGCGATGAGAGGGATAACCCGGAACGCGCCGGTGAAACCCCACACCGCGACAGCGCCGTAGGCTAGCAATGCTGCCACGACCACACCGAGCCCCCAGAAGGCCGGCAACACGAGGCAGACCACCGTAGCGATGAAGCCGGCCGTCGCCGCGATCCCCGGAGAGCTTCCCCTGGGCCGCAATGTGGAAGCGTCCGCCAGGTTGGCGTAGGCCGTTGCTAGCAGATCGACGCCGCTGGGGTCGACCTCCGTCGCCGAAGAGAAGTGGGTCGGAAACTGCTCGAGCACGCCTTTCTCATGGCGCTCGGCGTAGCCGATGAACACGGTCTTGCCCGCCACGATCGCAGCTAGCCGAGCAGTATCAGGTCGTGTGAGTTTCAGTGCGTCGGCGTAGGCCAGGGACCGAACCACGCGTGCCGGCCCATATTCGTTGAACAGCAGTTTTCCTGGCCCGGCATACAGATCGCGCATGCGCGCGGCCGCACCACTGAGCGAACCATTCTTCGCCCGCGTTCCTAACTCGCGCAGGACAGCACGGAAATACAGTCCCGCACCGACCAGTTCGCCTGGCTCGAACAACCCGACCCCAGACCGCGGCAAGAGCACGGCATCCGTTGGCGACAGCGTTGCGAGCCAAGCAGCCAGCTGATCATGCGCATCGAGCCGCCCCAGGTGCCACGCGAGCATGGGTAACGCAATCATGGGTTCGGCGCCTTCACGGAACAGCATGAAGCTGTCGATCAATTCTCCCGACGAGTGCTCGAGGAGCATCGGACCGGTGGCCGCGGCGGAATCGCGCAGGATCGGGCTCAGCGGTTTGGGGCCGTGCTCTTCACACACCTTCGTGCCCGGCTTGCACGGCACATATGCAACGCGATCCGCCAGCAGCACGTTGCCGGCCCGCCGGATCGCGCCGGCCAGCGTCGCGTCTTCGCGTTCAAAGTCCTCCTGCTGTTGCTTGTCGCGTCCCCTGCGCGCTGCAAAAGCCACGTCGAACACGACGGTCCTCGCACCAGCCTTTCGCAGCGCATCCACGAGCTGAGCGTGCACACATCGCGGCCAGGTCTCGTCCTCGGGCGAACCCAGCGACAGGAACCCGGGCCGCATATCGTCCACCAGCAGCTGATCGCAGCGCGATCGGCTCCGCGCCTCAGAGGGCAACGCCAATCGCGCACCGGAAGCGGAGTTCATTTCGATCACCACGACCGAATCGGGCACAGCCCGCTCGCCACGGGCGGCATACAGCCAAGAGAGCGTGACTCTGCGATCCAGCCGCTGTACACCATCCCGTCCTGTTCCGACCCAACTCACACCGGCGACCAATACCGCGGCAGCGAGGGTCAGGGCGATCCTGCTGCTGTTTCTCGCTGCCACGGCCGCCCCGTCCGGTGGGACGCCGACTCAATTGCCGCGTTGCCGGTCCGCCAGCAATCGATTCGTGATGAGCTGCAGTACCGTGAGTGCGAACGCCGGGTTCACGTAGTGCATCTGCCTCACCTGCTCCTCACCCAGCACGAAAAGGTCGGTGTCCATCGCGCACACCGCGGTGGATGTGCGGCGGTGATTGGGCGCAAAGATCGCGATCTCGCCAAAAATGTCTTTCTCGTGCATCTCGAGGCCCAGTTGCGTCAGGCTCACGCGCCCGCGCTGGACTACGTACATCTCCCGGCCGAGATCACCCTTGCGGAACAGCACGTCTCCTGCACGGCAACGCCGAAAGTCCATGTGGGGATACAGCCAGTCGAGGTCGAGCGGCTTCTCCTGCACGCGCTCGAGCTGGGCATTGATCATCGTCGGGTCGCGCATGGCCACGAGGATCGCCGCTGCGCGATTGGAAACTTTGAGCTTCTTCAGGATCGAACTCATCTGGACCCGCACGGTACCTTCGCGCTTCCCGAGTTCCAGAGCGATCTGCAAGTTTGTTTTCCCCTGCGCCACCAGCATCAGGACTTCGCGTTCCGCTTTGGTCAACCCGAACTCGCTCAGCGTGCGCGCAGCCACACCTCCGATGGCGTGTTGGTCTGCGCCGTGTTCGTCGGTCGGATTCTCCGACGCGGGCCGGAAGCGCTCGCCGGCCTCCACCAAAGCGAGAACCGCCAGAATCGCGTCATGTGCAAATCGTCGCGGCACGTACGCTGCCGCGCCCCGGCGCAGCAGCCGGTCGATCTCCGGCACGAACTCCGATTTGCCGAACACCAGCACATGGGCATGCGGCATGCGCGCATGCAGCGCGACGACGCCGGCCTCGACCGCGAGTCCAAGCCCGTCTGCATCGAGGAGGATCCACGTGAACTCGCTCCGGTCCGCGCCGTCGGCGCCCAGCGTGGAAGGATCCGCGTGCAGCTGCACTTCGAGCGCGCGATCGTACTCGCGCAATACTCCGACCAGACCCTCGGTCTCGAGGCCGGTTTCGAAGCCCATCAGTGCCGCCCTCTGCACCACGCCGACAGAACGTGCTTCGCTCTGAACCGCAGGGCGCAGGCGATCCGGCGCCTTCCTCAGCGCGCTCGATGGCAAGACATCGTGACGTTTCTTGGCCGGTTGGGGGTGCACGAGACCTCCGGAGCTGCAAGGGTGTCGGTTCCGGGAGGCAACGCTTGCGTCACCACCCGATCGTTACCGCGAGTGTGCTGCCGTAGCCCTTACGGATTGCTTACCAATCTGCAACCCGAATCTACCGCGCCGTCGGCCATTTTCCGGACCTCGGCGACGTTGCATAGACTCATTCGATCAGTGTAACGCCAGTAGCGACCCGGCGTTCAGACCGCCCTCTTGTCGCAACCGCCCTCCCCGGACCCACCGCTCATGCACTGGCGTCCAGTCGTCGCAGTCGAGCATTGCGAGCCGGCAGCTGTGGAGAACCCCTTGCTCGACTCCGTTCGGTTCGGCGCTTGACTCCGGGTTGCACCGGCCGTCTACTAGGCGCGGAAGGAGACGTGGTATGCGAGAGCCTTTGGATCAAGGACTACGCGAATTGCTGCAGCGACTGGTTGCGGAAGATCCGGGCCGCCGCGTCCCGTTCATCGTTACGTTGCGGACGGGCGCACGGGCCGCGGGTCTTGTGCCCTTTCGGGTCGAGCAGGAATTCGAAGTGATCCGAGCTGTTTCCGGGACTATGACACCTGCCGAGGCACTCGCGCTTTCGGAACACAAGGACATCGAGCGCATCGAGTACGACGGCCAGGTGCACGCGCTAGCGGGGCACGCCGGCTCCAAGACGTCCTGACAAATCGACGGCTGGAAGCAGGTCACCTCCCAGCCGCCACTCGCTGCACCCCGAGCTCTTGCTTTGTCCTGCAATCAAGGGCGGAACGGCACCGCCGCAAGGGGTGTCATGGCGCCCGCAGCCTGGTCCACATCTATGCGGCCATAGCCGTAGCGCTGATCCCAGCCCGGCGGACCCAGATTGTCCGCAGTGCGAGCCATCAGATTCCAGATGGCCAGATTGTTTGCAAAGCGGTGGGCACCCCAGATCACCGCGGCAGCCCCCGCCACGTGCGGACAGGCCATGCTCGTACCGCTCATTGTTCCGTAACCACCGCCGGGCACGGTCGAGAGCACCTGCACGCCAGGCGCGCACAGCTCGATTTCGGGTCCGCGGCTACTGAAAGGGGCAATCACGTTGCTGCTGTCGATGGCAGACACGGCGATCACATTTCGATACCGGGCCGGCGCACCAACGGCCCCGCCGTTGTTGCCGGCCGCGGCGATGACCAGCAGGCCTGCATTGTGAGCGGCATTGCACATTGCTTCGAGTGCAGCTGGCGCCGCGTCGCCCCCGAGGCTCATGCTGATGATCTGCATCTTGTTCTGGATGCACCAATTGATGCCCGCGATGATCCAGCTGTAGTTGCCGCTACCGTTGTTCGCGAGCACCTTCACCGCGTAGACCGATGCTTCCGGTGCAACGCCCACGACCCCTACCCCGTTGATCGGTGCCGCTATCGTACCGGCGCAATGCGTCCCGTGGTTGTTTCCGTCCATCGGCGTCTCGCCAGGTACGAAGCTGACCGCACCCTTTACGTTGACGCTAAGATCAGCGTGGGTCCAATCGATACCGGTGTCGAGCACGGCAACCTTGATGCCCTTACCCCGTGAGCAGCCCCAGGAAGGAGGCGCCTTTACCTGCTGGATTCCGAACGGTACGGTCTCTGCCTGCACACTCGGCTGACCTTCGAACAGCAGATCCTCCACGGGCAGCGCGTACGCGAGCCCGTCGTCTTCGACCTTCGCGATGTTCGGATTGTCCCGCAGTGCCTTGATCTCGGCGTCACTCAGCGACAAAGTGACTATGGGCGCCTCATACAGATTCACGTCGTAACCCACTTTGTCGGCTGGCATGCTCGGCGGCAATCCTCGGGCACCGACGGCGAATTCTGCGGAACCTGCGACATCGTAGAAGCTGAGGCTACGGCACGATGGAGCGCTGTCCGCGAGGATCTCGAGCTTGTCCGCCGATTTGTTGCGGCGCTGGTCCTTCGGCTTGAACGTGACAATTACCGACCGGTGCGACTGCGTTTCCCCGGGTGCGACGGGAGTTTTCCTTGCGCGGGCCATGTCGAGCCCTCCTGTGGCGTGGTTCATCGGTGGCGGCTCACCGGATCCGGCGACCACCGTACACGCGGATGCGGCACTGGCACGGAGACCATGCCGCTCCGACCAGGATCACTGTATTGCCGGCTACCTTACATCCACATCACCGATTCGCTCCGCCGGTCAACAGCCCCCGAGCCAACCTTCAGCCTGCGTCAGGCCGCCACCTTCCGCTCCACCACCACCCCGAACCCCGCCACCAGCCTCGCCTCCTTCTCCCTGGCCGCCGCCAGGTTGCGTTCCTTCACATGCCCGAACCCGCGAATTTCCTCCGGAATCGACGCGATCTGCACCGCCGTGGCGAGGTTGTC